>CAIRTK010000012.1 GCA_903881475.1 uncultured Opitutia bacterium | reverse complement strand
AGGCGGATGTTGTCGAACGAGGAGCCGAGGTAGACGGTCGGGGCGTTGTACTGCACCACGCCCTCGACGCTGTCCTTCACCGGGCAGGAAAAGACCTCGCCGTCGGGAATGTTGCGGAGGCCGCCGCAGGGCTGGGAGCCGATGCCCTTGATCGAGAACCGCAGGTCCGTGCCCGGACCCTTGAGGTGCACGCGATCCGTGGCGTCCATGAGCTTCTTGAGCGCTGCCATGCCCGGCGTGAGCCGGCTGTAATCCAGGGTGCAGACCTTCAGGTAAAACTCCTCGAACGCCTCCGTGCTCATCCCGGCTTGCTGGGCCATGGCCGAGGTCGGCCAGCGCAGGACGACCCATTTCGTCTTGCCGACGCGGTGGTCGATCACGGGTTTCATCAGCCGGCTGACGAGTTGGACCCGATCGGCCGGGATGTCCGCGCCCTCGAAGATGTTGTCGGAGCCGCGGAGCGCGATGTAGGCGTCCATCTTTTGCATGCGGGCCAGCTCGATCTCGGCATGCGGCGTGAACTGCGCCTCCTCGGCCCCGAGCGATAGTTCCCGGGTCACCCGCGCCCGGTGGAGCTGGACGTACGGATGGGCGCCCAGTTTCCGGGCGGCGCGGATGAGCGCGATGACAATGGAGTCGGGCACGTCGAACGCGTCGATCAGGACGCGCTCGCCCTTTTTCAGGCCGGTGGAAAACCCGGTGAGCCCTTCGGCCAGTTTCGTGATACGGGGATCGATAATCATGACTCAGCTAACCTGAGACGAAGGCGGCCGCGCAAGCGTCCAATTGCGCGTAGCGCAGGCATCCTGCCTGCCATTTTCCGGATGCAGGCTGGAAGCCTGCGCTGCTTCAATCTGCGTTCGCCCGCGTTCCGCTCTGCGGAAAACAGATCCGGCCCACGGCCTCGTCGAAATCCGCCGCCCCGTGGAGGATTTCGATCTCCAGCCGCAGGTAAAACAGCGGCAGCGGAAACACCCGGTTTTCCGGCAGGCGCACGGCATCCTTCTCGGTCGTCACGAGGCAGTCCGCTCCCTCGCGCCGGGCCAGCTCGAACAGCCCGTCCAAATCCTCATCCGTGTAGCGGTAGTGATCAAGGTACCGCTCCCGGGCCACCAGCAGCGCCCCCAGGTCGCGGAGGAATTTCTCGAAGCTCTCCGGCGTCGCAATGCCGCTGAACGCCGCCACGCGGCGGCCTTTCAGGAACGACAGCGGTTCCCGCGCCCCCGGCGCTTCCGCGGCGTAGCCGAATCGCTGCAGGTATTGCGGCCGGTGGGCGCATTCAATGATGTCCGCGGTTGGGTTGTACTTCGTGATCAGCGCCTCGAGTTCCGCATCGCGCTGGCCGTTCGACTTGGTGAGAAACACATAGCTCGCCCGCTTCAGATGCTTGATGGGCTCGCGCAAGATGCCGCGCGGCAGCAGGTGGCCGTTGCCGAAGGGGTTCGTCTTGTCCACCAGCAGCAGGTTGAGCCGGCCCTTGAGCGGCAGGTACTGGAAGCCGTCGTCGAGCACGAGGGTGTCGCAGCCAAACCGCTTGATCGCGTACGCCCCGGCCTTCACCCGGTTCTTGTCCACCAGCACGATCACGCCCGGCAGGTTGCGCGCGAGCATGTACGGCTCGTCGCCCGCCTCCTCGCTGTCGAGCAGCACGCGTTCCCCGTCGCTCACGATGCGCGGCGGCGGTTCCTGCGTATGGGTCAGGGCAAACCACGCTTTTTTCCAGAAGGGCGGCGCCTTGCTCTTGTAGCCGCGGCTGAGGATCGCGACCTTGCGTCCGCGGTCGCGCAGCGCGCGGGCGAATTTTTCCACCACCGGTGTCTTGCCCGTGCCGCCCACCGTGAGGTTGCCGACGACGACCACGAGGCATCCGAGGGGCTGGTCGTGCAGGATCCGGTGCTGGTAGAGCCAGAGCCGCGTCTGCGCCACGATGCTGAAGAGCCACGACAGCGTCTGCAGGAAGGCACCGTAAACCGCCGCGCCCGTGCCCGCGCGCCGCCCCAGGATCACGTCTATCGTATACAGCTCGAGGGCGTTGAGTTTCTTCTGCAGCCAGGATTGCGACATGCGTTGACGGGAATGAAGGTTGACGCCGCCCGCCGCGCAACCTGTTTTCGCCCTGACCCTGTCGAACAGGCGCACCGTCTTCCAATCGCCACACTTTCCCTGCCTTTCCCACCCCATGAGCTACAAACTTTTCATTCCCGGTCCCATCGCCGTCTCGGAGAAAACCCTTCGGGCCATGACGCAGCCCATGGTCGGACATCGCAGCACCGACTTCGTTGCGCTCTACCAGTCAATCCAGCCTGACCTGCAGGCGCTCTTCTATACGAAGGATCCCGTCTACCTCTCGACCAGCAGCGCCTGGGGCGTGATGGAGGGCTCCCTCCGCAACGTCGTCCAAAAGAAGGTACTCTGCTGCATGAACGGCGCGTTCTCCGACAAGTGGCTCGATGTCGCCCAGCGCTGCGGTAAGGGCGCCGGCGCGCTCCAGGTCGCCTGGGGTCAGCCCATCGATCCCGCCGCGCTCCGCCGCGAGCTCGCCACGGGCCAGTACGACGCCCTCACGCTCATCCACAACGAGACCTCCTGCGGCTGCATGAGCGACCTGCCCGCGCTCATGGCCGTCATCCGGGAGTTCCCCGGCGTCATCAGCATCATCGACACGATCAGTTCCTTCAGCGCGTTGCCGATCAAGAAGGACGAACTCGGCATCGATGTCATGATCACCGGCTCGCAAAAGGCCCTCGCCCTGCCGCCCGGTTTGTCGATTTTCTCCGTTTCCAAGCGCGCCCTTGAACGCGCCGCCGCCACGAAAGACCGCGGATACTACTTCGATTTCCTCGAGTTCCAGAAAAACCACGAGAACGGCATGACACCCAGCACACCCGTCATCCCGCTCATCTACGCCCTCCAGTCGAAGCTCGAGGACATCCGCGCCGAAGGCATCGAAGTCCGCTACGCCCGCCACGCGCGGTTGAACAAGACGGTCCGCGACTGGGCCCTGGCAAAGGGCTTCACGCTCTTCCCGATGGAAGGCTACGGCTCGGTTACACTGAACTGCTTCAACAACAACCTCGGCTACGATCTCAGCGCCTTGAACAAAATCCTGAAGGCCAAGCACCACCTCGTGATCGACGGCGGCTATGGCAAACTGAAGGGAAAGGCCTTCCGCATCTCCAACATGGGCGATGAAACCGACGACACGATCGCGGCGCTGCTCACCGCCCTCGCATCTGCCCTCGCGGAAACGCCCAAGCTCTCCTCCTGAATCGCGCGCAAACTTGCCCAATCTGGGCGGAGCATTTCTCCCGCGCTTTGCATCTCGCCGAAAAACTAATCCTTGAAATCGGCGCACGCGGGGCCTAACGCCTCGCGACCTCATGAAGTCACTCATCATCGCCGAGAAGCCGTCCGTCGCGGCCGATCTCGCCAAGGCCCTCGGCAAAATTCCCAAGAAGGGTGACCACTACGAGAACGACGAGTACGTCATTTCCTACGCGCTGGGCCACCTCGTGGAGCTCGAGATGCCCGAGGACATCGACAAGAAGAAATACGGCTTCTGGCGGCTCGAGATGCTGCCGATCATCCCGGAAAAATTCGGCCTCAAGCCCATCGAGGCTTCCAAGGAGCGTTACAACGCCCTCAAAAAACTTCTCGCCCGCAAGGACATCGACCAGGTCATCAACGCCTGCGACGCCGGCCGCGAGGGCGAACTCATCTTCGCCTATCTCTATCAGCTCACCAAGTCCAAGCTGCCCGTGAAGCGCGCGTGGATGCAGACCATGACCACCGGCGGCATCCAGGAGGCCTTTAAGAATCTCCGCGACGGCGCCCAGATGGCCGGCCTCGCTGACGCCGCGCGCTGCCGCAGTGAGAGCGACTGGCTCATCGGCATCAACGGCACCCGCGCCCTCACCAAGCGCATGTTCGGCTCCCGCGCCGGCAACGTCGCCTCCGTCGGCCGCGTCCAGACGCCCACCCTCGCCATCGTCTACGCCCGCGAGCTGGAAATCCGCAATTTCAAGCCCCGCACCTTCTGGCGCGTGACCGCCACCTTTGAGGTCGCCAAGGGCACGTACGAGGGCGTCTATCAGCGCCCCAACTTCAAGCGGGCCGAGAACGACGACCACGACCGCATAGACCGTATTTGGGAAAAGGCCCAGGCCGAGGCCGTCCTCGCCGCCTCCCAGGGTCACCCCGCCGCTGCCGTCACGGAGGAAAAAAAGGGCAGCACTCAGGCTGCGCCCCGCCTCTACGACCTCACCACCCTCCAGCGCGAGGCCAACAACCGCTTCGGCCTGCCCGCCCGCCGCACTCTGCAGATCGCGCAGTCCCTCTACGAGAAGCACAAGGCGATCACCTATCCCCGCACCGATTCCCGCGCCCTGCCGGAGGATTACATCCCCACCTGCCGCGAAGCGCTCACCAATCTCCCCGGCGATCTCGGTACCCACGCGCAAAAGGTCCTTAGCGAGGGCTGGCTGCGGCCCAACAAGCGCATCTTTAATAATGCGCAGATCTCCGATCACTTCGCCATCATCCCGACCACCACGGAAGCCCGCGGCCTTGATGAGATGGAGGCCAAGGTTTACGACATGATCGCCCGGCGCTTCGTCGCCGCCTTCTACCCCGTGGCGGAGTTCGACGTCACCACCCGCACCAGCACCATCGCCGGCCACGATTTCAAGACCGAGGGCAAGGTGCTCACCGCCCCCGGCTGGCTCGCCGTCTACGGCAAGACGACCGTGGACGACGACTCTCCCGACTCCAAGGCCCTGCCCGCCCTCACCGCCCCGGACGGCTCGCCGCCGAAGGCTCGGACCGCCGAATCGAAGCTCCACGAGGAGTCCACCCGGCCGCCCCCGCGCTACACGGAGGCTACGCTGCTTTCCGCGATGGAAGGCGCCGGGAAGCTGATCGAAGACGAGGAATTTGCCGAGGCCATGAAGGAACGCGGCCTGGGCACGCCGGCCACGCGCGCCGACACCATCGACGGCCTTATCAACCAGAAATACATGGATCGCGCCCAGCGCGACCTGCTGCCGACCGCTAAGGCCGAGCAGCTGCTGCAGTTTCTCTCCGCCGTGAAGGCCGACGCGCTCACCCTGCCCGCCATGACCGGCGAGTGGGAGTTCAAGCTCCGCCAGATGGAGCACAATAAATTCCCCCGCGCGCAGTTCATGGATGAGGTCATCGAGCAGACGAAGGGCATCATCGAGCGCGTGAAGGGTTTCGAGGAGGACGACTCCGTTGCGCGCATCACGGAAATCCCCTCGCCCACCGACGGCAAGCCGCTCCGGGAAACGCTCCGCGGCTACAAGTCCCAGGACGGCGAATTCATGATCTACAAGGTCATCGGCGGCCGGAAAATGGAGGAGTCCGAGGTTCGCGACCTGGTCGTGAAGGGATCCGTCGGTCCCCTCGACGGCTTCATTTCCGCCAAGACCCGCAACCGCTTCTCCGCCCTGCTCCGCCTCGTCAAGGACGAGGAGAAGGGCAAATGGAAGGCGGAGTATGATTTCGGCGACAAGGTGGATCTTGGTACCGTCGAGCCTTACTGGACCGACCCCAAGACCGGCGCTGGCCTCTGCGAGGTCGGTTCCAGCCATGTGCTCCGCGAAAAGGACGGCGACGGCTGGAAACAGACGTTCCGCATCGGCCGCCTGATGTGCCAAAAGCCCATCACCCGCGACTACGCCATCCAGCTCGTCACCGAGGGCAAGACCGAGCTTATCAAGGGTTTCATCTCAAAGAAGGGTCGTCCGTTCGACGCGTTCCTCAAGCGCGAGGGCCCGAAGTTCTCATGGGAATTCCCGCCGCGCGCCCCCAAGCTCGACAAGGATGGCAAGCCCATCGCGCGCAAAGCCAAGACCCCGCCCGACCTCTCCTCCGCCATCGTCCTCGAGCAGAGCAAGGCCTTCAACGGCGAGGTCCTGCAGGCCGGGGACAGTTACTATGTGCGCCGGCCGGATCAGGATAACCGCATCGTCTTCACGATGAAGCGCCATATCTGCCAGAAGGAGATTCCGCCGGGTGAGCTGCATAACCTGCTCGAAAACGGCCGCACCAATCTCATCGAGGGTTTCGTCTCCAAGCGCAACCTGCCGTTCAACGCCTTCCTTGTCCTCTCCAAGACGCGAACGAAGGCCGATTTCGAATTTCCACCGCGCTGAGCACGGATCGTTCTGGCCGGGTAACCTCAAGCGCGGCAATGCGTCATGGAAACACCGTGAAGTCCCTGAAAAACTACCTCATCCTGATTCTCGTCCTGACAACGCTGGGCGGCGGCGCTCTGGCATGGCAGCAATACCAGGAACTGATCAAACTGCGCGCAGCCGCACTCACCAATGATGAGCGCGCGGACTGGCAGAAGCGGCTTTGGGCGGCGCAAAAGCGCCAGCATGAGCTCGAGGCCGCCCTCGCGGCGCTCAAGAATCAAAATGGTGGCCGGGATCTCGATGCGGACGGCAACGGTCCCAATGGCCCGGGCCAGGGCCGACGGGGGGCCCGGGGCAACATGGCGGCCAATTTCATGGCCCTGATGGACAAGCCTGAGATTCAGAAACTCATGGCCATCCAGCAGCGGGGTGCGCTGGACAGCCGTTACGCCGCCCTCTTCAAGAGCCTCAACCTCAGCCCGGAACAGCTCGCGAAATTCAAGGACCTGCTCGTCGAAAAAGGGAGCGCAATTGCCGACGTGATGGCGGCCGCCCGGGCCCAGGGTGTCAGCCCGCAATCCGACCCGGCCCAGTTTCGGGCGCTGATTGCCGACGCCCAGTCGCAGGTGGACGCCAATATCCAGGCGACCCTCGGCGATGCGGCGTTCGCGCAGTACCAGCAGTACCAGCAGACCCTGCCCCAGCGGAATGTCGTGAACCAGCTGGCGCAGTCGTTGAGCTACACCAATACGCCGCTCACTGACGCCCAGACCGAACAGATGGTCCAGTTGCTCGCCAGCACCAGTCCGCCCGCCTCGGCGGCGGCCATCACGCGGGCCGAGGTCGCCGCCAGCCTGGGGGTTGGCTTCGGCGGCGGGGGGGGTGGAGGCGGCAGCCAGATCACCGATACGGCGATCGCCCAGGCCTCCACCGTGCTTGCTCCCGCCCAGGTGCAGGCGCTCCAGCAGTTGCAGCAGACGCAGCAGGCCCAGGCCCAGATCAATGCGGCGATGCGCGCCCAATTTGGCGGCGGACAAAACCGCACCGCCACTCCGGTCGCCACGCCCAAGCCCCCCGGCGGCTGATGACAGCGAAAACGCTTGTCGCGCCGTTTTGACCTCCGGATAGTCGCGGGGATTCGTCAATCCCTCCGCCATGATCGTCACCACCGCGCAGCTCTTCAAGCACGCCTACGGCAAGTACGCCGTCGGCGCCTACAACATCAACAATGCCGAGCAGGCCATGGGCCTCTTCAAGGGCTGCATCGCCTCCCAGGCGCCGTTCATCATCCAGATTTCCAAGGGCGCGCGCAAATACACCGACAAGCGCATGCTGGAGGCCATCATCCGGTCGGCCGCGGAGATTTTTCCGGATGCGATCTTTGCCGTCCACCTCGACCACGGTGATGAGCAGACCTGCTATGAGTGCATCGACTCCGGCTTTTTCAGCTCTGTCATGATCGACGCCTCGCACGATCCGTTCGCCGAGAACGTCGCGATCACCAAGCGCGTGGTCGACAAGGCCCACGCCAAGGGCATCTCCGTCGAGGCCGAGCTCGGCATGCTCGGCGGTGTCGAGGAGGACATCAAGGTCGAGGAAGGCAACGCGTGCCTCACGGATCCCCTCGAGGCCGAGGACTTCGTCAAGAAGACCGGCT
>CAIRTK010000011.1 GCA_903881475.1 uncultured Opitutia bacterium | reverse complement strand
GCCGGGCGCACCGCTGTTTTTCCCGAGCCCCGCAACCCTTCATCCTCCTCCGACGATGAGCTCGATTTCCTCCCGGTTCATAGCGGTGACGCCCGTGCCGGCGCCTGCCGCCTCACCGACCTATGCCTTCACGGCGCAACTCAGCGCGCTCTACGCGCTTTCCCAGAAAAACAACCATATCTTCGGCTCGCCGCTCGGCCCCGTCTATTCCGGCGGGCGGGCGGTCTATCTGCCGCGGTTCGTCTTTTTCGGCCCGCATGCCACGGATGAATCATGGCGGCTGGCGTTCCTGTCCGGGTTCGACCGGCGGGATCTTCGGCCCGGTCAGGCGGTCCTCCGCCTTGTCGCTTCGCTGGCGGAAAATTCAGAGCACGGTCACGGGCTCAATCTCACGTTCTTTCCGCTGATTGATACGGCCGGCGCCCGCTGCGACCCGGATTCCCGGCATCTGGAACGCGCCCATTGGGCCCGTTCCACCGCCCCGGAGATCGATCTGCTCGAAAAGGATGCCCGGCTGCGCGGCTATCATGGTTTCATCCGGGTCGAATCCACCAGCGAGGAAGACGAACTGGTCATCGTGCGGGTGCGCGAGCCTGCTGGTTTGCTGCCGTCGCCGGACGTGGAACTGATCTCCTCCGAGGAGACGGAGCCCTTCCCGGTGCGTTTCGAACGCACAGCGGGAAGCGACATCCCGGACGGTCCGCTGACTGTCGCCGACGACCTGCCCGTGCAACCGTTCGAACTTACACTGCGCATTCCAACGGCGTGGTCCGATGATCTGTACCACGAGGCCGTGCGCGTTATCCTGACCCGTTTCATTCTCCGCTACCGGGCCTTTCAAGCGTATGGCCAGCACCTCTGAAACCGGTCCCATGACCCTGCTTCGCACCTGTCTGCTCGGACTGGTCCTCATGGCTGGTGCGCGCCCGGGCTTGGCGGAACCGGTCCTGCTCAACGTCTCCTACGACGTCACCCGCGAATTCTACAAGGACTACAACGCCGCCTTCCTGGCCCACTGGAAAACCGTCAGCGGCGGCGGCCCGCTCACGATCAACCAGTCGCATGGCGGCTCCTCCAAGCAGGCCCGCTCGGTCATCGATGGGCTGCAGGCGGACGTCGTCACGATGAACCAGGCGCCGGACATCGACATCCTGGCCACCGCCGGGCACCTGATTCCGGCGGACTGGGCGCAGCGCCTGCCGAACCACAGTGCGCCCACCACCTCCACGATCCTGTTCGTGGTCCGCAAGGGCAACCCCCAGGGCATCCACGACTGGGAGGACCTGGTCAGACGCGGCGTTTCCGTGGTCATCCCCAATCCGAAGACCTCCGGCAACGGACGTTACAGCTACCTCGCGGCCTGGGGTTATGCCCTGCGGCAGGCCGGCGGGGATGAGGCGAAGGCGACCGAGTTTGTCCGCCGGCTTTTCGCCAATGTCCCGGTGCTCGACACCGGCGGCCGCGGGGCCACCACGACCTTCGCCCAGCGGGGCATCGGTGACGTGCTGCTGACCTTTGAGAACGAGGCCGCGCTTATCCGGCGGGAATTCGGTGCAGACCAGCTCGAGGTCATAGTCCCCTCAGCCAGCATCCTCGCGGAGAATCCCGTCGCGTGGGTGGACCGTTATGTCCTCAAGCACGGCACCGAGCCGGTGGCCCGTGCCTATCTCGAGTATCTCTACAGCGACGAGGGCCAGGAGCTGGTGGCCCGGCATTTTTTCCGTCCGCGGAACGCCGCGATCCTGGCGAAATATTCCGACCGGTTTCCGGCCATTCCGCTCTACACCGTTGACGAGGTCGCCGGCGGTTGGGCGGCGGCGCAGCGGCGGCATTTCGCCGACGGCGGGGTGTTCGACCAGCTCTACCGGAAATAGCCGCCGGCCCATGGTCATGTCCACGTCCCCCGAGCCCGTCTATCCGCACAAGCTGCGCCGCCTTTACTGGCCGTTTCTCGCGCTGGCCGAGGCCTGCCGGGAAGTGGTGGGCACGGTGGCCGGCTCGTTCGAGGCCGGGGGCAATCGTTATACCGTCCCGCGGTTTGCCTTCCACGGACCGGCGACCAGCACGCCGCCGATCCGGCTGGGCGTGTTCGCCCTGGTGCATGGCGACGAACCGGCGGGAGCACTGGCGCTGCAACGCCTGCTCGGCCTGCTTGTGGACGAGCCGGCGGCCGCCACCGGCTACGAACTCCTGCTCTACCCGCTGTGCAACCCGACCGGTTACGAGGACGGCACCCGGCACAACCGGGCCGGGTTTGACCTCAATCGCGAGTTCTGGCGCCAGTCCGACCTGCCCGAGATCGGCATCCTCGAGGAGGAATTGCGCACCCAGCAGTTCGACGGGATCATCGCCCTCCACACCGACGATACCTGCGACGGGCTCTATGGCTACACGCAGGGCCGGGTGCTGAACGAAAATCTCCTCGCGCCCGCGCTGCGCGCCTCGGCGCATGTGCTGCCGGTCGATCCGCGCGGCGTCATCGACGGCTTTGCTGCCCGGGAGGGACTGATTGACGACTGCTTCACCGGAATTCTGGCGCCTCCGCCGGAGCAGCGGCCGCGGCCCTTTGAGATCATCTTCGAGACGCCGGCGGCCGCGCCCATGACACAACAAGTCGAAGCAACCTGTTGCGCCCTGCAGTCCGTGCTCGCAGAGTACCGGGGCTTCATCGCCCAAGGAGCCAACCTGTGACTTTTGCCGCCACCTTACCCCGTCCCCCGCGCCGCGTCCTGCCCGGATTCGGGCTGTCGCTGGGCTTCACGCTCGCCTACCTGGGCCTGATCGTGCTGATCCCGCTCTCGGCGGCGTTCCTGAAGACCGCGGGCATGAGCTGGGATGAATTTGTCACGGCCGTGGCCTCGCCCCGCGTCCTGGCCTCGTACCGGCTGAGCTTCCTGGCCTCGCTGGCGGCGGGGATGGTGAACATGTTCTTCGGCCTCATTGTCTCGTGGGTACTCGTCCGCTACACATTTCCGGGCCGGCGCATCGTGGATGCCCTGGTGGACCTGCCGTTCGCGCTGCCGACGGCGGTCGCCGGCATTGCGCTCACCGCCATCTACTCCAAAAACGGCTGGGTGGGGCGCTGGCTTGAGCCGCATGGCATCAAGGTCGCGTTCACGGAGTTGGGCGTGTTCGTGGCGCTGACATTCATCGGCCTGCCCTTTGTGGTCCGCACGCTGCAGCCGGTCCTGCTCGAACTCGAACCCGAGATCGAGGAGGCTGCCGCGAGCCTCGGGGCCAATCGCTGGGACGCAATCACACGCGTGATCCTGCCCGAACTTTTTCCGGCGTTGCTGACCGGCTTCGCGCTCGCCTTTGCGCGGGCCCTCGGGGAATACGGCTCGGTGGTATTTATCTCGGGCAACATGCCGATGCGCACCGAGATCACGCCGCTGCTCATCATCACCAAGCTGGAGCAATACGACTACCGCGGCGCCACGGCCATCGCGGTGGTGATGCTGGTGGCGTCGTTTTCCATGTTGCTGCTCATTAATTTGCTCCAGAAATGGAGCCGCCGGCACCACCGGATCTGAGCATGGCCACCGCGATCCCCAGCACCCTGGTGGTTTCGCCGGCCCCGGCGGGCATGACGCCGCGCGCCACCCATGATCCGGTCTGGGTGCGTTGGACGCTGACGGCGGTGGCCCTGCTGTTCCTGCTTTTCTTCCTCGTACTGCCGTTGGCGGCGGTTTTCACCGAGGCGCTGCGCCGCGGGGTGGGGGCGTATTTCGCGGCGGTCCGCGAGCCTGATGCGCTAGCCGCGATCCGGCTGACGTTGCTGGCTGCGGCGATCGCCGTGCCGTCCAACCTTGTTTTTGGCGTGGCGGCGGCCTGGCTGATCGCGAAGTTCCAGTTTCGTGGCAAGAGCCTGCTCACGACGCTGATCGACCTGCCCTTTGCCGTTTCGCCGGTCATCTCCGGCCTGATCTACGTCCTCGTGTTCGGCCTGCAGGGCTGGTTCGGCGAGTGGCTCTTGGATCACGACATCAAGATCATCTTTGCTGTGCCCGGCATTGTGCTCGCCACGACGTTCGTGACGTTTCCCTTTGTCGCGCGGGAACTCATCCCGCTGATGCAGGCACAGGGCGCCGACGAGGAGTATGCGGCCATCACGCTGGGGGCGAATGGCTGGCAGACGTTCTGGCGCGTGACGCTGCCCAACATCAAGTGGGGACTGCTCTATGGCGTCATCCTGTGCAACGCGCGCGCGATGGGCGAGTTTGGCGCTGTGTCCGTGGTGAGCGGGCACATCCGCGGCGAGACGAACACGATGCCGCTGCACGTCGAGATCCTCTACAACGAGTACAACTTCGTCGCGGCCTTTGCCGTCGCCTCACTGCTAGCCCTGCTGGCCATCGTCACGCTGGTGCTCAAGGCCCTGGTCGAGTGGCGCCACGCGCAGAGCCGCCAAGCCTGATTTATCGATGAGCATCCACGCTTCCAACATCCGCAAGACTTTCGGCGCCTTTACCGCGCTGGATGGCGTGGACCTGAATGTGCCCCGCGGGAAGCTCGTGGCGCTCCTCGGCCCGTCGGGTTCGGGCAAGACCACGCTCCTGCGTATCATCGCGGGCCTCGAGCATGCCGATCCGGGCAGCGGCCAGATCCAGTTCCACGGGGAGGACGTGACGAACGTGCCCGCGGGGGAGCGCAAGGTGGGCTTTGTCTTCCAGCATTATGCGCTGTTCCGGCACATGACCGTGCTGGAGAACATCGCCTTCGGCCTGAGGGTGCGCCGCCGGCGCGACCGCCCCCCCGCCGATGAGATCACCGACCGGGTGCACCGCCTGCTCAAGCTCGTTCAACTGGAGGGCCTCGACGCCCGCTACCCGAGCCAGCTTTCCGGCGGCCAGCGCCAGCGGGTCGCGCTGGCCCGCGCCCTGGCGGTCGAGCCGAAGGTGCTGCTGCTCGACGAGCCCTTCGGCGCGCTCGACGCCAAGGTGCGCAAGGAACTGCGCCGCTGGCTCCGGCGGTTCCACGACGAGATCCAGCTTACGACGCTGTTTGTGACCCACGACCAGGAGGAGGCGCTGGAGATCGCCGACGAGGTCGTGATCATGAACCAGGCGAAGGTGGAGCAGGTGGGCACGCCGCAGGAGGTCTATGACAAGCCCGCCTCGCCGTTCGTGTATCAGTTTCTCGGCAATGTGAATGTGCTGCGCGGCCAGGTCCCGGAACAGGTGGGTGTGCACCAAAGCCGGTCCGCCACCCTGATCGCCAACGGCGTGGTTTATGTGCGGCCGCATGACATCGAGCTGTCACCCGACGTGCCCGGGGCCGCCGGCGCGGTGGCCGTCATCCGATATGTTCACGTGGCCGGTCCGCAGGCGCGCCTGTCCGTCGAGCTCGTCCAGACCCGCGAGAACGTCGAGGCCGAGATCTCCCGCACCGAACTCACCGCCCTCGGCCTGGGCGTGGGCGACCTTGTCCGCCTGCGCTTGCGGCAGAGCCACTCGTTTGATGACGATTACGCCATCTGATTTTTCCCCAACCAAACTCAACCCAGAACCAACATGTCTAAGATCTATAACGACATCACCGAGACCATCGGCAACACGCCGCTCGTCCGCCTCAACCGTACCGCCGCCGCCCATGGCGCCCAGGCGGAAATCCTGCTCAAGCTCGAGTTCTTCAACCCGCTCTCCAGCGTGAAGGACCGCATCGGGTTCGCCATGATCGATGACGCCCTGAAAAGCGGCAAGATCAACGCGCAGACCGTGCTGATCGAGCCGACCAGCGGCAACACCGGCATCGCGCTGGCGTTCGTCGCCGCCGCGAAGGGCCTCAAGCTCATCCTGACCATGCCCGAGACGATGAGCACCGAGCGCCGCAAGCTGCTCAAGATCCTGGGTGCCCGCCTCGTGCTCACGGAGGGTCCGAAGGGCATGAAGGGTGCGATCGCCAAGGCCGAGGAACTCCAGGCGAAGATCCCGAACAGTGTCATCCTCCAGCAATTCGCCAACCCGGCGAATCCCGCCATTCACCGCCGCACGACCGCCGAGGAAATCTGGCGCGATACCGACGGCAAGGTGGACTTCGTCGTTTCCGGCATCGGCACCGGCGGCACGATCACGGGCGTGGGTGAGGTGCTGAAGGCGAAAAAGCCCTCGGTCAAAATCATCGCGCTCGAGCCCGACGCCTCGCCGGTCCTCTCCGGCGGCGCCCCCGGCCCGCACAAGCTCCAGGGCATCGGCGCCGGCTTCGTCCCGGCCGTGCTCAACACGAAGATCTACGACGAGATTATCCGCGTGAAGGAGGCCGACTCGGGCCCGATCTCCAAGCAGGTCAACCAGCTGGACGGCATTCCGATCGGCATCTCGTCCGGCGCGGCGGTGTGGGCGGCCATCCAGCTCTCCAAGCGCCCTGAAAACAAGGGCAAGCAGATCGTCGTTATCATCCCGTCGAGCAGCGAGCGCTACCTCTCGACCTGGCTGTTTGCCGACATCAGCCCCGAGAGCGATTCACTGGATGACCTCCTTGCCCCGGCTCCCGCGCCGGCCACCTGAGCACCCTGTATTTTCTCCGCGCCCTCGGCGCGTTTGTTAATGGGCCGAACCCGTCCACGGGACGGCCCCGGTAAAGTTGTTCTCCGCCCGGCGGCCTCCCGCCGGGCGGGATGGAATGCGAGGTTGACCGGGCCACCGGAATCGATCGCAACCCTCCGGGGTTGACCGTCGGCTATCTGCCCGGGCACATCACATTTTTTACCCTTCTTCCAGACTTTCGCTGCTGAACCAACGGCGATTTCTCCCCGCATGAAAGACCATCCATGGTGTTGAACCGCGCGGCCCGGCTGTTCGTCGATGGCAGCCGGGCTGCGCTCTCTTTCCGGCATGAAGCTCACGGTGATTTTCCGGCCGGCGGGGTAGCCAAGTGGGAAGGCCCGGCTCTGCAAAAGCCGTACGAGTTGGTTCGATTCCAACCCCCGCCTCCATCAACTTCATGCCATGAGTGAACACAACCTGCCACGCACCATCGCCATCATCGGTGGCGGATGCAGCGGCGTTCTGGTCGCAGCCCAATTGCTCCGCCAGGCGCAGAGTCCCCTGCGGGTGCTGCTTTTTGAGCGCATGACGGACGTGGGTCGCGGGGTGGCCTATGGCACGGAGAATCATGAGCACCGGCTGAATGTGCCGGCCGCCCGCATGGGGGCGTGGCCCGAGGACATCGGACATTTTCAGCGCTGGGCGGCGGCGCGCGCGGGAACGCCAGGCTATCCGGCTGCCGTGGAGCCGGGCGATTTCCTGCCGCGCTGGATCTTTGGCGAATATCTCCGGGCGACGCTCGCGGAGACGCGCGCCGCAGCGGCGCCCGGCGTGGGATTTGAGGAAATCAAGGGGGAGGTCACCGATATCGAGATGGAGACCGGTGCGGTCCGGCTGCGCTGCGGTGACGGGCGGGCTTTTGCCGCCGACCGGGTCGTGCTTGCCCTGGGCAACCTGCCGGGCGAATACCCCATCCGGCGGCCCCTGCCGATCTATCATTCCCAACGCTATGTCCATGTGCCTTGGCGGCAGGGCGCCCTGGCCGGAATCCCGCCCGAGTCGGACGTGCTCATTGTCGGAGCGGGGCTGACCGCCGTGGATATCGTGCTGGAACTGCAGTCCTCGGGCCACCGGGGCGTGGTGCACGCCCTGTCGCGCCGCGGATTGCTGCCGCAGGTGCACCGGCCCGCGCCGGCGTACCGGCCGTTTCTCGAGGCGGAAACCCCGCCCGCGACCATCCGGGGACTTTTCCGGCGGATCCGGGCGGAAGTGCGGGTGGCACAGGCGGCCGGCCTCGACTGGCGGCCCGTCCTCGATGCGATCCGGTCCCGGACCCCGGCGTTGTGGGCGGCGTTGTCCTGGGAGGAGCGGGCCCGGTTCATGCGGCATGTGCGGCCCTTCTGGGAAGGGCATCGCCACCGGCTCGCTCCCGAGGTCGCGGCGAAGATTGACGCGCTCCGCGCGGCCGGCCGTCTCTATTTTTACGCCGGACGGCTCGAGAAATTGACCGAGCTCCCCGAGGGCGTGGAAGCGCGCTTCCGCCTCCGCTACCGGCCGCGCTGGCAGACGGTGAAAGTGGCGAAGGTCATCAACTGCACCGGTCCCCGCAGCGACTACTCCAAATACCAGCATCCGCTGCTGATCAACCTGCTCGCGCGCGGCCTGATCGACCATGACCCGCTGGCCCTGGGCATCAATGCGACTCCTGAGGGCCAGGTGCTGGCGTACCGCGGCGGACCGGTGGCCTGGCTCTACACGCTGGGGGCGCCGCTCAAGGGTGTGCTCTGGGAATGCACCGCCGTGCCGGAAATCCGCACCCAGGCGAAGTCGCTCGCCACCCGGCTGCTGGCCTAGCGTGGGTCACTGGCCCGCTTGGTCGGCCCGCTTGCTGGCCTGGCTCCAACAGAAAAAACTTATGCCAAAGGCGATGAGCGACACTGTCATGCTGATGAGCTTCATCATCGTCCCGGCGAGCAGCTGGTCGTCGCTCGCATTGAAATTCGCCAGCAGCCGGGGCGCATACTCATACGTGGGATAGAGCACATTGGGCGAGAACGTCACGTAGGCGAACACCGGGGTCATGGTGACCTCGAGGCAGAACAGGTAGAGCATCCGGCTGCCGTAGCTGAGGGGCGGGAAGGCGCGCGACGGGCTCAGGAGCGGCCACCAGAAGAGGATCGAGGCGGCGAAGAAATTCAGGTGCTCGAACACGTGCACGACCTTGTCGTCGAGCGCCCATTCGTAGAGCGACGGGGCGTGCCAGACGCTGATGACCACCGTGGAGATTGCGGCGCAGCTCAGCGGACCGAGCAGGAGCCGCAGGGGCCCGCGCAGACCCGGGCGGTCAAGCGGTACGTCCACCATCCAGCCGGGCAGCCCGCACAGGAACAGCACCGGCACCGGGTACATCAGCAGCTGGTGCTGGAACATATGCGCGCTGAAGAGGAAACGCTCGCCGATCTGGTCGAGCGGCGAGCCGACCGAGAGGTAGAACAGGACCAGCGAGGAATAGAAATACCAGGCCCGCTTCCGGGGGAACGGCTCGCCAGGGGCCAGCCGCGCGCGCAGCGGGCCGGCCAGGAGCGCCCACAGCCAGCCCAGCAGCACGAGCCCGCCGACGAGGTAGGGTTCGTTGTGCCAGTGGCGCCAGTCGATCATGGGGAAGAAAAAACGGCGGCCAAAGGGCCGCCGTGCCAGACCAGGTGAAATTTACCGGGCGGGTCAGCCGACCTGCCCGAAAGGACGGATGGCTTCCAGCGCGACCGACGACAGCGGGATGCTCTCATGGACGCCGAACAGCTGGAGCAGCGCCCACATGGTCGCGCCGGCGATCACGAGGCCGATGAAGAACAGGATGGTGCAGAATGCCTTGTCCCACCGCAGGTGCATGAAGAAGAAGATGACGTACATGAACTTCACGGTGGAGAGGACGACGAGCGTGGTCACGAGCAGCCACTTGGCGAAGGGCAGGCCGATGACGGCGATCTCGACGCCGGTGATGACGGCGAGGAGCATCGCGATCTGCACGTAGATCTGGAACTTGTTCTCCTCGGCGGGCTGGCCCGGGGCGGCGGAGGCGGGTGAATCGCTCATGGTGGGTATCAGAGGTATTCGAGCAGGTAGACGGCGGTGAAGATGACGATCCAAACGATGTCGACGAAGTGCCAGTACAGGCCCATGGACTCGACGTCGATGGCGTTGGCCTCGCTGAACTGCACGGGGCCGCTGGGCCGGGCGAGGATCACGCTGGCGACGAGCGTCACCACGAAGGCGGCAACCAAGGCAAAGTTGTGGCTGGCAAAGGAGCCGGCCGTGCCGCCGGTTTCCAGCGTCGCGACGATGGCCAGCACGGTGAACATGGCGCTCAGCACTAAACCGACGACGGCGGCGACGTGGAGGAGGTTGCGGAGGAACCAGAAGCGGTGCGAGGTGGTGTCGGCGGGCTTGAACGACCGCACGTACATCATGATCAGCCACAGCACGCCGATCGCCACGTGCGTGCCGTGGGTGCCGGTCAGTGTGAAGAAGGTCGTGCCGAGGATGCTGTTGGTGATGGTCAGGTGCTTCTCGCTGATGAAATGGGTGAACTCAAACACCTGGCAGCCGAGGAAGATCGCGCCGAAGAACACCGTGGTGAGCAGCGAGAAGCGCATGCTCCGGAGGTTGCCCTTCTGGATGGCGTTTACCGCCAGCGCCATCATCAGCGACGACATCAGGAGGATGAACGTCGAGAAGGAGGTGAGCGGGATGTCGAACACGTCGCGGGGCGACGGCGTGCCCGGAGGCGGGTGCAACCGGTAGATGAGGTGCGTGGAAATCAGCGAACCGAAGAACATGCAGTCCGACGCCAGAAACGCCCACATGAGGAGTTTCTTGTTCGGGATGCCCGTGGTGGTCGTGTGATCGTGGTGATGATCGATGGAGCTGGTGGCGGCAGAGCTGCTCATGAGAAAAGGGAAGGGGAATTAGTGTTTGGCGTGCGTGTCCTCGACCGGATTGCCGTCGGCATCGAGGTGAAGGTGGTAGCCTTCGGCGCCTTCCATCGACCAGAGGTAGACGCCGGCAAGGAGCAGGCTGCCGCCGATCAGCGCGATCTCCAGATTGTGGTAAACCGCCCCAAAGCCGCCGACCAATGCGCCGAAACTGGCGACCAGCGGGTAGATCGAGGAGAACGGCATGTGGATGCCGCCGTGGGCCTCGTCGTCCTTGGCGTGCTCGGCCGTCTCCCGGGCGATCTCTTCCTGGTGATGCTTCTCATACCAGTAGGCGTCGCGGGCATGGACGGTCGGGATGACGCGGAAGTTATACTCCGGGGGCGGGTTCGGCAGGGACCACTCCAGGGTGCGGCCGTCCCAGTTGTCCCGGGTGGCCTTTTGACCCTTGAAGAAAGTATAGATCATGACCGTGAAATAGATCCCGATGCCCGTGCCGAGGATGAGGGCGCCGATGGTCGAGATGTAGTTAGCGGTGTTCCACCCCATGTTGCCGTCGTAGGTGAACGTGCGGCGTGGCATGCCGTTCAGGCCGAGGAAGTGCATCGGGAAGAACGTAACGTTGAAGCCGACGAAGATGACCCAGAAGGAGAGCTTGCCCCAGAAATCGCTGACCACCCGGCCCACCACGAGGGGGAACCAGTACTGGATGCCGGCGAGCAGCGCGAAGATCGAGCCGCCGATCAGCACGTAGTGGAAGTGGGCGATGACGAAGTAGCTGTCGTGCTGCTGGGCATCGGCCGGCGCGGCCGCGTGCATGACGCCAGAGAACCCGCCGATCATGAACATCCAGATGAAGCCGAGGGCGAACATCATCGGCGTGCGCATCTTAAGGTGGCCGCCCCAGAGGGTGCCGATCCAGTTGAAGATCTTCACGCCGGTCGGCACCGCGATCGCCATCGTCGCCAGCGAGAAGGCCGCGGTCGCGACCGTGCCCATGCCGGTGGTGAACATGTGGTGGCTCCAGACGGTGAAGCCGAGGAATCCGATCGCAGCGCCCGAGAACACCACGATCGGGTAGCCGAAGAGGGGCTTGCGCGAGAAGGTCGGCAGGATTTCCGAAATGATGCCCATGGCGGGCAGGATCAGGATGTAAACCTCGGGATGGCCGAAGATCCAGAAGAGATGCTGCCACAGGATCGGCATGCCGCCGTTGGAGACCTCGAAGAAGTTGGTACCGAACTGGCGGTCCATCATCACCTCGACCAGCGCGATCGTGATCGCGGGGAAGGACAGCACGATGAGGAACGAGGTGACCAGGGTCATCCAGGTGAAGACCGGCAGGCGCATCATCGTCATGCCGGGGGCGCGCAGGTTGATGATGGTCACGATGAAGTTCAGTGCGGCGGCGATGGAGGCCACGCCGAGCAGCTGCAGGCCGAGGACCCAGAAATCGGTGGCGTGGGTCGGGTTGTAGGCCCGCGAGGTCAGCGGGGCGTAGCCGACCCAGCCGGCATCGGGCGCGCCGTCCGGCAGGAACCAGCCGACGTTGAGGATGATGGCGCCGGCGACGAACGTCCAAAGCGAGAACGCGTTGAGCCGCGGGAAGGCGACGTCGCGCGCGCCGATCTGCAGCGGCATGATGATGTTGAAGAACGCGGCGCCGAGCGGCATGACGGCGAGGAAGATCATCGTCGTCCCGTGCATGGTGAACATCGTGTTGTACTGCTGGGCGGTCAGCAGGGTGTTGTTCGGCACCATCAGCTGGAGGCGGATCAGCAGGGCCTCGCAGCCGCCGACCAGCAGGAAAACCAGCGCGAACAGGCCGTACATGAAGCCGATCTTCTTGTGGTCGACCGTGGTGAGCCAGCTGATGAGGCCGGTCTTGGCGGTCGGTCGCCAGAAAATCAGGGGCTTGGCGGGAGCGTGCTCGTCCTTGGTCGTGAAGTGGGATTTGACGGTGGCGTCCATGGAGGAAAATTATTTGAGGCTGCTGAGATAGGCGACGAGGGCGCTGATGTCGGCCTCGGTGAGGACGATGTTCGGCACTTCCTTGCCGGTGTCGTCCTTCTTCATGTAACCGGCCATGCCGCCGATGCCGTGGTACATCTTGTTGCCGGGCTTGACCTCGTCGGGATGCCGGAGCCAGCGGGCGAGCTGCTCGGGATTGTTCTCGAGCAGGCCGGCGGCGATCGTGGTGCGGGAGCCGACGTGCGTCAGGTTCGGCGCGGTGACGCCCATGCCCTCATGCCCGCGGATGGTGTGGCAGTTCACGCAGGTCTTGGCCTGGAAGGTCGCGCGGCCCTTGAGGATGAGGGCGACGTCCTCGGCCTTTGGATCCGGCTCCTGCTGGGCGCGCCAGCTGTCGAGCGGGCTAAGGTCAAACTTGTCCGACCAGCCCTTTTCGTTCCGCTTGAAGTCAGTGCGATAGGAGGCGAACTGGGCCTTGGGCCGGTCGGCCTCGGCCTTGACGGTGCGGGCGGGCTCCATCTGGCGGTTGAGCCAGTCGTTGAATTCCCTCGGCCCGAGCGCGATCACGCGGAAGCGCATGACGGCATGGGAATCGCCGCAGTACTGGGCGCATTGGCCCCAAAAATAACCGGGTTGATCCGCCTGCACCCACAGGAAATTGCCGCGGTTGGGGATCATGTCCACTTTCCCGGCGAGCTTCGGGATCCAGAAGCCGTGGATGACATCCATCGAGCGCAGGTTGATGTGGACGGGCCGGCCGGCGGGAATCACGAGCTCGTTGCTGGTGACGAGCTGGCCGACATCCTTGATCTGCTCGTTGGGATACTCGAAGCGGAACCACCACTGCTGGCCCACGGCGTTGACCTCGTAGGCGTTGGCCTTCTCCGCCTCGGGGACATCGTGCGTGTACCAGATGCCCTTGAGGGTGGGGATGGCGATGATGACGAGCGCGAGGACGGACGCGCCGATCAGGCTGAGCTCGATCAGCGGGTTACCATGGCCCTGTTCCGGCGGCACGGCATTTTCCTCCTCGGACGAGCGGGCGCGGAATTTAAGCGTCGTGTACGCAAGGACGGAACCGACGATCAGGAAAATGACGAAAGTCACCCAGCAGGTGACATAGAACAGGTCGCGCTGCGACACGGCGACAGGGCCGTCGACCACGATGGTGGACTGGTGTCCGTCCATCCGCCAGAAATTGAGATCGCAGCCCGTGAGAAGGACGATGCCGCCGAAGGCGAGGGCCGCGCGGCCCCAGCGGGCGGAAGTAGAGAGCAGGGAGTTCAAACGCATGGAGTGCAGTCGTGGAAAAAGAAAAACAGCCGGAAAAATGCCAATCGGAAAAGAGTCCGCGAACCTCCGGGCATTTCAAGCCATATTCCTCGCTTAAATTTCCGCTGCCGCGGGATGAAGGCCCGGCGGGCGGAGTTATTATTTGCCGTGGGGTCGGGCATTAGGCTGGCGGCATTTGTGAGGTTGACGGTTGCATCCGCCTCGCGGGCTCCGGATACTTAATCCGCCATGAAAACCAGCCTCTTGATTGCCACTGCAATGATTGCCCTTGTCACTTCCGGCTGCGGCCAGAAGGACGCCTCCGCCCCGGCCGCCGCTGCGGTCCCGGCCGGTCCCCGCACCGTGGAGATCACGGCGGGCGACACCATGAAGTACAGTGTCACGGCCATCGAGGCCAAACCCGGCGAGCAGATCACGGTGGTCCTCACCAACATCGGCACGCAGCCGAAGGAAGTCATGGGTCATAACTGGATCCTCCTCAAGGCGGGCAGCGATGTGGAGGCCTTCGACAAGGCCGCGAGCGCCGCCAAGGACACCGATTTCTATCCCGCCGCGCTTGCCGGCCAGGTTCTGGCCCACATTGACCTGCTGGGGCCCCGCAAGTCCGGCGAAGTGACCTTCACCGCCCCGACGACACCTGGCGATTACCCGTTCCTCTGCAGCTTCCCGGCCCACTTCCAGGTTGGCATGAAGGGCGTGCTGACCGTGAAGTGACCGGAACGCCTTCGGTCGGAACTTCCAACATCGAACGCTGAACGTTCAGCGTCGAACTCTGACCGGACCACCCTTTAGCCAAGCCGCGCCAAGCTTAACCGCTGGCGCGGCTTTTTATTGGGCGTTGAACGTTGGATGTTCGACGTTCGGTGTTGGATGTTTGGCGCGTCAGTGCGCCGCGGGCCACCACTGGTACAGGAAGAAATAAACCAGCACGCCGGTCACCGAGACGTAATACCAGATGGGAAAGGTGAATTTCGCCCAGGCCTTGTGGCGCTCGAAGTCGCCCTTGATCGCAAAGGAGAAGGTGCGCGGGACCAGGTAGGCGATGCTGATCGCGAGGGTCACGTGCGAGATCAGCATCACGTAGTAAACGATGCGGATCGTGCCTTCGCCGCCGAATTGGGTGTGGATTGCCTGGCCGGTGCTATGCGCGGCGATGCCCTTGAGCGTCTTGTGCGTGAGGTAGCCGACAAGGAACACAGCCGAGACGATGCAGGCGGTGAACATCACCTTGCGATGGGCTTCGCGCTTGTTCCGCTTGATCAGAACGAAGCCGATCGTGAGGAGGACCGTGGCGATGGCGTTGAGCGTCGCGTTGAGTGCGGGGATGTCATTGATGGTCATGGCGCGGAAATGAGCCGGTCGGCCACCAGGGCGATGAGCACCAGCGGCAGGTAGGTGATCGAAGTGAGGAAAAGTTTCCTGGCCGCGGCATCGCGCCCGACGGGGCGCATGAACTGCGCCGCCCGCCACAGGAACCAAAGTCCCGCGGCCACGGCCGCTCCGGCATACCACACGCTGGCCAGGCCGTACACCGTCGGCAGCACGCTCACGATCAGCAGCAGGAACGTGTTGGCGAACGACCAGGCGGCCACCCAGACTCCGGACTCGTCCCGCACCGGCAGCATGGGAAACGCCACGGCCGTGTAGTCCCGCCGGTAGGTCCATGCCACCGCCATGAAATGCGGCACCTGCCAGAAAAACAGGATCCCGAAGAGGATCCAGCCCAAGGCCGACACGCGGCCTTCGCCGGCGGCCCAGCCGATGAGCGGCGGGAACGCCCCGGCGAGCGCACCGATCTCCGTCGACCAGCGCGACCAGCGTTTCGCCGGCGTATACCAGCAGAGATAGGCGATGATGGTCAGCAGCGTGAAGAGCGTCGCGAGCGGATTGACCTTCGCAAAAAGCAGGAACAGCGCCGCGATGCACATCAGGATGCCCAGCACGAAGGCCGAGCCGTCCGGCACCTTGCCCGCCGGGATCGGGCGGTCGGCGGTGCGCGACATGCGCGCATCGGTGTCGCGTTCCAACCACTGGTTCAGCGAGGCGACGCCCCCGGCGGCGAGCATCGTGCCGATGAGCACCGCGCCCAGCTTCCAGCCGTCGGGCGCCGGGCGGGCCGCATAGTATCCGACCAGCGCGGTCAAGACCGAGAGCAGGCTCAGCCGCGGCTTCGTCAGCTCAAGGTAGTCGCCGAACTTTGCCGGTGCGGCTGCAGGTTCGGCGTTCATGCCGTGGGGTTCCCCTCGACGGCATCCCGGTGCGCGCACCAGGTCAGCCAGAAGGTCGTGGCCAGCGTGAGCGCGCCGACCAGCACGTGGCCGGTGGTCACGTAGGCGGCGCGGTAGGTCCAGATGATCTGCGCGCCGAGGAAGATCTGCCCGGCCAGCAGCACGGGCAGCCCGATCGCGGCGAGGCGCATGGCCGGCGAGGCGCCCCGGTCGGCGCGCAGGCTGAAGGCGAACCATGGTAGCGCGATGCACAGCACGCCGGCCATCACGCGGTGGGCGAAATGAATCCCGATGCGGAAATTCCACGCCTCGGGCAGCAGGCTGCCGTCGAAATTTGAGGCAGGAAAGGTCGGGATCGCCAGGCCCGCGAAGCTGTGGCGCATGACCGCGGCGATCGCCAGCTGGACGAACAGCAGCCCGCAGCACAGGACACCGAGCCGGCGTACGCCGCGACGGACGGCCGGCCCGCTCCGGTCGATCCAAGACTTGGAACAGGCCGTCGTCACCGCGATGAGGGTGCAGATGAACAGCTGGGCCAGCACCGCATGGAGCATGGCAAACAGCCGGCCCACGCTCGTGTCCACCATCTCCACCTGAAGGTGGTCGAGCAGGACGCGCAGGCCGCCGACCAGCGCCTGCACGAGGACGAGGCCGACTGCGAAGAGCGCGAGCTTCCGCAGCCAGGCGCGTTCCTCGGTCAGCCACAGCCACGCCGCCAGGAGGATCGTGACCGTGCTCATCAGGCCGGCGCTCAGCCGGTGCGAATGCTCGGCGAACATCGCGAGGTTGGTCAGCCAGCCGTGGGGGTTGAGCGAGCCGTTGGACAGCGGCCAGTCGGCAAACACCATGCCCGCGCCGATGCTGGTGGTGAAGGCTCCGAGCATCACCAGCACAAAGACCCAGGCCGTGCCCAGCGCCGCGAAGAGCGCGAGGGCGGGTTTGTAGGCGGAGGTGCGGACGGTGGGAGGCGAGGAGGCCATGAGCGGAGTGATTTGTGAGCAGAAGGGGCTCTGCCTTTGTCCGCAAACCCTTTGACAATATTATCCGGCGGCGAATCCGTAGTGTCATGAAATCTTATGCCCTCCTGGCCGCGGGTGCGCTGGCCCTGCTTGGCGCCGCCGGCTGCAGCCGTTCCGGGGCGAAGACCGAGGCGGCCGCGGTCCCGGAGGAGAAGCGCTACCCGCTGACCGGCGAGGTCGTCTCGGTCGATGCCGCCCGCAAGGTGCTCGTGGTCCAGCACGACGAGATCAAGGGGCTGATGCCGGCGATGACGATGGAGTTTGCCGTGTCCGGGAGCGACGCCGCGGCGGCCAAGCCCGGCCAGCGGATCCGGGCCGAGCTGATCCCCAGTGACAAGGGCGCCTGGCGGCTGGAGAAAATCTGGCCGGACGACAAATCCGCCGCGGCCGCGATTGCGGCGCAGGCGACGGCGCTGCGCCAGGACACGCTGATCCGCGGCAACGGCGCCTACCGGGAGGTCGGGGAAAAAATCCCCGATTTCGCGCTCTACGACCAGGAAGGCCGCGTGGTGCAGAGCGTGCGGTTCCACGGCAAGCAGATCATGCTCAACTTCATCTTCTCGCGCTGCCCGGTCGCCACGATGTGCCCGGCCTCGACCCTGAAGATGATGGCCGTCCAGAAGCTGGCGCGCGAGGCGGGGGTGAAGAACCTGGAGCTTGTCTCCATCACGCTCGATCCCGCCTACGACTCGCCGGCCGTGCTGAAGGACTATGCCGCCACCCGGGGCATCGACACCGCGAATTTCTCGTTCCTGACCGGGCCCGACAGCGCGATCAAGGACCTGCTCACGCAGTTTGGGATCATTGCGGAATTCGACGGCAACCTGCTCAAGCACACGCTCAGTACGCTGCTGATCGATGAAAACGGCCGCATCATCCAACGCGCCGATGGCAGCGCCTGGGAGCCGGCGGACTTTGTGGCGAAGATGAAACGGCCATAGAAACCCGAAGTTCAAAGCTTAAAATCCGAAACCCGAAGCTCGAAACTCTAAATCCGAAGTTGGCCCTCTTTCAGTTGTTTGGTCATTCATTCGAGTTTCGGATTTCTACCTTAGAATTTCACCTGCATTCGGCTTTCGAACTTCAATCTTCGAGCTTCAGTCTTCAGTCGCCCCATGAACCCCGCCCGCTCCGACCTCAGTCCCACCCAGTGGCGCCAGATCGGGCTCATTACGGCCGCCTCGGTCGCCGTGTTCGCTCTCATCCGCTGGCTGCCCACGGGCACGAACCTGAGCCACATGGATTTCCGGGTGACGGCCAAGAACCCGATCGATTTCTGCGACCCGCTCAACCCCCAGTTCATCCCGGTCGTGGCCGTGGCCTCGCCGGTGACAATGACGCTGGTGACGGATGCGCCGCCGGCCGCGGGGCGCGTGGTGCGCTGCACGCTCACGCTGCGGACCGCCAGCGGAAAACCCATCGCGCCGGAAGACCTGCTCGTCTCGAACACCAAGCTCCTGCACCTGCTGATTGCCGATCCGTCGCTGGCGGATTATCAGCATGTGCACCCGGAGCCGGCGAAGACGCCAGGTGACTGGACGTTTACGTTTACGCCGCTCCGCGGTGGCGACTACCGGGTGTTTGCCGACTTCACGCCGGCGGCGACCGCCCGCAGCCTGTATGCGAACGCCGAACTGAATGTGTTGGGCCGGGGCGAGGCCGGGCCGTCGGTTTCGGTGCTGACGAAGTCATGGACGGCGGAGCAGGCGGGCTATCGCTTCGCGCTGACGCCGGCGGTGCTGCCGATGCGGGCGGGCCAGACGGCGGACCTGAGGTTTTCCATCACGAAGGAAAAGGGCGGCGCCGTGCCGCTGCAGCTGGTGATGGGGGCGTTTGCGCACCTGGTGGCGTTCGATGCGGCGCGCAGCGGGTTCGCGCATATCCACCCGATGGAGCTGGATGTGACACAGCCGCCGGACGCGCTGCATCCGGTGCTGAACTTCAAGCTCACGATCCCGCGCGCGGGATCGTATGTGATCTGGTCGCAGGTCAACCTCGGCGGCCGCGAGACGTTCGTGCCGTTTTGGTTCGACGTGGTGCCGTAGGCGATTGCGGAAAGCGGAGTTCGGATTGCGGAGACGGAGAGTGCCCACCCAGCACGGTCATGGCGAGGAACGCAGTGACGAAGCAATCCAGCCTCTGACTAAGCTCGAGGCCATGAGCTTGTCGAATGGCTGGATCGCCACGGCGAGCTTCGCGCACCTCGCCACGACCGGTTTCTCTGACTCATTTAGCCCGCTTGCGCGTAAGCTTCCGCTCCAGCCCGGCCATGGTGCGGTCGAAGGCTGTCGCGAGATCGACGCCATAGACGTCGGCGAGCACGAGGACGCACCACAGGCAGTCGGCGAGTTCGTGGGCGAGGGCGGCGTCAAGCTTCTTTGCTGGGCGCAGGCCTTCCTTCGCCATCACGAGCTTCATGAGGTCGCCGACATCGCCCACGAAGCCCTGCGCGAGTTCGGCGCGGCTCCAGGGCCGTCCGGCGCGTCGGGTCTCAAGCGCCGCGTAGAGTTCCCGAATCTGCCGGGCACGCGCGGTCAGTTGGGCCAAGTCAGATGAAGCCGGCGATTTCATCTTCCGGGTACAGGACGCATTCTTTGGCCGGAGGTTTGTCACGGACAATTTTGAATACGGAGGTCACCGTGGCCACGGAGAAACCAAGCGGGCAAATCCGGATTTTCCCGGAGGGGAGCCCTCTCCGTGGCCTCTGTGTTAAAACCGCTCAGTGCCCGTTTTTGCCGTGCTTCGCGCGGAAGCGGGCGAGGTCGGGATAGGCCTTGGTGGGATCGCCATAGACGTTCCCGGAGAGATCCTTGCCGCGCGCGAGATAGAGGTGGTGCCAGGCGCCGATCTTCTCGTGGTCCTCGCGGACGCGCGTGCTGATGTAGCGCATGGTGTAGCCGCAGCGGCGCTTGGTGCTCAGGTTGGGCTCGCTGCCGTGGATGATCCGGCCGTCGTGCAGGCTGCATTGATTGGCCTCGAGCTCGATCGCGACCGGCTTCCCTTGGTTGCGCTGGGCGGCCTTGATCTCGTCGTTGAACACGGCCTCGCCGGGCGTGAGCAGATCGTAGTCGGAGAAGCCCTGCTTCCCGGTGTTGTGCGTGCGGGGGATGATCCGCATGCAGCCGTTTTCGGTCGTCGACGGGTCGATCGCGAGCCAGACGGTCACGACCTCCATCGGGCTGATCATGGTGCTCCAGTAATGGGAGTCCTCGTGCCACGGCACGCGCTGGCCGTTGCCACGGGGCTTGCAGATGAAGTGGCTCGCGAAGAGCGCGATGTCGGGCCCGAGGATGGGCTCGACCAGATCCAGGATCTCGTCCGCAAAGAGCCACTCAAAGAGTTCGGGATGCTGGAAGTGCGGGACATCCATCGACTCGGGCCGCACGCCCGCCTCGAGGTTGTTGAGAATGTTTTCGAAGCAGGCCTTGAGGCCGTCGAACTTGGCCTGCGGAAACACCGGTTTCCGGAAGACGAAATAACCCTCCTTCTGGTACTGGGCGACCTCGGCGGGGGTCAGCCGCGGATGCAGGGTAGGGGCGGTGGGGGAGGAAGTAGGAGCAACCATGCTTGTGTTATATCACCCTTTCTCGGGTAAATCTTGCCATAAAAGCGCAATTTATTGTGTTATATTGCCCACATGGCGCCGCCCTGCCTTCATTTCAAGTTCGCGGACTTCGTGCGGCCGGGCGAATCGTACCACTTTGCCCAGACCGAGCTGACCGCGGGCAACGCGGCGCGCTACCACGACCATGACTTTCACGAGTTGTTCTGGGTGACGCGCGGCCGGGGCGAGCACCTGCTGAACGGCCGGACGGTGCCGCTGGCGGCGGGCCGGCTGTTTCTCATCCAGCCCCGGGACCGTCATCATGTGACCGGGTCGGATGCGCACCCGCTGCAGATTCTGAACCTGGCCTTTCCGAGCCGGAGCTGGGCGGAGGTGCGGCGGCGCTATTTTTCCGGCGAGTCCGACGCCTATGCGCGCTCGCCCGCGGACCGGGCCTGGCCGCTGGACGCGCGGGCGCAGGCGGCGCTGGCTCACTGGGCGGGGCGCCTCGCGACCCCGGGCCGTCCGCGCGTGGTACTGGATGGTTTCCTGATGGAGCTGCCGCACCTGCTTCGGGCGCCGGTCGCGGGGGCGAAACCGGTCCCAGAGTGGCTGGCGCAGGCGTGCCGGGGCATGGCGGGACCCGAGCAATTTGCCGGCGGCACGCAGGCGCTGGCGCGGCTGGCGGGACGCAGTCCGTCACACGTCGCGCGCGCGACGGTGCGATGGCTGGGCCGGACGCCGACGGAGATCGTCAACGAGGGCCGCATGGAATACAGTGCACGCCAGCTCGCGGAGACCTCGCGGCCGATCATGGACATTGCGCTGGACTGCGGCCTGACCAACCTTTCGCATTTTTATGCGCTGTTCCGCCGGCGCTTTGGCGTAAGCCCGCGCCGCTACCGCCTGCAGGCGCACCCGACGGTGCGGGGGTAAGGTTTTACCACGAAGGGCACGAAGCTAGGACCCAATCTTCAATTCATTTTACAGGAACTAACGGAGTGAACGGAGGAAAGGCCTGTGATTAAGGTTCTCCGTTTCCTCTGTTACCTCCTGTAACAATGGATCGGATTAAAATCTAAGGTGCTTCACCGTGAGGCCCTTGTTGAGGAGCTGCTTCAGGGCGTCGATGCCGATGCGGAGGTGGTCGTTGACATAGCTGGAATCCACCTGCTCGTCGCTCTTGGCGGTCTTCACGCCGTCGGGCGTCATCGGCTGGTCCGACACCAGCAGGAGCGCGCCGGTCGGGATCTCGTTGTAGAAACCGGTCATGAAGATCGTGGCGGTTTCCATGTCGATCGCCAGCACGCGGATCTTTTTCAGGTATTTCTTGAAATCCTCGTCGTGCTCCCAGACGCGCCGGTTGGTCGTGTAGACGGTGCCGGTCCAGTAGTCGCGCGCATGGTCGCGGATGGTGGTCGAGATGGCCTTCTGCAGCGCGAACGACGGCAGCGCGGGCACCTCCGGCGGGAAATAGTCGCTGCTCGTGCCCTCGCCACGGATGGCGGCAATCGGGAGGATAAAGTCGCCGAGCTCGGCGCGGTGCTTCACGCCGCCGCACTTGCCGAGGAAGAGCACGGCCTTCGGCTTGATGGCGCTGAGCAGATCCATGACGGTCGCGGCGAGCGCGCTGCCCATGCCGAAGTTGATGATGGTGATGTCACCGGCCGTGGCGCTGGACATGGGCTTGTCCTTGCCGAGCACCGGCACGCGGTGCTGCTGGGCGAACAGCTGCACGTAGCGGTCGAAATTGGTCAGCAGGATGTAGTCGCCGAAATCCTTGAGCGGCACCCCGGTGTAGCGGGGCAGCCAGTTTTCGACGATCTCGCGGCGGGATTTCATGGCGGCAGGTTGAAGCGCCCCGGGCCGGAGGGCAAGGGCCCCGAAGGGGACCTTGCCGGGAGAAAAGAGAAGGGAGCAGGTAGAACGGAAGAGGTCTAGCAAGGTGAGGCGCTTACGCCAAGCACGGCGGATCTCCCGGTCCGTGAATTTGCGATGCTCAACTTCTACGCCCGGCCCGCAGGTCTTCCCTGCTCCTTTCACCGGCTGACCGCTCCGCAGTCAGCCCTCCGCCAGCGCGTTCGCGGTGTTCAGGTGCTCGACGCCGGTGTATTTCTGCGATTGCTCGTCGGCGTGGTAGCTGGAGCGCACCAGCGCGCCACTCTCGACGACGCCGAGGCCGAGGCCCAGGCCAAACTGCTTCCAGTGCACGAACTCCTCGGGCGGCACCCAGCGCGAGATCGGCAGGTGCTGCGGCGTGGGCTGCAGGTACTGGCCGATCGTCAGGATATTCGTCTTATCCGAGGCGATGTCGCGGATCGTCTGCTCGATCTCGGACTGCTCCTCGCCGAGGCCGAGCATGATGCCGGTCTTGGTGACGAAGCCGCGGCCCTTGGCGTGACGGAGCACCGAACGTGAACGGTCGTAACGGGCCTGCACGCGCACGGGCTTCTGCAGGCGCTCCACCGTCTCGAGGTTGTGGTTGTAGATGTCGGGTTTGGCGTCGAGCACGGTGTTCACGTGTTCCATTTGGCCCTTGAAATCCGGCACGAGCACCTCGATCGCGGTGTGCGGGTTGCGGTGGCGGATGGCTCGGATCGTCGCGGCCCAGACGCCGGCGCCGCCGTCCTTCAGCTCGTCGCGGGCTACGCTGGTGATGACGCAATGCTTGAGGTTCATCTTCGCCACGGCGTCGGCCACGCGCGCCGGCTCGCCGAGGTCGAGCTCGGTGGGTTTGCCGGTCTGGATCGCGCAGAAATTGCACGACCGCGTGCAGATGTTGCCGAGGATCATCACGGTGGCCGTGCCGCGCGACCAGCATTCGCCGAGGTTGGGGCACTGTGCGCTCTGGCAGACGGTGTGGAGCTGGTTCTCGTCCACGAGCCGGCGCGTGGCGGCATAGCCGGGACCGGAAGGGAGCTTGGCGCGGAGCCAGGAGGGTTTACGCGTGGTGTCCATCAGAAGTCTGTTGCCCGCGAATGCACACGAATAAGCGCGAATCACAAGCGGGATGTGCGGACTGAAAGGAAGCGCACGATTTGACAACGCTCCGCAGTGGATCGCGCCGCGGATTTTTTACCGGTTGGGCATTGTCGTCTGTTGGGCCGCCAGTTTCCTGATTGCCTCCAGGTTCTGGCGGGCTCCGGGAAAGTCGGGACGGAGCCGTACTGCCTGTTCGCAGGGGCCGATCGCATCCGTGAACCGGCCGAGTTGGGCCAGCGTCAGGGCCAGGCGGTACTGCACGTCGGCGTCGCCCGGCGCGAACCGCGCGGCGGCTTGGTAGTGATCGAGCGCCTCGTTCGTCCGGCCGAGCTGGGCCAGGATGTTGCCCAGGTTGTAGTGCGGGTTCGCTTCACGCGGCGTCAGCTCCAGCACCCGTCCGTAGATTGGAATGGCCTCGGAAAAACGGCCGGTCGCGGCGAGGACGTTGGCCAGGTTGTTGAGCGCCTCCACGCTGGTGGGATCGAGCCGCACCGCGGCCTCCAGTTCGACGGCGGCCTCCGGCAGCCGGTTCCCGGTGGCCAGGAGGGTGCCAAGGGCGATGCGCGCGCGGGCGTTGCCGGGGCATTGGACTGCGGCGTCGCTCCAGAAGGACAGGGAGCTGTGATAAACCGTGTTGCGCCGGACCGTCATCGCGCCCAGCGCGAGCGCGGCCACGAGGAAGACCACCAAGCTGCGCGGTCCGATCCAAGTGTAACTCCCCAGCACGGCCAGTGTGACGACCGCCGCGAGCGGCAGATACATCCTGTGCTCGGCGATGGTCTGCGTCGCCACCGGGATCACGCTGGAACTTGGGGCGAGGATGACGAAAAACCAGCAGCCGAGAAACCCCAGCGCCGGCCGCCGCCACAGTGCGACCAACGTCGCGGCCGCGAGCAGAACCAGGAGCAACGCCTGCGGTGCCACGGCTGCGAGCGTTTCCACCCGCCCAATGCCGTAGTCCGCTACGAGCGGATGCGGCCAGACTGACAACCACAGATAAAGCGTCATGGCCCGGCACTGCGTGAGGAGATACGTCCACCACGATAGGCCGCTGCCGAATCCGGCCGACCCGCCGCGCCCTCCTGCGCCCGCCACGAGCAGCGCGAGCCCGATCCACGTGGCGGCCAGCGCCAGGTACCAGCGTCCGCGGGCCCGCCAGGCCCCGCGGAAGGTGCCCGCGACAAACGTGCGGTCGTAGAGCAGGACCAGCAGCGGCGCCGTGACCATCACCTCCTTGGTCCCCATGCCCAGCAGGCAGCCGGCGGTGGCGAGCGTGAACCACCCGCTGCCTGACGTGGACGACGTCGCGCCGCGCAGGAAGGCATACAGCGTCAGCAGATACCACAGGCCCATGAGGGATTCGGCCCGTTGCACGACGTAGGTGACGGACTCGGTTTGCAGCGGGTGGACGGTCCAAAGGAGCGCAACCGACAGGCCGAGCGGCAGCGCCATGGTGGCGAAACGTCCCTGCCAGAGCGGCAGCAGCAAGGTCCGCCGCACCAGGCCCAGCAGCAACAGGCCGGCCACGATGTGGATGGCCAGATTGACGGCGTGGTAGCCCGCGACCGCTTCGCCGCCGAGCGCGTAATTGAGCGCGAGGGAAAGATTGAGCACGGGCCGGCCCGTCACCGTCTGACCGGCACCATGCGGCGTCGCCAGCACATCCCCGGGCGGCCAGAGATGCCGCAAGGTCGGATTCTCCACGATCGAGGGGATGTCGTCGAAAACGAACGGCCCGGCGAAGCTGTTGGCGTACACCGCCAGCGCCGCGAGCGCGAGGCCGACCCCGGCGAGGATCACGGCAAGGCGGGAAGAGAGGAATGCCTGGTCGGGCCCGGGCTGCGGCTTCAGCGATGGGGCGGGCATGGCGGATCGCGCGGTTCCGGAGTGTACGAGCTCACTCGCGAGGTTCGAGGAATTTTGGCAGCAGCGCCCAGAACTCGGCGGCGAGCACGGCCTTCACCTCCGCCAGGTCGGCGGCTCGGCCGAGCTCGGCCTGCAGGGAAGTCACGGTGCCGTCGGCGGCGCTGATCCCGCAGGGGACGATGCCCTGGAAATGGGCGAGGTCGGCGTTCACGTTGAGCGCGAAGCCGTGGTAGGCGACCCAGCGCTTCACGGCGACGCCGATGGCGGCGATCTTGCGCGGACCCAGCCAGATGCCGGTCTTGCCCTCGCGCCGCGCGGCGGCCAGCCCGAGCGAACCGAGGCCGTTGATGAGCACCTGCTCGAGGAAACGCAGGTAGGCGTGCAGGTCCTTCCGCGGAGCGAGCGAGACAACCGGATAGCCGACGATCTGCCCGGGACCGTGATAGGTGATGTCGCCGCCGCGGTTGGTCTTCACGACCGCGATGCCCTCGCGGGCGAGCCGGGCGGGGTCCCAGACCAGATTCTGTTCGGCCCTACCGCGCAGTCCGAGGGTGTAAACGGGATCGTGCTCAGTGAAGACGAGCGTGTCGCCGACCTCGCCGGCGATCCGCCGGGCAACCAGTTCATCCTGCGCGCGCCAGGCCGCCTCGTAGCGGGTGCGGCCCCAGTCGAGGGTCGCGGGCGCGAGGGCGGGTGCAGGGCCAGTCATGGCGGCACTGTGCGAAGCCCGGCGACCGGCGCAAGGCCGGGGTGCACGTAGCAGCCGACGTGAGGAGGCTGGGCTTGGGCCCCGTAACTTATCGGTGGCTACCGGGGTCGCCAATGGTACAAGAGCATTTACTCCCAGCGGCAAAAATGACCGACCAAACTCTGGAATCAACGCTCAGGACGATTTGCTGAAACACCGGGTGGAATTCAATGCGTCTCTCACGCAAAACCAAACCTTGGGCGACGCTTGCCGTCTTTGCGGCGCTGGTTTACCTGGCCTTTGCGCTCTTGGTCGGGCTGAACCAGCGCAGCTTCCTCTATTTTCCAACCCACGAAAGCGCGGATACGCCGCTCCGACCCTGGGTCGTGAAGGGTGAGATCGTCGGCGATTGTCGAGTGGTCGCTCAGCCCAGGACAGTATGGCTGATGACCCACGGCAACGGCGGACAGGCTGACGGCCGGTCCTATGTCTTGCGGCGGATGTCCGGTGCCGATTCACTCTACGTCCTCGAGTATCCTGGGTATGGCTTGCGTGCTGGAAGCCCCTCGCGGGAGTCCTTCGATCGGGCGGCGCTGGCTGCCTATCAGGCACTGAGGGAGGAGTTCCCCAGGACTCCGGTTTGCGTGCTGGGAGAATCGTTGGGCAGCGGCCCGGCGGCCTATCTGGCTTCACTACCCCAACCGCCCGACAAGGTTGTCCTGGTGGTCCCCTTCGATTCTCTGGCGAGCGTGGCCGCGGATCACATGTTTTTGCTTCCGGTTCGGGCCATGCTCCAAGACAATTGGGACAATATTGCCGCGCTCAAATCCTATGCCGGGCCCATCGAAATCTACGGAGCCATCGATGACCGGATCATCGGTATCGAACACGCCAGGAATTTGGCTGCCCATTTGAGGGCCGCGAAGTTCACCGCGCTCGATGGTGGCCACAACGATTGGTCCAATTCTGAGCGGGTCCGCATCGAACGCTGACTGACTCGTCCTGCGGGAAGCCGCTCGATTTCTTGGAGTCGCTTCCAGCTGACTTAGCTGAAACATTCGGCGATCGAACATGGCGACGGCAGGTATCACGCTCAAACGCGCGGATGAACTCCTTCCCCAGGTGGAGCCCATCCTTTCCCGCCTTTTCGCCCGCATCGAGGCGGTGTTTCCGGGTGCCGAGCTGCACCACATTGGATCGACGGCAATTCCCGGGTCAGTGACCAAGGGCGACATCGATATCTTGTTTCGCGTAGCGCAGTCCCAATTTGGGCCGGCCTCGGATCTGCTGCAGCGGCATTTCCAGATCAAGCAGAGCGTCAACTGGACTCCCCATTTTGCCAGTTTCGGCGACGATGACACGTATGGCATTCCGGTGGGAATCCAACTCGTCGCCAAAGATTCGGAATCGGACTTCTTCCTGTTCCAGCGAGACTATTTGCTGGCCCATCCGGAAGCGGTTGAAGCGTACAACCGGATCAAAACGGCGCACGCCGCCGACGGTCCTGACCGCTACTGGAAGGCGAAGGATGAGTTTTTCGCCAGGATCATTGCGCTTTGGTCGAAATCGATTGCCCAGCCCTCCAACCCCTCGTCTGATCGGCCAATCGCGTCAGACCCACCCTAGTCCCGATCTGGCCAACGCGGCGCCCTATGGAACCACGCATTAGCATCATCACCCTTGGCGTGTCAGACTTGCCGCGATCCCTCCGGTTCTATCGTGACGGCCTGGGGTTTCCCACCACGGCCAAGGAGGGCGACGGCATCGCCTTTTTTGTCACGGCGGGCACGCGGCTGGCGCTGTACCCGTTCGACAAGCTGGCTGAGGACATCGCGCCGGGCGTCAAGAGCTCGCATGGATTTTCCGGCATCACCTTGGCGCACAATGTCCGAAGGAAGGACCAGGTGGCCGAGGTGCTGGCACTGGCCGCGAAGGCCGGCGGCAAGATTGTGAAGGAAGCGCAGGATGTGTTCTGGGGCGGCCACAGCGGATACTTCACCGATCCCGACGGCTATGTTTGGGAGGTGGCGTGGGCTCCGAACCAAACCTTTGATGAATCTGGAAGTGTTACTCTCTGACCGGGAACTCGCATGACTGATCTTAAAGTCGGTCGCGCTGGAAAATCCTAGGCCATGACCCTCACCCTTGAGCCTGCTGCCCCGGAAGACGCCGACTCACTGGCGGACCTCCGGCTGGTTGCCATGCGCGAGAGTTTAGAGCGCATCAATCACTTTGACCCGCACCGCGCCCGGCACCGGCTGCTCAAGAATTTTTCGGCGGAGCACACGCGTCATGTGGTCGCGGATGGCGTAAGGGTCGGCTTGGTCGTCCTGCGTCCGCACGAGGAGGGGCTGCTGCTCGACCACCTGTACATCCACCCGGATCACCAGCGCAGAGGGATTGGGGCCGGCGTCCTTTCGCTGGTCTTCGCGGAGGCCGACCGGCAGGGAAAGCGTTTGCGGGTGGGAGCGCTGAAGGAGAGCGAAGCGAACGCGTTCTACCTGCGCCATGGGTTCCGGCTGGTGGAGCAGGCGGAGTGGGACAACTATTACATCCGCGAGCCGGGTGGCGGAATGCCAGTAGGCGCCTAATTTTCAGCGCGTTCAGCTTGGCGCGGGCGGCGGATGTGGTAGCGGATGACAGTGCTTACCCCGCTTGCCTTGGACGATGTCTTTCCCGCCGGCGACCTGCTGCGGCGGGCCGAGTTGAATTTGCGCCGGTTGCATGACCCGGAATTCCACCTGCCGGCGATGCTGACCGCGTTCACCGCCAAGGAGGCGCCGGGCGACTGGGTCGGGCGCTGCCTGCTGGCGCTGACGCTGCACGGCCGCGTGCTGAAGCGGGTGGCGCCTCACCTGGAGGAAATCATCGCCGGCCTCCCGGCGGCGCTGAACGAGCGCGGCTACATCGGCGAGATCCATCCCGCCGGCACGGCGGATGAAAACCAGTTTGGCGGGCACAACGCGCTGCTCCGCGGGCTGTGCGAGCTTTATCTCTGGCGGCGCGATCCGCGCGCGCTGGCGGTCATCCGCTCCGTCGTGGCCAACCTCATGGTGCCCGTGCGTCCGCTCTTCGCGCATTATCCGGACAAGGCGCTGAAGGAGCTGCTCAACAACCAGCTCGTCGGCCTGACCGTGAAGCAGGAGACGGGCGTCTGGCGCGGGCTCTCGACGGACATCAGCACCGGTTTCTTCACGCTCGACGGGCTGACGCAGGCCTACACCGTGGATCCGACAGCGGAGCTGCGCGCACTGATCGAGACGATGATCGCGCGCTATACGGAGATCGACCCGCTGGCGATCAGCGCGCAGACGCACTCCACACTGACGGCGCTGCGCGGGATCTTCCGCTGGTGGCGCGAAGTGGAGGCCCGGCCCGAATATCTTGCCCTCGTGCGCGACCGGTTCCGGCTCTACCGCGACCACGCGGAGACGGAAAACCACGGGAATTACAACTGGTTCGAGCGCCCGGACTGGACGGAACCGTGCGCGATCGTCGATGCGTTCCTCCTAGCCGTGCAGCTCTGGTCGGCGACCGGCGAGGGCGAACTCCTTGAGGAGGCGCACCGGGTCTTCTACAACGGCCTCGCCTACGCCCAGCGCCCCAACGGCGGCTATGGCTGCGATCTTTGCACGGGGGCCAAGGGGCAGCTGTTTGTCACGGCGCATGAATTTTTCGAGGCGCCATGGTGCTGCTCGATGCGCGGCGCCGAGGGCCTGGCGCGGGCGGCGCAGTACGGCTGGTTCACGGAGGGCGACAGCCTGGTGCTGCCGTTCTATTTCGGCGGCACGGCGCGGATGGCACTGGCGGGCGGGGAGGTTTCGCTGGAGCAGCGCAGCGCCTATCCGCTCGATGGCTCGGTCAGCCTGCGGGTGACGGCCAGCACGGCGGTCCGGCCCGTCACGCTGAAGTTCTTCGCGCCGGCCTGGAGCCCGGCCCGTGAATTCCGCGTGACGGTCAACGGCCGCGCGCTCGCGGTGACGGCCGAGCCGTATTTTGCCGCGGTGGTTACGATGCTGGGCACGGGTGACGTGATCGCCGTTGAATTCCCGGTCACTTTCTCCGCGGTGCCGCTGCAGAATCCCGGCCGCCAGCCGGGGCATCACCGCTTTGCGCACGGCCCGCTGCTGCTGGGCCATGCCGGGGCGGAAGCGGTGCCGCTGCCGGCGCAAAATGCCTTTGCTCCGCTCGGGGCGGCCCGCTACCGCTGTGTGGCGACCGGCCGGATCCTGGCGCCGCTGCCCGCCCTGATCGACCTGACCGAGGCCGAGGCGAAGGCGCGGTGGACCCAGCTCGTGTTTGCCAACCGATCTTCCCCATGACCCCGCTCCCCATGAACAACCTCCTCGGGCAACTGCCTTTCCAGACCGGTGCCGTCACGCGCATGATCAACGCCGAGAACCCGACCGGCGAGAAAGGCGGCGCGGCGCGCTGGGACCCGAACCCCGACGACCCCTTCCTCGCGCACAGCGGCCCGGCCAAGCACCTCGGCCGCGGCTGGAAGGTGCGCCCGTTCATCGGGCTCAAGGCCGGGGAAACGACGGTGCTGGCCGACATCAAGGGCCCGGGCTGCATCAACCAGTTCTGGATCTCGGCGAGCGCCGAGGAGTACCGGACACTCGTGCTGCGGATGTACTGGGACAACGAGAAGGTGCCTTCGGTTGAGGCGCCACTGGGGGATTTCTTCGCGATGGGATTCGACACGCAGCCGCACCAAGTGACGTCACTGCCGGTGGTCGTGGCGCCGCACCGCGGCTGCGGCTGCTACTGGCAGATGCCGTTCCGCAAGCACGCGCGGATCACGCTGAGCAACGACGGCAAGGCGGACGTCCGTATCGTCGCCTACAAGGTGCTGTACAAACTGCACGCGGTGCCGGCCGGCGCCGCGTATTTTCACGCGCAATGGCGGCGCAGCCTGACCACGCGCGAGCATCCCGAGCACACAATCCTCGACGGCGTGAAGGGCAAGGGCCTCTACGTCGGCACGTATCTCGCCTGGACGGCGCTTTCGCGCGGCTGGTGGGGGGAGGGGGAGGTGAAATTCTACCTCGATGGGGACAGGGAGTTCCCGACCATCTGCGACAACGGCACCGAGGACTACTTTGGCGGTGCGTGGGGTTTTTTCCGCGACCCGAAGAAGGACCAGGTCGAGCAGGCGTTCAACGCGCCGTTTGTCGGCATGCCGCTGGCACACACCGGCAGTGCGGATGGCCCGCGCTATTTCAGCCTCTACCGCTGGCACGTGCTCGACAGCATCGGCTTCGCGAAGGACCTGAAGGTCACGGTGCAGACGCTGGGCTGGTGGCCGGGGCACATTTACCAGCCGCTCACGGAGGATGTGGCGTCGACGGCGTTCTGGTACCAGAACGAGCCGCACGCGGCGTTTCCGGAGTTTCCTGCGATGAACGCGCGCTGGCAGCGATGAGGTTCGGGTTGCCCGCGAACCGCGCGAATCAGCGCGAATGAGAAATCAGCGGCCTTCTTTGCACCACATCCCGGTCCAGACTCAGAACAACCAGCACCCCGCCACGCCCGCGGCGGCGGTGAGGCCGAGCACGAGCGAAATCTGGCGGCGCAGCACGGGCGAACCGAGGCAAACGGCGAAGCCCGCCTTCAGGAGGGAGTTGGCGGTGGCGGCGACCAGGACGGCCTGCATCGCCAGATGCAGCGGGACGGATCCGTTGGTCTGGCCGCCGGCCATGGAGAGCGAGATGGCATCCATGTCGGTCAGGCCCGAGAGAAAGCTCAGCGGCAGCAGGCCCGAATGGAGCAGCTGCAGGTGGGTGATCGCCTTCACCAGAAACCCGATCAAGCCGTAGAGCAGGGCGAATTTCACGGCGATCCTCAGGTTGAGCGGATTGCCGATCACGGGTGCGGAGACCGTGCCCAGACCGGGGTGGCGGCGGAACCACAGCCACGCGCCGTAGAGCGCACCCGGCAATGCCATCAGGGCAAACGGCGCCACGAGCGAGAGCCCCAGCTCGAGGTTGAGCACGCTGACCGCCAGCGTGACGCGGACGAGCATCGCGCTGCAGGCGATGACCACTGCCATGGCGTAATGCTCGGACAGGAGGGGCTCCTCCTTGCTGCGCCGGCTGAAGGCGAGGGTGGTGGCCGTGCTCGACGCGAGTCCGCCGAACAGGCTGGTCACCAGGATGCCGGCCCCCGCGCCGAGGGAGCGCATTGCCACGTAACCCAGGAAACCCAGTCCGGAAATCAGCACGACCAGCAGCCAGATCGTGTAGGGATTGAACGCATCGTACGGGCCGAAGCTCCGGTTGGGCACGAGCGGCAGGATGACGCCGGTGATGGCTACGAACTGCAAGGTGGCCCGGATGTCGTCGGAGGTGAACTTGCGTGTCCACGCATGGAGCGGCTGCTTCAGCCCGAGCAGCACCATCACGGTCGCGGCGATCAGCGCCGCGGCCTGGCGCTGGCCCCAGTAGACCAGCGCGCCGGCCAGGACCGTGAGCAGGGCGGAGGCAAAGGTCGTGCCGCCGGGCCGGTACGGCGCGGGCATCTTGGCCATCGCGACCACCTGGTGCACGCCGACGATGACGACGATCGCGACCAGCAGGGCGGGCGTGGCCTGCGGGGTCAGCATGGCGCCGACGCAACCCAGCATGGCCCAGAGGGAATAGGTGCGCACCCCGCCGAGATCGACGGCGCCCTCGGGCGCCGTCTGGTCGCTCCATTGGCGGATCAGCCCGACCAGGGCGCCAAGGCACGCGCTGACGACGATGGGGACGAGCAAGGGCGGCACGATGAGACAAAGTGGGCGGGATCAGCGGGCCGCGCAAGCGCGGTGAGCGCGCCATCTCCCGCCGAATCCGCCGGATGCTCGCCCGTAATTTCCATTTGCCCCGCGCGGCCGGGCGTGGCTATTTCCTTCCTTTCCATGAGCGAAACTCCCCCCGATATCAGCCACGACCAGCATGCCGTGCGGCGGCAGAAGCTCGCCGAGATGCGCGCGGCGGGGTTCGATCCGTTCCAGGCGAATGTCGCGACCACCCATTTCTCCGCGGACGCGAAGGCGCTCTACGTCGAGGGGCAGGACAACACGGTGAACGTTACAGTGGCGGGCCGGCTGGTGACCTTCCGGGTGCAGGGCGGCAGCTCGTTCGTGAAGATTCAGGACCAGCAGGGGCAGATTCAGCTTTATTTCCGCAAGGATGTGCTCGGGGAGGAGCGGTACGGGGTGTTCAAGAAGTCCCTCGACCTCGGCGATATTATCGGCGTGAGCGGCTCGCTCTTCAAGACGAAGACCGGCGAGATCACGGTGCGGGTGGACACTTTCACGCTCCTGGCCAAGGCCCTGCGCCCGCTCCCGGAAAAATGGCATGGCCTGAGCGACCCGGAGCAGGTTTACCGCCAGCGCTACCTCGACCTGATCGTGAACGAGGAGTCGCGGAAGCGGCTGATGCTGCGCTCGCGGATCGTCTCGCACATCCGCCGGTTTCTAGAAGACCAGAAGTTCATCGAGGTCGAGACCCCCGTCCTCCAGAACATCGCCGGCGGGGCCGCCGCGCGGCCCTTCACGACGCACCACAATACGCTCGGCGTGGACTTCGTGCTGCGCATCTCGCTCGAGCTCTACCTCAAGCGCCTGCTGGTCGGCGGCTATGACCGCGTGTTCGAGATCGGCCGCAACTTCCGCAACGAGGGCGTGTCGCGCCGGCACAACCCCGAGTTCACCATGCTCGAGGTCTACCAAGCCTACAGCGACTACCGCGGGATGATGACCCTGATCAAGGACCTCCTCACGACGCTGTGCCTCGACGTGCTCGGCACGAGCGAGATCAAGCACGCGGCGAGCGGCCAAGTAATCAATTTCGGCGGCCCGTGGCGCGAGGTGAAGTACAAGGACCTCATCCGCACCGAGACGGGCGACCCGCAGTGGTTCGAGCGCCCGAAGGCTGAGAAGCTCGCCGGGGCCGAGAAGCTCGGGCTGGCGGTGGACCCGAAGTGGGAGGAGTTCGAGATCACCAACGAAATCTTTTCCAAGCGGATCGAGCCGAACCTCATCCAGCCGACGTTTGTCACGCACCTGCCAAAGGAGCTTTGCCCGCTGGCGAAGATCACGCCCGGCGACCCGACGACGCTCGACGTGTTCGAGCTGTGCATCGGCGGCATGGAGATCGCGCCCGCCTACTCGGAGCAGAACGATCCCGACGTGCAGCGCGCGATGTTCGAGGCGCAGGCCGGCGAGGAGAAGCAGAACATCGACCAGGATTTCCTGCTCGCGCTGGAGTACGGCATGCCGCCCGCGGGCGGCATGGGCGTGGGCATCGACCGCCTCTGCATCCTGCTGACCGGCGCCGAGAGCATTCGCGACGTGATCCTCTTCCCGCAGCTGCGGCCCGGCGGGGCTGCGTAATTGCGGAATTCGGATTGCGGATTGCGGATTTGGAATCGGCCTGCTGAGTTCCCCGCGTGACCGTGACTTACCCTATCGTTTCAAGGCTTCGCCCGGAGCTGGAACCGATTTGCTCCTTCGGCCCAGGGATTTCGAGCCTGGCGCCGGGTTTGGGATCGCCGGGTTTTCAATCCGAAATCCGAAGTCCGGAATCCGGAATCTAGCAATGCCCTGGTACTTCTACCTCGCCCTGAAGCAGCTTTTCCCGACCGGGCGGCGGTTTCCGTTCTTCACGGTGATCTCGGTCGTGAGCGTCGCGCTCGGAGTGGCGCTGCTGATCGTGGTCCTCGGGGTCATGGGCGGTTTCGCCCACCAGATCCGCCAGACCATCATCCAGACCGAGGGCGAGATCCAGATCAAGGCCCGGGGTTCGATCGGCAATTACCACGACGTCGTGCGGCGGATCGAGGCGGTCCCGGGCGTGGCGGGCGCCTCCCCGTATGCGTCGGGCATGCTGATGGTGGTGTATCAAAACAAGCCTTCCTTCCCCCTGATGCGCGGGTTGGACATGGCGAGCATCGGTCATGTCGTGTCCTTGGAAAAATTTGTGACCGCCGGCTCGCTTGACGCGCTCGATGACGACGCCGTGATCCTCAGCGAGGGCCTGGCCGATTCGCTCGGCGTGCCCATCGGCGCGAATATCGAAGTCTACACGCCGCTGATGCTGGCCCGGCGCGATTCCGAGGTCATCCTGCCCCACACGGTCAAGGTGGTCGGGGTCCTGCGCTTCGGCCACCAGGAACTCGATAAGTCCACGATCTACTGCACGCTCCGACTGGCGCAGGAGCTCTATGGGCTCGTCGGGGACGTACATGGCATCAACGTCCGCATCCAGCCCGGGATGAAGGAGGACGAGGTGGCCGAGCGCATCAACACGGTGCTGCCGCCGGACGCGCGCGCCTTTTCCTGGATGGACAGTTTCGCGGACTTCCTGACCGTGCTCAAGCTGGAGAAGAACATGATGACGTTCGTGCTGCTCTTCGTCGTGCTGGTGGCGGCCTTTCTCACGATGAGCCTGCTGCTGGTGCTGGTGCTGAAGAAGACCCGCGAAATCGGCCTGCTCGGCGCGCTCGGCGCGAGCCGGCGCCAGATCGCCCTTTGCTTCTGCCTGCAGGGCGTCGGGGTGGGCGTGGTGGGCACCGCCGCCGGGCTGGGCCTGGGTCTGACGGTGCTGCATATCCGCAACGACATCGTGCGGGCCATCACGCGCGTCACGGGCGGACAGGAGCTGCTGGCCCGGTTCTACCAATTCAGCGAACTGCCCGAGCACATCGAGGTGCGCGACCTGGTGGTGATCGTGACCGCGGCGCTGCTCCTTTCCACGCTCGCCGGCATCATCCCCGCGGTCATCGCCGCGCGGCTCAAACCCGTGGAGGCGCTCCGCAGTGAGTGACGCGATCATCAGCGCCCGCGGCCTGACGAAAACCTTTCTCAGCGGCGACCGCCGCATCGAGGTGCTGCGCGGCGTCGACCTCGAGGTCGGGGCCGGCGAGACGGTCGCGATCCGCGGCGAGTCCGGCTCGGGCAAGTCCACGCTGCTCAACTTGCTCGCCGGGCTCGACACGCCCGATGCCGGCACGCTCACGTGGGCGGGATCGGCGGACACCGGGGCGAAGCGCCGCGCGACGTACCTCGGCATCGTGTTCCAGTCGTTCTACCTGATCCCCGAACTCGACGCGCTGCAGAACGTGCTGATGGCGGCGCGAATCTTGAAAGGCCCGGGCGCCACCGAGCTCGCCCGGGCGAAGGAACTGCTGGCCCGGGTCGGGCTGGCCGAGCGGGCGCGCCATCTGCCGGCGCAGCTTTCCGGCGGCGAACGCCAGCGCGTGGCCGTGGCGCGGGCGCTGATGAATGCCCCGCGGCTGATCCTGGCCGACGAGCCCACCGGGAATCTAGACGAACAGACGGGCGGCGCGATCATTGAGCTGCTGCTCGGGCTCAGCGCGGAGACGCAGACGACGCTCGTGCTGGTCACGCACAACGCCGCCCACGCGGCGAACTGCTCGCGCCAACTCATGCTGCACGCGGGGCGGTTTGGGTGAGGGCAGGGCGGATGATCCTCAATCCGCCGCAACGCCGGTCAGCGGACGACGGCTAGTTAAGGATAAGGTACCTGCCTTTACTCAAACGTATTTCGGCGGGCCGACCATCAGCTCGACGAGCTTCGGATCGGCGCCCGCGAGCACCTTTTCCAGGGCCGGGGTCCGGGCCGCTCCCTGGCACCGCCACGCCAGGCTGTCACCGCGGGCGTACTGCAGCTGCATGAGGTAGCGCGTGCGCGTGCCGGTGTTGGGGCTGCCGCGATGCCAGAGCTGGTGGTTGAAGAGGTAGATGTCGCCGGCGTGGCAGAGGACGGGTTCGGCGCCCCGGCCTTCGAACACCGGGTTCTCCTTGGGCGAGAGCCGGCCGGAGTAATGGCTTCCGGGCACGATCTCCGTCGGGCCGTCCTCCGGCGCGAGGATGTCGCTGAGCGGGACCTGGACGCTCAGCCAGGTGAGCGGCAGGCGTGCGCGGCCGTCCCAGCGCGGCACGTCGGGCGGCAGCGGGTACTCGAGCTTGTCGTCGACGTGCCAGTGCGAGATGGACTGGCCGGGCTGGTTGCGGATGACGTTCTGGCCGCAGAAGCGCGCCTCGGGTCCCAGGATGGCCTGCACCAGCGAGAGAATGGGCTCGCGGATAAAGAGCCTGACGAAGGCGATGCTCTGTTCCTCGGGGTTGCGGATGATGAACGAGGGGTTGTTCTTCGCGATCTCGTCGGTGAGCTCCCGCAGCGCCGCGCACTCCCCGGCGCTGAACACGCCGGGCACGACGACACACCCGTCGCGGTAAAACCGGTCGAGGATGTCCTTGGTTTCAGCAGCGGAGAGGGGGGCGGTCAGCCCGGCGGTCGAGGTCATGGGTGATTCGGAAAGCACAGGTCAGGGATGGGGAGGAACTTTCGGGCTGCATCCCTTGGTAGAAAAAACCGCGGAGACGAGCTTTCGATGAATATATTTTTGGCTCCGGCCGTTAGTGCGAAAATTTGGCTCGCGACCCCTGGTGTCCACCGGCCCGTCAATGTCACGTATTACGTGACATTGACCAAGCGGCCGAAGGCGCGGGAACGTGCTGAATCAGGCTTCCGATGGCGGCGCGGTTCATGGATTTGGGTGGAAGGAGGCGCGGGTGCTTTTCGTATGGCGGTCAAAGAGGGCACCGGTACGTTTGCGCCATGGCATCTTCCAAAATCCGCTGCGGCGTCGCCGGCGTCGGCTCGCTCGGCCAGCATCACGCCCGCATCTATTCCACGCTGCCCGGCGCGGAGCTGGCCGGGATCTTCGAGACCAGCGATGCCCGGGCGAAGGAGATCTGCGAAAAGTTCAAGTGCCGCCGCTTTGCCACGCTGGAGGAGCTCGGCGAGGCCTGCGATGCGGCCTCGGTGGTCGTGCCGACGGACCAGCACGAGCGGGTCGCCCTGCCGCTGCTGGCAAAGCACACCCACCTGCTGATCGAGAAACCGCTCTGCGCGAGCCTGGCCGAGGCGGAGCGCGTGCTGGCCGCCGCCCGGCAGCATGGTTGCCTGGTGCAGGTCGGGCACATCGAACATTTCAACCCGGTCATGAGTTTCCTGGAGAAGGAAATCGACGAGCCCCGTTACATCACCGCCGAGCGCCTCGCGCCGTACCAGCCGCGCGGCACGGAGGTGGGCGTGGTGCTCGACCTGATGATCCACGACATCGGCATCGTCCTCGAGCTGGTGAAGTCGCCCATCGCGAAGATCGACAGCGTCGGCGTGACCGTCCTGTCGAAGAGCGAGGATATCGCCAACGCCCGGATCCAGTTCCAGAACGGCTGCGTGGCGAACCTGAGCGCCAGCCGCATGAGCACGAAGAAGGCGCGCGAGATCCGCATCTTCCAGTCGGATGCCTACCTCTCGCTCGACTTCATGAACCAGGCCGGCCATCTCGTGAGGAAGAACGACATCATCGCCTACGGGCTGAAGATGAAGATCGGCCTGGTGAAGGCCGGCGACCTGAGCGCGATCCCGGTGAAGGAGATCCCGATCGAGAAGGGCGAGCCGCTGGCGCTCGAGCTGGCGCACTTCGTGGACAGCGTGGCGAAGGCGCAGCAGCCCAAGGTCGGCGGGGCGCTGGGCAAGAGCGCACTCGAGGTGGCGATCACGATCACGGAGCAGATCCGCGCCGGTCAAAAATGACCGGGATGATTCACAGGTCCGGAGGTAGGGCGGGACCGCTGGGCCCGCCGAGCCGTTCCGGACGGCCCAGCGGTCCGTCCCTACCTGAATTCCGATGAGTATGCCTTTCCAATTGTCGCCACCGGCTGAGGGTCGCGTCGACCTGCTCATCGTCGCGGGCGAGCACTCGGGGGACGAGCACGGGGCCCGGATGGTGCGCGAGCTGCGCGCGAAACAGCCCGGGCTCGTGATCGCCGCGCTCGGCGGCCCCGGGCTGGCGGCGGCCGGGGTCCAGCTGCTGCATGACATGACGGCGACGTCCGTGGTCGGGTTCGTGGAGGTGCTGAAGAATTATCCGTTTTTCCGCCAGCTGTTCAACGAGACGCTGCGCTGGATCGGCGAGCACCGGCCGAAGGCGGTGTGCTTCGTGGATTACCCCGGGCTCAATCTGCGGCTGGCCGCGGCCCTGCGCGAGCGCGGCCTGTCGGTGAAGGGCGGCGGCCCGATCAGGACGCTGTACTACATCAGCCCCCAGATCTGGGCATGGAAGGCGAAACGGCGTTTCACGATGGCACGCGACCTCGATGCGATGGCGGTCATCTTCCCGTTCGAGGTCGGCTGTTACGCGGATACGACGCTGCCGGTGGAATTTGTCGGACATCCTTTCGTGGCTCCGGGCCATATCGCGCCGGTGCGGCATGACCCGGCGGGACCGGTGCTGCTGCTGCCGGGCAGCCGCAAGCAGGCGGTCGCGCGGATTTTTCCGGCGTTGCTGGAGGGATTCCGGGCGTTTGGCGGCCGCGAGGCGGTCGTGCTATATCCGAGCGAAGAGATTCTCACCGTACTGCGGGGGGCGAATCCCCCGGCGAAGGTCCGGCTCCAGCGGATTTCCGAAGGTGAGGCACGGCCGCTGGGTGCGCCGGGCGACTCCGGATTGTCCAGCGGTCCGTCCCTACCTTCACTTGGGGCGTCCGCGGTGCTGACCAGTTCGGGCACGATGTCGATGCACTGCGCACTGGCCGCGATTCCCGGGGCGATTGCCTACCGGACGAATCCGCTGACCTACGTCCTCGGCCGGATGCTCGTGAAGGTGGACTACATCGGCATCGCGAACCTGCTCCTCAAGGAGCCGATGTATCCCGAATTTATCCAGGGTGCCGCCACGTCTTCGGCGCTCGCGGCCGAACTGCGCGCGTGCCGGGATGACCCGGCGCGGCGGGCGCGCACGGCCGCGCAGGCGGAGCGCCTGCGCGCGTTGCTCAGCCAACCTGCCGGCGGCACGGCCGCGGACTGGCTTGCCCGTCAGCTCAGACTCTGATTGATCCGATCCATGGCTGCCCCGGCCGCATCCTCCCGCCTCGGCTATGTGGATGTGCTGCGCGTCGGGCTGACCGCCCTCGTCATCCTGCATCATGTCGGCCAGCCCTATGGCCCCACGGGTGGGATCTGGCCGATCTTCAATGCCGAGCGCGCCCCCATCCTTGGCGCTTTTTTCAGTTCGAACGCGGCCTTTTTCATGGGGCTCTTCTTTTTTCTGGCGGGCTACTTCGAGCCGGGGGCCTATGCGCGCAAGGGTGCGGCGGGCTTTCTCCGGGAACGGTTCTGGCGGCTCGGCTGGCCGCTTCTGGTCACGTCGGCGGTGATCATGCCGGTGATCGCCAAGGGGCTCAAGTTCCCGGAGCTGTCCTGGGGCGATTTTTTCCACCGCGTTTATTGGCATTTCTTTTTTGCCGGACACATGTGGTTTGTCGGGCAGCTGCTGATTTACGCCGCGATCTATGCCGCGTGGCGGCAGTGGCGAACGACGGGGGACGGCCCGGCGCCCGCGCCGCCCGGCCACGGTGCGCTGGCGGTTTACGCGCTGGCGCTGGCGGCGGGCTCGTTCGTGATCCGGATCTTCTATCCGGTGGACTTCTGGTTCGAGATTCCGTTCTTCCGCTTCGAGCCGGCACACCTTCTCCAATACGTAAGCCTGTTCTGGCTCGGTCATGTCGCCCATCGCGGCGACTGGCTGGCGAAGGTGGATGCGCGGGTCGGCCGGATCTGGCTCGGCGTCGGTCTCGGCGCGGTGGCGGTGCGTTACGCCTGCCAGTTCGGCCTGCCGATTCCGTTATCCGGGGGCGGACTCAATCCGGCGGCGGCGTGCTGGGCGGTGCTGGAAGCGCTGATCTGTACCGGATTGTGCGTGGGACTCCTGACGTGGCTCCGGGAACGTGGCGACTGGGCCTCCGCCATCAGCGCCTACGCCCCGGATACCTACGCGGTTTACACCCTTCACATCTACCTGGTGATCGCGTTGCAGATGCCGTTTGTCCACGTGGCGCTGCCGCCGCTGGCGAAGTTTGCCATCGTCGGCCTGCTGGCGGTGCCGCTGTGCTTCCTGGCGGGCCGGGGCCTGCGTCGCCTGCCGGGATTGCGGACGGTGTTCTGATCTTTCCCGTTCGGCGGCTGCTTATTTAGGCGGGTTCGGTGCGGTGGTCGGTGGCGTGGCTGACAGCCGGCCCGGCCTGCAGCCGCGGTTCGATCTGCCGCCACAGGGCCGCGGTGCGCTCCGCGAGCAAGGCGCGGCATTTGCCCAGCTCGGCCTCCCGGGCGGCCCGGTTCTCGTCGGCGATGCGCGCGAGGTCGTCGAGGTTGTAGAGGAACACGTTCTCGCGCTCGGCGACGGAGGCGTCCACATCGCGGGGCAGGGCGAGATCGATGAAGAACAGCGGCCGGGCGGGCCGCCGGCGCATGGCGGTTTCGACCACCGGCCGCGACACGACGGTGTCGGGGGCCGACGTGGCGCAGACCACGATGTCGAACTCGGCCAGTTTCACCGGCATCAGCCAGAATGGCATGGCGAACGCGCCCAGGGTTTCCGCGAGCTCCATCGCGCGCTCCAGCCGCCGGCTGGCAACGGAGAGGGTTGCGGCCCCGCGGCTCTGGAAGGCCTTGGCGGTCTTCTCGCCGATCTCGCCGGCCCCGAGTAGCAGGATGCGCGCGTCCGCCAGGCTGCCGAAAATATTTCCGGCGAGCTCCACCGCGACGTTGGCCACGCTGACCTGGCCCTCGGTGATGGCGGTGGTGGTGCGCACGTGCTTTGCCGCTTGGAAGGCCTTTTGGAACACGCGGTTCAGCACCGCGCCGGTGTGGCCGTTTGCCTGGGCCAAGCCGTAGGCCTCCTTGACCTGGCCGAAGATTTCCGTCTCCCCCAGCATCTGCGAATCCAGGCCGGACGTCACCTCAAGCAGGTGCTGCAGCACGCCGGGCCCGCTCAGGCTGAGGCGGAACTGCTCGAACTCCGCCGCGGAAAAATTCTGGCGGACGCAGAACGCCCGCTGCACCGCGGCGGCCACGCTGGCGTCGGCGGCCACGCCGTAGAATTCGATGCGGTTGCAGGTGCTGACGAGGGTGAATTCGCGCAACCCGGCGAGGCCGGCCAGCTCGGCCCGCAGGGCGTCTGCGGCGCCGGCGTCGAGTGACAGGCGCTCGCGCACCGCCAGCGGCGCGGTGTGGTGGGTGGCCCCGAGGACAAAAAGGCACTCCCCGTTCATCGTGGCACCGTGCGGCCGGCGGGAGCCGCGACCGGTGAATGGCGGCTGGCGTCCACCGGCCAGAGCGAGAGCAGGGCGGCGGCAAAGAGGGCCACCCCGGCCCAGCCAAAGCGCCGGGCGAGGAGCACGCCGCGCAGGCGCAGGCCGAGGGCGGTCGCATAGGCGGCCCAGATGGCCACGGTGAACAGCAGCTTGGTCGGGTTGACGCTGGCGGTGTCGCGGAGCCAGTAGACGGCGCCGACGGCGAGGGAGGCGGTCATCAGGACCAGACCCGCGCCGAGCAGCCGCACGCTGATGTGGTCGAGGTCGAAGATGGAGGGCAGGAACGAGAAGGCGCCGCCGGGCTGCTTGGACTTGAGCGAATAGTGGCGCAGCAAGAACATGCCCGAGGTGAGCGCCAGCAGGGCAAACACCCCGTAACTGAAGAGGGCGAGCGCGGCATGGAGCTCGATCCAGGGGTTGCCGCCGAAGATGTGCTCGCGCCGCGTGGCGTCCCAGGCCGGGATCGCGAGCGACACGAGGGTCAGGGTGGCCGCGAGGCTGGAGGTGAAGAATCCCAGGAGGCTGAGCCGGAAGGTCACGCCGACGAAGAAGTACAGCGTGATGGCCGACCAGGCGGTGAACTGGAGGATTTCAAAGGAGTTGCCCAGCGGGCAGCCGCCGACGGCGCGGCCGCGGGCATACAGCCCGAGGACCTGGCACAGGTAGCCGGCGGCGATGAAAGAGTTGATCCATGCGCCCGACTGGCGCCGGCCGCGCAGCAGGGAGAAAGTGCCCAGCAGCAAGCCGACGAGGTAGCACTCGGCAGCCAGCCACAACCAGGAACGATCCGTGAGACCCGCAAACATGGAGGGAAGAGCGTAGGGCTTTGTCCGGCCGGAGCAAGTCCGGGGCGGTAGCGCAAGGCAGGATGCCTACATCTGGGTGGTGGGCGGGCACGTCCCTGTGCCCGCATGGGGCTGCCGAAACGGAGGTAAAGGAGACGAGGCACCATGCCAGCGCCACTTTGACGGCCGTCGCGCCGGCTTGAAACGCGCGCCGAACCGCCCAACCTGCCGGCATGTGTGCAGCGACGCGGGCGGCAGCCCGCATTCCCCGCGTGATCAGGGTCGAGCGGCAGGCCCCCTTTGGGCCGCTCGGCCCTCCGCGTGCCCACCAGCTGCAGCCGGGCGAGTTGCATCCCGTCGTCCGCATTGCCCACCGGCTGCCGGGCAACCTCCAGATCCCCGAGCGCATCATCTTCGACCACGAGCTCGTGCTGATCCTGAAGGGCCGCGGGGAATGGGTGCTCGAGGGCGTGCGCCGGCTCTACGCGACGCACGACCTGCTTTTCATCCCGCCCTTTCTGCCGCATTCGATCCACGCGGATGAAGCCATGCCGTCCGAGCACGTGGCGGTGCATTTTGACTTCGCGCCGGACGTGCCGCCGGCCACGCGGGACCTGGACCGCCGGCGGCCCTACCGCGTGCGGTTCACGCATGGGATGAGCATCGCCACGCAGCGCCGGCTCTTTCCCGGGCACCGCCTGGCGCGGGCGCTCAATGAGGTTGTGGCGGCGCAGGCGTCGGCGCAGCCGCTCGGGCCCGCCCTCGCGGCGGTGCACCTGGCCGGCGTGCTGCTGGCGCTGCTGGCGGAGCCGGGGAAGGCGCGACCGGGGGACACCGCGCTGCGCGACCAGACGCGCGTGCAGGCAATGGTCCGGTTCATGACGGAGAACCTGGCGCGCCGGGTCGACCACGTGGCGCTGGAACGGGCCTCGGGGCTGAGCCCGAGCCGGCTGCAGGCGTTGTTTCGCGAGGTCACGGGCCATCCGCCGCTGGACTACCTCCGGCGGTTGCGCGTGGAGGAGGCGCGCCGGCTGCTGGCGGACAGCCGCCTGTCGGTGAAGGAAGTCGCAGCGCGCACGGGCTTCCGGGACACGAGCCATTTCAGCAAGGTGTTCCGCCGCATCGACGGCCTGGCGCCCGCGCATTACCGGGATGCGCTGCTGGCGGGCCGGCAGGAAAAATAGCCATCACCTGCGCGCTGCGGCCAAGGGTCCCGGGATGACAGCCGCCCTGCCGGGTCGCATAGTAGAGCAACATGCTTACTCCCGCCCAGATCGCCGAATTCAAGACCCAAGGCTACCTTCGCGGCGCGAAGGTGCTCAGCGACACGGAAGTCGATGAGCTTCGCGCCGAGATCCAGCGCGTGATCGACCAGCGCGAGCGCAAGGACATCCCGCAGCCCGTGCTTTGCCACAACTTCACCTACAACGAGGCCGCGCCCGTCTGGCAGATCGTGAACATCTGGGAGGCCAGCCCCGCGTATGCGCGCCTCATCCGCCAGCCCGTGATCGGCGAGGAAATCGCCCAGCTCACCGGCGCGACGGCGCTGCGCATCTGGCACGACCAGATCCAGTACAAGCCCGCGACGACCGGCGGCGTGAACATGTGGCACCAGGACGCGCCGCTCTGGCCGATCATTGCGCCGATGACGGAAGTCACGGCCTGGGTGGCGCTCGACGACGTCGACGTGGACAACGGCTGCATGAGCATGGTGCCCGGCTCGCACCTTTGGGGCGACCACATGAAGTACCTCGCGACGTGGAAGGACTACGTGACCGACGTGCCGAAGACCTTCGAGGGCCACCCGGTGACCGTGCGCACCTGCCCGGTCAGGAAGGGCGAGGTGCATTACCATCACTCGCTCACCTGGCACGGCTCGCACGCCAACACCAGCGGCCGCCCGCGCCGGGCGATCGCGCTGCACTACATGACGAACGAGACGCGCTACGTGGCGTCCGGTGCGCATTGCATGAAGCCCTTCGTGGAAGTCGCCGACGGCGAACTCCTCCAGGGGAAGCACTTCCCCCTCGTCTGGGGCCGGAACTAAGGGAGTAGCGCAGGCATCCTGCCTGCACTCGGTTGAGGTCCAGGGTGGAACCCGGCGCTAAGCCCGCTGAGCGACCCAGAACCGGCAGTCGTCGGAAAACTCCCGCACGGCGCGGGACTCCTGCGCGATGTCCCGGCGCATCGCGTCGTAGGTGTGGGTCCAGCCAGTGGCGGCGAGATCGGCGAGGATTTCCTCCCGGTCGGGTAGGTGCATGAAGGTCCGGCCGGTGCCTTCCTCGGAAAAATAACGGTCCCCAAACTCGCGCAGCCGGGTGTCCTGCGCGCCCCGGGCCCAGCGCAGGGCCTCGAGCCGCCACATCGCCTGCTCTGCCGGGGAGCTGTCGCGGTCGTGGGTCGTGAAGAGGAGCGTGCCACCCGGCCGGCACTTCGCGGCCAGCCCACGCAGCGCCCGCCGCCGGTTCCGCCGCAGCGGAATCTGCATCAGCCCGTTGAACATGAAGAGCGCGCCGTCGAACACAGTGTCACGTATTACGTGACACTGGCCCAGGGCGGTGGCGTCGGCGGGGAAGAGGGTGATGCCGGCCTGGCGCTCCAGGGCGAGGCTCTCGGCCTGGACGAGGAGTTCCTCGGCGAAGTCGAAGGCGTGTAGGTGACGGTAGCCCAGCTCCCAGAGGGCGACCGATACGCGGCCGGCGCCGCAGCCGGCCTCGAGGAGACGCGCGCCTTTGTCGGGGAAAAAACGCTCGATCAGGATTCGCTCCGAGGCCCAGAGGCCGAGCTTATGCGCGGCGCGGGTGTAGTGCATCACGGCCAGCAGGTCGTTGAAGTCGGAGCGGACGACGTTGGCGGATACTCTTTTCACTGCGGAGATCGCGAAGGGCGCAAAGGACGGATGGGAAGGAAGGCGCTCAGGTGCGCTGCAGGCCGAGGAATATCCACGGAACCGCGAGGCCAAGGTTTGTCATGCTGAGCGTACCGAAGTATCCAGTGGGACTTCGCTGCGGGTTTCGACCTGATCCAACTGGATTCTTCACTTCATTCAGAATGACAAGGTGGCCAGGAAGGGGTGCTCTTTAGACTGTCTTTCTCCGCCAGCCGGCGATGAACATGCCATTGGCATTGATCTCCTGCGGCCAGAGCGTGACGCGCGAAGTGTCGGGCGAGCCGGCCGCGGCGATGGAGAGCGGCAGGGGCTCCAGTTCCGGATGGGCGGCAGCGAAGGCGTCGGCGACGGCGGTGGTTTCGCTGCGGGTGAGCGTGCAGACGGCGTAGATGAGTCGGCCCTTGGGTTTGAGCGAGCCGGCGACATTGTTGAGGAGCGCGAGCTGGGTGGCGGCAAGCTCGCGGACGTCGTCCGGGGTGGTGGTCCAGCGGGCATGGGGGTTGCGCTGCCACGTGCCGACGCCGCTGCAGGGGGCGTCGAGCAGGATGCCGTCGAACTTGACCTTGGTCGGCAGGCGCGAACCGCCGTCCCAAAACTCGGTCCGGAAGTTGAAGAGCTTCGCGCGGGCGGCGCGGCGCTTCAGGGTGTCGATGCGCTTTTCGTTGCGGTCGGTGGCCCAGACCACGCCCTTGTTCTGCATGAGGTCCGCAAGATGGAGGGTCTTGCCGCCCTCGCCGGCGCAGGCGTCCCACCAGGTTTCACCGGGCTTGGGCGCGGCGGCGTGGCCGACAAGCTGCGAGGCGAGGTCCTGGATCTCGAACTCGCCGGTCTTGAACTGCTCGGTCTTGAAGAGATCCTGCGTGCCGGTGAAGCGGAGGGCATCGGGGGCGCGGTCGGTCGGCTCGCAGGCGAAGAGGGATTTTGCGAGCGCGGCGCCCTGGCCGGGGCGGGCGCGCAGCCAGAGGGCGGGATCGCGTTGCAGCTGGCGAAGATAACCAGCCTTCGCCGTGGTTTCGCCGGTGGTGTCGGCGGGAAAATCCAGCTCGGTCCAGAGCCAGGCGGGCACGGCACGGACGGCAAGGGTCTCGGCCTTGACGGATTTCGGGTCGGCCAGGAAGCGCTCGTGAAGCGCGACGGCCTGTTCGAGGCGTTTCTGCGGTGAGGCCTTGGGATCGAGCCAGGACAGCCAGCGGAAATAGACGAAGACCGTGTGGCTGATGACGCGCTTCACCGGCGGCTGGAGATAGCGGCGACCCTCGAGGTAGAAGCGCAGCGCGGTGTCGGCGCGCTGGTCGGCGGAGATGCCGGCAAGGACCTGGGCGGCGTGGTTGAGCGTGGCTTGATCGGGCATGTGTTTCACCACGAAGCACGCGAAGGGCGCGAAGCACAAACCCTGAAATGGGGTCGGGCGGGTCTTTGACCTGCCCTGTTCGGGAATCGCGGGGGGAAGGCGTTGGCCTCAACGCGTTGTTTGGCTCGGTCGAGGGTCAACTGTGGGCAGAGCTACCCAGCGCATTGGGGCAATGCGCTCCACCCTGATCCTACCCGCGCTTGGCCCAGCGGCGGTCCTGCTTCAGCTCGAGGCGCTTGGTCTCGAGCTGGACGCCGGCGACGGCGGGATGGGCGCGGAGCTGCTGGAAGACCGGCGCGGTGAGTTTCCAGCCGAGCGCGCCGCTGGCCTCGGCGACGGGTGCGGCGCGGTCGTCAAACACGAAGGCGAATTCCATACGCGTGTCGCCCGACTGCCCGTTGATGGTGTCGCGGAGCAGGCGGAAGAAGGCGGGCAGCTCCGGGTGGGCGGGATGCAGGAGCCAGGTGACCTTGCGGACGATGCCGGTGACGAAGTTCTCGAGCGGGTAGCACTCCTTGATGTTGATGCGGGTGCCGTCGTTGCCGCCGATGATGTTGCCCTGCACGAGCACGGGCGTGTCGGGCAGCAGGTTCTGCGCGTACGCCGCATAGGCGTCGGCAAACATGTTGAGCTGGAGGGCGGCGCGCTTGCTCGAGAGCGTGAAGGCGGCCCACGGGCGGTTGTCCTTCTTCGAGAGTTTCTTCGTGATGTTCGAGGCGATGCCGCAGAGCCGGAACTCGGTGCGGTCGCCGAGCCGGAGGAGTTCGTCCTCGGTGAACGTGTTGATGGCCTCGGCAAGCCCCGTGTAGACGTTCATCGGGTGGCCCGACACATAGAAGCCGAGCAGCTCCTTCTCGAACTGCAGGCGCTCGGCCGAACTGAAGTCGCCGGCGGTGCCGTGCTGGGTTACCACGCGGGGCGTGGGCACCCCGCCCACAACCTTGGCCGGCGCCTCCTCGGCGAGCATGTCGAGGAAGGTGTTCTGGCCGGCGGCCTTGTCGCGGGCGGTGGAGGCGACGGTGGACAGGGCGGCGTCGATGCCGTCGAAGAGCGGCTTGCGCGGGGCGCCGCTGAAGTCGAAGGCGCCGGTCTTCACCAGGTGCTCGAGCACGCGCTTGTTGAGCGCGCGGGCGTCGACGCGGGAGATGAAGTCCGCGAAGTCGTGGAAAGGGCCGTTCTTGTCGCGCTCCTCGATGATCTTCAACGCGGCCTGCTCGCCGACGCCCTTGATGCCGGCGAGGCCGAACCGAATCGCGGCTTCGCCGCGCGCGCTTTCGGCTTCTGCACGGCCGGCGGCCGGCGTCGGATCGCCGGCTGACTTGTGAAATACCGGGGTGAACATTTCGCGTGATTCATTCACGTCCGGCCCAAGGACGCGCAGGCCCATCGACTCGCACTCGGCCACGAAGTGGGAGACCTTCTCCGAGTTGCCGAGCTCGCTCGACAGCATGGCGGCCATGAACTGGGCGGGGTAGTTCGCCTTGAGGTAGCCGGTCTGGTAGCTGAGGACGGCGTAGGCGGCGGAGTGGGACTTGTTGAAGCCATAGCCGGCGAACTTGTTCAGGATGTCGAAGATCGAGTTGGCGGTCTTCTCGTCGATGTTGTTCACCTGCTTGGCGCCCGCGACGAACTTGTCGCGCTCCTGTGCCATGCCCACAGGGTCCTTCTTGCCCATGGCGCGGCGCAGCATGTCGGCGCCGCCGAGCGTGTAGCCGGCGATGATCTTGGCGGCCTCCATGACCTGCTCCTGGTAGACCATCACTCCGTAGGTCTCGCGGCAGACCTCCTCGAGGAGCTTGTGCGGAAACTTGACGGTGCTCGGGTCTTTCTTGCCGCGCACGTAGTCGGGAATCCATTCCATCGGGCCCGGGCGGTAGAGCGCGATGAGGGCGACGATCTCGTCGATCGACGACAGGCTGATCTGGCGGCAGAGCGCCTGCATGCCGGTGGATTCCAGCTGGAATACGCCGGTGGTGCGACCGGTGTTGAGGAGGGCGTAGGTCTTCGGGTCCTCGAAGCCGACGGCCTCGAGGTCGAATTTCGGGTCGGCGGTGCGGCGGATGTGGTCCACGGCGTCGGCGATGACGGTGAGCGTCTTGAGGCCGAGGAAATCCATCTTCAGTAGGCCGAGCTTCGACACCGCGTTCATGTCGTACTGCACGGTGACATCGCCTTCCTGCAGGGTGAGCGGGACGAACTCCTCGAGGGGCCGGTCGGTAATGATGATGCCGGCGGCGTGCTTGCCGGTGTTGCGGACCATGCCCTCAAGGACGAGCGCCTGGTCGAAGATCTTTTTCGCAACGGGATTCCGCGCGACCTCGTCGCGGAGCTCGGCGGATTTCTTCTGGGCGTCCTCGAGCGAGATGTTGAGCTCGTCGGGGATCATCTTGGCGAGGCGGTCGGCCTCGGCGTAGGGCAGGTTGTGGACGCGGGAGACGTCGCGGATGACCATCTTCGCGCCGAGCGTGCCGTAGGTGATGATGTTGGCGACGCAGTCGTTGCCGTATTTCTGGCGGACGTAGTCGATGACCTCGCCGCGGCGGCGCATGCAGAAGTCGATGTCGAAGTCCGGCGGCGAGACACGCTCGGGGTTGAGGAAGCGCTCGAAGAGCAGCTTGAAGCGGAGCGGGTCGAGGTTAGTGATGCCGAGGACGTAGGCGACGATGCAGCCGGCGCCGGAGCCGCGGCCGGGGCCGACGGGGATGCCCTGCCGCCTGGCCCAGTCGATGAAATCCCAGACGACGAGGAAGTAATCGATGAAGCCGGTCTTGCCGATGATGCTGAGTTCGAAATCGAGGCGATCGACGAGGACTTGCGCGAGCGCGGGATCGGCGGCTTTGCCCGGGCTATGGTAATCCACGCCGTAGCGGCGCTTCAGGCCGGCGATGCAGAGATCAAGAAGATATCCGGAGCGGTCGGTCCTGAGTTCGGCGGGCAGCGGGTATTTCGGATAGCGCTCGCTGCCCTTGGGGAACGGGATGGTCAGGTCGCACATCTCGGCGACGAGTTGGGTGTTCAGCACCGACTCGGGCACCTCGAGGAACAGCTTCGCCATCTCGTCGCGTGATTTCAGGTAAAACTGCGTGCCGTCGAAACGCATGCGCTTCTCGTCCTCGATCTTTGCGCCGGTCTGGATGCAGAGCATGGCGTCGTGCGGGCCGGCGTCGGCGTTGCGGACGTAGTGAACGTCATTCGTACAGATGACCTTGAGGTTGAATTCCTCCGCGAGCTTGAGGAGACCGGGGATGATCTTGCGTTGCTCAGGGATGCCGTGGTCCTGGATCTCGACGAAGTAATTCTCACGGCCGAAGAGGTCGACGAAGCGGGCGCAGGCCTTTTGGGCGTCCTCGTAACGGTCGTGGAGCAGGTGTTGTGGGACGAGCGAGGCGAGGCAGCCAGTGAAACCGATGAGGCCGTTGGAATATTTGGCGAGGGTCTCGAGGTCGGTGCGGGGCTTGTAGTAAAACCCCTTGAGGTGGGCGTCGGAGACCAGCTTGAGCAGGTTCTGGTAGCCGGTGAGATTTTTGGCCAGCAGGCCGAGATGGAAGATGCTCTTGCCCTCATCGTCGGAGCGGCCGTGCTTCTCGAGGCGGGAGGTCTCGACGAGGTAGAGCTCGCAGCCGATGAGGGGTTTGATGCCCTTGGACTTGGCTGTGTTGTAGAACTCGACTGCGCCGTAGAGGTTGCCGTGATCAGTGAGAGCGAGGGCGCCCATGCCAAGCTCGACGGCCCGGTCCATCAGACGGTCGATCCGGCAGGCGCCGTCCAGGAGGCTGTAGTCCGAGTGGACATGGAGATGGACGAAGTTTTTATCGACGGACGGCACGGAGAGAGGCCTAAGCAAGCCAGTCGGTGGGCATGCGCAAGGCGGGAAATGGAGAGTGATGGGGAACTCAGGAAATCAGGAAGGGAGCCGGAGATTTTCTCGATGGCTTCGCCAGCTGGCTGGGCTGGCCGGTTCCTGAGTTTCTGAGTTCCACATTCAAAATCTGCCCCGAAACCAGCCCAAAAAAGCCATTGACGCGCGACGCGAGGCTTGGCCTATTTGTCGGCTTTTCCTTTCACAAACACGTCCGACCACATGTCCATCGAAATCAAGATCCGCAAGAACGAGCCGGTTGACCGTGCGCTGCGCCGCATGAAGAAGAAGCTCGATCGCGAGAACATCATCAAGGGCACCCGCGCCAAGCGCTACTACGAGAAGCCCTGCGAGAAGCGCCGCCGCAAGGAGAAGGTCCAGGCCTTCACCCAGATGCTGCGCCGTCGCTACGCCGAGTAAGCCCTCGCCCGGAGCGAGTTAGCCAACTTTCGCCGCGCCTCCTTTTCCGGGGGCGCGGCTTTTTTATGGTGCAATCCGGCCGGGCGCTGACTTCGTGAGGGCCTGTGGCCTGCGCGCAACCGACCCTGTCCCTTTCCACCAGCTGGTGCTCGTCCCGGCATACCGACGGCTACGCCATGGCTCAGGAAATGGCCGGCCTGGGCTTCGAGTTCATCGAATTGAGCCACGGGATCCGGATCACCCTCGTCCCCGGCCTCCTCAAGGCAGTGGACGAAGGCGTGGTCAAAATCGGCTCCACCCACAATTTCTGCCCGCTGCCGACGGGGGTTGTCCATGCGGCGCCGAACCTGTTCCAGCCTTCCTCCAGCGCGCAGCAGGAGCACGACCAGTGGCTGAGGTACACCAAGCGCTCGATCGACTTCGCCGCCCAGGTCGGGGCGCGCGTCCTGGTCTGTCATCTCGGGAGCGTGGGATTCTTCTGGTTCAATCCCGCAATCAAGCTCAGCGACTATGCCGAACGACACCCGGGCGTCCGCCTGGCCGACGACAAGGCCTACCAGGCGCTGCTGGCCAAGGCCTTTGTGCGGCTGAGGAAGCAGATGGGTCCCTTCTGGCTGCAGACGCAGGCCAGCGTGGCCGAAATCCTTGGCTATGCGGCCGGGAAGGGAATCAAGCTCGGGTTTGAGAACCGCGAGAAATTCGACGAGCTGCCGCTGGATGACGATTACGCCGGGTTCCTGGCCGGGCTGCCCGCGGAGGCGCCGGTGGGGTACTGGCACGACACGGGACACGCGGACATCAAGCAGACGATGGGGGTGCTGGACCAGCGGGCGTTCCTGGAAAAAATGGCGCCGCGGCTGATCGGATTCCACCTGCACGATGTGGATGCGGAAGGCTACGACCATCAGGGCGTCGGGACGGGCCGGATCGATTTCAAGATGGTCAGCAGCTTCTGGCGGCCCGAGCACCTGCTTGTGCTTGAGCTCAGCCCGCGCATCGCCGTAGAGGACGTGCGCAGCTCGAAGGAGCGGATCGAGGCACTGATGGCGTCCAGCTAAGTGCGAGATGTGAGGGCGCGGAGATCGATCCGCCAAGCAAGTCCCCGGCCTTGCGCAGGCCTCGGCCCTCTTGGATCGTTGCATTCAACCGTGCCAGCAACCGCCCGGGGCTCCCCCCCGATGCCAGTGTCACGTATTACGTGACACTGGGTTTGGGGTTCGGCGAGGGGATCCGAGGCTGGTCGGTGCCGACGGACTCATGCCGGGTGAGCAGCCAGGTGATCAGGAGGAGCGCCCGCTCCGTGTCGGGGCAGGCCGTTTGGGCGATGAGATACTCATGCACCCGCTGGCGCGGCACGCCGAGATGGCGGCCCAGTTTGGCCTTCTCCCCATAGCGCACCGTATGCGCGGCGGCGATCCGGGCCAGTTCGTTCCACAAAGGCGTCCCGGGGCCGGGTCGGAGCGTGGCGCCGGCGCGCGGCCGAGTCCACGCATGATGCTTTTGCCGCAATGACCTGCTCGTCGCGCGCGCGGCCTGTTCAAGCATCTCGGCGAGTTCGAAAAAAGGCCGCAAACGGGGATGAATGTAGCTGTTCATGGTGATTTCTGGGTTTTTGCCAGTGTCACGTATTACGTGACACTGGCGTTGGGGTTGGGAGAATGAGAAGGTCAGCGGGCGGCGAGGAGCTCGTTGATCCAGCGGCGGTGGGGGCCGGTGAGGGTGAGGGTGTCGAGCGTAGCGAACGGGACCCAGACCAGACCGGGCTGCAGTTTTCCGCGGGGGGCGGCGGCAGCGTAGATCGACTCGGTGACCTGATAACGCGTGATGCCGCGGCGTTTTTTGGCGAGGAGTTTGCCGCGCGTGACCAAGGTCTTGTCGAGGCCGGCCTGCTCCGCGGTGGGGAGTTCATGCATGCTGGCAAAACGTCGCGCGTCGGCGGCGGTTAGGTGCAGCAGCAGCGCGCCCTGGCGCTCCGACCAAACGCGCGTGACGGACAGCTGCTCCATTTTTTTGGGCGCGAGGCGCGGATAGGCCCCGGGGTCGCCCTGCCGGCCGGCGGCGCAGAATTCGCGCACCGGGCACGTCAGGCAGAGCGGGCTCTGGCGGAAGCAGACCGTGGCGCCGAGCTCCATCATGGCCTGGTTGTGATCGCCGGGATGGACTGCGGGCAGCAGCGCGTTGGCGAGGGGCGTGAAGGCTTTTGAGGCGCTGGCGGAATCGCGGTAGGGCGTGGCGTCGGCGGTCAGGCGTGCGAGGATGCGGACCACATTGCCGTCCACGCATGCCGCCGGCGCGCCGAAGGAGATGCTCGTGATTGCGGCGGCGGTGTACGGCCCCACGCCGGGAAGCTCCTGCCACTCGGCCGCGGTGCGGGGCGGGGCGGGCAGGGCGGCGAGGTTCCGGGCGAGCCGGTGGAGGTTGCGGGCGCGCGAGTAGTAGCCGAGGCCTTCCCAAAGCTTCAGGACGCGCGCCTCGGGCGCGGCGGACAGCGCGGCGAAATCCGGGAACTCGGCGAGCCAGCGGGCGAAGTAGGGGAGGACGGTCTTCACCTGCGTCTGCTGCAGCATCAACTCGCTCACGACGGTCTTGTAGAGCGACGGAGACTCGCGCCAGGGCAGCACGCGGGCATGAGCGCGGTACCAGTCGGCCAGGGCGCGCTGGAAGGCGGGCTTGGCCGCCAAAAGGGAGGCTGTGGGGGAGTTGGCCACGACGAGGCACGAAAAGGCACAGAATTTGGGCAAACGAAAGAACAGGACTTTATTTATTGTGTGTTTTTGTGCCTTTTTGTGGCCAGCTACCTCCATGCCCAAGAAGCCGACCTCCGATGAAGAGGCCCCCAAGAAGCTCGCCTCCTACACGGCCAAGCTGGATGACGCCCAGATGGAGAAGTTGCGCGCGATCTGCGAGGCGCGGAGTTTCATGCCGTTCGAGGTCGCCTACACGCGCTTTGCCTACAAGGCTGACCACTTGAAGATCAACCTTGCCGCCTACACCAGCGGCAAGGTGGTCATCGCCGGCAAGGGCACGGAGGACTTCGTCACGAACACGCTCGAGCCCGAGGTCACGGGTGCGGCGAAGCTCGGCTATGACGAGGTGCTGCATCCCGACTGGTTCGAGTCGCACGCCGGACTCGACGAGAGCGGGAAGGGCGATTTTTTCGGCCCGGTCATCGCGGCCACGGTCATTGCGGACCGGCCGGCCATCGACGCGTGGATCCAAGCGGGCGTGAAGGACTCGAAGAAGATCGCCGAGAGCCAGATCATCAAGCTCGACAAGCTGATCCGGGAGACGAACGGCGCCGTCGTGCGGACCTGCTTTTGCGGGATGCCGAAGTACAACGAGCTGATGGCGCGGCCGCGGGCCAACCTGAACAGCCTGCTCGCCTGGCAGCATGCCACGGCGCTGGAGCAGGCCCTCCTGGCGAAGCGCGTGCCGTGGGGCCTGCTGGACCAGTTCACCGAGCAGCCGTTGGTCCAGCGCGAGCTCGCGAAGAAGAAGGTCGAGGGCTTTGAGCTGCGCATGCGCACGAAGGCGGAGGAGGACCCGGTGGTGGCCGCGGCGTCGGTCGTCGCGCGCGCCGAGTTCGTCCGGCAGATGCACGCGCTCTCCAAGAAGTTCGGCGCGAAGCTGCAGAAAGGGGCGGGTCCCCTCGTGAAAGAACAGGCGAACGAAATCATGGCGAAGTTCGGCGTGCGCGCCCTCGGCGAGTTCGCAAAACTCCATTTCCGCACGGCGTACGAAGTGGTTTCCGCGGCCGGCAAGCTCGACGAGCTCCCGCTCAAGCCGCCGCCGCCGAAGATGGAGTGGTGAGGCCGTCTGATCCGACACCATGGCCAAGCGGCGCCAGCTCCGTGGGTTTGACCTGAAGCAGATCGAGGGGGTAGCCGGCCTGATCGGGGTCGACGAGGCCGGGCGTGGCGCGCTGGCGGGGCCGGTGGTGGCCGGGGCGGTGCTGGTGACGCGACAGTTTCTCGAGGGGCGCTGGGCGACGACGAAAGCGGTCCGCGTCAACGACTCCAAGCAGCTCACGCCGGCCGAGCGCGAAGAACTCTGGCTGGAGTTTGAAACCCTGGCCGCCCAGGGGCAGATCCACGCGCACTACGGCGTGGCCGACGTGGCGGAGATCGAGCAGTTCAACATCCTGGGTGCGACGAAGCTCGCGATGCGGCGCGCCATCGCGGGCATTTATCCGCCGGAGGCGTTCGAGCGGAAGCGCGAGCCGGACCTGTTCGCCTCGGCCGAGGAGATCGCGGCGTTCCAGCCGACGGTGTCGGCGCGCATCCTGATCGACGGCCTGGCGCTGCGCAATTTCCCGTATCCGCACACCGGGATCGTCAGCGGGGACGCCCGGTCGCTGAGCATCGCGATGGCGAGCATCATCGCGAAGGTCACGCGGGACCGGCTGATGAACGACCTGGACACCCGGTTCCCCGGCTATGGTTTCAGCCAGCACAAGGGCTACGGCACGGAGGAGCACCGCGAGGCGGTGCTGCGGCGCGGGCGCTGCGTGCAGCACCGCGATCTGTTTCTGCGGAAACTCCTCGCGCAGCACTCGGACCCGGCGCAGATGGATTTTCTCTGAGGGACGCGAAAGACGCGGCCATCCGCCCGCGCACCGGGCGGCGGTGCGACCGGGCGGCCGACCCTGCGCCGAGTGGCGCCCTGCTCGCGGCTACTGGCCCCAACCTGAGGGTTTTTTTTCTTGTTGGTCGCGGCGCCGGCGGCATGGTTCGCGCTTTGTTACGCCCCGTGTCACTCTGCTCCCGGTTTCTGTCCGTTGCGATGCTCTGCGCCCTGGGGGCGGGCTGCACGCGTTCGCCGGACCCCGGGGTGACGGTGCTGCAGTTTTATCTCTGGGGCGGCGGCCCGGTGGCCGACCTGGAACAGCGGGCGATCGCCCGCTTCGAGAGCGAAAACCCCGGGATCCGGGTCGAGCTGACCCCGGTTTCCGGTGCCTACAACGAAAAGATGCAGACCCTGATCGTGGGCGGCGTGATGCCCGACATCATGACGGTCGACGTCAATGCCTACTACGAATGGGCGGACCGGGGCCTGCTGATGGATGTCACCGACCTGATGGCGGCGGCGCAGCGCGAGCAGCACCTGACTTTCATGCCGATCGTGCCGCAGGACCTGCTCTACAACGGCCGCTATTATGTCGTGCCCTACGGGGTGTCCGGGGTGATCCCGCAGGTGAACCTGGAGCTGCTGGCGCGGGGCCACGTGACGATCCCGCCGCCGGCTGGCGTCACCTGGGCGTGGGTGGAGCAATGGGCGCCGCGGCTGTCCCGGCTGTCGGGCCATCCGGAGGCGCCGGCGGAATTTTTCGGGGCGATGCCCGACATGACGAGCATGCTGTTCACATTCGGGGGCCGGGTGTTCGATGACAGCCGGCACCCGGCGAAGGTGCTGGTGAACTCGCCGGAGGCGGAGGAAATGTGCCGTTATGTGCGGCGGGTCGTGGGCGCGCGGGGACTGTTGTCGCGGGCGGAAACGACGAAGGCCTCCGACGAAGGCACGCCCTACGGCATGTTCAGCACCGGGCAGGCGGTGATGTACATCATGGGGATCTGGGGCCATCCGGGCAGCCAGGAGCCGGCGACGTTTGCCTGGGACGTGATCCCGTTCCCGGCGGGACCGCGCGGCGACCGGGTGACGGCGGCGGGGGCGCAGCTGCTGGCCATCTCCGCCCGGACGAAGCATGCGGAGGCGGCCCGGCGGTTCCTGCGGTTTTATCTCTCGCGCGAGAACATCATGCTCCATGTCCGCACCGGGAATTACATGCCGGTCTACCGCGAGATGATGGACGATCCCGCGGTCCGCGCGGCCCCGGGTTATCCGCGCTCGGTCCAGTATTTTTTCGACACGCTGGAGGCGGGCCGGAGCCGGCTGCCGGTCAACGGCCCGGGGCTCGGCGAACTGCGCCGCATCATCGACAGCCGGCTCGGGCAGCTGACGGCGGAGCCGGATGTCCCGATCCCGGTCATCCTGCAGACCCTGGAAGACGAGATCTACCGCTGGCTGGCGCGGGAGAAGCAGAAGGGATTCTACCGATGAAGTTGAACGACGCGAACCGCGACGTGCGCCCGGCCGTGGCGTTCCTGCTGCCGAACCTGCTCGGCTTCCTGGTGTTCACGGCGGGTCCGGTGGCGGTGTCCCTGTACCTCTCGTTCACGAGCTGGGACGCGCTGTCGCGGCCGCACTGGATCGGGCTCGCCAATTTCACGGGCCTGTTCGGGTTTCACGGCACGCCGCAGGGCTGGCAGGCCAACGACCCGGAGTTCTGGCAGTACCTCGGCAACACGCTCTTCATGCTGCTGGCGCTGCCCCTGAACATCGCGGGCTCGCTGGTGCTCGCCCTGGCGCTGAACCGGAAACTGCGGTTCACGGCGGCGTACCGGCTGGTGTACTTCCTGCCCTCGATCCTCTACGGGGCGGCCATCTTTTACCTCTGGAAATACATGTTCGAGCCGAACTACGGGCTGTTCAACGCACTGCTGGCCCGGATGGATCTGCCCGGCCCCAGCTGGCTGCAGAATCCCGCCCTGGCAAAGCCTTCGCTGATTTTCATGACCCTGTGGATGAAGGTGGGCGGCCTCAGCATGGTCGTCTATCTCGCGGCGCTGCAGGGCGTGTCCGAGGAACTGCACGAGGCGGCGCGCATCGACGGGGCGAACCGCTGGCAGCAGTTCTGGCACGTGACCTGGCCGGCGCTGCGGCCAGCCACGTTTTTCATCGTCACGATCGAATTGATCTACGGGCTGCAGTCGGGCTTCGACACGGCGTACATCATGACGGACGGCGGGCCGTACGGGTCGACCACGACGCTGGGCTATTACGTTTACCTGAAGGCCTTCCGGTTCTTCGAGCTGGGCTACGCGTCCGCCATCGCGTGGGTCATCTTCTTCATCACGCTCGCGGTGACGCTCGTCAACTGGCGCCGCGGCGGATCGGAGGGCGCCTGACCATGAAACCCACCCTGCGCACGCTCCTGCACCTGCCGCTCATCCTGTTCGGGCTGACGATGGCGCTGCCGCTCGGGCTCATGTTCACGACGGCGCTCGGGTCCGCGCGGATGGCGCTGCAGCCGGGGGACTCGCTCTGGCATATCTTCATCCCGCGCGATTGGAACTGGGGCAACTTTGCCGAAGTGTGGACCCGGGTCACCTTCCTGCGGTACTACCTGAACAGCCTGATCGTGGCGTTTTTCACGACGACGGGGCAGGTGCTGACGAGCGCCTGCGCCGCCTACGCCTTCGCCCGGCTGCGCTGGCCGGGGCGGGACCGACTGTTTCTCCTCTACCTTGCGACGATGATGGTGCCGGCGACGACAACGCTCATCCCCAACTTTGCGGTGATCCGGCTGATCCCCGCCTGGCTCCAGGCGATGTGCCCGTTCGTGGACTGGATGGGCCTGCGTTACCTCGGGACGGGACCGGACGCGACGGCGGTCGGGCGGTTCGTGGGGGTCGATTCCTATTTCGCCCTCATCGTGCCAGGGATGTTCTCGGCGTACGGGACGTTTTTGCTGCGGCAGTTCCTGCTCAGCATCCCGCGGGAACTGGACGAGGCGGCGCGGATCGACGGGGCGACGCACTGGCAGATTTTCTCCCGGATCATCCTGCCGCTGGCGAAGCCCGGCCTCGCCACGCTGGCGATCTTCACGTTCATGGGGGCGTGGAGCAACCTCCTCTGGCCGCTGGTCGTGACGAACCTGGAGCAGCTGCGCGTCCTGCCGATCGGCCTCCAGCAATTCCAGCAGGCGAGCGGCGCCCAGTGGCAGTACGTGATGGCGGGTTCGCTGCTCATGCTGCTGCCGGTGCTCGGAATTTTTCTCGCGGGCCAGCGTTATTTCGTCAGTGGCATGCTGGTGGGCGCGGTCAAAGGCTAACCATGAAGAACCTCCGGAAATACCTGATGACCCTCCTGGGCCTGGGCACGTGCCCGCTGCTGCCGGCCCATTCCGCCAGCGACTGGGCGGCCCCGGGCACGCCGCATCCGGCGCTGAAGGTCGGGGAGATCCTGCCGGTCCGGCCGCGCACGCCGCGGTTTCCGCTGAAGGATGCGCGCACGCTGTTCACCGACGCCGAAGTGGCCCGGGCGCGCGCCAACGTCGCCCGGTATCCCGCGGCCCGGGCGCTGGCGGAGGGTTACATCAAGGACGCCGACTACTGGGTCGCATGGACCGACGAGGCGCTGCGCGACGTGGTCACGGGCGCGGAAGTGCCGCGGGCGTTCGACTGCTGTCCGGCGGGCTGCCCCATCCATGGCCGGAAGATCTTCGAGGTCACTGGCAACAGCTACCCGTGGATCATCGACCCAAAGGAGCCCTTCAAGGTAAAGTGCCCGATCGGCGGCGAGACCTATCCGAGCAACGACTATGGCAAGTTCTACCATAGCGGCTTCAAGGACCGCAGCGATTTCAACGGCCCGTACGTGGACGACGGCCGCGGCTGGGTGGCGCCCGACGGCCAGCGCTACTGGTTTGTCGCGTACTGGAACCACTGGCTCTGGATGATGCACGGCACCGCGCCGCACCCGAACCTCGCGACCGGCCTCGCCTCGCTTGCGCGGGCGTATCTGCTGACCGGCGACGCCCGCTATGCGCACAAGGCTGCGGTCCTTTTGCGCCGCATCGCCGAGGTTTACCCCAACATGGACCACGAGAGCCAGTCGCGCTTCGGGGAGATCCTGGCGGCGAAGGGCGAGCGCTACACCGGGAAGGTCGTCAACGCCATCTGGGAGAGCTACCTTATCGCCGGGTTCGCCGAGGCCTACGACGCGATCTGGCCGTCGCTCGACGGCGACGCGGCGCTGCAGCGGCTCTACGGCCAGGACGGGCCGGCGCTGCGGGCATCCATCGAGGCCAACCTGCTGGAGGACGGCATCGACGCGTACTACGAGTGGAAGACGCGCGGCAACTACGGCATGCACCAGCGCTCGCTGCTCGTGCTCGCGATCGTGCGCCAGCACGGCGACAACGCGCGCTACCTCGCCTCGATCATCGACGAACCCGGCGGCACGATGTTCATGGGCCTGCGCTACGCCCTCACCAGCCTGCTCTGGCGCGACGGCGAGCCCTACGAGTCGCCCGAGTACAACGCCCACTGGGTGGCGAACCTCAGCCAGCTGGCGACCCTGCTGCCCCGGCTCGGCCGCGACGTGGCGACGCTGCCGCGGCTGCGCCGGCTGTTCAATGCGCCGCTGGAGGCGGTCGCCATCGGGAAATACACCCCTGCGATCGGCGACAGTTTCACCGTCTACGGCGGCACGGCCATCGAGGAAAACCTGACGGCCTACCAGATCGCCTACCAGCTGTACCACGACCCGCGCTATGCGCAGGTGCTGGCGGGGTTCGGGGCGGCGGGCGCCACGGGGTTCCGGGACTTCAACGCCCTGCTGAACCCGCCGGTCGAGGTGCAGGCGCCGGACGCCCCGGGCCGCTATCTCCCGCCGCAGCCGTCGCGGCTGCTGTCGGGCTTCGGGCTCGGCCTCCTGAACGACCCGGCGGACACGACCGCGCTTTCATTGTATTACGGGCTGCATGTGACGCATTCCCATTACGACCGCCTGGCCTTCGATCTCTACGCGCATGGCCAGCCGATGATGCCCGAGCTTGGTTACCCCGACGCGATGAACGAACTCGTGCCCGGCGTCTTCACGTGGTCGCTCAACACGATTTCCCACAACACGGTGACCGTCGATGCGGGCACGCAGCCGGGCAATGTCGCCGGCACGGTCGAACTCTTCGCCGTCGGCACCTGGTCGCGGGCGATGGCGGTGGATGCTCCCGGGACCTACCCGCAATGCGACGTGTACCGGCGCACCCAGGTGATGGTCGATTCCGGCGGGGGCCGGAGCTACGTGGTGGATGTCTTCGACGTGCGGGGCGGCCGGCAGCATGACTACAGCCTGCACGGCCCGCCTGGGAAATTCACGCTGGCCGGGGGCGACTGGCGTGTGCAGGAGACCGGCACGCTCGCCGGCGAAAACATCCAGGTCGGGGAAATCTACGACGATCCCAAGCTGGGCGCGAAAAACTACCAGGGCGGGTACATGGCCTACCGTGGCTCGGGCTTCCAGCATCTGGCAGGCGTCCGCCGGCTGGTGCGGGGCGACGTCCTGGGCGACTACACGCACGAGAAGGACGCGAAGGCGAAGCTGCGCGTGCGGCTGCTGCCCCAGGCCGGGCAGGAGATCATCGTGGCCGAGGCCCGCGTTTCACCGGTGAAGTTTCCGCAGGCGGTGCACTACATGATCGCCCGCCATGCGGCCCGGGCGGGCGAAACCCTGGAGAGCCGCTTTGTGAGCGTGCTGGAGCCGAACGACGGCGAGGGACTCCTGACGGCGGTGGAGCGCATCGAGCTTCCCGGCGGCGTGGCCGTGGTGGCCAGTCGGCCCGATGGCGGGGCCGATGTGATCGTTGTGGGTGCGCCGGGCGCGGAGCATCGGGTGGAGGTTCGCGGCCACCGGCTCGATACCGCGGCGCGCGTGACCGTGGCGTCGCTTGGCGCCGACGGGGCTTGGGAGCGGGCATGGACCGCGGACGGGCCGGGGGTCCGGCTCGATGGCCGGCTCGCGACCGAGGTGAAAACCTGGGCGGGTGAAATCAGCCGCGTGGATTTGCCGGGCTCGACGGTCGGCGTGCGGCTGGCCGTGCCGGCCACGGCCGAGGAGGCTGCCGCGCTCGTGGGCCGGGTGGTGAATTTTGGCCGGGACTGCCGCACGGCGAACACCATGACCGCGGCCCGGATCGACGGGGACGAACTGGTGCTGACGCTGCGTGATGATGCGGCCGTCGGGCTGGCGCGGGTGTCGGCGGTGCGCGGAACCCGGCTTACGACCAAGACGCACCTTATCCTTGCGAACGCCTATGCCGGCGCGAGCGTGTACAACGCCGCCGGCCGGTGGGCCGGCCGGATCAGGCAGGCGGACAGTGACGGGATCGACCTGGTGGCGGCGCCGGCGGCCGGCGCGGTCAAGGCGGACGAGGATATATGGATCGGGGATTTTGGACCCGGCGAGCCGTTCTTTGCGCCGGCCTTGGGCGAGTGGAAGGCAGGGCAGGGCAGGCTCGCTGAGCCCGCCAGGCAATCGGACGGCTTGTCCGGAGGATTCGTGCTGCCGGCCGGACATTGACCGGCCCGGCGGGCTCGTGCACAACGACGCCCGATGCCTGGCAAGAAACATTCCTCGCTCGACCGTGTGCTCGGGCGGCTCGATGCGCTCGACTCGGTCAACCTGGCGAACCTCGTGCAGCGCCTCGCGCGCGAGCGCGGGTTGTTCGAGGACATCTTCAACACACTGCAGGAGGGCGTGCTCGTCATCACCGCCGACGGCCGCATTGAGTACGCCAACTCCGCCGCCCAGCGGCTGGTCGGCCTGGGCGCGGAGGCCATCACGGGCGAAACCCTCTGGCGGATCGTCCCGGGCCTGCGCACCTCGCTGGAGGCGGCGCTCGATGCGGACCGCGCGGTGTCGCCGGTCGTCGCGCGGGAATTCGAGCTGACCTACCCCGAGCCGCGCAGCGTGCGCCTCTACATGGTGCCGTTCCGCGGGGAGGGGAAGTCCGCCCAGCACCGTTTCGCGGTCATCCTGTCCGACATCACGAAGGACAAGCAGACCACCGAGGCGCGGATCGAAAGCGAGCGCACCTCCTCCATCCTCCTGCTCGCGGCCGGCGTGGCGCATGAACTCGGCAACCCGCTCAATTCGCTCACGATCCACCTGCAGCTCATCGAGCGGAAGCTGAAGAAGCTCCAGGCCGCTTCGCCCAAGGAATCCGCGTCGCTGGCCGACTCGATCCAGGTCTGCCAGGAGGAAGTCCGCCGGCTCGATGGCATCATCAGCAATTTCCTCGAGGCGATCCGGCCGCATCCGCCCGACCTGGCCGAGACCAACCTGGCCGACGTGCTGGCCGAGGTGCTCCGTTTCCAGCACAACGAACTTGCCGACCGGGGCATCAAGGTCGAGGCCGAGACCCCCGCGGATCTCCCGGTCGTGATGGCCGACCGGAACCAGCTGAAGCAGGTGTTCTTCAACATCACGAAGAACGCCGTCGAGGCGATGTCGCCCGGCGGCAAGCTCAAGATCCGGTCGCGCGCGGACGACGACAGCGTGTTCCTGCTGTTTGGCGACACCGGTGCGGGCATCAAGGCGGAGGATCTCGGCCGGCTCTTCCAGCCGTATCACACGACGAAGGCCGGCGGCCACGGGCTCGGGCTGATGATCGTGCAGCGCATCATGCGCGAGCATGGCGGCCAGATCGGGGTCGAAAGCAAGGAAGGCCTCGGCACGGTCGTGACGCTCCAGTTTCCGCGCAAGGACCGCCGCGTGCGGATGCTGGGAAACTGAGCCGAGCGCCGCGGGTGCGCGGAAGCCCGAAGGTGGAAGTTCGAAATTCGAAGGAGGCCCGCATCTTAAATTTGAAATCCCCGGGCTCGACCGGCTGCGGACGGAATCAATCCAGGCAGGGAACGGATCGGGTTTCGGATTTCGAACTTCTACCTTCGAGCTTTTATTCCCATTTCGTCCTTGTTGCGCCACTCCATTCGCTCTTCTTAACGGGCTCCCCGCTTTTCCCCGATGAAAACCTCCGTACCCCTGATCGCGACCTGGAAACTCATGCATGCCGAGCCCAATCTGGGCCCGACGCTGGCGTGCTCGGCCCTGCCGCTGGACGAGCGCTGGGTGCCGGCGCAGGTGCCCGGCGATGTGCACCTCGACTACCGGCGCGCCGGATTGATCGCCGATCCCTTTTTCGGCATCAACCACGACAAGCTGCGCTGGATGGAGGAAATGGACTGGTGGTACCGCACCGAGCTCACGCCGCCGGTGCCGGGTCCGGGCCAGCGGCTGCACCTGCTGTTCGAGGGCCTCGACGTCTTCGCGACGATTTACCTGAACGACAAGGAAGTCGGCAAACACAGCAACATGTTCACGCCGTTGCGGATTGACGTGACTGATCAGGTGAAGCCCGGCGTCAACAAACTCGAGGTCTGCCTCGGCGCGCCGCTGTTCCCGCCCGACCGGCCGGCCCGCCAGTCCGACGTGCGCGGTTACGGGCAGATCACCCGCCTGCAGGTCCGGAAATCCCAGTCGTGCTACGGCTGGAACATCTCGCCGCGCATGGTCACGATCGGCATCTGGAAGCCCGTTTCGTTTCTGCTCGTGGACGAGGTGGAGCTTGCCGACGTGTTCGTGAGCACCGTCGCGCTGAAGGACGGCACGGCCGAGCTCGAGGCCCTCGTCGAGCTCCGTCCCAACCACGGCGCACCGGGCGCGGTCGAGGTCGAGCTCACTGTGGCCGGGCAGAAGCGCACTCTGTCCATCGCCTGCGATCCCAGCGGCGGCCGCCACATCGAGCGCTTCACCGTCCCGCAGGCGAAGCTCTGGTGGCCGCACAATCACGGCGCGCGGCCGCTCTACGACTGGAGCGCGACGCTACGGCGCGGCGGCAAGGTCATGGACCAGCGCCGCGGCCGCTTCGGCATCCGCACGGTCGCCCTGATCCAGGAGCCGGATGACGACGGCGGCATCTCATTCGTCATCGCGATCAACGGCCGGAAAATCTTCCTGAAGGGCATGAACTGGACGCCGGCCGACGCGATTTTCGCGCGGGTGAACGACGCCCGCTACGACCCGCTGCTCGCCGCGGCGAAGGATGCCAACATCAACGCCATGCGCGTCTGGGGCGGCGGCGTGTACGAGCTGGATTCGTTTTATGCGAAGTGCGACGAGCTCGGCATCGTCATCACGCACGACTTCATGTTTGCCTGCGGCTGCTATCCGCAGGACCTGGCGTTCCTCGACGAGGCGAGGCGCGAGGCGGAGTACCAGGTCCGGCGCCTGCGGCACTATGCGTGCGTGGTGGCGTGGTTTGGCGACAACGAGAACGACGTGCTGGCCGACAACAGTTTCAACTACCCGGCCTACCGCCACAACCGCCTGAGCAAGGAAGTGCTGAAGGCGGTCGTGCACACGCACGCGCCGCTGACGCCCTACGTGCCGACCTCGCCGTACTCGCCGCTGACCTACGACCAGAACGCGCCGACCGAGGGCGACTGCCATATCTGGGGCCACGGCATGTCGTACAAGGCCGACTTTTACGTGAAGCAGAAGCCGCGCATGGTGACGGAAATCGGCCATCTCAGCCTGCCCTCGGAGGAGGTTATCCGGACCTTCGTCAGCCCGCCGAACCTCTGGCCCGTCTACAATGAGGAATATCTCACGCACGGCGCGGATTGCATCCGGCTCGACCGCGTGGCGCGCTACCGGCTGAACTTCGAGAGCATCGCCGCGCGCGGCTGGGAGGCGCCGAAGGATCTGGCCGACCTGATCGAAAAAACGCAGAAGCTGCAGGGCGAGGCGTCGAAGTTCTGGATCGAGTTCTACGGCAACCAGCCGAATTGCTGGGGCATCTTCCTCTGGAACCTGGCCGACAGCTGGCCGCAGATGTCGGACGCTTACATCGCCTATCCCTATCACCCCAAGCAGAGCTTGCAGGACGTGAAGGAAGGGTACGCGGCGCTGAAGCGATGACGCGCGGCGCGTCATCGCTCGGGAGCAGGGAGCAAGGAGAAAGGAGCGGGATGACCCGGCAGCGCCGCAAGCGGCGCCGCAGAGTCCGGAGGAAAGGAAAAGGCAAATTCGAATCTTACCAGACGGGAGCCCCTGTTTATTGTACGTCGCCCGAAATCCCTTCTCCTTTCTCCCGCCCCAAGCTTCGCTCGGGGCACTGTGCCAATTTTTCCCTATTGACCCGCCTGCCGGCTGGGCCTGATTGCTAGCTGCATGGTGCCGAGCGTATTGATCGTCGACGACGAGAAGCACACCCGCGAGGGTTTGCAGCAGGCTTTGGCCGAAAATTACGACGTCTCGCTCGCAGCCAACGCCGACGAGGCCTTCAACCTCATGGACGCGCAGCCGTTCGACGTCGTCCTGACCGACCTGCGCATGCCCGGCAAATCCGGCCTCAAGGTCATCGACAAGGCCCTGGCGCTGCCGAACCAACCGGCGGTCCTGATGATGACTGCCTACGGCAACATCGAGACGGCGGTCGAGGCGATGAAGCGCGGCGCGGTCGATTTTCTCACGAAGCCGGTCAACATCGAGCGGCTGGGGGTCCTGATCCAGCGGGCGCTGAAGACCAAGACCCTCGAGGTCGAGGTGAAGCAGCTGCACGAGCGCCTCGACGAGAAATTCAGCTTTGAGGGCATCATCGGCACCTCGGCGAGGCTCAAGGAGGTCATCGACCGCGTGAAACTCGTCGCACCGTCGCGCGCCACGATCCTGATCGAGGGCGAGTCGGGCACGGGCAAGGAGCTGATCGCGCAGGCGATCCACCAGGCCAGTCCGCGCGCGCGCGCGCCGTTCATCGCGGTCCATTGCGCCTCGCTGTCGGAGAGCCTGCTCGAGAGCGAAATCTTCGGCCACGAGCGCGGCTCGTTCACCGGCGCCACGGAGCGCCGGATCGGCCGGTTCGAGGCGGCGGATGGCGGCACGCTGTTTCTGGATGAAATCGGCGAGATCTCGCCGTCCACGCAGGTGAAGCTGCTGCGCTTCCTCGAGACCAAGAGCATCGAGCGGGTCGGCGGCTCGAAGCCGATCGACCTCGATGTCCGGCTCGTCGCCGCGACCAACCGCAACCTCGAGCAGATGGTGAAGGACGGGAAATTCCGCGAGGACCTCTTCTTCCGGCTGAATGTCGTGCGCATCCTGCTGCCGCCCCTGCGCGAGCGGGCCGAGGATGTGCCGCTGCTGCTGACCCATTACCTGAAGCAGTTCAGCGAGGAAAACCGGCTGCCGCCGCTGACGCTGGAGACGGGGGCGCTGCTGACGCTGCAGGCGTATGCGTGGCCGGGCAACATCCGCGAGCTGCGCAATTTCTGCGAGAACGCCGTCGTGCTCCACCACGGGGGCTCGCTGAGCGAGTATGACCTCGATGCGAAGTACCGCGGCGGAGCCACGCCGGCGGCGGGGGCGGCCGGTTCGCCGGGCGCCGCGCCCGCGAATCCGCTCTCCGTCGAGGAAAACGAGAAGCGCCTCCTGCGCGAGGCCCTGATCAAGGCCCGCGGCAACCGCACCAAGGCCGCCGAGCTGATGGGCATCAGCCGCCGCACGCTGCACCGCAAGCTGGCCCAGTGGCCCGAGCTGGATGTGACGGACAAATGAGGCGGGTTTGTCATTCTGAGCGCAGCGAAGAATCCAATGGGACCCGGCCAACAGAGTCGTACTGGATTCTTCGCTGCGCTCAGAATGACAAAGAGGGTAGCGCAGGCATCCTGCCTGCACCCGAACGCGACTGCAGGCAGAATGCCTGCGCTACCTAAATGAGCCGCCCGAAGACCATCCAGGAGCTGATCCACTGGCTCGAGGTGGGAGCCGGCGCGCGCGGGGTTGCGCTCGCAGCCGTGCTGGCGGTGACGCTGGCGCTGTCGCTGCGCGTGGCCTGGGTGCAGTTTCACGGTCCGGCGAGCGAGATGACGCTGCTCCAGGCCGATACCGGGCGCCAGCTGGCCCGGGGCGAAGGCTTCACGACGCTGGTCAACTATCCGCAGACCGTGGCGTTTTTCCAGAAACGCGGCGTGCCGTTCGATCCGGGCCGGCCTTACCCCGAGCTGCACCAGGCACCGCTTTACTCCCTGGTCATTGCGGGGGCGTTGCGGCTCCTGCCGGCGGGGGCGCGGGAATCCCTGTTTGCCGTCGCGCCGGTGCCGCCGGACGGTTTTGCGGCGGATTATTTTCTGCTGGGGATCAACCTGGTCCTGTTTTGGCTGGCGGCGGGACTGACCTACGGGCTCGCCCGGAGGCTCTTTGACGCCCGCACGGGCTGGGTGGCGGCGCTGGCATTGCTGGTGTCGGTCGCGGCCTGGCAGCAGACGGTTTCACTCGACGGCACGCCACTGCTGATGGTGCTCGCGTTGGCCGCGTTCGGGATCCTGGCACGGATCGAGGGGGCGGGGGACGGGCCGGTGGCCAGCGGCTGGCCCGTGGCCCTCGGGGCGATGTGCGGGCTGCTCTTCCTGGCCGAGTATTCGGCGGGCGCGCTGGTGCTAGTGATGCTGGGCCATGTGGCATGGCGCAGGGAGGGCCGTATCCGCTGGAAGACGGTGGCCCTCGTGACCGCGGGCTTCGCGCTCGTGACGGCGCCCTGGATCGCGCGCAACGTGGCACTCACCGGGAACCCGGTGGCGTTCGCGGCCCAGAACGTGGCGCTGAAGTTTGGCGACTCCACGGCGGAACCGGCGAACCAACGGGCGCTGCTCACCGCCACCGCGCCGGAGGTGGACCTGAACAAGCTGGGCAACAAGGTGCTCACCACCCTGCAGGAAAACCTGAAGACGCGCCTGTGGTCGGGCGGCGGCATGTGGCTGACGGCCTTCTTTGTGGCGGGATGGCTGTACTCCTTCCGTTCGACGGTGGCGAACCGTCTCCGCTGGACCTTTACCGCGGCGCTCGGCGTGCTGCTGGTCTCGCAGGCGGCCTTCAATTCCGGTGAGAGCGAGCGGCTGGTGCCTTACTGGCTGGCGCCGCTGGTCATGGTTTTCGGGGCGGGCTTTTTCTTCGTGCTGCTGGGCAGCAATGCCGTGCTCGGCGGGTGGCCGCGCGCCTCCGCCGCGGTGCTGCTGGCCATGCAGGCCTTGCCGCTGGCCCATGATGCGCTCGAGCCGCGCCGGCTCCATTTCAACTACCCGCCTTATTTCCCCGGGTTGTTCATCGGCATGCGGCATGAGCTCGAGCGCCGGGATGACAGCGGCCGTTTCGGCCTCATGGCGGATGTTCCGGCAGGCATGGCGTGGTATGGGCGCCAGCGGGTCTGGGCGCAGCCGGTGAAAATGCGGGATTTCTACGCCGTGACGCTGGAACAGCCGCTGGCCGAGCTGCTCCTGACGCCCCGCACGCTGGACCGGCCGTTTTTCACCGAATTGGCTTCGCGGCCGGCTCCGCCCGGGTCGCTGCAACCAGCAGCCAACCGCTTTGGCGACTGGGGGCTGGTCTATGGCGGCTTGTACACGGGAAAATTGCCTCCGGAATTCCCGCTGAGTGCTCCCCAGCGCCTCGCCGAAAACCTCTACGTGATGCTAAACCCGGCCTTGCCCCCGGCCCGGGGAAAGTAATTGCTTCACGTAGTGTGTCATACCTAACTTATCGCTATACCTTGGCGGTTATACCTATGAACTTTGTGCGCATACTTATGATCGGTGGATTGGCTGCGGCTGTGCCGGCGTGGGCCGTTTACGCGCCTATTCCCGAGCAGGACCAGGGCAAGGAGTGGACTGTCACCGTGCGGGCGGACGTCTCGCATGACAGCAACATCTTTGGCGCGCAGACCGGTGCGATCAGCAGCATGGTGTATGAAGTTGCGCCAAAAATCGCGTTCAATGCCTCGCTGACCGACCAGACCTTTGCCTCGGCGTCGTATGAGCTGACCAACGATTATTTCGAGAACCGTCCCGGCAGCAAGAATCTCGACAGCCATGACCTCGCCGCCCGGCTGGCCCATGCCTTCTCGACCGAGACCACACTTGACCTGAGCGACGAATACTCGATCACCCGGAACCCGCAGTCACTGCTCTCCGGGGTCACCATCAATACCGACCAGTCCTACAACAGCAACGAGTTCAACGGCCGTTTCACCACGAGCCTGGCTCCGCAAACGGGCGTGACTGTAAAGTTCCGGAGCATGAATTACAGCTATGACAACGCGGTGCTCGGCGCGAGCATCGACCGCACGGAGAATCTCTACGGTCTCGCCGGAAATTACGACCTGGTCCCGGAGATGAAGCTCTCGGCCGAATACCGCCACGAGGACGTGCTCTATCGCGTTTCCGGCGGCAACAAGGACAAGCATTCCGACTTCCTCCTGGGCGGCTTTGACTACTCCGTCGCCAAGAAGGTCACCGCCACGGTCCGCGTGGGCGCCGAGTGGCGCCAGCGCGACGACCAGCAAAACGTCACGGCGCCCTATGCCGAGATGTCCCTCAAATACGATTACGCCCAAGGCTCGTTCATCAGCGCCGGCTATGTCCATACGCTCGAGGAAACCTCGAATGTCGTCCTCTACACCGACACCAAGGTAAACCGTTTCTTCGTCAACGTGCAGCATGCGTTGAGCGCGCTCTTTGTCGCCTCCGGCTCCATCGATTTCGAACCCTCGCAACTGCAGGGTGTCATCGGCTCGCCGGATCGCAATGAAACCACGACCCGCCTGGGCGTGGCCCTGTCTTACATCCCGACCAAGAACTGGACGGTGACCGCCCATTTCGACTACGACCATGTCGATTCGGATGATCCCTCGCGCGGCCAGAACCGGGACCGGGTGGGACTGGGTGCGAGCTATGCCTTCTGACCGGAGGCCGCGGTCGCGCGGCGCCCCGGCACAATGAGCTTGCCGGACTTTCTGCCGGATCGTTCGTTCCCCACCACTTCATGGCCCATTCCCCCGTCAGCAAGGACAGCGCGACGCTCGCCGATTTCCTGCGCCTGCTGCGGTTGCGCCAGTCGCTGATTTTCCTGATCCTGGCGCTGGTGGTCCTGACCACGGTGGTCGTCACCGCCTTCCTGCCGCGCTGGTATCTGGCCACGACGAAGATCCGCGTCGAGAAGCCCGAGGGCGAGGTGAGGCTGTTTCAGGCCCAGAGCAGCGGCAGCTATGACCCGTATTTCCTGCAGGATCAGTTCAAGATCCTGCAGTCCGAGAAGATCCTCTACCCGGTGATCACGAACCTCGGGCTCAACACCCGCCTTGCCGCCACCCTGGGCGCGACCGGGGCGCTCCCGTCCGCCGTCACCTATCACTACCTCCTCGACAAGATGCTCCGCGTGGAATCGCAGCGCAGCTCGTCGCTGATCGAGATCAACGTCTATGCCCAGGACGCGGACCTCGGGGCCGCCATCGCCAACGAGATCGCGCGGGTCTATTCGGATGACCGCATTTACCTCGCCACGTCCGAACAGCGCGAGGGCCTCGCGAAGCTGAGCGACGAGCTCGCCGCCCAGGAGCGCATTGTCTCCGCGCAGCGCGACAGCGTGGAAAAGCTCCGCAAGGACCTGAACATCTCCGGCGTCGACCTCAACGCCCGCTATTCCGACATGGAGATCGAGACGCTGCGCCAGATGCAGAACTCGCTGATCGCGCTCAGCGTCGACGCCATCGGCCGCAAGACCCGCTGGGAGCGGTTCCGCAGCATCCCGTTTGAGGACCGCCTGAGCCTCGTCAATTCCGAGCTGATCCAGGACCCGAACATCCAGAACCTGCTGCAGGCCTACCTGCTCGCGGACCAGAACGTCACGAAACTCAAGGCCCGCCTCGGCGAGGCGCATCCCGACCTGGTGTCCGCGGTCGAGAACCGGGCGAAGATCAAGGAGCAACTCGACGGCCAGCTGCGCGGCTACGAGAGTGCGCTCGAGATCGCCTACAAGGAGGCGGAGTCGCGGGTCACCGAGCTCAAGCAGCAGCTCGGCCAGGCCAAGATCGACCAGATCCTCTCCGCCCGCGACCGCATGCGGCCGTTCGAGGAGGCCGCGCAGAAGCTCGATGACGAGACGAGGCTGATGACCACGCTCAAGCTTACGCTCCGCCAGCGGGAGATCGATTTCCAGGTGCCGAAGCACACCATCGAGATCCTCAACACCGCGGAGGCGGCCCGCCGCCCGAGCCGCCCGAGCTGGCCGCTCAACATCGCTTTCGCATTCCTGTTCGGGGCGCTGCTGGGCATCGGCGTGGCCGTGCTGCTCGAGTATTTCGACACCAGCTTCCGCAACGTCGCCGATGTCGAGACGCGTCTGAAACTCGGCGTGCTGGGGGTCATCCCGTTTCACCGCGATCCGCTGGACGAGGATGCCGATCCGGCCGAGGCCGAGCCGTATCGCGTGCTGCACACCAACCTGAACCTTGCGCTCAAGCCCGGTCAGCCGGCGAGCCTGGTGCTGTTTTCCGCCGGCCCCGGCGAAGGCAAGTCCACCACGCTCCACCATCTGGTCCGGCTCATGGCCGCGGCCGGTGAGCGCGTCATCCTGATCGACTCTGACGTGCGCCGCCCGACGCAGCATCATCTGGCGGGCCGGCCGCGCGAGCCGGGTCTTTCAGAGTACCTCCTGAACCAGCAGCCGCTGGACGCCGTCATCCAGAAAGGCATCGCGCCCAACCTCGATTTCATCCCGAGCGGAGGCGCCCCGGGCTTCACCCTCGGCCTGCTGCACCTGAACCGGCTCAAGGACCTCATCGCCACGCTGCGCGGCCGCTATGACAAGATCGTGTTCGACTCACCGCCGATTATCGGGGTCAGCGACGCCAGCGTGCTCGCGAGTGCGGTGGACGGCGCGGTTCTGCTGATCCAGCACCGCCGCAACCCGCAGAGCATGGTGATCCGGGCACAGCAGATCGTCGAGGGCCTGAAGACCCCGCTGCTTGGGGTTGTCCTCAACCAGGTGCCGCACAATTCCGGCGAGGACTACGGCTACTACACGAACAATTATTCCTATTACCACGAAGGCGGCGGACAACGCCGCCGGCGTTCCTCGGCCAAGGGCGCGCCCAAGTCCCCGGACTACGCCGGGGACAAGCTGGATCTCGGCTGAGCGAGCGGCAGGCCGCCGGGGGATGATGGAGAAAGGAGAAGGGAGGATGCGCCCGGCTTCATTCAATGGCCGGTAGGCAGGCTGCGATGTTCCGCTGAAGGCAGACGACAGCCAAAGTCGCACCACCCGGTTGCGGCGTGCGTTTGGGCATTGCAGATCGCGTCTTCCTATCTCCCTTCTTCCCGCGCCTTGCTCCCGATTTTGCGCCGCGGTCCGGCGCAAAATAGCTGTTGACGAAGCTGGCGTGCGGCCTAGTTCTGACACCCTGTTTTTGCGGGCGTAGCTCAGTTGGTAGAGCACCACCTTGCCAAGGTGGACGTCGAGAGTTCGAGTCTCTTCGCCCGCTCCATTTCCGATAAGCGCCTCAGGTTGACCTGAGGCGCTTTTTCGTGTCTTAACGTGCCGTTTTCCAGAGGGTTACTATTTTCAATTTCCTGCCGCACGATGTCACCGAGCGACAGCTGGCGACCCGAAAAGACCCCTGTTTGTGCGCTTCCAGGTGCGTCTCCTAGTGCGTCGTCTACGAGTGAAGAGTCCGGATTTGGTGTGCGTTTTGGAGTGATTTGGAGCGACGGCAAACGGGCCGATTCCTCGATAATCGGCAGCTGGGCCACGTCGGTGTAAACGCCCATGGTCAGCTTCATGTCGCTGTGGCGCATGAGTTCCATCGCCACCCGAGGCGACACCCCAGCCGCGGCAAGCATGGTGCCATAGGTTTTTCGCAGCGCGTGCAGGTCAACTCTTCGCCCGCGCGCATCCTCGAACGGGATCTCCGCCGCCTTGAGGTCGCTCTTGAAGGTGGGCACCCGCGGAATCGTCCCGCGAAATACCCAATCCCCTGGCTGGAAGCCGGCAGGGCGAACCGCGAGGATCGCCGCGGTAAGTTCCGGGCGCAGGAAATGCGTCGATTCCTTGCGATTCTTGGACAGCGACGAAGGCACGCGCAGCCGGGAAGGCGTGACGGTAAAGTCAAAGTCACCCCACTTGAGCCCGTTCAGTTCGCTGCGACGAAGGCCCGTGTACATCATCGCCAAGTAAACGAGCGCCCGGTGAGCTGGGGCCTTGTCGAGAAGCCTCCGTGCCTCCTCCACCGAAAGGGCGCGCCGGAAACTGCCGGCGTTCGGGTTGGCGACCTTCCGGACGTCAGCCAGCGGGTCAGCCAGAATGAACCGCTTGCGCTTCATCCAGAGGAGAAAGGTCCGCATGGTGCAGAGCAGGTCGTTGACCGACTTCGGGGCGAGATCGCTCCGGTCTCGCCAGGTCGTGAAGGATTGCGCCGTCACATCCCGGATTGTGGCCCAGCCGCAGCGCACGAATAGCTTTGGCAGTGCCTGACGGTAGGTGGGCGGTTCACCGCATATTGCCGCACTCACGAAGCACCCGACGACTGGCTGTCAGGTCATACCTCGCCGACTGCAACACCGGCCTGCGCCAGCGCCGAGGTCAAGGCGCGTCCGGCGAGGCGGGGCGCTTCATTACGGAAGGCCTCGTTGAGTTCATCCGCATTCATTGAGAAGACCCGCGCGATGTCGGGGAGCGCAAAATGCCGGGTGGAGATACCGCTGTCGTGCCGCAGAATGGCCCGGAGGGTGAGGGTCGATCGCCGGCTGAGGCGACGGCACAGTTCGGAACGCTGCAGAATATCCCAGCACTCGGATTGCGTGAAGGCGGCGGGTGGAAGGGCAGTCGCGAGGGCGTGGAGATACATCGATGAAATCAGTGCAGGAGTTTATAAATGACACCGACGGGCAGCAGGCCGGTGCAGGCGGCAAAACCGAGACAACGTTGCCAGACAGGTTTCACCAGAAACGGATGGAGGCCCGCGGCGCAGGCGAGCCGCCGCTTGAATGCGCGATTCAGACAGCGATGGATCGTGAAGGTGGTATCGCGCCAAGAAAGTCCGCCCCTTGCCCAGGCCACAAGGGGATCGACCGCCAGGGCCGCGCCGACGAAGGCCATGGCCATCCCGTTGCCGGTGAATGGCGGGATCATCGCATTCGCATCTCCGAGTTGCACGCCTTCTAGCTCGGAAAGGTGGCGATCGAATCCGAAACCCGCGACCGCGTTCCGCGAGCCCGGCCGGATCTCAGCCACTTCGAGTCGCTTGGCCAGTTCGCCCAGGCCGCTGGCGCGCAGACAGGATGACAGCGCGTCTTCCCGCTCAAACCGCAGGCCCGGGCGACGGTGAAACAGGCCGCAGACATTGATCCAGCCATCCTCGACGGAAGACAGGCCGACGTAGGCACGGTCACCGAGATGCAACTCCAACTCGTCGGAGGTGGCGAGATTGCGGGCGTGGAGCTTCAATCCCATCCATCGCGAGGCACCGGTGCGTTGGCGGCCAGTCGTCTGCACCCAACCTTGCTGACGGCCTGTCATCAGCACACGGCGGTCTGTCGAAAGCTGGCCGCCCGCCGCGGTGAATAGACCGGCGAGCCGGGCATCCAAGGCATAGCGGCTGATTGTCCGGGCGGGAGCGGGCAGCGCATACCGACCGATCGCCCGGTCGTGGAGGAAGAACGTCACGTTGTTTGGTGAACCGGCACCCGCGAACGCGGAGCCAATCCCGAGCATATCAATGGTCGCGTCATCGAGCCCGGTAATGAATTCGCCGCAGACGCGATGTCGCGGATAGTGACCTGCTTCGATGAGCCGGGTCTCTACTCCCGCCCGGCTCAACGCAATGCCCAGTGAAAGCCCGGCCAGTCCGCCGCCAACAATGGTAATGTGTCGCGGGACATTCATCTGCGCTTTACTGCCACGAAGCGAGCGGCGCCAAGCCATGATGCCTTCACCCGCCAGCGCCAAACTGCCGGATCAAGTTGCAGCAGCCGGGCGAGCTCCTCGTGACGAAATCCGGCGGCGATGCTGACGCGACCATCGTGCCGCGTCACCGGATGGGCGCGGATCAGCGGACAAAGAATGGAGAAGAGCGCCTGCGAGCGACGACTCCGGACCGGATCGCTGGCGATGATGACGCGTGTGTGCGCGCTAAGCTGTGCGCCCAAGCTTGCCAGATCCGCCTGTCCGAAATGATGAAAGAAGAGGTTTGCTACAACCACCGGATAGTCCTTCCAGCCGGTGAATCGGAGCACGTCGGTTTCAAACCACCGCGAACCCCGGGGCCAGTCAACTGGCCGGCAGACTAGATCGAGGCCGGCCAGTCCGGGTGCGATGGGACTCAGGGCACGACCGAGTTCGCCGGTGCCGGATCCGATCTCAATGACCGCTTCGCCAGCCTGGTGCTGATGGAGCAATACGTCAGCAAACCAAGCCCGGCTACCCAGAAGGCCGTTGATGATCCCTAGATCGCGCCGGGAGGCCTGCGCAGCAGTAGAAAACGGGGAGAGTCGATCAAGGATCTCGGGCAGGACCGAGCGCACTTCGAGGTTGTTACGGGCGGCCGGGATCGGTGGATCGGACCGGGTGAAATGCGCCCGCTTGTGATCAGTGGTCCGGTAGTTTTCCGTCTGCCCGATCTGACGATCGGCGGCAGGGGTTCCTTGTTTCGATAGATCCTGAGCGTTTTCAGACATGGCTATCTCTTAAGATAAGGTAGTTGAATCCTACCTTAGCGCCGGAAGTCGGGATATGGGGTGTTACCCGATAAGATAAACAAGCTGATCCAAGCGTCTCGACATCAATGAAACGCGCTTACCGTAACCTGGTTCTCAGCGGTGCGAACACTTATGGTGGGGGCACCACGATCACGAGCACGGGCTCCATTGTCGCCAGCAACAGCTCCGCCCTCGGGTCTGGCGGGGTGACCGTCAGCGGCGGCCTGGCCGCGAACACGGGTGTCACGCTCACCAACCCCATCACTTTGACCGGCGGCACGCTCGCCGGCTTCGGGACGTTTTCACCGGGTGGCAATCTCACCGTCCAGGGCGGCGCCTTGCTGGCCCCGGGCATCGCCACCGTCGCGGATGACGCGGTCGGAGCGAACGTGCCGGCGGTCGGCACGCTGACCTTTGGCGGGGGCACGTCGCTCACCTTTGGGCACACCCTCAGCACCGGCGGCCTGAATTTCTCCATCTCCGACGCCGCCGGGGTGGCCGGCACCGGCTACAGCCTGCTCAGCATCAGCGGCAGCCTCACGATCACGGCGACGGCGGGCAACGAATTCTACATCCACCTCTACTCGTTCAACCCGGCCACCAACCAGGCGGGCAATGCGGCAAACTTCAACGGGGGCCAGGGCTATTCCTGGCTGCTGGTCTCGACCGGCTCGGGCATCAGCAATTTCAGCTCCAGCGCCTTCATCATCGATCAGTCCAATTTTACCAATTCCAGCGGCCAGTTCTCCGTTTCCCAGAGCGGAAATGACCTGATGCTGAACTTCACCCCGGTGCCCGAGCCCTCGACCTGGGCGCTTCTGGGCACCGGCCTGCTGACGCTGGGGGCCATGGTGCGCCGCCGCCGGCGCTGAGTCGGCGCTTCACCCTGCGGCCGGTATCCGGGTTTCAGCGAAAGCCGCGCCCTTCGTCGTGCGCTTATAAACATCCTAAGCGGATGGCCCCCGAATGATTTCACCGGGGGGCCGCCCGCGCCCGGGGTTAGGAGTCGTGTTCAGGCCGGCCGGTTTGTAGAATGACGAACTCAGCCATGAACATCATCAAATTCCCCAACCGCGCCTCTGTCCGGCCGGACTCCCAGCCATGAGAGACGACTACCTGAAGGCGGCGCTCAAGCTGATCGATGATCCCAACATCCTGGTGAACGTGGTCTCGCGCCGCGTGAAACAGCTGCGCCGCGGCCACCGCCCGCTGGTGGAATCGCTGGAAAAACTCTCGGCCGAGGACACCGCGCTCCGCGAAATCATGGAGGGCAAGATCAGTTACGAACTCGCCACTCCCGAGATGCTGGCGCAGTTGCTGTAGGTTTCCCCGCCGCAGGCTCAGATCGGGATGGCGCCGGTTTCCGTCTTCCGCCAGCTCGTGGGCGGAAGACCGGCCTTCCGCTTGAAGATCTGCGAGAAGTAATACGGGTCGGCGAACCCGGTCTGTTGCGCGATCTGCTCCACCGTCGCGTCGGAGTTCTTGAGCAGCACCTTCGCGCGGCTGAGCCGGAGCTGCAGCCGGTACTGGTGCAGCGACTGCCCCGTCTCCTGCTTGAACGCCCGCCGCAGCCAGTGGTAGCCCACGCTCAGTTTTTTCGCCATGACCTCCAGGTCGACTTCCTCCTCGAGGTGCTGGCCCAGCATCAGCTTGGCTTCATGCACGAGGTGTTCCGTGCGGTTTTCTGCCGGGGGCACGGCCACCGTGCCTGTCTGCAATTCCGCCAGGATCAGCCCGGCGAGCGAACCGAGCACGCGCGACGTGCCCACCGGGTGATGGCGCAGGCAGGCCACGGCTTCCGTGAAGAGCCGGAGCAGGGGACTGCTGTCCGACGGCGTGAACACCGGATGGCTCGGCGAGAATAATTTCCTCCGGAGCAGCTGGTCGACGTAGTCGCCCTTCAGCGCGATCCAATATTCGAGCCAGCCGGTCTGCGGCAGCGGCGCATAGCGGTGCCAGACGCCGGGAAACAGGACGAAAGCCCCGCCGGCGCCGATCCGCCGGCGCCGGTCACCCTCGGCCGCCGACTCGAAGATGCCGCTGCCGCGGGTGATGAAGTGGACCTGGAGTTCATCGAGCTGGCGGCCCTCCTCCCAGCTGAACGCATGGCTCTTCGGGTGACCCGGCGGCGGGTACGGTGCGCCGGGGTCGATGGCCACGTAGCCGGCGGAGGTCGCATAGATGCCCCAGTCACGGTCTTTCGAGTCGGCGAGGAGGTAACGGTGAAAGCTTTTGGGGTCTTCGCTCATTGAGTGGGGTTGCTCAAAAAACTCAGTAAAACGCTCAGAGTGTCCATGTCCGCCGGTGAGGCAATGCGCTAGTGTCGGCGTCACCCCAACCCCCGCGGCGTCCCCTCGCCGTATCGTTTTGCTTTCATGAAAGTCACCGCCATCCAGCGCCTGCGCGCAAAACTGTCGTCCCGGCAGCCCGTCTACGGGCTGTGGATCACGCTGGAGTCGGCCAGCATCTGCGAGATGGCGGTGTCGCTCGGGCTCGACTGGGTGACCGTCGACGCCGAGCACGGCCACCTCGACTGGAAGGAAATCGTCGAGCACGTCCGGGCCGCCGTGCGCAGCGACACGGTCGTGCTGGTGCGCCTGGCGGAGAATTCCCCCGCGCTCATCAAGCGCGCCCTCGACATCGGGGCCGACGGCGTGGTCATCCCCTGGATCGAGACGCCGCTGCAGCTGGAAGCCGCCATTGCCGCGGCCACCTATCCGCCGGCGGGCATCCGCGGCATCGGCGCCGAGCGCGCCACGTGCTGGGGCCAGTGCTTCGTCGAGCACGCCGGCGAGGCGGATGCGCATGTGCTCGTGGTGCCGATCATCGAGACGGTGCGGGCCGTGCAGAACATCGCGGAGCTCGCGAAGGTGAAGGGCTCGGACCTTTTCTTTTTCGGCCCGGCCGACCTCTCCTCCACCGCCGGCTTCCCGGGAAAATGGGAGGGCCCGGGCGTGGCCGAGCTGATCGGGCGGGCGAAGGACGCCCTCCGCCAGGCCGGCAAGCACTGTGGCATCATCGCCACCGATGAGGCCAATCTCGCCCAACGCCGCGAGCAGGGCTTCGCCATGCTGGGCCTCGGCCTCGATGCGAGCCTCATGCTGCGCAGCCTGCACAAGATGCTCGGCTCCCAGGGCCGCGACCGCCAGATCCGCGCGAGCTTCACCCTGGAAAACAGCCCGTCCGCCCTCGCCGCGGAGCAGGCGGTCAAATGCGCCCCGCCCGAATTCCGGCCGGACCGCCCCGAGGTGATGAACGCCCGGGGCAGCGGCCCCCAGCTCGACATCGCCCCCGGCATCCAATTCGACTGCATGGTGGGAGCGCACAACCAGGCGCGCAACCTCACCACCGGCCTCGTCACCTTCCAGCCCGGTGCCCAGCTGCCCTGTCACCGGCACACCTTCGCCGAGTCCATCACGCTGCTGCAGGGCCGGGCGCTCGTCGACGTGGAGGGCCGGATCTACGAGGTCGGCCCGCTCGACAATGTCACCGTCCCGCGCGGCCTCGCCCACCGCGTCACCAATCTCTCCCGTGCGAAGCCGGCGGTTTTTCACATTGCGATGGCCTCGTCAAATCCGGCGCGCGAGCTGGTGAACGGGTTTTTCCCGCGCCGCACCATGCCGGAGGCCACCCGGACGCAGCCCGGGGCCGAGCGCGTCACCTATGCGGGGAAGGTGGAGCGTTACTCGCCGGGCAACAACGCCGCGTTCATCGACTACTTCAATGCCGACCTCGTGCCGGGCCTGGAGATGAGCGGTGGGTACGGGCTGTTTCAGCCGGGCGGACGGCTGCCGGCGCACCTGCACGACTTCGACGAGTCCATCTGCATCGTCGAAGGCCAGGCCACGTGTGTGGTCGAGGGCCGGCGCTACACGATGGACGGGCAGGCCACCGCGTTGCAGCCCCGCGGCCGGGTGCATTATTTCATCAACGAGAGCGGCGCGCCGATGGGCATGATCTGGGTCTATGCCGGCCCGAAACCGGAGCGCATCGTGGTCGAGGAAGCCTGCGCGGTGGAGCCCGCGATGGCGTGGAGCGCCTGAAGTTTTCCGCATCATGCCTGCACCTTTCCACGTCAAGCTCACGGCCGATTTCTTCGATGCCACCGGGCGCACGAAATACGAGGATATCGGCCTGTCCGTGCTCGGCGCGGCGCCGCACCTCCGGCAGGCGGCGTTCAACGAGCACCGTCCCGAGATTGGCGCGGACCAGGTCACGGGTGCCAACGGCGTCATTGTCCTGACGCCCCGGGTCACTGCGCAGACCGTGTCGCAGGCCCGGGATCTCGTCGCGGTCGGGCGTTTCGGGGTGGGCTACGACTCGGTGGACGTGCCGGCGTGCACGGCGGCGGATGTGGCGGTTTTCATCACGACGGGCGCGGTGGACCGCCCGGTGGCCGAGGCGACAGTCGGCTGGATGATTGCGCTGAGCCATAACGTGCGCGCGAAGGACCAGCTCGTCCGCACGGGAAAGTGGGATGCCCGCTCGCGCTACATGGGCAGCGAACTCCGCGATCGCACCCTGGGCCTGATCGGCCTCGGCGGCATCGCCCGGACCGTCCTTCAGCTCCTCGCCAACTGGGGCATGAACCCGCCGCTCGTGTTCGATCCCTTTGTGGACGAGGCGACCGCCGCCAAGGCGGGCGCGCGAAAGGTTTCGCTAGATGAACTGATGCGCGGATCGGATTTCGTTTCGATCCACTGTCCCCTGACCGAGCAGACGCGCGGGCTGATCGGCGCCGCGCAGCTGGCGCTCATGCGGCCCACCGCCTACCTGCTGAACACGGCGCGCGGTGGGATCGTGGACGAGGCCGCGCTCTACGACGCCCTCAAGGCCGGCCAGCTGGCCGGCGCCGCGCTGGACTGCTTTGCGCAGGAGCCGGTGACGGCGCCGCCGCGGCTGGCGGAGTTGGAGAACGTGCTGTTTGCCCCGCACTGCATCGCGTGGACCAACGAGCTCTTCCGCGACATCGGCCGCGCCGCGTGCCAGGGCATGGTCGATCTTTCGCTCGGGAAAAAGCCGCGCGGTGTGGTGAACTCGGCCGTGTTTGAGAAACCGTCTTTTCAGGAAAAGTGGCGGCGCGTCTGCCGGCTTTAAATCCCAGCCCACATGAAAACCAAACTTTCCAAAGCTCCCGGCCGGCTGGATGGCCGTGTCGCCTGGATCAGCGGCGCCACTTCGGGTATCGGTGAGGCGGCGGCGGAACTCTTCGCGCAGGAGGGCGCCCAGGTTGCGGTCGTGGGCCGCCGGCTCGAGCTCGGCCGCAAGATCGCGGCCCGCATCAATCGCCGGAACCCCGGCGCTGCCCTCGCGCTGGCGTGCGACGTCAGCTCCGAGGCGGAGGTGGCTCAGTCCATCGCCTCCACCGTGAAGGCCTTCGGCCGCCTCGATATCTTGGTCAACAACGCCGGCATGGTCGAGATCGGCGACCTGCACACCTATTCCGAGGCGCAGTGGGACCGCGTCATGGGCGTCAATGTGAAGTCGATGTTCTTCGCCTTCAAACACGCGTTCCCGCTGCTGCAGGCGGCCCGCCGGGGTTACGTCGTCAATGTCGGCTCCATCAGCAGCTTCGTCGGCCAGGCCCGCACCCCCGTCTATACCACGACCAAGCACGCCATCCTGGGCCTCACGCGCTCGATCGCGCTCGACTACGCGGCCCACGGCATCCGCTGCAACTGCGTCTGCCCCGGCATCACCGAGACCCCGATGCTCTGGGAACACCTCAACGTCCGGCCCGATCCGTCGGCCGCGCTGGCCGAGCGACTGCGGCGCGTGCCCATGGGCGTCTCGCTCTCGCCCCTCGATGTGGCCAAATCCATCCTCTACTTCAGCTGCGAGGATTCCGCCGGCGTGACCGGCACCTCGCTCACGGTCGACTGCGGTTACCTCACGGCGGCGGAGTGGCAGTGCACCGGCCCGACCGCCTTTCAGAAAAAATCCTCAACCCCATGAAAGCAAAATTTGCCTGCGCCGATTTTACCTTTCCGCTCCTGAGCCACGCCCACGCGCTGGACCTCATCGCCATCCTCGGCTTCACCGGGGTCGACCTCGGCCTGTTTGAGGGGCGCTCGCACCTCTGGCCCTCGAACGAGTTCAAGCGTCCCGCAGCCAGCGCGCGCAAGCTGAAGCGCGTCCTCGCGGACCGCGGCCTCGCGGCCGCCGACGTGTTCCTGCAGCTGGCGCCCGACTTCACGCCCTTCGCCATCAACCAGCCGGACGCCCGCCGCCGCCGCCAGGCGCGCGACTCGTTCCTGCGGACGCTGGAGTACGCCGCGGCCGTTGGCTCCCGCCATGTCACCACGCTCCCCGGCGTCGTCTTTGCCGAGGAGGGCCGCGACGCCTCGCTCGCGCGTTCCGCCACCGAGCTCGCCTGGCGGGTCGAGCAGAGCCGGGCGGCCGGACTGGTGTTCGGCACTGAGGCGCACGTGGGCTCGATCGTCACCACGCCCGAGGAAACCGCCGACCTCGTGCGGCGGGTCCCGGGCCTGACCCTGACGCTCGATTACACGCATTTCACGCGCGCCGGCATTGCCGACCGCAGCATCGAGCCGCTGGTCCGGCATGCGAGCCATGTCCACATGCGCGGGGCCTGCCGCGGGCGCCTGCAGTGCAACTTCCAGCAGAACACGATCGATTACCCCCGGATGCTGGCGGCCATGGCGAAGGCCGGTTACCGCGGCTGGATCGGCGTCGAGTACATCTGGATCGACTGGGAGCACTGCAACGAAAGCGACAATGTCTCCGAGACACTCGTGCTCCGCGATTTTCTCCGCGCGACCGCCGCGAAGCTTTGACCATGCCCCATGCCCGCCGCCACCCTCAGGAAACCCGCCGTCGCCCTGCTCGAGATCCACTCGCTCGGCGCCGCTCTGGTCGTGCTCGACCGCGTGGAGAAGGCGGCGCTCGTGCAGGTGCTGCAGGCGGAACTCAACGACTACTACGGGCTGTTCCTCAAGCTGACGGGCGACTCGGCCTCCGTGGCCATTGCGCTCGAATCCGCGCGGCGGCTCGCGGCGGAAATGAAGGTCTCCTTCACCGGGGAGGTCCTCGATTCGCCCGATGCCGGCGCATGGGGCGTGATCGAGAGCCCACCGGAGTACCAGCCTTTGCTCGAACAGAACGTTGTCTTTATTCCCGGACGCCGGGCCCATCCCATGACTGAAAAAAACAACACTCCCGAGGCGCTCGGCTTGATCGAGACGCAGGGCTTCACCGCCGTCACCGCGGCCACCGACGCCGCCTGCAAGGCCGCCGGCGTCAGCGTCATCGCCAAGGAAAAACTCGGCGGTGGCTACATCACCGTGATCTTCGAGGGTGATGTCGCCGCCGTTACTGCCGCCGTTGGCGCCGGCCGCGCCGCCGCCGAGTCGGTCGGCAAGCTCATTTCTGCCTTTGTCATCGCCCGCCCCAGCGAGGGCGTGGCCCAAATCCTGACCAGGATCTGACCGGTCCCTCCACTTCCTGCCCGTTCAACCCTCTCAACACCCAAAAACATGAATGATTCCATCGGAATGGTAGAAACCCGCGGCTATGTCGGCAGCGTCGAAGCCAGCGACGCCATGGTCAAGGCGGCCAATGTCACCCTCGGTCGCTCGATCCAGATCGGCGGCGGCTTCATCACCGTCGTCGTCACGGGCGATGTCGGCAGCGTCAAGGCCGCCGTCGATGCCGGCGCCGACGCCGCCAAGCGCGTCGGCGAGCTTGTCTGCTCCCACGTCATCGCCCGGCCCCACACCGGTCTGCTCAAGCAGGTCGGATTATGAGAAATTCGAAGCTCAAAATCCGAAACTCGAAAATCCCCACTCAAATCCACCACGTCCGAATCACCCACTACCATGAGCCAAGCAGCACTAGGCATGATTGAAACGAAGGGCTTTTGCGCCCTTCTCGAAGCGTCCGACGCGGCCCTCAAGGCCGCCAGCGTCACGATGACCGGCTGGGAGCAGATCGGCTCCGGCTATGTCACCGCTTTTTTTCGCGGCGACGTCGCCGCTGTGAAGGCCGCCCTCGACGCCGGCGCCGAGGCCGCAGCCAAGGTCGGCGAGGTCATCAGCGTGCAGGTCATCCCGCGCCCGCATGAGGACCTCGGTCAGCTCGGCAAATGGATCGGCGCCACCACGGGCTGATCCCAGCTCCTGTCTCCCAACTCCCAACTTCCTCTCCCATGTCCCAGAAAGCCATTGGTCTCCTCGAAACCCGGGGCCTTGCAGCCCTCATCGCCGGCACCGACGCCATGCTGAAGTCAGCCAATGTCGTCCTCGCTGGCCCCATCCGCCAAGTCGGCCACGCGCTGGTCAGCGCGGTCGTCACTGGTGACGTCGCCGCCGTGAAGGCCGCCACCGATGCCGGCGCCCAGGCCGCCCGCCTCGCCGGCGAGGTCGTCAGCGTGCAGGTCATCGCCCGCCCGCACGACGACGTCGCCGCCGTCCTGTCCAAGTCCGCCAAATAACCCCGCCATGCTCCTCGCACGTGTCATCGGCAACGTCGTCTCGACCAAGAAGGACGAGGCGATGCAGGGGCGGAAGCTCCTGCTGCTGCGTCCGCTGCTCGTGGACGAAGCCAATCCCGCCCAGTTCCGCCCGGGCGCCAATACGGTGGTCGCCGTGGACTCGCTGGGCGCGGGACAGGGCGAGACCGTCCTGTTCTGCCAGGGCAGCTCGGCGCGGCAGGCCGCGGGTATGCAGTCGCTGCCGGTGGACGCCGTGGTCGTGGGCATCGTCGATGCCGTCGATGTGCTCAACCGGACGATCTTCCCCGAAACCAAGGCCACGAAGAAATGAACGCCGTATCCGTCTGTTCTGAGGTAGGGCGGATTATCCTTAATCCGCCGCGCCCGGCTCCGGCGGGGTCCAACCGGCGCGCTAAGGATAACGCGCCCTACCTGGCCTGATCCCATGCTCCTTGCCCGCATTGACGGAGTGATCGTCTCGACCGTGTGCCACCCCAGCATGCACGGCTGCCGCACAGTCATCTGCCAGCCGCTCAATGAGCATGGCGGGGCGGAGGGCGCCCCGGTCCTCGCGCTCGACCGGCACGGGGCCGGCCAGCATCAGCGCGTGCTGGTCTCAACGGATGGCGCTGCGGTTCGCGCCCATGTCGGCGACGAACATTCGCCGCTCCGTAATTCCGTCATCGCCATCCTCGACGCCGCTCCCTGAACCATGCGCCTCGGTCACGTCATCGGCAAAGTCACCCTCAGTCGCCAGGATCCTGCCTACCTCGGCGGGCGCTTCCTGCTCGTGCAGCCCTGGAACACGGCGAAGTACGCGAAGCCGGCGGCCCCTCAGCCTTCCGACGCGGGACTCGTGGTCTACGATGCGCTCGGTGCCGGGGTGGGGAGCATCGTGGGTTTCACGGAGGGCTCGGAGGCCTCCAAGCCCTTCACCGGCCCGACGCCGGTGGACGCCTACTGCGCCGCCATTATCGACGAAGTCTTTCACCAACCGCCCAAATGAATCCCTTGTTCGCGGCCTTGGAGGTAGGGCGGATTATCCCTAATCCGCCGCATTTGACTCCGACGGTCCCCAACCGGCGCGTTAAGGATAACACGCCCCACCGGCGCTTCCGCGCCAAAGTTTGATTCAACCCCATCTCCCCATGCGAAAGGTCATCACTGCCGCGGATGTCGAACAGCTGCTGCGCTCGGGCGCCGGCCCCGACTCGATTCCGGCCGACGCGATCCTCACGCCGTCGGCGCGCGACCTCCTGCGCAGCCGCCGCCTTCCCGCCCGCCCAGCCTCCCTCGCTGCGGCCAAGGCCGACTGCGGCTGTGCTCATGCGGTGGACCTGAATAATCCCGCTTCGATCGAGAAATTCTTCCATTCGCCCGCCCTTGAGGCGATCAAGGCCAAGATGTGCGACATCGGCCGGCGGATGTGGGAGAAGGACTACGTCGATGGCAATGGCGGCAACATTACCGTGCGGGTGAGCGACGAACTTGTTCTCTGCACGCCGACGCTGATCTCGAAGGGTTTCATGCAGCCGTCCGATATGTGCCTGATCGATCTGGAAGGCCGCCAAGTCGCGGGCACGAAGAAGCGGACGAGTGAGGCGCTGACCCATCTCGGGATCATGAAGCGCCAGCCGAAGGCTCGCGCGTGCGTACACGCCCACCCGCCGCATGCAACCGCGTTCGCCGTGGCCTCGGTCGTCCCGCCGCCGTGCCTGATTCCTGAGGCGGAGGTCTTCATCGGGAAGATCGGCCTGGCCGAGTACCAGACGCCGGGCACGCCTGAGAACGCCAACGCAGTCGGCCATGTCGGCGTGGACCATCAGGTCGTCCTCATGCAGAACCACGGGGTGATCACGTGGGGCAACGATGCGGAGGACGCGTATTGGAAGATGGAGAACATCGACGCGTACTGCAAAACCGTCTGGATCGCGTCGCAGCTCGGCAGCGGCCTGCACTCGTTCGGCCCGGCGAAGCTCAAGGAGCTGATCGCCATCCGCCAGAAGCTCGGCATGGACGACGCCCGGCTTGGCACGAAGGACTGTGATCTGTGCGCCCCCGGCGACTTCCGCGCCGCCGCGGTGAACGCTCCGGCTAAAACGTAGCTTTGTAGCGCCGGCATTCTGCCTGCTTTCGCTCCGGATGCAGGCAGGATGCCTGCGCCACTTTTCCCATGAAACCCTCCCTCAAAACGAATGCCGGCCAGCCGGGCTGGAGCTTCGCGAGCAACCGGGTGAAGGCTTTCCTCACCCGGACCGGCGGCCAGCTGGGCCCCGTGGAATTCCAGCTGTGCCGGCGGGTCGTGCAGCCCTTCGCCATCGCCCCCTGGACGAAGGAACCGTTGCCCGGCACGCCCACCATGCTGAAAGTTCTGCGGGGTGATTTCTTTTGTGCGCCGTTCGGCGGCAACGCCGCGCCTTTCCGCGGCGAGCGCCACCCGCCGCATGGCGAGACGGCCAACCGCGACTGGACCTTCCGCTCGCTGGACCGCGCGGGCGATGCCCTGTGCCTTCATGCCTCGATGCAGGTGAGCGCGCGCCGCGGGCGGGTGGACAAGCGCCTGATCCTGCGCGACGGGCAGACGGCGGTTTACTGCGAGCATGTGCTGTCCGGCTTCCGCGGACCGATGCCGGTCGGCACGCACCCGATGCTGCGCTTTCCGGACGAGCCGGGCGCCGGGTACATTTCGACGAGTGCGTTCAAGCGCGGCCACGTGGTGCCGGTGGCATGGGAGCAGCCCGAGGCCCGGGGGTATTCCCATCTCAAACCCGGTGCGACCTTCTCCTCGCTGAAGCGCGTGCCCGCCCGCGATGGCAGCACGGCGGACATCAGTCGCTTTCCGGTGCGACGCGGTTATGAGGAATTGGTGGAGCTGGTCAGTGACGCGAGTCTGCCCTTTGCGTGGAGCGCGGTTTCCCTGCCGGGGTCCGGCTATGCATTCTTCGTCATCAAGGACCCCCGGGTCCTCCGGGAGACGATCCTTTGGTTTTCCAACGGGGGACGCCATTACCCGCCCTGGAACGGCCGGCACGTGAACGTGCTCGGGGTCGAGGACGTGACGGCATTCTATCATCTCGGGCTCGCGGAATCGGCGAAGGCCAACTCCCTGAACCGGGCCGGCGCGCCGACGGCAGTGACCCTGTCGCCGGGCAAACCCCTGCGCGTCGCTCATATCCTCGCGGTCGCCGCGATCCCGCGTGATTTCAACGAGGTGGTGTCGATCGTGCCGTGTGGAGGCGGGGTGAAGCTCACGTCGCGCAGCGGCCGCATCGTCGTCACGCCGCTCGACCTGGGCTTTGTCCGCGGGTAGGGCTCTCTCGCTTGTCATTCTGAGCGGAGCGAAGAATCCAGTTGGATCGTATCGAAGCCTCCGGCGGAATCGCACTGGATTCGTCGCTCCGCTCAGAATGACAGTCGGGAATCCCGCAAAAAGCCGCTGTTCCTCGCCGGCTTTTTTGTGCACGCTGGCCGCGTGAAAGCCTCCGATTTCTTCGCCCTGCCTGCGTCGCTGGCGCCGTTCGCGGCGTTTTTCCCCGCGCAGGCCGCGCCGTGGGAATGGCTCAAGGGGATCGGCCCGGCGCTCGCCGCCCATGCGTTCGACCAGCCGCTGCCGGAGCTGCCGCCGGGCGTGCACGTCGAGGGATTCGTCTACCTGCATCCGACCGTCAAGCTGCCGCCGTCGGCCACGATCATCGGGCCGGCCTGGATCGGGGCGCACACCGAGATCCGGCCGGGCGCCTTCATCCGGGGCAACGTGATCGTCGGCGAGCACGGCGTCCTCGGCAACGCGTGCGAGTTCAAGAACTGCCTGCTCATGAACCGGGTGCAGGCGCCGCACTTCAACTACGTCGGCGATTCCATCCTCGGCAACGGCGCGCATTTTGGCGCAGGCGTGATCTGCTCGAACGTCCGGCTCGACCAGAAGAACGTGACGATCCACCTGCCCGGCGGCGCCGTGGCTGACACCGGCTTGAAAAAATTCGGCGCCATCGTCGGCGACCGCGCCGAGGTCGGCTGCAACGCCGTGCTCCAGCCCGGGACCCTGCTCGGTCCGCGGGCGCTGGTGATGCCGCTCACCGCCTTCGGCGGCTACCTGCCATCGGCGACCATCGCCCACAGCCGCCAGCAGCTCACGACCCTGCCGCGCCGGGATTGACGCCCGCCCGCGCTTTCCGCGAAGCTTGCCGTTCCCATGCGCACCCTCACCGGCATCACGCCTTCCGGCTCGCTCCATATCGGCAATTATTTTGGCGCCATGCGCCCGGCCATCGAGGCGCAGGTGCGCGGCGACTGCTTCTATTTCATCGCCGATTACCACTCGATGACGTCGGTCACGAACCCGGCGGAACGCCGCGCCCATACCCGGGGCATCGCGCTTGACTGGCTCGCCTGCGGGCTCGATCCGCAGACCAGCATCTTCTGGCGCCAGAGCGACGTGCCCGAGGTCTGCGAACTCACCTGGATGATCGGCTCCCTCACGCCGATGGGCCTCCTGGAACGCGCCCACAGCTTCAAGGACAAGACCGCCAAGGGCATCGCGGCCAACTTCGGCCTCTTCGCCTACCCGGTGCTGATGGCCGCCGACATCCTGCTCTTCGACACCCGGCGCGTGCCGGTCGGCCGCGACCAGAAGCAGCACGTCGAGATGACGCGCGACATCGCCATCAAGTTCAACGAGGCCTACGGCGAGACGTTCGTCGTGCCGGAGTCGGAGATCCGCGACGAGGTCGCCGTGGTGCCCGGCCTCGACGGCCAGAAAATGAGCAAGAGCTACGGTAACACCATCGAGATCTTCGGCGACGAGGCCGCGCTCCGGAAAAAGATCATGGGGATCAAGATGGACAGCCGCACGCCGGCCGAGCCGAAGCCCGATGCGGACAAGAACCTCGCCATCCAGCTGCTGCGGCTGTTCGCCCCGGCCGCTGTCGCGCTCGACTACGAAAACCGCCTCCGGGCCGGCGGTCTCGGCTACGGCGACCTGAAGAAGGCGCTGTTCGAGCACTACTGGACCTATTTTGCCATCGCCCGCGCGCGCCGCGCCGAGCTGGCGGCTAATCCCGACTACGTGGAAAACGTCCTCCGGGAAGGCGCCCAGCGCGCCCGCGCCGTGGCCAGCGTGGTCCTGAAGCGCGCCCGCAAGGCCTCGGGACTCGAGTAATTTCCTGAGTGGGCTTGGTCAGGCCTCTTCTGGGGAAATGTGGGCGGGGTGCCCTCACCCCGCATTTAGAACGATAGCGGGTGAATTTCGCCCTGCCACGGCCAATCCTCTGTGCGAGTGACCAAGCCTAGACGCACTGGATTCTCGCGAACGTAGTCCCATTTTTCAGAATAGGATTGGGCGTTTCTCAGGATGTGATCGAAAGTGTCCGGCTGCCAAAACGGCGTAGCCAATTCCAGTTCGGTTGCCAGACGGCGGGCTGAGACCGATTTCCATACCTTCAACCACAAGGCGCGTGCTTTGGCCTCAAAGCCCGGTGAGGCGAAAAAATGCAGATGGTCGGGCATAAGCACGAAACGTCCGACAAACCAGCCGTCGCATGAAGCTGATCTCTCCCATATCTCACGCAGGCAAGTCATCTGTTTTTCTCCTGCCAGCACGGGCCGGCGTCCTGCAGTACATGCCGTAAAGAAATAAATGGGTGCCCGGCCAAACAGTGTGATATGCGGTAACCGCATGATGGAAATCCAAGCGGGGTGAGGGCACCCCGCCCACACTTTTCTTCTGCTGGGCGTTCTTGTTGTGGAGTTGCGCCATGGCTCGAACCAGCGTGGCAATGTGCGGAGCAGATGTTGCTCTGCACTCATCTAGCAAAGCCGGCTCAGATCACCACCGGCTCGGGCTTCTGCAGCGCCGCGATGCGCTCCATGATGCGGTTGCTCGCGATTTGGTAGCGTTCCTTGCCGGCTCCCGGCTCGTCGTAGACGGACGGGGGGACCGGCCGGCCAAAGACGATCGACACCGGCGTTCCCAGCCGCAGACCCCGGCCCTTGCCGTAGGCCTCGAACGACCCGAAGATCCGCACCGGCACGACCGGCACCTGCGCGCGGCAGCAGATCAGGCCGACGCCGGCCTTGGGGGCCTGCAGGCTGCCGTCGGGCGAGCGCGTGCCTTCGGGAAAAAGGATGAGGCCCTTGTCCTCCTTCAGTGCGCGCAGCACGCGCTTGATGGCGCTCACGTCCTGGCCGCCGTCGCGGTCCACCGGGATCGTGCCGACCGTGTCGAGCCACCAGGCGGCGACGCCGGGTTTCCACAGGGTCTTGCGCGCGAAATACGCGATCTGCCGCTGGACCTGGCTGCCGATCAGCGGCGGATCGAGGAAGCTCGCGTGGTTGGCGGCGATCAGGAACGAACCCTCCGTCGGCAGGTTTTCCAGCCCGGTGACCTCACCGCGGAAGAAAATGTCGTAGGTGACGATCGCGAGGTAGTGGAAAAAGCCGTAGACCGGCTCCATCTTCACCTGGGTATAGAGCCGGCTCATGGCGCGCCGAGTTTGGCGGCGACCGTGGCGGCCATCTGCTCGACGACCTGGTCCAGCGAGGCGTGGGTGGTGTCAATCGAGATCGCCCCCGCCGGACAGGTCAGGGGCGAGGCCTTGCGCGACGAATCGATGCGGTCGCGCTCACGGATCTGGTCCTGCAGGCCCTGGCCGGCGCGGCGCCGCTCGCGTTCCACGGCATCGGCATGCAGGAAAAACCGCAGGTCCGCCTGCGGGAAAATGACCGAGCCGATGTCCCGGCCCTCCATCACGAGTCCGCGGTAGTGATGCTCCCGCGCCACGTCGGCCAGGCCGCGCTGATAGGTGAGCAGCGCGGCGCGCAGCTCGGGGATGGCGGCGAAGTGCGAGACCTGGTCGTTGACCTCGCGGCTGCGGATTTCATCGCCGGCCACGCGGCCGCCGATCTCCATCTCCGCGGACCGGCCGTTCAGCCGCGTGCCGAACCGCAGGCCGGGCAGGGCGGCCAGGATGGCGGGCAGGTTGTCCGGCTTCAGGCCGAGGCGCAGCAACTCCGCCGTGAGGGCGCGATAATAGGAGCCGGTGTCCACGTGCAGCAGGTCAAAGCGCTCGCTGAGCGTGCGCGACGAGGACGACTTGCCCGAGGCCGCGCCGCCGTCGATGGCGACAATGATAAAGGGGGTGGAGGCCATCAGGCGGGCAACGATTTTTGGCGCAGCGACTCCAGCAACTCAAAAAAATCGGGAAAGGTTTTCGCGCAGCAGCCGGGATTCCGGATCGCGAGCCACGGCCGCCCCGTGCCGTGGAGGTCGTGGCAGCCCAGGATGCCGAAGCTCATGGCGAAACGGTGGTCGTGATAGGTCTCGATTTCGATGCCGGATTTCAGCGGGCGCGGCGTGATCACCAGCGAATCCTCCTCCTCGGTGACCTCCTGGCCCAGCCGGCGCAGTTCGCGCGCCATGCCCGCGACGCGGTCGGTCTCCTGCTTGCGCGTATGGGCGATGCCGGTGATGCGGGTGGGCCCGGCGAGTAGCGGCGCAATGGCGGCGAGGGTCAGGAACGTGTCGGAAATCTCGTGAAAATCCTCGTCCAGCAGCGTTCCGACCGGGCGCTGCCGTGCGCGAACCAGCACGTCGGCGAAGGCCGAATCGCCCTGCAGTCCCGCGCCCGGCGGCCGCCATCCGGGTAGCGCCAGCGTCCCGCCGGTCACCAGGGGCAGCGCCAGAAAATAACTCGCGGCGGAGGCGTCCGGCTCGATCGCATAGCTGTCCGGCACGGCGTAGCGTGCCGGGATCAGGCTGAACCGGCCCGGGGCGGCTTGGGCGGGCATCTTCAGGCCGAACTCGGCCATGAGCTGCAGCGTCATCCCGACATATGTCCGGCGCACGTTGCCTGTGAGGTTCACCTCGACGGGACCGGCGGCCAGCGGAGCGACCATGAGCAGCGCGGAGAGCAGCTGGCTGCTTTCGCTGGCGTCGAGGCTGACCGTGCCGCCCTGCAGCCCGCGCGCGTGGATCTCCAGGGGGAAAAACCCCTCCGCGCCCGGACAGCGGATGTCCGCACCGAGATGGCGCAGCGCCTCAATCAGCCCCTTCATCGGCCGTTTTCGCATCTGCGGCACGCCGTCGAGCCGGTAGGTGCCGCGCGGGGCCGCCGCGCAGAGCGCGGTGAGAAAACGCGCGGCGGTGCCCGCCAGACCGACCAACAGGTCGGCCTGGCCCACCGTGAAGCCCCGCTCCTGTCCGGAGACGCGCAGGGTGAGCGCGGCTGGATCGGCCTCCACCGTGAACCCCAGGCTGCGGAGGGACGCTGCCATCAGCTGCGTGTCCTCGCTGAACAGCGCCCCGGTCAGGGTTACCGGCCGGTCGCCCAGCGCGGCGAGGAGCAGCGCACGGTTGGTCAGGCTCTTCGAGCCGGGCAGCGTCACCTCGCCGCGCACGGGGCGCGTGAAGGGGGTGATAGGCAGCGGGTCGGTCAGCGACATGGAGGGGACTAGCGTCGGGAAAAGGTGCGCCGGCTTCCAGCCTGCATTTTTAAGGAAATGGGTGGGTGGGCAGGCACGTCCCGTGCCTGCATTCCGAACGCTCATGAGGTGGACCGGACGCTCCGCGCCCACCTTGACCGACGGTTAAGCCAGCGGCCGGAACTGGTCGCGGTAGGCCTTGCCACGCTCAAGGCGGGCGACCACCTCGAGCCAGTCCCGGTTGGAAACCGCGGCATGCAGGGTCTGCAGTTCGTCCTGGTACTGGCGCAGGGCGCGCAGGATTTCATCGCGGTTTTGCTCGAGAATGGTGCGCCACAGCTGCGGATCGCTCGCGGCGATGCGCGTCGTGTCCCGGAGGCCGCCCCCGGCATAGTTGCGCCACGCCGGGTCCTTCTTGGCCAGGAACGCGCAGAGCGCCGAGGCGAGCACCTGGGGCAGGTGGCTGATGTGGGCGACGATCTCGTCGTGCTGGTCGGGTGAGACGGTGACGGGTTCGCCGCCGAGGTCGCGCCAGAAGCGCACCACGGCCTCGACGGCGGGCTCGTGGCTGCCGGGCAGGGGAGTGACGAAGCAGGTGCGGTGAAGGAAAAGATCGGAGCTGCCGTGTTCCCAGCCGGTCTTTTCGGAGCCGGCCATGGGATGCGAGCCGACGAAATGCGCACGTTCCCCCAGCGTGGCGTGGCCGAGCCGGGCGATCTCACCCTTGACGCTGCCCACATCGGTGACGATGGCGCCGGGCGCCAGGTGCGGGGCGATCTGCTGCACCATCGGGATGATGCGGTCAACCGGCGCGGCGATCACCACGAGCTGGGCGCCGCGCACGGCTTCCTCGGCGGTGTCCGGGATGGCGTCGCACCACGGCTGATCCCTGAGTTTCAGCCGGGTTTCCGCGCGGCGGGCCCAGACCGCGATGCGTGACGCGATGCCGCGGGTCCGCGCGGCCTTGGCCACGGAGCCGCCGAGCAGGCCGGGGGCGAGGATGGTGAGGGAGACGGACACCGCTCCTTGGAAAGGCAAATGGCGGGGAGTGTCGAGCCCGGCGATTTGGGATTTCGGATTGCGGATACCGGAAACCGGATCGTTCAAGCGGGCGGAATTTCCGAGCCGTTCATTCGCCGGCTGCGTTCATTTCCAGCTATCCTTTATCCGCAGTCACGCGCTCCGCGTATCCCACCAGCCGGCAAAGCCGGCACCTCAGCTCCCGAGCTTTACGATGCGCTCGAACTCCGCGCGCGTCAGCGGCATGACCGACAGGCGGCTCTGGCGCAGGAGGGCGACCTTCGCGAGCGGGGCGTCGGCCTTGATTTCCGCGAGCGTGACCGGACGGGCCAGCGGGGCGGTGGCTTTCAGCTCGACGGCGACCCAGCCCGGTTCGTCGGCGGTTGTATCGGGAAAGGCGGTCTTGGTGATTTCGGCGAGACCGACCACGGCCTTGGTGGTGACGCTCTCGTAGAACATCACGCGGTCGCCGCGCTGCATGGCGTTGAGATGGATGCGCGCCTGGTAGTTGCGGACCCCGGTCCAGGCGGTGCGGCCGTCGCGGACGAGATCGGCCCACGCGTAGGCCTCGGGTTCCGATTTAACCAGCCAGTATTGCGTTGTCATGCGGTGCGGGGTTTGGTGCGCTGGGACTGAAATGGACGAGGACACTCCTGAAAAGGCAAAAGCCGAGCGCACCATCCGGATTCTTTTTGTCCTGATGGCCGTGGGCACGTTCATGCCGCTGGCGCTTTTCTACCTTTTCCGCGGTTAAACCGCCCCCGCCATGAACAAGACCCTCATTGCCATCCGCTCGGTCTTTTTCGTGCTGTGCGGCGCGTGCGGCTGGCTCGTATGCTACGCGATCGAGGAGTGGGATTCCCACTGGCGCCTGGCCGTGATGATCGGCCTGCTGCTCGGTGCGTTGGTCATCCTGGTGGATGTCCTCCTGAAGGGCTTTTCGCTGCGCGGGCTCTCCGCCATCACCTTCGGCCTGGGTATGGGCACGCTCATCGCCTACTTCATCAGCACGTCGCCCCTGTTCCGGTTTGGCGAGCCGCAGATCATCTACCTGTCGCAGCTCGGGCTCTTCATCGTCTCCACCTACCTCTGCACTGTCATCGCGCTGCGCGGGAAGGACGAGTTCAACCTCGTGATTCCCTATGTGCGGTTCGTGCCGCACGACGTGGACGTGCCGCTGGTCGTCGTGGACACCAGCGTGCTGATCGACGGGCGCATCGCGCGGGTGTGCGAGGCCGGGTTCCTCAACGCGGCCCTGATCATCCCGCGGTTCGTGCTCAACGAGCTCCAGGCGGTGGCCGACTCGGGCGACCCCCACAAGCAGGCGCGCGGCCGGCACGGCCTGGAAGTACTTAACGAACTGCGCCGGATCAAGCGGCTGGACATCCGCATCTCGGAGAGCGAAGTCACCAAGCAGGAGGACGTGGAGGCCAAGCTTGTCTTTCTGGCGCAGACGATGCGCGCAAAGCTGCTCACGACCGATTACAACCTGGCCAAGATGGCGGAGTTTCAGGGGGTGCCCTGGCTGAACCTGAACGAGCTGGCCCGCTCGCTGCGGCCGGAATTCATGCTGGGCGAGACGGTCGAGGTGGAGCTCGTGAAGGCCGGCAAGGACGAAGGCCAGGCGGTGGGCTTCCTGGAGGACGGCTCGATGGTCGTCGTCAACTCTTCGCGGGCGTATCTCGGCCGCCGGGTCAGTGCCGAGATCATCAGCATCCTGCCGACCGCGGGTGGGAAGATGATCTTCGCCAAGTTGCTGACGGCGGCCCCGTAATGCGGCCCTGTTTTTGTCGCAGTTTGGGTGTCCATGTGGGCGGGGTGCCCTCACCCCGCTGGAGCGAAGGCG
>CAIRTK010000010.1 GCA_903881475.1 uncultured Opitutia bacterium | reverse complement strand
CCGGCGGAGTCGCCCTCGACGATGTACAGCTCGGTGAGCGCGGGATCGCGCTCGGAGCAGTCGGCGAGCTTGCCGGGGAGGCCGCCGCCGGAGAGGGCGCCCTTGCGGACGGTCTCGCGGGCCTTGCGGGCGGCCTCGCGGGCGCGGGCGGCGTTGAGCGACTTGTCCACGATGCGCTTGGCGACGGAGAGGTTGGTCTCGAAGTACATCATCAGGCCCTCGTAGGCGACTGAGCTGACGATGCCCTCGACCTCGGGGGAGAGGAGCTTGACCTTGGTCTGGGACTCGAACTTCGGGTCGCTGTGCTTGATGGACACGACGGCGGCGAGGCCCTCGCGCACGTCATCGCCGGTGATCTGGGGATCCTTGTCCTTGAGCAGATTGTTGGCCTTGGAGAACTGGTTGATGGCGCGGGTGAGGGCGCTGCGGAAACCCGAGAGATGCGTGCCGCCGTCGGGATTGTGAATCGTATTGGTGTAACAGAGGACCTGGTCGTTGTAGGTGTCGTTGTACTGGAGGACGATCTCGCAGTGGACCTCGGCGGGTTTGTCGTCGAGCAGCAGGGAGGTTTCCTTGGTGAAGCGGATCGGCTTGGGGTGCAGGGGGGTCTTGCCGGTGTTGATCTGCTTCACGAATTCCTCGACGCCGTCCTTGTAGTAATACGTCTCAGGCTTGGCCTCGGCGGGGCGCTCGTCGGTGAAGACGATCTCGAGTCCGGAATTGAGGAAGGCCAGTTCGCGCAGGCGCTGGCTGATGCGGCCGGCCTGGAAGACGGTGGTCTCCTTGAAGATCTCTCCGTCGGGCTTGAAGGTGATGTACGTGCCGGTGCCGCGGGCCTTGCCGATGACCTCGAGCTTCTGCACGGTCTTGCCGCGCTCGAACTTCATGTGGTGGACCTGGCCGCCGCGGGAGACCTCGACCTCGAACCACTCGGAAACGGCGTTGACGCACTTGGCGCCGACGCCGTGGGTACCGCCGGAAAATTTATAGCCGCCCTGGCCATACTTGCCGCCGGAGTGGAGGGTGGTGAGCACCATCTCGACGCCGGGAATCTTGTACTGGGGGTGGATGTCGACCGGGATGCCGCGGCCGTTGTCGCGGATGCTGATGGAGCCGTCGACGTGGATGTTGACCTCGATGCGGCTGCAGAACCCCGCGAGATGCTCGTCAACGGAGTTGTCCAGGACCTCGGAAACGCAGTGGTGCAGCGCGCGTTCGTCCGTGCCGCCGATGTACATGCCGGGCTTTTTCCGCACGGCTTCCAGGCCCTTGAGCTGGCTGAGTTTGTCAGCGCCGTACGCATCGGCACCGGCTTGATTCTTGGCGTTGTTTTCTGCGTCAGAGGCTTCGGACATGAGTGAAAAAGTGGGTGGAAAATGAAAGGAAAAATCTCTCGCGAAACGGCAGCGGTGGCAAAGGTTATTTTAAGGAAAAATGGGCCCGGAAACCGCCTTCTTTTGGCCTATACGCGAGAGTTTCGTTTGACCGGGGTGGGGGTACCGGCAAAGTGGCCCGCCATGCTCGCTCCCGTGCTCGAAAAGCTGCTGATTTTACAGGATCGCGATGCCAAACGGCTGGGTTTGGAGGCCCAATTGAAGGCCGTGCCGAAGGATATCGCGGCCGTGGAGCAGAAAATCGCCGGCGAAAAGGCGGCCATCGAGACGGCCAGGCATGAGCTGATGGGGCTGGAATCGAAGAAAAAGCTCCTGGAGACCGAAATCGGGTCGGCGGAGGACAAACTGGCCAAATACCGCACGCAGCAGTCGCAGGTCCGGAAAAACGACGAATATCAGGCCCTGGGCCACGAAATCGAGACCGCAACAGGCGCCATCGGGGTGCTGGAAGAGCAGGAATTACAGATCATGTACGGGATCGACGAGGCGAAGAAGAAGTTCGCCGCCGCCGAGGCCGAGTTGAAGGCGAACATCAGCGGTCATGAAGCCCGCATCCGCACGCTCCGCGAGCGCGAGGCCAGCCTTTCCACCGAGTTGAAAACCGCCCAGGCGGACGTCGCGGCGGCGCGCAGCCCGCTGAGCGAGCCGGAACTGCGGCAATACGACCGCATCGCGGCGCGCGGGATGCCCGCTTGTGTCGCCATTCGGGGCGGGAAATGCGGCGGTTGTCACCTGAAGGTTTCCAACGAGGTCGAATCCGCGGCCCGCGGCAAATCCAGCGACGGCAAGCTGGCCACGTGCGACCAGTGCGGGCGGCTGGTCTATTGGGAATCCTGAGCGGCCGGAGTTTTTGCGCCAAGGTCGCGAAGGACGCAGGATAACCCGGGTGGGCGGGTGCGTCCCGTGCCCGCACTGTGCTGCATCGTCGACCGGGGAATTCGCACCTCAAGCTTGGTTCTGTGCACGAACCCATGCAGGCACGGGACGTGCCTGCCCACCATACGGCCAAGGCGATTCTTAGGCAGCAAGGCAGGCTGGGACTGAGGCGGGGTATTGGGTTGGTTCAACCGCCGGGGTCGAACCGCTTTCGCGCCCGGCAAGGACAAATTCCGCCGGGCCGGCGGCCAGCGCCGCGTCGGCGGAAGGGCCCGGGGCCAGTGATGCGGCGGCGTGGCGCAGGACCGGCCGGAGGGCGGCGAGCAGGGCGTAGCGGCGCTCATGGGCCTTGCGCCGGCTGGGTTTGAGCTCCTCCCGCGTGCGGGGCCGCAATTCGAGGGGCAATTCCCAACTGCCGCCGCCGGACAGGCGATGCCCGTCGCTCTCGGCCCAGAATTCGTCATAGCTGGCGGCGAATTCGCGCCGCTTGTGGGAGTGACGATAAATGTGCTGTTCGTCGCCCACGGCCTGGATCTGGCCGACCTGCCAAAGGGCGGCCAGTTCCTGCAGGCACCACAGGGCGAGGGCCTTGGGGCGCAGCCCGTGATAGTCCTTGGCGGCGTCGTGGATGAGGTCGCGCATCCGCGGGTCGGGATTGGCCTGCAGGCCGCCGATGATGACGATGCGCTGGCCGGCGTTGAAGACCACGGAGAAGGTCAGGCCGGCCAGGGTCAGCCCGGTGGCGACGTCAACGATGACCAGGGTCAGCTCACCTTCCCTTTCGAATTGATCCCGGTACACCAGCCTCACGTCCAGCTTCCGGCCCGGGGCGGAGCCGGTGAGCCGGACGAGATCTAGGCCCTCGTGATAGATGGCCGCGCGGGCCGCGGGGGCGAAGAACCGGGCCGGGCCCGGAATAGCCATGGCGTTCCAGGACATTCCGATCCAGCGGAAGCTGATGGCGATCATCCTCGGGACGAGCGGGGTCGTGCTGTTGCTGACCTGCGCGACATTCCTGACGTATGAATTTGCCACCTTCAAGCAGACCTCGCTGCGCCAGCTTTCCACGCTGGGTGAAGTCATCGCGACGAACAGCACCGCGGCCCTGGCCTTCGACAACCAGACGGACGCCACGGAAATCCTCGGGGCGCTGAAGGCCGAGCACCACGTGGTGGCCGCGGCCCTTTACGACCGGCAGGGCAACTTGTTCGCCCAGTACCCGGCGAATGCACCCGCCACCTCCTTCCCTCCGGCCCCGCAGGCCGACGGCTACCGCTTTGAGCGCGGCCGGTTGATCGGTTACGCGCCCGTGGTGCAGGTGCAGGGGAGCCAGCGGCTCGGCACGCTTTACCTCCAATCCGACATGGAGGCCATGTACGAGCGGTTCCGGCTCTACGGCGGCATCGCCCTCCTGGTCGTGGCGGGTGCTTCCATCGTCGCCTACATCCTCTCGGGGAAACTGCAGCGCCAGATTTCCCGGCCGATCCTGGCGCTCGCCGAGACGGCCCAGGCGGTCTCCGACCGCCGGGATTACTCGGTCCGCGCCCTCAAGCACGGGAAGGACGAACTGGGGCTGCTGACCGACGCCTTCAACCACATGCTGGAGCAGATCGAGGAACGGAACCTGGAGCTGCAGCGCGCCTATGACGACTTGCGCCAGACCCAGCAGACAATCCTGCAGCAGGAGCGGCTGCGCGCGCTGGGCCAGATGGCCAGCGGGATCGCCCATGACATCAACAACGCCATCTCGCCAGCCTCGATCTATGTCGAGACGCTGCTGGAAAAGGAACCGAACCTGAGCAAGCGGGCGCGGGATTACCTGACCACGACCCAGCGGGCAATCGACGATGTGGCCCAGACCGTCAGCCGGCTCCGGGAGTTTTCCCGCCAGCGCGAGCCGCAGCTGATCCTGGCCCCGGTCAACCTGAACGAGCTGGTCGGCCAGGTCGTCGACCTCACCCGCGCCCGTTGGTCCGACATGCAGCAGCAACGGGGCGGGTCGATCGAGGCGAAGACCGAGCTGGCCGAGCCGCTGCCACTCATCCTGGGCGTCGAAAGCGAAATCCGGGAAGCCATGATCAACCTGATCTTCAATGCCGTGGATGCGGTGGCCGACGGGGGCCGCATCAGCATTCGCACGCGGCTCTTCTCCCCGGGGCTCCTGTCCGGAACCCCGGGTGCCGTGGCCCGTGTCGGCGTCGAGGTGGCCGACTCCGGGATCGGGATGGACGATGAAACCCGGCGCCGCTGCCTGGAACCGTTCTTCAGCACCAAGGGCGAGCGGGGCACGGGCCTGGGACTGGCGATGGTTTATGGGACGATGCAGCGGCACAACGGCGACATCGAGATCGACAGCACGCCGGGGCAGGGCACGACGGTGCGGCTCCTCTTTCCCCGGCCGACGGTTGCGTCGGAGCTGCCCTTTCCGCTGGACACCCCGCCGTTCGTCCCGCGTCCGCTTCGCCTGCTGCTGGTGGATGACGATGTCGTGCTGCTCAAGTCGCTCGCCGACAGCCTGCGCAGCGACGGCCATGAGGTGGTAGTGGCCGGCGGCGGCCAGGAGGGGATTGATGCCTTTCTCGCCGCTCTGGCGGCGGGACAGCCCTTCGCGGCGGTGATCACCGACCTGGGCATGCCGGAGGTCGACGGGCGCAAGGTGGCGGCGGCCGTCAAGTCCGCGGCTCCCGGCACGCCGGTTTTCGTCCTGACGGGCTGGGGCCGGCAGTTGGGCGCGGAAGTATCGATGCCCTCCCAGGTCGACCGGGTCCTGGGCAAGCCGCCGAAATTGCGCGAACTGCGCGAGGCCTTGTCATCCGTGCGCAACCCGCTGAGCTAGGAGTGGCCTTGCAATCATGACGCCCCCCCGGTCAGCCGCCTGCTCGTCGTGGATGATGAGGTCCGCCTCATGGCGGCGCTCTGTAATACCCTGCGCGACGAAGGCTTTCAGGTCAGCGGGGCCAAATCGGGCGAGGAGGCCCTGGCGCTCCTGCGCAGCGAGCCCTTCGACCTGGTGCTGGTCGATCTGATGATGCCGCAGATGGACGGCATCGCGTTCCTGCAGGAGGCATTGAAAGTGGACCCCTTTCTGGTGGGCATCGTGATGACCGGCCACGCGTCGATCCCGACGGCCGTCGAGGCGATGCGCACGGGAGCGATCGATTATGTGGTCAAGCCGTTCAAGCTGAGCCTGCTCCTGCCGGTGCTGGAGCGCGCCCTCGCCGTGCGCGGCCTGCGCTTGAAAAACGCCGAATTGGAAAAACAAGTCGGCCAGCGCACCGCGGAGCTGGAGCAATTGAACAAGGACCTGGATGCATTCTGCCACTCGGTGTCGCACGATCTGCAGACGCCGTTGCGCACCATTTCCGGGTTCAGCGAGATTTTGCGCGGCCATCATGGCGAGGCGCTGTCCCCGGAGGCCTTCCGCCTGGTCGGCCTCATCCAGCGGGGGGCCGCGGAAATGAGCCAGCTGATCAACGACCTCCTGGGGTTTTCGCGGCTCGGCCGCCAGGCTCCGGCCATGCGGAAGGTGGATCTCGGCCGCCTGTGCCGCGAGGTGTTCGAGGACCTGGCGGGCGAACGCCGCGGCCGCCGCGTGGAATTGCGCGTCCAGACCCTCCCGCGCGCCCAGGGCGACCCCGCCTTGCTGCGCATCGTGTTCGCCAACCTGCTCTCAAACGCGATCAAGTACACCCGGTCGCGCCAACCGGCCCTGATCGAGGTCGGGGCCGCCGGGCCCGCGGCCGGGCCGGGTCCGGTTTATTTTGTGCGGGACAACGGGGTCGGCTTTGACATGCAGCATGCCGCCAAGCTGTTCGAGGTTTTCCAGCGGCTCCATCACACCCACGAATTTGAGGGCACCGGCGTAGGGCTGGCCACGGCGAGGCGGATCATTGAGCGCCACGGGGGCAGAATCTGGGCCGAAGCCGCGCCGGAATCGGGCGCCACCTTCTTTTTCACTTTGCCGGCGATCGAAGGGTAGAAGGCATTCCGGCGAACGAACCGAGCCGCAAATGCGGGGAATGGGGCGGTCCGCCGGACGGCCGATTGAGGCCATCCTTGCCTTTGTCCCGGGAATTTTTACTTTTTTTCCCTTAGCTTTGGGGCCTGGTCGTTGCTCCGAGTTCTTTGATCCCAAGGCGCGGGTAACGCCGCGCCCGATAACCTCGGAGAGGAAAGTCCGGACACCACAGGGCAGGATGCTGCGCCAGCCGCAAGGCGAGCGCAGGCGCCGCGTTTCAAGGCGCGGCGACGGATAGTGTCACAGAAAACAAACCGCCCGGTTCGAACCGCCGCAAGGCGGCCCGTTCCGGGTAAGGGTGAAAAGGTGGGGTAAGAGCCCACCGCGCCAGCGGCGACGCTGGCGGCAGGAAAAACCCCGTCTGGTGCAAGGCAAAATAGGCGGCTGGGCGGCCCGTCCCACAGCCGCGGGTATGCCGCATGGCGCGCAAGCGCCGCGGCCGCGCAAGCGACCGAGAGAAATGACGACCGAACCCCGGCTTGCCGGGGGGAACAGAATCCGGCTTACCGGCCCCAAAGCTAAAATTTTCATCTGATCGCGGCCCTTCCCTGGGAATAGGCGGGGACGTTGCCGCATTGTTACGCACCGGTCGCGCAATCGCCACCGAGTCCGGCCAGGCTGGCCGGCGTTTGCTGTAGGAATGCGTTCCCGTCTGGCCCGCCTGGTGTTGTGGGCGCGGCCGGCCGGTACGCGATTTCCCTTGGGGTTTCCCGGCGCGCCAGGGGTGGTGCGCCGGGAATTGCCCTTGACTCTCCGGGGCGCGTTTGGGTTTCTGTCCGGCTCAAATCACCACCCATCCATGGCCAACACCAAATCAGCCATCAAAGCCGCGCGCAAAGCCGCGCGCTTTACCGTTCGCAACCAGGCCGTCAAAACCCGCCTCAAGACGCTGCACAAGAAGCTCGACGCCGCCATCAAGGCCGGCGAGGCCGCCGTCACGAAGGCGGCCGCCAGCGCCTATGCCTCCGCGATGGACAAGGCCGTGAAGTCCGGCGTCGTGCACAAGAACGCCGCGTCCCGCGCCAAGGCGCACGCCGCGAAGTACGTCTTCGCAAAGTAAGCTGCGCATCCGCGCCGCCCCTTTCGACCCCGTGCGCCTCTGGCCGCGGGGTTTTTGTTTTTGCCACGCCGGCATCCGCGTTCATGCGTTCATGACCGTGGCTTCCGTTCCGCCCCTTGCCCTGCTTCTCGCCCGCCACGCCGATTCCGCGTGGCGCGGCGTGATCCGCCCCTGGCTGGAGGACGCCGGCGGAAAGTTGGCGCGGGCGTACGTCATCGTCCCCACCCGCGGCCAGGCCCAGGCCTGGAAGCAGCGCTGCCTGGCGGAAGGCGTGGCCCTGCTGGGCGTGGAATTTCTCACGCCCGGCCTGGCGCGCAAGAAATGGCTGGGTCTCGCCGGCGGCGGGCAGCCGACCATGGGTCGCGAGCTGCTCCTGCTGGGGCTTCGCACGCTGATCGCGCGCCGCCTGGCGCCGCTTGCGCCTGCCAACCCGGAATGGGGTTTCTGGCAAAGTCTCCAGAGCGATCCGGAAAGGGCGCTCGACGACTTTGACGAATTGCTGAAGGCCGGGTTTCGGGCGGAGGATTTCCCGCTCGAGCCGCTGCGCGCCGTGTTTGCCGAGCTGGCCGCATGGGTCGGGGCGCGCGGCTACGCGCTCGCGGCGCAAGTGGCGGAGCGGGCGGGCCTGACGCCGGTGCCCGCGGCGGCCCGCCGGCTCGGCGGCCGGGTGCTCGTCAGCGGGCTGGGCCCGGAGATGTGGGGCGAGTTTTTCAACGTGGCGGCCTTTGTCCGCCGCTGCGACCACGTGACGGCGGTGCTGCCCGAGCCGGCGTTTCGCGGCCGGGCGGAGCTGGATGAAAAATGGATCGCGCTCTGGTCCGTGCTGCTCGGAGTGGAGGCGCAGCCGGTCGATGAACCGGAACCCACAGCCAGCTGCGAGGCGGTGGGCGCGCTGTGGGGACCGGCGGGTGGCGAGGCCGGCCCGGCGCGCGTGCTGGTGGGTCGCACGCGCGGCGACGAAATGCGGCTGGTAGCGGATGAGATCGGCCGCCTGCTGGCCGCCGGCGCCGAGAGCATCGGCGTGGTGTTTCCCGGCGCGGACCCGGCGCACCTGGCCCTGGCGCGAAGGCTCACGGAAAAAAACGTGCCCTTCGTCGACCTGCTGGAGACGGCGGGACCGGCGCCGCTGGAGGTCCAGACGCAGCGGGCCCTGCTGGAATTTTATGAAAACGGGGGGCGGATCGAGGATCTGCTCGCGCTCTGGCCGCTGCTCCGGGCGGCCGGGACGGTGACGCTGTCCCTGGCGGAAGCCCGGCGGGCGGTGGAGTGGAGCTTTGACGTGTACCAGACCCACGCGATCGAAGGGCACCGCGCCGACTGGGAGAAAAATGCGCCGGAGCTGGCGCGGGTCGCGTCCCACCTGTTGCCGGTCTGGCCGGCGGAAATCGTCCTGGCTGACGCTCTGGCCAAATTTCGCGCGACCTGCGGGGCGCTCGACCTCGACGAGCCGGAAGGCTGGGGACCGCTGGAGGCCCTGGCGGCGCGCGAGCCCGGGCCGCTGCCGACCGCCGTGGTGCTGCCAGCGCTCGGTTCGTTCCTGCCCGGACAGTCGCCGGTGGCGGCACCGGGCCGCGGCCTGTTTGCGCGGGTGACGCTCGGCACCTGGCGGCGCATGGAGGGAACGGCGCGGTCGCACCTCATCCTGGTGGAGAGCAACGCGGGAGTTTGGCCGGCCCGGCGGGAACCCAGCTGCTGGCTGACGGACGAGCAGCGGGCTGCGCTTAACGAGCGGGGCCGGTTCACCCTGGGCCTGTTCACCGGCGAGGATCGCGCGGCCTTGGAGCGGGCGGGCTACCAGAGCCTCGCGCGGGATACGCGCGAGGAAGTCATTTTTTCCGCAGCGTTGTTCTCGGAATCGGAACCGGAACTGAAGCTGGCGCCAAATGCCTGGCTCGAGCGCGTGATCTGGCGGCAGGGATGGGCGGGGGCGAAAGGAGAGCTGGAAGCGGCGTTTGACCGGCTGGCGCAGGACGCCCCGGCCGCCGGGCCGGCGGGGCCGGATGTGGCGGAGTGGAACGCGGTGTGGCAGGGGCGGCGGGAGCCGGCGCGGCCGTTCGACGAGTTCTTTTTTTCCGGCGATCCCCGGTGCATCACGCCGGAAAAACTCTCCGCGAAACTGCTGGAGCGCGGCGTGCAGGATCCGGCGGAACTCTGGCTGGAGGGCGTCCTCGGCGTTCGCCGGGTGGCCTGGGAACCCCTCGCGCGCGCGCGCCGCAAGGCGCTCGGCCAGCAGGCGCACCTGGTGCTGGCCGCGGCGCTGCGCAGCACGGAAGTGAGCAAGGGCTTTGGCGAGATGCCGCCGCCCGCGGAAGCCCGCGAGCGGCTCGGGCGCAGCCTGGCGGAACGCCGCGGGCTGTGGCCGCGGAACCGGTACTGGGATTCGTTTCACGCCGAGCTGGCGCAGGTATGCGCGGCGCTGCTGGAAAACGTCTATGCGCTCGAGGCCGGACGCTTCGTGGCGACCGAGGCCTGGCTGCCCGCGCCGGCGGAAGTGTCGCGGGGAAACTGGCGGCTGCCGGTGGTCGGGCGCATGGACCTGGTGCGGCTCGACCGGCCGGACTGGCGGGGCGCGACCGTGGACATCATCGATTTCAAGACCGGCGGGGATCTCGACCTCTCGGTGGAGCGCATGGCCCGGAGCGGGGCCTCGCTCCAGCTCGGCGTCTACCTGGCGGGCGCCCGCTCGCTGGGCGCGGCGACGGGCCGGGTGTGGATGCTGAAGCCCGAGCCGGGGGCCACGGCGATGATCGATTTTGGCGGACTCGACGCGGCGCTTACGAAGCTCGACTGGCTGGCGGTGGCGATGGCGCGGGGCGTCTATGGGGCGCTGACGAAGGATCGTTCGGATTACGCCCCGCCGGGTTATGCCTGGCCGCTCGCGGCCACGCCGGTGCGCCACGCGGTGCTGGCGGCGAAATTCGCCGCGACGTTTGGGGCGGTTGATCCGGAGGTGGCCGATGAATAGGCCGCTGGTCGATCAGCCGGCGCGGGATCGGTTCCGCGATGAATGGGACGCGAACTTTGCGGTGAGTGCGAACGCGGGCTCGGGCAAAACGACCGCGATCTCCGAGCGGCTGGCGGCGATGGCGCTGGCGCCGGGCGGCGCCGCGCGGCTGAAAAAAACCGCGGTCGTGACCTATACCAAGAAAGCCGCGGCCCAGATCGAGCAGAGGGCGCGGCAGGTGCTGCTCCGGCGGATCACCGAGGTGGGGTCGACCGACCTGTCCCCGCTCGATCATCTCGAGCAGGCGTTCTTCGGCACCATCCACAGTTTCTGCCTCAGGCTGGCGCAGCTCTACGGCCAGACGGTGGGCATCAACCTGAACCCGACCGTCGTGGCGGAAGACGACGATGCGCTGTGGGAGGAGTTCGCCGAGCAGGATGCGATGGAGTTCACCAGCCTGGGTGAAGCGGAACTGGCGGCGTTTTTGCGCCATGTGCCGCTGGAGACCATTTTTGAGTTTTCCCGCTCGCTGGATGCCGGGACGGCTGAGGCCCTGGGCGCCCGCCCGCCCGCGGGACTGCCACCGGCCCCGTCGCCGGCCGTGCTGGCGGAACTGTTGGCGCTGACCCCGAAGGGGACGGGGGCGAAAAATATCCGGCTCAGCCAGCAGCGGGCGCAGGCCTGGCACGCCGCATGGGCGGACGGTACGGGATTTCTGCCACTGTATGAACCGGCGGGAGCGGCCCGGGCGGTAACGGAGCTCGCGCAGGCTTGGATGGCACCCTTGAAACGCTGGCTGGCGGATGCGGCGGCGGTGTTGTCCGCGGAACTCGCCGGGCGGTACCGGGCCTGGCGGTTTGTGCGGGGAGTCCAGACCTATGCGGATCAAATCGACGCGGCGATGGCGGTGCTGCGCGATGACATGCTGCTGGACCGGATCCGGGCGGAAAACTGGCGCCTGATCCTGGATGAGGCCCAGGATACGGATCCGCAGCAATTCGCGGTGCTCGTGGAACTGGCGCGTCCCGCCGGGGCGCACCGCGGAACGTGGCCGCGGCAGCCCGGGCAAGAGGCGGGGGCCGGTCCGCGGCCCGGCCATTTCTGCATGGTGGGCGACGGCCAGCAGGCCATCTATGGCAGCCGCGCGGACATCGGAAATTTTACGCGCCACGTGGAGGCCTTCCGCCGCGGTGACGGCGGCGAGTTGCTGGAATTCCAGGTGACCTTCCGGGCCCCGCACGCGGTGATCGGCCTGCTGAATGCCACGCTGCCGCTGGCCTTCGGCCCGGATCGCGAAGACAACTTCGGCCTGCCGCCGGAGCCCGGCGCGCCGGCGCCCTTCCTGCAGGTGCCCTATGTCCCGCTCGAAGCCGGCGAGGGCAATGAACCGGGGCTCGTCGGGCGGCTGGAACTGGCGGCTCCCGCCCAACGGCCTGCCGGGGTGGACGCCTGGCTGGCGGAGGAGGCGCGGCAGATTTCGACCTGGCTGAAACGGCACGGCCCAGCAGCCGTCGGCGCGGAGCGATGGGGGGACGTGGCGGTGCTGGCGCCGCGCAACGAATGGTTGTCCACAGCCCGGAAGGAATTTGAGCGCGCGGGACTGCGCGTGGCGCTGCAGACACGCCGCAACCGCAGCGGCGATCATCCGGTCTATGCCTGGCTCTCGGGCCTGCTGGCGGTGTGCGCCGATCCGGAGAACACCTTCGAATGGGTGGGCGTGCTGCGCGAAGTCTTTGGGGTCAGCGATGCCTTGATCGCGGCCGAACTCCGCCGCCAGGGACGACTGGCGTGGGAGGAGCCCAGCGTGCACCCGCCGGCCTTGGCGGACGCACTGGCCACGGTGCGGCCGTTTGTGCTGCGGGTGAATGATGAGGGCCAGGCGCTTGAAACCTTTGCGCATGACCTGGTGCAAGCGACCCGCCTGGCGGAGAAGGCCGCGGCGCTCGATGCGAGCGGAGGCTTTTCCGGCGAACTGGACCGGTTGCTGGCGCAGGCCGCCGAACTGGGACTGCAGGGGGCCGGCCCACGGGCCTGGCTCGCGGATATGCTCGCCCACCTTGAGGATGGCCGGCCCGCAGGCAAGCCGACGGGCGATGCGATCAACTTCCTGACGTCGCATTCGGCGAAAGGCCTGGAGTGGCCGGTGGTGATCGTGCTCGGGCTCTGGCGTGGAATCGGGAAGCCGCCGGCCACCGGGCTTAAGCTGGTGCGCGATTCGCAGGCGAGGACGCAGGTGTACTTTGACCAGGCAAGCCTGCCGGCCGCGACGCGCGATTCGCGGGAACGCGAACGTATCAGAGAACTGACCCGGCTCCTTTATGTCACCCTGACCAGGGCGCGGCGGGCGCTGGTGGTTCCTTGGACGCCGGGATTCGGCGGCGCCCAGCGGGAGCAGCCCAGCCTGGCGGAACTGTGGGGAGCGGATCTGGCCGCGATTGGAGTCCTCACGGGTGAGCCGAAGCATGAAACAGAAGTCTTGGGGCCGGATGCATGGCCGGTTCGCGCACCGGAAATTCATGGGAACGCCAAGCGGCCGGTCCCGCAGGAATTGCCGGCGCGCGTACTGCCGCACCAGCTGGCCCAGGCGCCCGACACGGTCCGCCTCGCGCTGCATGAGTCGGGAGAAAATGAGCCGATGGGGTCGGGAGGCGGGGATGATCCGATCCTTTACGGCCTATGGTGGCATGCGACGATGGAACTGCTGCCTTGGACGGGAAGTGAGGAGGAAGTGGAGGAATATGGAGAGAGGGCGTTGAAGGAAGCGGAGGCGCAGGGTTTCAGGGTGCGCGCCGCGGAGGAGTGGAGGCGGCTGCGGGCGAGTTCTGCATGGGGGATATTGCGGGAGAAGCGCTGGAGCCGGCAGGCGGAGATCGGGATTTTCGCCCCATTGCGGCCGGGCGCATGGATTGATGGTGTCATTGACCTCGTGCTGCACGATCCCGCGGCCCGGGAGATCTGGGTGCTCGATTGGAAAACCAACCGTCGCCGCGCGGGCGAGTCCGACGGGGCCCTGCTGGCGCGCTTGGTGGAGGAATACACGCCGCAACTGTCGGCATATGGCGAGTGCATGGCCGGCTTTTTTCCTGATTGCCGGGTGCGGCGGCTGGTTTTCTCGACTGTGGCCGCGGCCTGGAGTGAAGCTGGCGGGGAGAAATTCTAGCTTTACAGGCTGCGGCGGGCCTCGCACGGTGCGCTCTTTAATTCTCTTACACCATGGGCAATCTCAAAAAGAAACGTCGGCTGAAAATGTCGAAGCACAAGCGCCGGAAACGCCTCAAGGCCAACCGTCACAAAAAGCGCACGTGGCAGAAGTAAGTCTTTCGCGGCCCTAGTAGGCCGCGTTAGTTTTGGCCCAAACCCGCTGCGGATCGCGGCGGGTTTTTACATTTTTTGCATGTGGTTTGAACAAAGACAGGACAGAAAGCAGGGTTGGGCAGTTCCAGCCAGAAGGCTCACAGCCATCAGGAGAACTCAATCTTAGGGGCCTGAGGCGGAGTTTCATCATGGCGCGAGTCGGTTAAGAAAAGAGTAAATGGCTGGCAGACAGCGATTGGGGTAGGGAAATAGGCTTGTCATGGAGCGAAATTCTAAAGAGTTTTCAGGGCTAGTTTGCGCTTTGGCGCACTGGTTTTAATCCCTGCCTGCCATTTTCCATAGAGTGTTAACCCCAGTGCCTGAGCCTTTCTCACTGATCGTCGCGAAATAAGCTGCATGTTTTTTTCCTCCAAGACCAAAGGCTACTTCGTCGAGCAGACGGACCACACCCTGTTGCTGGCGCGCACCTCATCCCCGGTGGCGCCGATGGTGATCGAAGAGCTGCGGCAGTGTCCCAACGGCGATGCGGATGCGCTTGCCGAAGCGATGCATGGGATTCAACCCAAGAGCAGTCCGAGCGGCTACATGAATGCCTGCTGTGCGGTCTATCCGGCCAAGCGGCTGGTCCGCCGCGCCACGCTGGAGATCAAGCGACTCAAGGAACCGGCCTATTTCTCTGAGCTCTTCTCCAGCCAGTTCCGGATCGATCTGGACAAATATACCGTTCATGTCATCAACGCGACGGACGGCCTGGACTATGACATGGGCAAGGCGACGCAAAAGGACGTGCTGTTCTGCGGCCTGCCCTCGGATGACATCGTGACGGTGCAGGATACCCTGCTGGCGGCCGGTTTTTATCCGGAACAGCTTGAGCTTGGCACCGTATCGATGCTGGGCGCCTTGGTGGACTACTTCGCCTTCACCAAGTCAAAAACACCGACGCTCGTCCTCGAAATCGGCACGGACACGACGCACTCGTACATCGTTTCGAGCACTGGAGTGGAGGCGTCCCGGCCGATTCCGCAGGGCCTCGAGGCAATGGTGCCGATCGTGCAAAAGGAGCTGGGGCTCAAGGATGAGGAATCGGCGAAGAAGCTGTTTTATTCGAACACGTTTGATTTCACCGGCATGGGCCCGCTGCTGGTCAAAAAACTATTGAAGGAGCTGCAGTCCTCCATCGGGTTCTACGAGGTTCAGACCGGGCAGTCCGTCGGGCAGGTTCTCTGCACCATGCTGCCGGCCAAGCTGGCCTGGTTAGACGGGGCGATTGCGACCGCTCTCGCTGTCTCCACGACGAAACTCGACCTGGTGCCATGGCTCCAATCCCGCCAAGTCACGATCCCGGATGGGGTGGCCCCCGGCGGCATCGATGTCCGCTGGCTGGGCCTGCTCAGTCTGATGGCCAACAAACCACCGCAATCCCATGCTGCCGTTCCTGAAAAAAAAGACTGAAGCGGCGGGCAGCGTCTCGGAAATGCCGCCATGGCATCCGAACCTGCGCAATGTTGCGCGGTTGCCGGATACCAAGGTGGTGCGCACCTCCTTTTTCGTCAATGGCGCCGCGATTTTCATCACGATCGGCATGCTGCTGTGGTTTTCCTACCAGGAATACCAGCTGCACAACCTGAATCGCCAGATCGCGTACTGGCAGACCCAGGTTGACTGGGACAAAAAGGAAAGTGACCGGTTTATCGCCATGTACGGCAAATTTCAGGCCGAGGATGCGCGGGTCCGCGAGGTTAATGACTTTGTGCATTCCAAGCCGTCGGTATCCGGCCTGCTCATGCACCTTGGGGAGACGCTGCCGGCGGAGATCGCCCTCGATTCCTTTGAGGAGCAGGCCACGGGGGTCACCCTGCGCGGCACGGTAAGGGGTACGCCCGACGAGGCCAGCGGTTATGCCACGGCGTACCTTGACCAGCTCAGGGCGGACAAGGAGCTGGCCGTGTATTTTGGCGACATCGCCTATTCCGGCGCCGGCGTCTCGCGCAATTCGCAGACGGGCCGGCTTTCACTCCAGTTGTTTCTCAAGTTCGGACCCAGTACGAAAGGAGCCAAGAAATGATGACGAACGAGCAACTGGTTGCCTTCCTCAAGGCCCAACCGATCAGTGTTGGCTGCGCCGCGCTCTCGTTGCTGCTAGGCTTGGGAATCTATTTCAGGGGCGACCTTGTGCCGGAGGCCGAGGAACTCCTGGACCAGACAGCCACGCTGGGCGAGCGGCTCGACGCCAATCTCAAGAACGGCGTGCAGCTTCCGGAGCAACTCGCCGCAATCACCGCTGCGCGTCAGCAGATTGAGGCCCGCCTCGTTCATCCGGACGAACTTGCGAAGAATCTCCAGTTTTTCTACAAGCTGGAGGCGGCCACCAACACCAAGCTGGTCGATATTTCGCAGAATCAGAATACCCCGGGCCGATCCGGCCCCAAGATGACCTATCTGCCGGTGGGATATTCGGTGGCGGTGCGCGGCGACTACACCCACATTCTGGAATTCCTGCGTCGCTTGGAGAGCGGCCAGCGGTTTTGCCGGGTTAACACCGTCAATGTCGGCATCCTTGGCGGTTCCGACAAGGGCCGCGCCAGCGAACTCACGATCAACCTCGGGCTCGAACTCCTTGGCCAGCCATGAACCTGCGCCGCCTAACTTCCCTGCTGTTGTTCGGGCTGGTGCCGTCCTGCCTGCCCATGGTGACACTGGCTGCGGTCCATACCCGCAAGCCGCCGGAGTCGGATCTTGCCTCGGTCGATGTCCGGCGAGCAAGTGTTGATCGGGCGTTGAGCCTCGCCAAACAGGACATGCCGGCGGCACTGCCGGATGCGTTGCCGCAGCCGTTCAATCCCACGGGGTTCAACCGGGTCATGCGCGAGGAGCGTCCGGTCGATAATGGAGCGGCCGCTCCCCCGAAGGCCTTGGGTGACCGGGAACTCCTGGCCGCGATTGCCGCCCACATCACGCCTTCCGGCACCTTCAGCATCGGCGGTGTGCGTCGGCTCCAATTCAGTAAAAAACACATTAAAGTCGGTGACCACCTTACGGTTACGCATGAAGGTCAGGACTACATTCTTGAACTGACGGCGATCGATGCCACTAACTTCACTCTCCGCCTCAACCGCGAGGAAATTACCCGACCGATCAAACCTGCAAAGAACCCATGAGAACCCGCCCGCTCGTCCTGTCTGCTTTGTTTCTTACCGCGGTGCTTACGGCCGCTCGGAGCCAAACCGCTCCCTTGCCTGCCAAAGATGGCCCCGCTGAGTCGGCGCCTGCTTTGGGTGACAAACCTGCTGCGCCTCCCGCGAGTGACACCACCATCAAGGATTCCGAGCCGGCGCATGCGGCCGTTGCGGCCAAGAGCAAGGATTCTTCCGGCAAGGATACCCTGTCGGTTGATTTTCCCGACACGGATATCCGGGAGATTCTGCGCAATGTGGCCGATCTCTTCGAGTTGAACCTGGTCATTCCCCCGGCCCTCGAGGGCAAGACCTCGGTCAAGCTGCGCGACGTTACGTGGCGGCAGATCTTCGAGGTCGTCCTGAAACCCGCCGGTTACACCTTTGTGGAAAAGGACAACATCGTGAAGATCGTCAGCCTGAACGATCTCCAGAATGAGCCCTTCGTCACCAAGACGTTCGGCTTTGAGAATGTTTCGTCGGCCCGAATCATGCCCTTGGTGACCCCGATGCTGACGCCCAAGCGCGACGCCACGCCGACCACTCCTGCGCAGCAGGGCGGCACGATCGTCAACAGCGAGCTGGCAAACGAACTGATTGTCACGGACCAGTCGACCGTCATTGCCCGGATCGGCGACATGATCAAGCGGCTCGATGCCGAGCCGAAGCAGGTCGTGATCGAGACCAAATTCGTCGAGATTTCGAATGACGACACTAAGAACCGTGAAATTGCGCTGGGCTACACTAACGCAAAGACCGGCCTGACGGCGGGAACGGGCGTGGGCATCTCCAACAACACCGGCAGCATCGCCTTCCCCTTCACGATGAATTCGGGCCAGTTGCCCGGCGGTTCGCCGACGGCGATTTTCAACCAGAATGAATTCAGCGCCTTGGTCAACATTCTGAATGCCCAGACCAACGTCAAGCTGGTGACCAACCCGACCATCGTGGCGATCAACGGCAGCAAGTCCGAGATCAAGATCGGCCGCGAACTTCAGCTCGTCACCATCACCACCGTGACCTCCGGCAGTTCCCCCGTGACCACGGCCACTGCCGGCGACATCAAGTTTGTCGGCATCAGCCTTGAAGTGACGCCGCAGATCACCGGCAGCAAACTGATCGCCCTCAAGGTGAAGCCGGTCAAAAGCAGCATTTTCCAGAAGAACACGATTTCGGGAAATACCTTCTACGACATCGACAAACGGGAAGGCGATTTGAACATCATCCTCCGGGACGGACAGACCGCGGCCATCGGCGGCCTCGTGGATACGTCGGTAAACAAGAGCACCACCAAGGTGCCCCTGCTCGGAGATATTCCCCTTTTGGGTAATCTCTTCAAGACCACCTCGGACGTGAAGAGTGAGACCAATCTGATCATCTTCATCACCGCGACGGTCCTCGAGCCCTCCAAGATGAAATACGACAATGTCGTGAGTCAGGACCAGATCAACGATCTGGAGCTCACGCAGCGGGACATCCTCGGACGAAACTATACGAAGTCCGACGAGGAGAACGCGCTGCAGGAGCAGGTCGGCATCGTGCGCCAGAAGAAGCAGGACGCCGAGACGATCAAGACGCTCAGTGCGGAAGCGGCGGTTGATGCGAAGAAAAAGCCCTGACCCGCAGATTTCCGGGCATACGCCCCAAGTACCCGCCGCCGATCCCAATGGATCGGCGGCGGTTTTTTTTGCCACGAATCTTGCCTTTGGCAGGAGCCTGCCGGGCTTGCACACGTGTGAATCAGGCCTAGCTTTGATTTTCCCATGAGCGCTCCCGGCCCTGCCGACACCGACCGATCCCCGGCCCACGCCTTTTCCAGCGGCTTTGCCCTGCTGGCTCCGCACATGAAGGAACTCGACCGTTTCCTGCATGGGCAGCTGGCGGCATTTGAGCCAGAGATCCGGGCGATGGCGGATTATTGCATCGATACCTCCGGCAAACGCATCCGTCCGGCGCTCGTTTTTCTCAGCGGCTGGCGCGGCCCCGGTCAGATTCCGGACGACCTGGTCCGCGTGGCCGCCGTGGTTGAACTCGTGCACCTCGCCACGCTGGTGCACGACGATATCATGGATGGCGCCGAGGTCCGGCGCAACCGGCGCACGGCGGCGCGCGAGTACGGACCGACGGCCGCGGTGCTGCTGGGCGATGCCCTGTTCGCGCATGCGCTCAATCTGGCGACCCAGTTTCCGACCACCGAAATTTGCTCTGCGGTCTCCGAGTCCACCCGCCGGGTGTGCGCGGGTGAGATCATGCAGACGTTGCGCCGGGGTTCGACGAACATCACCCGCGCGGATTACCAGCGCATCATTGAATTGAAAACGGCGGAGCTATTTCGCGTGTCCTGCTTTCTGGGTGCGCGTCTCGCTGGCTTCGCTCCGGGCTATGTGGAGGCGGTCAGCCGCTTTGGCCGGCATCTCGGCATCGCCTATCAGATTTATGATGACCTGGCGGATTTCTTCGGGGAAGAGAAGCGGGTCGGAAAGACGCTGGGCACGGATCTCGCCAGCGGGAAACTTACGCTTCCGCTCCTGCTGCTGATGGAGCGTTTGCCTCCGGCCCAGCGGGATGAACTGACGGCCGAAATCGTGGGGCAGCGCCCCGTGCAACCTGGGCTGCATTTTCAACAGATGCGCGCACTCGGAATATTTGGTGCCGTGACCGACGCAGTGACCGCGGAGATCAACGCGGCCACCGGCGTGTTGCAAGAATGGCCCGACGAGGCACCTACGCCACTCTTGTCCGGCTTGTGCGATGTGCTGCGCGGCCAGGTTGCGGGCCTGCAGCCGGCGGCCGTTTAGACGCGAAACAAGATTCCGTTTGCGCCTCAGGCCGGAAGCGGATTTCCTCCGGATGTCATGGATGCGGTCAAGACTTTCGGAAAGACTCTCGTGGCTTCCCCGGAGCGCCAGGTCGAGGCGGATTCCGACATGGACATTGTCCGGCGGGTGCAGGCAGGTGAAGTTGCGGCGTTTGACCAGTTGGTCGTCAAGTATCGGGCCCGGGTTTACTCCGTCGTCTATAATTTGACCTCCAATCGCGAGGATGCCGCGGACCTGACTCAGGACGCCTTCATCAAGTCCTTTCAGTCCATCAACCGCTTTCAAGGTCAGTCCTCATTTTTCACCTGGCTATATCGCATCGCGGTGAATTCGACCCTCACCCATCTGCGCAAAAACCGGCTGAGAACATTCTTCAGCTTCGAGAAGATCAACGAGGATGACAAAGTCTCTGCCGAAGTCATTGCAGCCCTGACAGATGATACGGGGGCTGATCGCGAGACCTTTGCCCGGGAACTTCAGGAAAAATTGAACGAGGCGATGCAAAAATTGTCTATCCCCCATCGCACCGTGATCACGCTTTTTGAAATAGATGCCCTTAGCCATCAGGAGATTGCCGAGATTATGAATTGCTCAGTGGGCACGGTACGTTCGCGATTGCATTACGCGAAGCAGCTGCTCCAGGCAGAATTGCAGCCTTATATTCGCCGATGAAAGAATCGCCCCGTAAGACCACCGTCAGTCTCGAAGATTTGCTCCGGCTCAAACGGGCGGAACAGCCGCCCGCGGAATTTTGGGACCAATTTGAACAGGGCCTGCGCACCAAGCAGCTGGCCGCGATCGTGGAGCCCCGGCCATGGTGGGCGCCGTTTATCCGGTCTGCCGCGCGTCTCTCCCGTTATCAACTTCCTGTCGGGGCGACGGCCATTCTTGCGATCACTTTCCTCACTGTTCGCGAATATCGCACGGCTGACCTGATCCAGGTTTACGAGCCGGCTGGAATTGAGGCTACCAGTCCCGCACCCGCGGCGGTGGCGTCCAAGAGCATCGTGAGTGCGGCGGACACGACCGGCACCCGGTCGGTTGCCAGCGTCCCGATGGTGCTGGCGGAAATGCCAGTGCGCCCCGTGCTGTCCGCCGAGCCCCGGTCGGAACAGGCTTCGCGCGCTTCAGCCATGGTCGGCAGCGTGTCGCATCTCGCGCCGGTGCCCTCGGAACTTTCCATGGCAACCTATATTGCCGAGAATCTTGCGAAGAACAAACCCGAGCTGGATCAGGTGCTCGACCGCCCGGTTGAGCCGCTTTCCCAGGTTAATATGCCCGGCGAATCCCGCCGTTCCCGCTTGCTGGAAGGCACCGCTTGGCCGGCATCGGCGGTTTCAGCAAGTGACTCATCGCTTCGGACCAGCGAACATGCCACCCGGCACCTCAATGAGCGCCGTCTGACCGAATCCGATGTCATCAGCCGGCTCGATGTCGGCGGCGACCATTTGGGTGTGAAATTCTAATTTCCCGGCTGAGCTCGGTCCCACGCAGCTACGGCCCGCTTTCCCCGCGGGCCTTTTCGTTTTTGTCTTTCGGCCACTGCTGTCTAGGGTGCGGGCATGAGAAGCGAACGTGATTCGATGGGCGAGATGTCCGTGCCGGATGACGCGCTCTACGGGGCTTCGACCCAGCGGGCCGTGCTGAATTTCCCGGTCAGTGGCCGGCCCCTGCCGGCCGCGTTCATCCATGGGTTGGGCCTGGTCAAAATGGCCTGTGCCCGGGCGAACGTGGAGCTCGGCCGGCTCACGAGCGAGAAAGGCCGGCTGATCGAACAGGCCGCCCGGGAAATTGCCGAGGGCAGGCTCACCGCGCATTTCCCCGTGGATATTTTCCAGACCGGTTCCGGCACCTCGACGAACACCAACGCCAACGAGGTCATCGCGAACCGCTGCAGCCAGCTTGCCGGCCAGCCGGTCGGGTCCAAACGGCCCGTGCATCCGAATGACGACGTGAACCTGGGGCAGTCCTCGAATGACATCATCCCGACGACGCTGCATGTGAGCGTGGCCCTGGCCCTGCACGCGCGCCTGCAGCCCGCCCTTGGCCTGCTGGCCGCAGCATTGGGAAAAAAATCCGCTGAGTTTTCCGGCATCGTCAAGATCGGCCGCACCCACCTGATGGACGCCACGCCGCTGACACTCGGACAGGAGTTTTCCGGCTACGCCGCGCAGGTGCGGAAATCCATCGCGCGGTCGGAGCGCGCGGTGTCGGCGCTGGGCGAACTGGCCATTGGCGGCACCGCCGTTGGTACCGGCCTGACTGCCCATCCGGAATTTGCCGGGCGGGTCTGCCGCATTCTCAGTGCTGAGACCGGCCTCGCGTTCCGCGAGGCGGCCAACCACTTCGAGGCCCAGGGCGCGCGCGATGATTGCGTCGAGGTCGCGGGCCAGCTCGCGACGATTGCGGCGAGCCTGACCAAGATCGCCAATGACCTCCGCTGGCTGGGCTCGGGGCCGCGCGCCGGCCTGGGCGAACTGCGGCTTCCGGCCACCCAGCCGGGTTCCTCCATCATGCCCGGCAAGGTGAACCCGGTGATGAGTGAAATGCTGGTGCAGGTGTGCCTTTATGTGCAGGGCCTGGCCCAGACCGTCGTCCAGTGCGGCCGTGATGGACATTTCGAGCTGAATGTCACCTTGCCGCTCATGGCGCACTGCCTGCACGAGGCGATCCACGTTTTGTCCAATGGTGCGCGCGTGTTTGCGGAGCGCTGCGTCGCCGGGCTGGAGGCTGATGCGGTCCGCTGCCGCGAACTGGTGGACCGCTCGCTCATGCTCGTGACCGCGTTGAACCCCTTCATCGGCTATGATCAGGCCGCCGCCGTGGCCAAGGAGGCGTTCGCGACGGGCCGGACGCTCCGTGAAATCGTACTCGCCAGAAAATTGATGGACGCCACCACGCTGGACCGGGCGCTGGATCCCCTGGCCATGACGCAACCCGGGGCGAGTGCCCCGGGCGAGTAGGACTTGCCGCGGGTGGAAACCTACTTCTTGGCCGGCAGGCACGCGCCGCAGCCGTTCACGAAGAAATCGTTGCCCTTGTCGTCGACGAGGATGAATGCCGGGAAATCCTCCACCTCAATCTTCCACACGGCCTCCATGCCGAGTTCCGGATATTCGAGCACCTCGACTTTCCGGATGTTCTCCTTGGCGAGGATCGCGGCCGGCCCGCCGATGCTGCCGAGATAAAAGCCGCCGTGCTGCCGGCAGGCATTGGTCACCTGCGCGCTGCGGTTGCCCTTGGCGAGCATGATCATTGAGCCGCCGAGGGCCTGAAACTGCTCGACGTAACTGTCCATGCGGCCGGCGGTGGTCGGGCCAAACGAGCCCGAGGCATAGCCCTTCGGTGTTTTGGCGGGACCGGCGTAATACACCGGATGATCCTTAAAATACTGCGGCAGCCCCTGGCCGGCATCCACGCGCTCCTTCAGCTTGGCATGGGCGATGTCGCGGGCGACGATCATCGGCCCGCTCAGGGAGAGTCGCGTCGTCACGGGGTACTTGGCGAGCTCGGCGCGGATCTCGGCCATCGGGCGGTTGAGGTCGAGCTTGACGATGTGGTCGTCCTTCAGGGTCCTTTGCTCGGCCGGGATGAACCGGCCGGGATTTGTTTCAAGTTTCTCCAGGAAGATCCCGTCCTTCGTGATCTTCGCCTTGATGTTGCGGTCGGCGGAGCACGAGACCCCGAGCCCCACCGGGCAGCTGGCGCCGTGGCGCGGAAGGCGGACAACGCGCACGTCTAGGGCGAAATATTTCCCGCCGAACTGGGCCCCGATGCCGCTTTGCTGGGCGATGGCCAGGATCTTCTCCTCCATGGCGGGATCGCGGAAGGCCCGGCCGTGGGCGTTGCCGATGGTCGGCAGGGCGTCGAGGTACTTGGTGGAGGCGATCTTGACCGTCTTCAGACACGCCTCGGCGCTGGTGCCGCCGATCACGAAAACGAGATGATAGGGCGGGCAGGCCGCCGTGCCGAGGTAGGAGAGCTTGTCGGCGACGAACTTCTCAAAACTCTTCGGGTTCAGCAGGGCCTTGGTTTCCTGAAAGAGAAAGGTCTTGTTCGCCGAGCCGCCGCCCTTGGCAACGAAGAGAAACTCATACTTCGCGCCCTCGGTGGCATAGAGGTCGACCTGCGCGGGCAGGTTGGTGCCGGTGTTGGTTTCCTGCCAGAGGTCGAGCGGCGCGGTCTGCGAATAGCGGAGATTCTCCCGCGTGTAGCACTCGTAGATCCCGCGCGAGATCGCCTCGGCATCGTTGGCACCGGTCCAGACCTGCTGGCCCTTCTTCCCCATGACGATCGCGGTGCCCGTGTCCTGGCAGAAGGGCAGGATGCCCTCGGCGGCGATCTCGGCATTTTTCAGCAGGGTCAGGGCGACGTAGCGGTCGTTGGTCGAGGCCGCGGGGTCGCTGAGGATGCCGGCGACCTGCTGCAGGTGACGGGTGCGGAGCAGGAAGGAGCAGTCGCGCATCGCCTGCTGCGCGAGGAACGCGAGCGCCTCGGGTTCGACCTTCAGGATTTCCCGGCCTTCAAAGGTCGCCGTGCTGACGCCTTCCTTCGAAAGCAGCCGGAATTCGGTCTCGTCGGCACCGAGCGGAAACGGATCCTGATAGACAAAGGGCGGAACGGGCATGGCCGGAAAACGTGCGGGATTTTCCGCGCAAGTAAAGGTGCTGCCGGGCTATTTCCGGGCCATGGTCCGCACGATGCCGCGGAAGCGCGGCAGGTCGGCGGGCGTCACCACTTCGCCCGGCTCCCGGCCCCAGCCGGTCGAGCCCGGCCAGGTGCCGCGGACCAGGAAGTTTTCCTGGGCGGCCTGCATGCCCGCGACGTTGATATAGTCCTTCTGCTCCTTTTCATCGCGCACGGGGGTCACCAGCGGCTCGGGAAACGCCGAGATGCGCCCGCTGGAGACATGGGCGAGGTCGTTGAGGGCGACAAACGGACGGGTATCCGTCAGCAGGGTGGCGGGACGCTCGCTCTCGCCGCGCAGGTAGCGGTAGTAGTCGAGATGGTTTTCCGCCAGGCCGTCGAACTCGCCGAGCGGGATGCGCTCAATGCGGCCGTCGGTCCAGCGGATCTCCGCGTGCTGGCCCACGATGTAACGCAGGGTGGCCTTGTCGCAGATGACGGTCTCGGCGTGCGTGCTCGTGCCGGTGCAGGCGTGGGACAGCGCAAAGCGCATGGTCACGCCGGAGGTGGTGTCGGCCTCCACGAAGAAGGTGTCGGCCCCCTCGATGGCATGCGCCCGGTAGAGTTCGGCGCGCACGGCGGCGGGCTGGGCCCAGCTGTACAGTCCGGGGCCGCCGACCCAGAACAGCAGGTTGTGCACGAAGTGCGCGTTCGCGTTGCCGAAGCAGGAGTCGAGCACGACGCGGTCGTCCATCATGAGCCGTCCCGCCCAGCCGTTGCGGCGGAAATAGTCGGCGGGCCGCGGCCAGAGGGCCATGAGCGTGGCGCCGCGCACCGGGCCGAACTCGCCCGCGAGCAGGCGCTGCTTCAGGGCCAGGCGGGGCTTTTCGATGATGAAATTGAAGCCGACGAGGGATGATCTCCGGGCCAGCCGGTCCCGCACGATCATCTCCTCCAGTTCGATGTGGTCGAGAGTCGGGGGTTTCTCGAGGTAAACCGGCAGGCCGAGCTCGACGCCGGCGCGGTGCATCTCGGCATGGAGCTGGATCGGCGTGGGCACGACGAGCAGATCGAGCTGTGCATGGCAGGCGGCGAGCATCGTCCGGTAATCCGGGAACACGCTGACGCCGCGCGCGGGAAATTTCCAGGTGGCCTGCTGCGCCGCGAAATCGGCGGCCTGCGGATCGCAGGTGCAGATGAGCCGGGCGTGCCCGCGCTCCTCCAGCCGGGCCACGGTGCTGTGGTGCCAGCCGGCAAAACCGCCCATGCCGACGATGCCGATGCGGATGGGGGGCTTCACACGATTTTCAGTTTGGGGAGATCCTGGCCGTCGATCAGCCCGACGGGCTGGCCGCGCGGGTTGATGACGATCAGGTCGTCGATCTTGTAGGCCTCAAACAGGCGGAGCGCATCCACGCCGAGCGCGTCATCCCGGACTGTCTTCGGACTGCGCGTCATGAAGGTGGCGACGGGCTGGCGCAGGAAATCCGGCCCGGTGAGCGCACTGCGGCGGAAATCGCCGTCGGTGAGGATGCCGGTGAGGATGCCGGTCTTCGGGCTTACCAAGGCGATGCTGCCCGACTTGGCGCGCGTCATTTCCAGGATTGCCTCCTGCGTGGTCACAGTGTCGGGCGCGACCGGGAGACGGTCGGCGGTACGCATGATATCCCGGACCTTGAGGAGCAGCGCGCCGATGTTTCCGGCCGGATGGTATTTCGCAAAATCGTCCCGCGTCAGTCCCCGCGCCTGGAGGAGCACCATCGCGAGCGCGTCGCCGAGGGCGAGCGCGGCCGTCGTGCTGGAAGTCGGGGCCAGCTCCAAGGGGCAGGCTTCGCGCGGAACCCGGTAGAGCAGGTGGAAGTCGGCGTTCTTGGCGAGGTCGGAGTCGGCGTGGCTGGTGAAGGCGACCAGCCGGACACCGAAGCGCTTCAGCACCGGCACCAGCCGGAGGATCTCGTCGGTTTGCCCGCTGTTGCTGAGCAGGATGGCGAGGTCGCCCTCGGCGCAAAGGCCCAGGTCGCCGTGCAGCGCCTGTGTGGCGTCGAGGAAGCAGGAGGAGACCCCGGTGCTGTTGAAGGTGCCGGTGAGCTTTTCGGCGATGTGGGCGGACTTGCCGACGCCCGAGAAGATGAGCTTGTGGCCGCCCTGGACGACGGCTTCGACCGCCCGGGCGGTGGCCACAAATTCCGGGCCCAGGCCTTTCGCGGTATCGTCGAGCGCCTGGGATTCAATCCGGATGCAAGCGCGGGCCCGGGCGAGGGCGGATTTCGATTGCAGGGCCATTTAGAGTTTGAGTCGCACGGGGAGACTGCGGAATTTAGAGTGAACTATTTCACGTTCAATCCCATTCACCGCCTGAGATGCGAAAACGCCTGAACATTCCCGCCCTGGTCGGACTGGCGGCGCTGCTGCTGGCGGCGGGCTGCGAGCGGGGTGATCCCCTGACGTTTTCTTCCGAGACGGATGAGGCCTACTACCGCCAGGGGCAGCAGCTGTCGAAGCAGGGGCGCAACCAGGAGGCGCTCAACGCCTACCTCAAGGTCATCGCCAAGCGCGACGAGACCGCACCCGAGTCGCACCTCGAGGCGGGTCTCATCCTGCTGCGGCACGTCAAGGACCCCATCGCGGCGATCTACCATTTTCGGAAGTACCTCGAGCTGCAGCCGAACTCGCGCCAGGCCGTGTATGTGCTCGGGTTGATCGACACGGCGAAGCGCGAGTTCGCCCGCACGCTGCCGGCGGCGCCACTCGAAAGCCAGGCGGAGCGCCTCGAGACCCAGGACCAGATCGACCGGCTCCTGCGGGAAAACGACCAGCTCAAGGCCGAACTCACCGCCCTTCATGCCGGCGTGGCGGCGACCCCGGTTCGCAGCACCCGGGCCGCGCTGGACCCGGCCTCGTCCGGGGACACCCCCATGATCTCGATTCAGACCTCCCCGGCTGAGACTGCACCGGCAACGGCGTCGGCGGCCGATGACTCACCGATCACCTATGCGCCGGTGGAAGCCCCGGTGGAGGCACCGCCGGCGTTACAGCGGCTGACGTTGCCGTCGTCTCCGGGCACGCGTTCGGCACCGACCAAGCCATCGGCCGCCGCGGGCCGCCGGCACACCGTGGCCAAGGGCGACACGCTTTTCAGCCTGGCGCAGAAATACTATGGCAGCCGCTCCAAGTGGCGCGACATCTTCGAGGCGAACCGCGATGTGCTGCCCAGCCAGAATTCCCTCCGGCTGGGCATGGAGCTCAAGATTCCCTGAGTCATGCCACGCACCTCGCAACGCACCGCCATCTTCACCGAGTCGCTGATCCGCGAGATGTCTCGCGTCGCGCAGCAGCACGGCGCCATCAATCTTGCCCAGGGCTTTCCTGATTGGGATCCGCCCGCAGCGCTGATTCAGGCGGCCAAGGATGCGATGGATGCCGGCCGTCACCAGTATGCGGTCACCTGGGGTTCGCCGGAACTGCGGGCGGCCCTCGGGGCCAAGCTGGCGCGCTTCATGGGCGTGCCGGTGGACGCCGACCGGGAACTCGTCGTGACCTGCGGCGCGACGGAAGCGATGATGGTGGCCATGATGACGGTGTGCGACCCGGGCGACCGGGTCGGGCTGTTCACGCCGTTCTACGAGAATTACAATGCCGATGCCATCCTGACCGGTGCGCAGGCGGTGCACGTGCCGCTGCATCCGCCGCACTACAAATTCGATCCGGCCGAGCTGCGCCGCGCGTTTGCCAGCGGGCTGAAGGCCTTCGTGCTCTGCAACCCGTCCAATCCCTGCGGCCGCGTGTTCACGCGGGAGGAACTCCTCCAGATCGCGGCGCTAGCGGAGGAGTTCGATGTGTTCGTGCTGACCGACGAGGTTTACGAGCACATCGTCTTCGCCCCGCACCGGCATACCTATTTTTCCACGCTGCCGGGCATGGCGAAACGCACGCTGATGTGCTCGTCGCTTTCCAAGACCTTCTCGATCACCGGCTGGCGGCTCGGCTATGTGCACGCCGCGCCGGAGATCATTGCGCAGGCGCGGAAGGTCCATGATTTTCTCACCGTCGGCGCCGCCGCGCCGCTGCAGCATGCCGTGGTCACGGCGCTCAATTTCCCGGCAAGCTACTACGACGAGCTGGCCGCCAAATACGCGTACTCCCGGGACATCCTGCTGGGCTACCTTGACCGGACCGGGCTGAGCTACGCGCGGCCCGAGGGCGCCTACTTCGTGATGGTGGACATTTCCCCGTTTGGCTACGCGAACGACGTGGAGTTCGCGCATTGGATGGCGAAGGAGATCGGCGTCGCTCCGGTGCCCGGGTCGAGTTTTTTCGCGCCGGGTGAGAACCGCTACATGCGGCTGAACTTTGCCAAGCGTCCGGAAACGCTGCACGCGGCCGGCGAGCGGCTGTTGAGGCTCAAACGCGGCTGATCAGGAAAGGGCCGACCGCAGGGCCCGGGCCTCGGTCAGCAGTCTGCGCGCGGCGGCGAGGGCTTCGCCGGATGCGGCCGGCAACGCCACGGCGGGAGGAGGGCCGTGATCATCGGGATCGCCCAGACCGGCCTGGCGGAAACGCCGCAGGCGCTCGAGGATGAGGTCGCGGATTTCGTTCGCATTGCCGACGCTGTGAAAAACGCCGGTGTGCAGCGGGTCGCCGGCCTGCTTGCCCGGCTGATCGCCGCCACCGGCGGATTGCACGTGCACGTCGGCCAGGCCGAGTACCCGCTGCACCGGGCCCTGCTTGACCTCGACCTGCTGCAGGTTCGCGAAGCTCATGGTGGTTTCCTGCAGGCGGACCAGGCCGGTGCGGATGCGCAGGCTGCGGTCGGTGACGATGTACCAGTGCAGTTCGAAATCGAGCCGCCGGATCGTGTAAGTCAGCGGGATCTGGACGAGGTAGAAGCCGATGCCGATGAGTTTGAGCGCCCACAGCATCGGAAAGGCCCAGGGCGGCAGCCACAGGGCGAGCTCGATGAAGAGCTGCCTGAAGCCGGCCCAGCCGTTGATCCGCACCCGCGGTGCCGGCTTTCTGGTGGGGGCGGCGCCGGGGGCGATTTGGGTCGGCGCGGGCCCGGTGGCTTTTTCGACCGTGCCGATGCGCTGCGCAAAGTCAGCGAAGGATTTTGTGCTGGCCGGCATGACGGGCCCTGGGTGGATCAACCGCCGCTGCCGGACCGCATCCTCGACCTGGAGAAAAAGCACCAGCCAGAAAACAATGCCGGCGAGTGCGACCAGCTGGCCCAGTCCCCAGCCGAGCAGCTGGAGTCGGTAATAGCTTCTTGCCGCCCGGAAGATGCGCAGCGACGCGGGGTCGCCGAAAGGCGGGTGCGGCTCGAGCGGAACCCTGAGCCAGTGGAGGACGAGCGAACGGCAGCGTGCGTACATGGCTCAGTTCCGGCGGCGTTCGAGCGCCTCGCGCACGGCGCGAAGCTCTGCGGCGGTTTCCCGGAGCGCGGCGGCCAGCTCGGCATCCCCGGTCGCCGTGGGCAGGACGGGCCCGGCCGCCCCCGGGACCGGCGAAGGATGGGTGTGGTCCTTCACCCCGCGCATCTTGGAATAAAGGAAGTCGCGCACCGCCTCGAATTCCCGGAGGCCTTCGAGCGTCATTTCTGCGCCGGAGCTGCCGCTGGCAGTCTGGATGAGCACCTTGGCCAGACCGAGCCAGCGCTCGACGATATTGGAGCGCAGGTGGATGTCCTGGATGCGCGCATAGTGGATGATGATCTCGCGGCGGAACAGGATGCCCCAGCTCATCGAGATGCCCTCGGCCGTGAACTTGTACCGCAGCGTATGGTACCGGAAGTACATCGGCAGCACGAGAAACGGAAACAGCGGCGGGATGACGAGGCAGTTGAGGAGGTAGTAGGTCCAGAGGCTCGGATGCGGCCGCCCGATGGCGAGGATCGCGGCCTCGTCGGGCGGAAGGGACGGGGAAAGGGAGGAATCCATCGCGGGTCCGGCCTAGGCGGCCGCAATGGCCTCGTCGAGGACCGCGAGCAGAAAGTCGGCATCGGCCTGCGTGATGGTCATCGGCGGGGCAAACCGGATGGTCTGGCCCCAGAGGCCGCCCTTGCCGAGCAGGAGGCCAAGCTCCCGGGCGTTCTCGACCACCTGCGCACAGATTTCCTTCGCGGGCTCCTTGGTGGCACGGTCCTTCACGAATTCGATGCCAAGCATCAGGCCCTTGCCGCGCACGTCGCCGATGACCGGGTGCCTGGCCTTCAGCTTCTCAAGCCCGGCGAGGATGTGGGCGCCAAGCTTCAGGCAGTTGGCCTGGGTATTCTCCCGTTCGATGACCTCGAGCACGGCCGTGCCGATCGCGCTGACCACGGGATTGCCCCCAAAGGTGTTGAAATGGGTTTTCTGCGTCAGTGTGGCGGCGATCTTCGGCGTGGTGACGACGGCGGCGAGCGGGGCGCCGTTGCCGATGCCCTTGGCCATGGTGACGATGTCGGGGATGACGCCGTGATTCTCAAAGCCCCAGAAATGGGTGCCCGTGCGGCCGAAGCCGGTCTGGACCTCGTCGGCGATGCACACGCCGCCGGCGGCGCGGACGTGTTCGTAGGCCTGCTTGAGATAACCGGACGGAAACTCGACGAACCCGCCCACGCCCTGCATCGACTCGGCGATGAAGCCGGCGACCTTGCCCGGGGTGGTGTAGTCGATGACCTGCTTCACGTCATCGGCATATTTCCGGCCGGCCTCGGGATCGTCATAGCCGTAATTCCCGCGGTAGGGATAGGGCGCCATGGCGTGGTGGACGCCGAAGGAATGGGGCACGTTAAATTTCCAGCCGCTGTTCGCGGTGACGCCCATGCCGGCGGCGTTGCCGCCATGGTAGGCGTTGCGTAGCGCGATGAGGTCGTAATTCCCCGTGTAGAGCCGGGCCATGAGCAGCGCGAGGTCGTTGGCCTCGGAGCCGGAGTTCACGAAATAGCAGACCTTCAGGTCGCCGGGCAGCTTGGCTGCGAGCTTCTCGGCATACTGGCCGATGTTGGGATGCAGATAGAGGGTCGTGGCATGCTGGAGCGCGGCATTCTGGCGGTTGGCCGCGGCGACGACGTGCGGGTGGCAGTGGCCGACGCTGACCGTCACGATGCCGCCGAGGCCGTCGAGGTAGCGCTTGCCGGTGTGGTCCCACACGTACTGCATTTTCCCCTCCACGATCATGATCGGCTGCTTGTAGTAGAGCACGAGGCCGGGGTTGAGGTACTGCTGGCGCAGCTTCAGCACCTCGGCGGCGGACGGGCCGGTGTAGGGCGAGGGCACATGGGCGGTGGGTGGGAGTGGGATGGGTTTCATTTTGGGGAAAGTATTCGGAAAATGTGGTACTCAGGAAGTCAGGAAGAGCGGCTCGGTTCCGTACCCTGATTTCCCGCTTTCCACATCTCAGCCTTGGGGTGCGAGTTTCCGTCCGGCGAGATAGACCACGAACGCGATGCCGAAGCCGGTGAACCAGGCGTAATTGTAGAGACCGAGAAGGAATGGTGGAAGATTGGTTCCATCGATGAGCTTCACGTTCACCAGAAAACCCGGCAGGCTCGGCAGCGCGCCAGTGAGAAGTGCAACGATGGCCACGATGCTGAAGCCGCCGGAGTAGGCATAGTCGCCGCGGGGCGAGTAAAGGGCGGCGAGATTGAGCTGCCGGTGACGATAAACGAAGTAGTCGGCGATCATGATGCCGCCGATCGGGCCGAGCAGCGCGCTGTAGCCGATGAGCCAGGTGAAGATGTAGCCCGATGGATCGGCCACGAGTTTCCACGGCATCATCGCGATGCCGATCAGGCCGGTGATGAGCCCGCCGAGGCGGAAGGTGATCCTGCGCGGCGCGAGCTGGGCGAAGTCGTTGGCGGGACTGACCACGTTGGCGGCGATGTTGGTGGCCAGCGTCGCCAGGCAGAGTGCCAGCATGGCGAAAACCAGGATGAAGGGATTCTTGAAGCGCGTGAGCACATCGACCGGGTCCCAGACCGTGTGGCCGTAGATGATCGTTGTGGCCGAGGTGACGGCGACGCCGATGAAGGAATAGAGGGCCATGGTGAGCGGCAGGCCGAGCGCCTGACCGGCGATCTGGTCGCGCTGGGATTTGGCGTAGCGGGAAAAATCGGGGATGTTGAGCGAAAGGGTCGCCCAGAAACCGATCATGCCGGTGAGCGCGGGGAAGAAAAACGCCCAGAACTGCCCGGCCTTCGGCTGGCCGGGATCGAAGGCGGAAGGCTGCGACAGGATCGGGCCGAAGCCGCCCGCCGCCCGCCACGCCCACCACAGCAGGAGCAGGCCGAGTGCGAGGAGCAGGAGGGCCTTGATGTTCAGCAGGACGCGGATCGAGTCGATACCCTTGTAGATCACGGCCATGTTGACCCCCCAGAAAATCATGAAGCAGGTGAATTCCGGCAGCGTGATGCCCAGCGCCTGGGCGGCGCCGGGGACGGCCAGCGCGGGCCAGAAGACGGCGAGAATCTTGTAGATGGCCTCGCCGCCGATGTAGGTCTGGATGCCGAACCAGCCGCACGCGACGAAGGCCCGGAGCAGGGCCGGGATATTGGCGCCGGTGGTGCCGAACGAGGCGCGGCAGAACACCGGGAACGGAATGCCGTACTTGGTGCCGGCGTGGGCGTTGAGCACCATCGGCACCAGCACGATCAGGTTGCCGAGAAAGATGGTGAGCACGGCCTCCCACCAGTTCATGCCGCCGCCGATCAGCGACGATGCCAGCATGTAGGTGGGGATGCAGGCCGACATCGAGATCCACAGCGCGGCAAAACTCAGCATGCCCCATTTGCGGCCGCTCTCCGGCACGGGCGCCAAGTCCGCATTGTAGAGGTGGCTGGAGGTGTCGGGTAAGCCGGTGATTTCAGACATGGGGAGAGGTACGAGGGACGATTTTTTGCCGCGTGAGTTCTGGGTGCCGGGTATTCAATCGTCCCTTGTCCCTATAAATCGTCCCTCAGAAATGGCTGGGTTTTCTCTTGAGGAACTGGCCGCGGCCGAGGGTGCCCGTGAACTTGCCGTCACGCGCCGCGACCTGGCCGCGCACGGTGACGACGCTGGCCCGGCCCTCGAGTGGCCAGCCTTCGAAGGCGCTGTAGTCCACGTTCATTGCCTGGGTCTTGGCCGAGATTGTGCCGCGGTAGTGGGGATCAAACACGACGAGGTCGGCGTCGGCGCCGGGCTGGATGGCGCCCTTGCGCGGGAAGAGATCAAACTGCTTGGCGACCTGCGTGCTGGCGACGCTCACGAGGGTGTGCAGGTCGATCTTACCGGTCTTCACTCCATAGGTGTAGAGCAGGTTCACGCGTTCCTCGAGCGAGGGGATGCCGTTGGGAATTTTGGTGAAATCGTCTTTCCCCATCGGCTTCTGCTTTTGGAAATCAAAGGGCGCGTGGTCGGTTGCGACGGTCTGGATCAGGCCATCGCGCAGGCCGTGCCACAGCACGGATTGGTTGCGGGCGTCACGGAGTGGCGGGGACATGACGTACTTGGCCCCCTCGAAGTCCGGTTTCTCGGCGTAGGTTTTATCGAGGACGAGATACTGGATGAGGGTCTCGATGCCCACGCGCACGCCCCGCTGGCGGGCGGCGACGGCCTGGTCGAGCGCCTCCTTGCAGCTGAGATGAACAATGTAGGTGGCGGCGCCGGTCAGCTCGGCGAAGGTCATGAGATGGTGCACGCCCTCCGCCTCGACGGCGGGCGGGCGGCTCTCGTGATGCTGGCCGGGATCGGTCTTGCCGGCGGCGAGCAGCTCCTTGCTCCGCTCGGCGACGAGGGTTTCGTTTTCGCAATGGGCCGTGACGACCACGCCAAGCTCCTTGGCGAGCTTGAGCGTCCGGTAGAGTTCCGTGTCGTCGATCCCGAACGCGCCCTTGTAGGCGAGGAAGATTTTGAAGGAGCTGATGCCGCGCCGGACGATTTCCCGGAGCTGGGTCTCGGTCTGCTCGTTGAACTTGGTCACCCCCATGTGAAACGTGAAGTCGCAGGCCGACTTGCCGACGGCCTGGCTTATCCAGAGCTCGAAGCCCTTGAGCGTATCGTCCGCGCGCGCCGGGCAGCACATCTCGATCAGCGTGGTGGTACCGCCCACGAGCGCGGCCTTGGAGCCGGTTTCATAGGTGTCCTTCGAAAATGTACCCATGAACGGCAGGTAAATGTGCACGTGCGGATCGATGAACCCCGGGAAAACGTATTTGCCCGTGGCGTCGATGACCTCGGTGCCAGCGGGTGCGGTCAGGTTGCGGTCGATCCGGGTGATCGTCTCTCCCTCGCAGTGGATGTCGGCACTGTAGCGCGAATCGGCGGTTATAATCTCACCGTTTTTGATCAGGAGGCTCATGGAATAAGACAAGGGTCACCACGAAACACACAAACTACACGAAAACAGTTTATCCTGATCGGGTCCATTTTCGTGTGATGGGTGTGTTTCGTGGTAAAATGGTTTGGGCTATTTCTTCCAGACATCACCGACCTCGCCGCCGAACCAGCGGCTGCTGACGACTTTTTGCTGAGTGTAGAACTGGATACTCTCTTTCCCCTGGATGTGGAGGTCGCCGTAGAAGGAATCATCCCAGCCGGTGAAGGGGAACATCGCCATGGTGGCGGGCACGCCGACGTTGACGCCGACCATCCCGGCTTTCACTCGCATCGTAAATTCCCGGGCCGCGCGCCCGTTACTGGTGAAGATCGCGGCGCCGTTGCCAAAGGCGGACTGGTTGGCCTGCTCGATGGCGGCATCGAGGTCGTCCATGCGCATCACGTTCAGCACGGGGCCGAAAACCTCCTCCCGAGCGAGGGTCATGGTGTTCTGGACGCCGTCCACGACCGTGGCACCGACGTAGAAACCGCGCGGGGCGTCGGGCACTTTCACGCTGCGGCCATCGGCGATGATTTTCGCGCCCTCCTTTTCGCCACTGGCGAGGAGGCTCATGATGCGGTCGCGGTGCTGGGCGGTAATGACCGGCCCCATGTCCGGCTGCGCGGGGCGGTCGGTGGGGCCGACCTTGACGGCCTTGGCGGCTGCGATCAGCGAGGGCAGGAGCCGGTCGGCCGCGGCGCCGACGGTCAGCGCGGTCGAACCCGCCATGCAGCGCTCGCCAGCGCAGCCGAAGGCCGCGGTGGCGAGGTTCTCGACTGCCTTGTCCACATCGGCGTCGGGCATGATGACGATGTAGTTCTTGGCCCCGCCGTTGGCCTGGACGCGTTTGCCATGCTTGATGCCGGTCTCGTAGATGTACTTTGCGATCGGCGTGGAGCCGACGAACGAGACGGCCTTTACCTTCGGGTGCGTGAGCAGCGCGTCGACGGCGGGCCGGCCACCGTGGACGAGATTGAACACGCCCTTGGGCAGGCCGGCCTGCTCAAGCAACTGGCCGAGGAGCACGGCGCTGAGCGGCACTTTCTCACTCGGCTTCAGGACGAAGGTGTTGCCGCACGCAATGGCCGTCGGGAACATCCAGAGCGGGACCATGGCGGGGAAATTGAAGGGCGTGATCCCGACGCAGACGCCGAGGGGCAGGTTGATGGTTTCGCAGTCCACGCCACGCGCGATGTTCCGGAGTGAGTCGCCGAAAAGGAGGGTGGGAATGCCGCAGGCGTACTCGACGTTCTCGAGTCCGCGGAAGATGGACCCGCGCGCCTCAACGAGGGTTTTGCCATGCTCGCGCGAGACGGTCTGGCAGAGCAGGTCGAAGTTTTGCTCGATCAACTGACGATAGCGAAAGAAGACTCGGGCCCGTTCGATCGGCGGGGTGTCGCGCCAGGCGGGGAACGCGGCGTGGGCCGCCTCGACCGCGGCATTGACCTCGTCCGCGCCGCCGGCGGGGCATTCGGCGATGACGTCGCCGGTGGAGGGATTGTAGACCGGTGTGCCGGGGATTTTCGGCTGGAGCCATTCGCCGTTGATCAGGAGGGGGCAGGGGTATGGGGGAGTGACGTGTGACATGGGGCGAGTGACAAGTGATAGGTGATGAATGCCGGCGAAGACCGGGACCTCATGGGGCCGTGGGTTCAGCCTTTGGAAAGAGCGTCGGATTGCTTCACGAATTCGTCGCCGGTCCATTCGCCGTCGCACTTGACGACCTTGACCGCGGCGGCGGCCTTTTGCGCGGCCTTGCGCTCGGTCTGGCGTTTGACGAGGTCGGCGTGGGTCGTGAAATAATCGAGGCTCTTGCCCTTGAAGTCGGCGAGAGTCTCGAACTGGTGCTTCGCCATGAACGCGAGCAGTTCGTCGCACATGGGCTTCACGCATTCATAGCCGAACTTCATGACGCCGGTGCAGACCTGCACGGTGTCGGAGCCGAGGAGGATGAACTGAGCGGCGTCATTCCCGCTCTCGATGCCGCCGAGGCCGGAGAGCGAGCGGCCGGGAAATTCCTGCCGGATCATCGTGGCGAGTTCCATGACCATGCGCAGGGCGATGGGTTTGACGGCCTTCGACGAATAGCCGCCCGGCGTGGTGTAGCCCTCGACGCAGGGATCTGGCCGGAGGGTGTCGAGATTGACGCTGGTGACACTGCGAATGGTGTTGATGGCGCTGAGCCCGGTGGCGCCGCCGCGGAGCGCGGCCCGCCCGGGTTCCTCGATGTGCGTGATGTTGGGCGTCATCTTCGCCCACACCGGCTTGGCGGTGGCGGATTTAACCCAGCCGCACACCTCCTCGAGGATGTCGGGATCCTGGCCCATGGCAGCGCCCATTTTTCGCTCGGGCAGGCCGTGCGGGCACGAGAAATTGAGTTCAAAGGCATCCACGCCGGCGGCCTCGCAGCGCTGCACGAGCTCGATCCAGGCGTCGCGGTTATATTCCTCCATGATGGAGGCGATAAGCGCGCCGGGCGGCTGGGCGTCCTTGCACTTCCTGAACTCATCCTCCCAGAGCCGGAACGGCCGGTCGCTGATCAGCTCGATGTTTTCCCAGCCGATGACCTCACCGCTGGTGGCGAGGAGCTTGGCATAGCGGGGGGAAACGTTGACGACCTTGGAGGCGTCGAGGCTGACGGTCTTGGCGATGACGGCGCCCCAGCCCTCGCGGAAAGCGCGGTTGATGACGCTGAGGTTGGTACCCGGGGGGCCGGAGCCGATGACAAAGGGGTTGGGAAGCCTGAGGCCGTCGACGTGCGTGGTGAGCGTGGGCATGGCGGTGGTGGGGAGCCGATCCCGAAGCGCAAGGGCCCAGGCACGAGGAAAGTCAGTCAACTTTGGCCGGCTATTCCCAGGGCCGCAGCGCGGGCGCCTTCAGGAATGGTGGTGGGATGATTGGTGGATTGAATACAGCCGAGGAGGCGGTAGTTTCCAAGCAGAAATCGGGCCGCCGGCCCCGCCTCTCCGCACTTCCATGCCGCTGAATCCGAAACGCACCGTTGCCGAACTGAAGGAGCTGCGCGCCATGACCGGCGACGAGAACGGTGCGCAGCGCGTGGCGTTCACGCCGGCCTGGGTCGCGACGCGCGCCTGGCTCCGGCAAAAACTCGCCGGCCTGCCGGTCGAAATACACACCGACGCGGCGGGAAATTTCTGGGCGACCCTGCGCGGCGAATCGGAGCGGGCCCTACTCATCGGCGGGCATATGGACTCGGTGCCGAACGGCGGCTGGCTCGACGGCTGCCTGAATGTGATGGCGGGCGTGGAAATTTTGCGGCGCATTAGCGCGCAGTATGACGGCAGGCCGCCGGTGACGGTCCGGCTGGTCGACTGGGCGGACGAGGAAGGCGCCCGCTTTGGGAAGAGCCTGTTCGGTTCGTCGGCGTGCTCGGGTAAGCTCGACATGGACGAGGCGCGCGGGTTACAGGACCGGCAGGGTGGCCGGCTGCCGGACGCGCTGAAGCAGGTCGGCATTGATTTCGAGCGCGTGAAGGAGAGCGGCCGGGAACTCAAGAATGCGGCGGCCTATCTCGAGCTGCACATCGAGCAGGGACCGGTGCTGCTCGACCTGGACCTGCCGCTCGGCGCGGTGCTGGGAACATTCGGGGTGGAGCGGCATGCGATCACGTTTCGCGGCCAGGCGGCGCATTCGGGCAGCACGCCGATGAACCGGCGCCGGGATGCTTTTCTGGCGGCAGCCCGGATGGGCGAGGAAATTTACCGCATCGCCGGCCGCAGCGCGGGCGGGGTTTGTACGATCGGGTCGTGCACGACAAAGCCGGGCATTGTCACGAGCGTCGTGGAAGAGTGCCGGATCACACTCGATCAACGGCACCTCGATGCCGTGGCGCTGGCGCGGATGCTGCGGGAGGCGAAGGAGGCCAGCGAGCGCTTCGCCAAGGAAGGAAACGTCAGGTCGCCTGGGAGCGCCTCTGGCAGATCGAGCCGCGGCCGTTCCACCCGGAGCTCATCGCACTGTGCGACGAAGCCATCCGGGAATCAGGCGTGAAGTCCCACCGGCTGCCATCGGGACCGCTGCATGACGCCGCCGAGACCTGCGGGGCCGGCGTGCCGACGGTGATGATGTTTGTGCAGAGCCTGCACGGCATCAGTCACAACAAGATCGAGGATACAAAGGAAGAGCATCTCGAACTGGGTGTGACAGCCTTCGACACGCTGGCGGACAAGGCGATGCAGTGGATCGCCAGATAGCGCAGACATCCGGCCTGTGCAGCCTCAGCCCACGAAAAACTTCAGTGTGCGGCGGAGCGAGGCGACGAGGACGTCGATCTCTTCGGCCGTATTGTACACGTAGAAACTCGCGCGGGTCGTGCTCGTGAGGCCGAGCTTCCGCATCAGCGGCTGGTTGCAGTGATGGCCGCCGCGCAGGGCGATGCCGTCCTCGTCCGCGAACGTCACGACATCGTGCGCGTGCAGGTCGGGGAAGGCGAAGCTCACGAGCCCGCCGCGTTCGCCGGCCGGGCCGAGCAGGCGGATGCCGGGCAGGACGGAGAGTTTCTCATAGGCCAGCCGGGCCAGCGCGTGGTCGTGCCGCTCGATCGCGGCGCGGCCGAGCGCGTCGAGGTAGTCGCACGCGACGCCGAGTCCGATGGCGCCGGCGATGTTGGGCGTTCCAGCCTCGAAGCGCTCAGGAGCGGGTTTCCAGGTGGCGCCCTCGTACGTGACGTTCACCACCATGCCCCCGCCGGTCTCGTCGGGGGCGAGTTTCTCCAGCAAAGCGCGGCGGCCGTAGAGCACGCCAATGCCGGTGGGGCCGCACATCTTGTGGCCGGAGAAGGCGAGGTAGTCGCAGCCGAGGGCCTGCACATCGAGCGGGGCGTGGCCGACGGACTGCGCGGCATCGATCACCGTGATCGCGCCGACGGCGCGGGCGCGCCGGCAGAGCTCGGCGACCGGGTTGATCGTGCCGAGCGTGTTGGAAATGTGGGTGAACGCGAAGACCTTGACCTGGGGCGTGAGCAGCTGGTCGAGCGCGGCGAGATCGAGGCCGCCCTCGGCGTTGGCGCCGAGCACCGGCACGTAGCGCAGCGTGGCGCCGCCGGCCTTCGCGGCCTGCTGCCACGGCACGAGGTTGGAGTGGTGCTCCATCTCGGTCGTGAGGATGACATCCCCGGGTTTCAGCCGGGTGCCGAAGCTGCGGGCGACGATGTTGATGCTCTCGGTCGTGCCACGGGTGAAGATGATCTCGGCCGGATCGGCGGCATGGAGAAACGTTGCGATGCGGGCCCGCGCCCCCTCGTAAGCGTCGGTGGCGCGCATGGAGAGCGCGTGCAGGCCACGGTGGACGTTGCTGTTGTCGCGCTCGTAGTAGTGCACGAGCGCGTCGATGACGGCCCGCGGCTTCTGCGACGTGGCGCCATTGTCGAGGTAGACCAGCGGCTTGCCGTTCACCAGCTGGTGCAGGATCGGGAAGTCGGCGCGGATTTTTTGCGGGTCAAGCATGGATGACATCGTTCTCGTTGGCTCACTCCTGCTCGTTCTCGTGAGGGGCTACGCTATCCAGGTTTTATGAAGGAACGAGAAGGATTATGCGAATGAGGACGATTGAGTGGTCAGTCGGTGTGGCTCTCGGTCGTGGCGGGGGCGGCGTCGCCCTTCAGGGCGTTGAGCGCGGCGTGCCAGCCGAGGGTAGCGCACTTGATGCGCGCGGGGAAGGTGTGCACGCCGGCGAAGGCGGCGATGTCGCTGATTTCCTCCGGCTCCTTGCCGGTGGTGACGATCTCGTGGAACTGGTCGTAGAGCGACTGGGCCTCGGCCGACGTCTTGCCCTTGAGCTGGGTCGTCATGAGCGAGGCGCTGGCCTGCGAAATCGCGCAGCCGGAGCCGTCGAAGGAGATCTCGGCGATCCGGTCGCCGTCCAGCCGCAGGTAGACGCTGCACTGGTCGCCGCAGCTGGGGTTGTCGCCGTGCGCCACGCGGTTGGCCGCGGGCAGCTTGCCGCGGTTCCGGGGGCGCCGGTTGTGATCTAGGATGACCTGCTGGTAGAGTTCGGTGAGATCGGCGGACATGGCGGAAGCCCATATTGGTTATCGCTTATCGCGGATTGGCAACTTCGACCTGCGGTTCGAACCTGCCTGGATCAGGGAGACCACGCCGTTTGGCCGCGCGCCGGGATCCCTTATGCACTTTTGCCTTTGCCTGCGCCGGGGACGCCGCCTATCGCCGGTACCGTGCCACTCGCGCGCTTCCTCGGCCGGGACCTCGTCGTCGCATTGGGAAACCTCGATGCGGGCCGGGTGCTGGGTCCGTGGCGCGGGACCCGACCGCAGGACCGGCGGCGGACAATGCGGTTTACCCCGGTGCTCTACGGCGAGGATCACGCGCACGGCCACGCCGAGCTGTGCCTGCTGCTCGAGGGGCGCTGCCGGTTCAGCTTCGACCATGCGGGCAGCGTGCTGGAAGCGGGCGACCTGGTGATCTGCCCGGCGGGTCAGGCGCACGCGGAGGCGTATTGCCGGCCGGGCGAGGGGTACCGGCTGGCGTGGTGGAATCTCAGCGAGGGCGAGCCGCGCCTGCATGTGACGCGCTATGCGCGCCGCGGCGGATTTGCGATGGAGCACCTGATGAACCTGGCGCTGCTGCCCGCCGATGCGCGGGGGAAACTCTCCGTGCTGCGCGCACTGGCGGCCTCTCCGCGCCGGCCCGAGACCGAGGCGGTGCGCGAGGCCCTGCTGACCCTGACGCTGGCGCTGTACCGCCGCGTGCTGGACGGCGGCGCGGCCCAGCTCGACACACGGGCGCAGCTCGTGCGGCGGGCCGCGGAGTTCGTCCGGGCCAACGCCGGCCGCGCTCTCGCGCTGGCGGACGTGGCGCGCGCGGTGCATGTCTCGCCCAACTACCTGACGGGCCTGTTTCGCGCCGAGACGGGCACGCCGCTCGGCCGTTTCATCCTCGCGGAGCGCGTGGCGCTGGCCCAGCGCCGCCTGCGCGAGCCGGGGGCGAGCGTGAAGGCGGTGGCGCTGGAGCTGGAGTTTGTGGATCCCTTCACCTTCAGCCGCGCCTTCAAGCGTGTGACGGGCCGCTCGCCCCGCGCGTGGATCGCCGCCGGCGGTTGAGCTGGACCGGAATTGAAGCGCGACGACGCGAAGGCCGGAATGAAGCCGGGTGTCCGTGGCGGTGAGGTGGGCGGGCACGTCCCTGTGCCCGCATTCGGAAGCAAGCAGCAATGGCGGGGCGGAATGGTGGACGGGCTTTTCCCATGCGGGCACGGGACGTGCCCGCCCACCGCGGAGTACTGAAAAGTGCCTCAGCCCCACCGCGCCTCAGGCGGGTCGAAGACGAAGCCGTGGAAGAATTTCCGCTGCGCGGGCGAGAGGCGTTCGTTGTAGAACGACTTCGGATAGCCCCAATGTTCCTGCGAGGCGACCATCCACGGGTGCTCGTAGGCATAGTAAAGCATGGTGCGGCCGCGTTCGGGACCGGAATAAGGCGCGGCCGTGTGCCAGAGCGCGTTGTGGAAAAGGAGGGCGGTGCCCGCGGGGGCGCAGACCTGCAAGGCGCCGGGAAAGAAATCGCGGCGCTGCCGGTCCGCATGGTCCGGCTCCCGTTTCGCGTGGTGGCTGCCGGGAACGACGGTCAGGTTGCCCTGCCAGGGCGCGGTCATGTCCGAGAGATAATAGCCGACCTTGAGCTGAAGCAGCGGGATCGGGTGGCCCAGGTTGCGAAAGCCATTGTCGTGGCCGTCAATGTGCCACTCGCCCTGCCGGTGCATGAAGTCGCCGCCGTGCTCCACGATCGCATCGGAGGCGCAATGATGCGGCATGGGGTTGAGCAACGCGTGCACGTACGGCAGCAGGGCCGGCCAGTCGAGGAGCTCGAGGAAAATCGGGTCATCATCGAGAATGTAGAAGAACCGGGTGCTTTTCTCGCTCTTGGTCTGGGTGAAACCCGTCTGGGGCTGATGGGTGCGCAGGAGTTCGCGCCGGCGGATGATCGCCCGGTCGGTGGCGGCCAGGAGACGCGCCACGTGGTCGGGCGTCAGGAAGTTTTCGAGGACGAGGTAGCCGTTCGTGTCGAAGAAGAAGCGTTCGGCGTCGGACAATCCGCCGGTCGCGGCCGGGGCGGGTGGGGTAAGGTTTTCAGCCATGATGGTTGGATGCTGAGGCCGGAAAGTGCGCGAATCCCCGGCGGGGAGGAAGCGGATTGTGGCGACGGGGGGATTTTTTGTGAACCGCCATTAACCGTTTTCCCTTCGGCTTCGCTCGAGCCTGTCGAAGGGATGACGGGTGGGCGTAGGAGGGCAAATCGGAGCGATCCGCCGACCCGCCGTAAGATTCGACATGGCTTCGTAAGCTCGGCCATTGCCGGGCGCACTGGGGCGTGGTACGCTGACGGCACCATGAGGTCCACCCTTGCCCCCGCTGCAGCCAAACTCGCCCTCCTGGGCGGCACGCCTGTCGGAAAAGTCACTTATCCGAAGTTCCCCACCTTCACCGACCGGGCCATCGAGCGCGCGGCCGACATGCTGCGGCAGGGCAAGCTCTTCGGGCTGGGTCGCAAGCATGTGCCCGAGATCGGCGAGGCTGAGGGCGTCATCTCCCGCTACCACGGCAACCGCCATGTGCTCGCCACCAGCTCCGGCCACGCCGCGCTGCAGTCCGCGCTGGCCGGCCTGGAAATCTGCTGCGGCGACGAGGTCATCACCACGCCCTACACGTGGGGCGCCTCGATCTCCTGCATCCTCCACCAGAATGCCATCCCGGTCTTCGTCGATATCGAGCGCGAGACCGGCCTGATCGATCCGGCGCAAATCGAGGCGGCCATCACGCCCCGGACCAAGGCGATCCTCGCGGTGCACCTGTTCGGCCAGCCGGCGAACCTGAAGCGCCTCCGCGCCATCGCCGACAAGCACAAGCTCATGCTGATCGAGGACGGCAGCCAGGCGCACGGGGCGGAAATCGACGGCACGCGCGTCGGGACCGTCGGCGACGCGGCCGGCTTCTCCTGCATGGGCGGCAAGGTGCTCGCGACGACCGAGTCGGGCTACATGGTCACGCCGCACGAACGGGTCTATTGGAAAGGCGCGATGATCGGCCAGCACATGGGCCGCTCGACGGACGAGGGCATGCCGGACGACCTGAAGCCTTATCTGGATTCGCTCGTCTACACCTACCGTGTCGCGCCGTTCAACGCAGTGCTGCTCACGGAACAGTTCGCGAAGCTCGATGCCGAGCTGGCCGAGCGCCGGCGCCATGCCGACCTACTGCGCCGGCATCTCGCCGGTGCGCAGTACCTGAAGCTGCCGAACTACGCGTCGGGCGTGAAGCCGTCGTATCACCTGATGTCCTTCACCTTCGACTCCGATGCCGCGGGCATCTCGCGCGACACCTTCGCCGCCGCAGTGCAGGCGGAAGGCCTGCGCGCCGTCGGTTATGTGCCGTCCGTCATCTCTGACTGGAAGCGCCTGCACTGGCAGGACTACCGCGGACCGCGCGTGAACTGGCTCTCGGCGCTCGAGGCCGCCAAGGTGGACTACCGCAACCAGGCGCTGCCCAACGCGCGCTGGCGCGTGGACCATGCGCTGGAGACAGGCTTTGACATGGTCGCGCCCAACGAGCCAATGATTGCCCGCATGGCCGAGATCATTCTCAAGGTGGAAGCGAACGTCGACGCGCTCCGTGATCACGAGCGCACGGCGGGACCCGCCGCCCCGGCTGTCCGGAAATGAACGCAGGGTTCGCCCAGGCCGACATCACCCCGCGCCTGGGCGTCCAACTGGTCGGTTACGGCCCGTACCGGAACCGGGCCGCCCAGAAAATTCTCGCCCCGCTGGCTGCACGGGCCATGGCGGTGGTGCAGGGTCGGAGCCGCGCGCTGCTGGTGAACCTGGAGCTGTGCGGCACGCCACGCGATCTCGCGATCCGGATTAGTGACGCGGTGGCCCGGCGCACGGGGTTCAAGTCGGACGAGGTTTTTGTGACCTCCACGCACACCCACAGCGGCCCCGCGATCGGCGGGATGCTGGGCTGGGGCGAGCCGGACGCGATTTACGTCGAGACCCTGCCCTCGCGCGTGGCGGAAGCTGCGGAAAAGGCGGTGAAGGCGCTGGCGCCCGTGGAGTGGCGCTATGCCGAAGTGCCGTGCGAGGGCATCGCGATCAACCGCGAGACCGACCGGGGCGGCTGGATGTTTGATCCCATCGGGGTGCGGCTCGACCCGAAGTTCCGGCCGGCCCATCCGGAGGAGACGGATCCGACCCTGCGGCTGCTGGCGGCCTATGCCGGCGGCAAGCTGGTCGGCCTGCTGCATCACTTCGGCTGCCACGCGGTGGTGGGCAGCGAGCAGACCTTCGATGTCCACGGGGACTTTGTGGGCCTGGCCTCGCAGGCCGTCGAGCGGGCCCATCCTGGCGCGACGGCGATTTTCCTGCCCGGCGCGATGGGCGACATCAACCCGCCGGTCTGCCACCGCGCGGAAAAGGAAACGCACCGGGCGCTCCGCGTGCTCTCGAAAAAATATGCGGCCGTGATCGGGCGCGGACTGCGCGCGGCCCGGCCGTTGGCGGCGGACGAATTGAAATCGTTCCGGCGCGATGTGAGTTTTTCCCGCAAGCCCTGGACCCGCGCCTTCGTGCAGCGCCGCATCCGGGAACTGGAGGCGATCTTTGCCGCGTCAGGAGTTACGGACATCACGACTGTCGGCCAGCCGCCGCTGCAGACCAACGGACTCCACATGGTGCGCCTGCAGGGGTTCCGGGCGCTGCTGGCCGGCTATCAGGGCGGCCGCGGACCGAATCCGCCGGTGTCGGTGCAGGGCCTGCGGATCGGGCCGGTGGCGCTGCTCGGCGTCGGGCTGGAGGTTTTCCACAGCCTGCAGGCGCCGATTCTCGCGGGCAGCCCGCATCCGCACACGTGGGTGGTGAGCCTGTCCGGTGGCGTGGGCTACGCGCCCGATGCGCGGGCCTGCGCGAAGCAAGGCTACACGGATGACCTGGTGCCGTTGATCGTCGGCGAGCGGCCGTATGCGAAGATTTACGCCGAGCTGCCGCGGGAACTGGTGAAGCTGGCGCGCGAGCTGGCGGACTGAGCCGGTTTTATTAACCACGAAGCACACGAAGATCGAACCTTCGGAATTTGAGTTCGAATGCCTTGGCTTGGCCTTCGTGTGCTTCGTGGTTAAAATCTGCCTTTAGTCGAAAATGACGGGCTTGCCGCTGGCGGCGGAGGCGTAGACGGCGTCGGCGACGCGGGCGAAGAGGAGGGAATCCTGCAGCGAGGTCAGTGGCTTCCGCTTTTGCAGGATCGCATCGACGAAATCGGCGGGGACGCCGTCGTGCTCGTTCAAAACGGATTCGTCGCCTTCCCAAATCACCCGGGTCCGCGTGCCCTTCCCGGCGTCAGGCTCGGTGAGCACGATGTTCGCGGACTTGGCCTTGAGCATCTGCAGCGTGAGCGTGCCGCGCTCGCCGGTGATCTGCCAGTGGTTGTCCGGCGGCAGCGTCGAGAATTCTGCGCGCTCGTAGTTGAGCACACAACCCTCGGCGAACGTGACCAGCGCGGCGACATGCGTTTCACCGTCCGAGCCCGGCGCCGCATACGCGGCGTACTGCGGCGCGACCTGCCAGGTGCGTGCCAGCGCGACTTGCGGTGTCAGCTTGAAGTCGAGCAGGCCGAACAGGTAGTCGAGATCGTAGCAGCCCCAGTTGACGAAGATGCCGCCGCCATTGAGATCCCTGCGCAGTCGCCAGGCCGGCGGATTCTTGAAGGGCGGGCCGGCGGGATTGACGCCGCGGCAGGTGATCGTGCGCAGTGGGCCGAGCGCACCGGTGCGGAGAAATTCCCGGGCGGCGCGGGCAGATTCGAAGTTGTGAAACCGCGACGAGCACACCGCGCCGGTGCGGTCGCCCTGCACCGCGAGCATCGCGCGCACCTCGGCGGCGTTCATCGCGACGGGCTTTTCGGTCAGGACGTGCTTGCCGTGCCGGAACGCCTCGATTGCGAGCGCGGTGCGCAGGTTGGCGGGCAAGGCGAGGATGACGGCGTCGATCGCCGGGTCGGCAAAGATCTCCGAGGCGTTGACGGTCCAGTGCGGCACGCCAAATTCCGCGGCGGTCTGCCGGGCGACGTCGGCGCGGACATCGCACACGGCGGTGGCGCGGGCGGTGGCGAGCTTGGCAAGGCCGCGCAGATGAAATTGGGCGATGACGCCGCAGCCGATTAAGGCGACATTTAACATGGAACGCGAGTAGGGCGGAAAAGCTCGAAGGTTGAAGTTCGAAATCCGAAGGAAGGTTCAATTCATTGCCGAAGGCCTATGGCTTGGTGGCAGGTTGGGGTGTGACGGGCGACTCTTTCTTGCGGACAATGGCGCCAAAAATCCGGGCGAGCTGGTCGGCCTCGTCGGCAAGAGCGAGGCGTTCCGAGTTGAACGGGCTGTCCTGTTCGATGAAGAGCAAGTTCAGCCAGTAGCGGCTTTCCCTGGCTTCTTTGCGGCAGATCTTGATTCGATAGACAAAATCGCGAGTGCTGATGCATTCGTTGGCTTCAAGGTAGTTCGCACCCACCGAACCCGAGGACCGCACCAGTTGCTTTCCGTCGATCTCCACCGTGATCGTCCGCGGCACGTTCTTCAACAAGCGGCGCACGCCAAGGGCGAACTTGTAAGTGCGCTCCTCGAGGTCGAAAGGCCGGGAAGGCTCTTGGGCAATCACGTCCCGATTCTTTCCCACCAAGCCGAGATAATTCCAGCCCTCAGTTCGCCGCCAACTTGCGGCGAACTGGATTCCAGCCCTTGAGAGTTCCTTCGGATTTCGAACTTCAACCTTCGGGTTTCACCGCCCGAGGTATTTGTCCCGGCCCAGCACCAGCGCCTCGATCTTCCGGTCGGCGATGCTGCGCTTGAGCATCCAGAAGCCGCAGTCGGGGTGGACCCAGCGGACGCGGCCTTCGCCGACCTTCTTCTCGACGGCCTCGATGCGCGCGGCGACTTCGTCGGGTGTCTCGATGTGGTTCACCTTGATGTCGATGACGCCGATGCCGAGGGCGATCTTCCTGTCGATCTGCTTGAGCGCATCGATGTCGCTCTTCGGGCGGTGGGCGAGTTCGAGCACGAGGTGGTCGCAATGCAGCGCGTTGAGGAAATCGACGAGCTTCTGCCAGTTGCCCTTCTGGATGGTCTGGCCGCCATAGTTGCCGAAGCAGAAATGCACGGCGCGCTCGCCCTCGATCTGGTCGAGCAGGAGGTTCATCGACGCGGCGGCGAGCGGGGCGTCGTCGGGATTGCCGGGGATGTTGGCCTCGTCGACCTGGATGCAGGGCGCGGGCAGGCCGGGCATTTGCGCGGCGAGGACCTCGCCGAGGGCCATGGTGAGCTTGTCGAAACTGCCGTAGTGGTGGTCGAGCAGCGTGCGGGCGAGCATGTACGGGCTTGTGACGGTGAACTTGAACGGGCCGCCGGCGACTGCCGCGGCGCGCTGGCAGTCGGCGAGCAGGTTGAGCGAACCCTCGCCGAGCTTGCCGGTGACGACCCCGGCGGGCTTCCGGCGGAAGCCCATCGGATGGTGGCGGGAGAATTCCTCGGTGACCGAGCGGCCGACCACGGACGAGATACCGGCCATCGGGCGGATGAAATACTCGATCATGCCGTTGGTGTCGGGATGATTGACGTCAAACCGGTAGAGTTCGCCGTCGGTCGGCAGGTCGATGCCTGCCTGGCGCTGGAGGTCGAACACGACGCGGGTGGCATCGATCACCGCCTGTTCGCTGGGCAGGGCGGCGAGCCAGTCCGGGACGGGATAGGAGCCGACGGTGGTGGTGAGGATGCGGGGCTTGGAGGGGATTTTGGACATAAATCAATCTTGGGGAGTTAGAAGATGGGAGATGGAAGATGGAAAATGCGAGTTTCTTGGACGCGGTTATGGCGGCGAGCGATTTCTATCTCCTAACTTCCATCGCCCAACTTCGGCGCGCCCGCCTCAGCGAGCAGCCAGCGGCGGAGCTGCTTTTGGAAGGTATTGGCCAGGGTGTCTCCGGGCATGACGAGGACGCCCCAGCCGCCGCGCGCGGGATTGATGGGCACCTCGGCGGGAACCTGGTTTTCGCACATGAGGCGGTCCTCATCGAGGACCTTGATGGCGAATTCCACCTGGGCGGCGGGGGGCGGTCCGCGGAAACCGGGGGAGATCGCGAGCGACCAAAAGACGGTGCAGCTTTCGCGGGTGTTGGGCGACGGGATATGCACGAGCACGCGCTCGTCGCCATCGGCAAAACTTTGGCGGATAGTGGTGAAATTGGGCAGGTGGCAGCGCTGCTGCCGGTGATGCGCGCTTTGGAGTTTGCCGGGCGGCTCGTGGGGCGTGTCGAGCGCGGGGAACGGGGCATCCATCTGAAAACCGCCATCGGGCAGGGTGCGGATGTCCATCGGCGGGACGCGGTAATCGGCGGCCTTGCCCAGCGTGTCGGCGTGGGCGAAGGCGAAATGGGTCATATCGAGGTAGTTCTCGACCTCGCGGCGCCAGCCCGCTGAAAACGGCGTGGGTGGGCCCATGACATAGCTCCAGGCCGGATTTTCGAATTCCGGCACCGCCGGAAGCTCGTGGGGCCGGCCGTCGGCCAGCGGCGCGGGATCGAGTTTCACCCAGACCAGGCCATAGCGTTCCTGGATGGCGTAGGTGTGCAGATGGGAGAGGGCGAGTTTGTCGGGGTGGGCATCGACCAGCGACGGAATCGACTGGCAGGCGCCGGCGGCGTCGAAACGCCAGCCGTGGTACGGGCAGACGAGTTCGCCATGGCGGATGCAGCCGGTGGTGAGCCTGGCGCCCTTGTGCGGGCAGGCGGGGTCGGCGGCGAGCAGCCGGCCATCGGTGAAACGCGCGACCAGCAGCGGGATATCGAGCAAGGTGTAGCCCATCAGGCGGCCGGCCGGGAGATCGGCGGAATTGGCCACCGGCTGCCAGGTGCGGCGCAGGACGAGAAACGGCAGGTCTTCGGTCAGGGGCATCGGGTTCCGCATCCTAGCAGCGGCGGGGGCCGCTGTCGTGGCGGAGTGGGCAAACAGTGTTGGCAAATCAGGCAACCGGGTCCAGCCTGGCCGGATGTTCGAGCCCCGAGCCAGCCAGCCGATCGCGGTGGTGTTCCCCCCGGCGGGGGTGTTTGTGCTTGAGAGCCGGCATGGCCGGCCGTTCCGGATGGCGGACACCGCGCATGATTTCCTGAAGGTCGTCTGTGTCTTTTCCGGCGAGGGAAGGCTGGTGCGCGGCGCCCTGCGCGAACCGCTGCGGCCGGGCGACGTGGCGCTGGTGCCGGCGGGCTGCCGGCATCGCATCGAGGATGTGCGGCCGCTGTCGCTTTACGCGGTGTGCGTGCGCCGCGACGTGCTCGCGGCGTCGAAGGCGAGTGCTGGCGGATTGGGCAATTACCGCCTGTTCCGTTCCTCGCCCGGGGTGGGCGAGGTGCGCGGGCTCATCCGGGAGCTGCTGCATGAACAGACCCTGCAGCGCCCGGGAGGCGAGGCGCTGATCCTCGGGCAGACTTGGCAGCTGCTGGGCCGGCTGCTGCGGGCGGCCGCGGGCCGGAGCGGGCCGGCGGAACGGACGGAAGGGCCCCGGCTCGCGCGGGTCCGCGTGGCGGCCCATGCGCGGGAACTGGAGCGGCGGTTTTTCGAGCCGCTCAGAATCGACGCCGAGGCCGCGCGGCTCGGCCTGAGCCGCCGGCGGTTCACGCAGTTGTTCCGCGAGGAAACGGGCGGATCGTGGCTGGCGACCGTGCGGGGCCACCGGCTGGCGCACGCGCGGCGGCTCCTGCGCGACACCGGCCGGTCGGTGGCCTCGATCTGCTTCGAATGCGGCTTCGAGGACCTGTCCAATTTCTACCGCGCCTTCCGCGCCGCGGAGCACGCGAGCCCGGATGCGTGGCGGCAGGCCTGAACGCGCAATGATCACCCAACCCGGCGCAAGCCCCGTGATTTTCCGCGCCTTCGGCCGCCTGCGGGTGAAGGTCCTCGGTTGGGCCCCGGGCTGGTTTGGCCCGGTGGATTTTCCGTTGACCAGCCTTGGCGGTTCTCCCTTTGTTCTTCCCTTCGCCCATGGGACCGGCCGGCAAGGCCGGGCCTTTCGGGCACCCGGGAGAGGTGGCAGAGTGGTCTAATGCGCGTGCTTGGAAAGCACGTGTAGCCGCAAGGTTACCGGGGGTTCGAATCCCTCCCTCTCCGCCAATTTCAGATTGTCCCAGTCCGGGACAACGTTGGCCAAGTCGTTCGTTTCAGGGGACAAAGCAACGATTTCACCAACCTCCGCCAACGCTTCGATTTGGACAGGTTTACCTTCCCCTGGACGGGTTTTGTCAGATTTTGGGGAAGCTACAGGGGAAGGTAGAAACGCAGTCAGTTTTTCCGCCTCGGCATAAAGCGGCAAACAGGTGGTGTCCGTGTAGGTGGTGCTCGACAGCCGCAGATCGCTATGCCGCATCAGCTCCATGATGACCCGGGGCGGGACGCCGGCACGTTGGAGCATCGTGGCGAACGTGTGCCGCAAGGCATGGAAATCCACGCGCCGGCCCAGCTCATCCAAGTACGGAATTTTGCCCGTGAAGAGGTCCTTCCGGAAGGACCGGGCCAAGGGCACGCCAAGTCGAAACACTTTGCCCTGGGTGGCTTGCTTCTGATCACGGAAGGCCCTCAGCGCGGCCGCAAGGCTCGGGACGAGGGGTTGGCGTGCAGTTTTCTTATTCTTGGTTGTCGCCGCCCGGACCGCGATGAACGTGCGCGGTCCGTCGAGATGAAGGTCCACCCAAAGGAGAGACCGGATTTCGCCCTTACGGAGACCCGTGAAAGCGGCGAGGAAGTAGATCAGACCCCTGCCGTCAGGAGACTTCATCATCCGGCCCAGTTCGGCGTCAGATAACGCCCGGCGGACACAGCGTTCAAAGCCCTTGGTCTCTGCTTTGGCCACCGTCTTGAGCGGGTGATGGGTCAGGTGCCCGTGCTTTTGCAGCCACGTCAGGAAAGCGGAGACATGCCCGAGGTACTCGTTGCAGGTCTTTGGTCCGATTGTTTGGAGCGCCCGCCAGCGATTGAACGCGTCCGAGGATATGTCGCGTAGTAATTGCCAGCCGCACTCTTCGCAGAGTCGTCCGATGCGGTTGCGGGTGTAAGCGAGATGCTTCCGGGAGCGCTGCATGGCAGTCAGGTCTGCCACATAGTCGGCCAGATGGTCGGCAATGGGCTTTTGGGCTGCATCCCGCAGAGCTTTTGGCGCGAGCAGTCCGGCCAGCTCCTCTTCCTTTTCACGGACCAGTTTCTTGAGGATGGCCTGGGCGACGTGTTTCTTCTGCGTGCCCAATGACACGTCATAAATTTTGAGATCATCGCCGAGGCGATAACGACCACGATAGACGCGACTGCCCTTTTGCTTGAAAATGCGTTGGTACATAGGGCTCCTTATTTCCGGGTTGCGGGCTGCTGGTTGAGGAAGGCGAGCAGGTCGCACTTCCGTACGATTCGCAGGCCGCCCATTTTCTTGGACGGCAAGCCGCGAAGATCAATCCAACGCCGCACGGTCTTTTCGGACACGTTTGTTTCGGCGGCGATGTCTTTCAGGCGCAGCGGCCGTTCTTCATCGCGCAAAATGTCGCGATGCTGGACAGAGGCATGGGTGCGGGCAGACAGGCGTTCCAACGACGGTCCCTTGGCAGGGGCGCCGTTTGCGTCTGCAGCATTGAGAGGAGCAGCGACCAGTCCTCTTCGTTTCCGAGCGTAATGGTTTCGCGCAAGTGATAGGCCCACCGCACGCCAAGACGGCGACGAATGCCCTTCATGTCCACGGCTCCGAGTGAGGCTGCGAGCTGCCCGACACGAGCGCGCCAGGCTTTAGCTCCGGGTGAATGCCATGCAAAGACCCGAGAGCAGACCAACCACGCGTTTTTTGCGCGCCGATCAAACTCCACCCGGCGGCAGCCTTTCCACGAGTGCTTCCGTAACGTGAGGCCCGCTTCGAGGTACTTCCCGACGTATACGGAGATGGCTTCCTTGCCCTTCCGCAGCGGCAACAATTCAGCTCGGCCCAGCCCGTAACGCGGCAGCACCTTTCGTAGCAGTGACCACAGGGCGACGAGTTCAGGCGCAGCCGAAGACTTGTAGCGGGCGCGCAGCTCGCGGAAGAGAGCAGTGGGGCCGTTTGTCCTCCGTTCCTGCTGGCACGCATCAAAAGCCTGCCAGTTGAAGGAATTGGCACGTGTATCCCATTCCACGGCAACGAGGAGGTGGTAATGGGGACGGCCCTGCCTTTGCGGCTCCAGGACGCGGATGAAACTAACGATCCATGCCCCATTGCGGACCAAGTAGCTATTCCACCGCCGAGCGAACTGTGTGGGATGGAGATTGGATTCATCTGTGACGGTAAAGAACAGACAGTGATTGCGGCCCCAATGCTCGACGAAAGCCGCAATGTTGAGCCGCAGATGAAACGCCGCCTTGGCTTCCGCACTGCTTGGCCGACCCCACCGACGAAGCGTGTCCTCATCCCGTTGGTCCCACGTTGCGCTTTTGTGGCTTTTCGAGGTGAACCATCCATCGGTGCCGGGAACGTGTTTTAAGCGGTATTTTTTCTGCGTCTTGTTGGAATTGTTACTATTCTGACAAGGAAGGGCGGCGGCGGCCGGCGCGCCCGCTGCGCGGGCGCATCCGGCCGCTCGCTCGCCCAATCCTTTGCCCTGAATGGATGTGTTTTCACCCGTGCTTGGTTGCGGGTCGGACTCGCGGTCCTGCTTCGCATTGGATTCCAATGCTGACCACTCGCCGTGCGGCAACGCACGGGCCTCCTGGGCGTCGTTCATGGATACGCCCTCCGTTATTTGGCGGATTCAACAATGGCCTTGATCGCCGCCTTCAATTCGCGGCGAAGCGATGGCCACGCGCGGACTATCTCCTCCAAATCGGAACCAACGTACTCAAATTTTGGGGAAGCTGTAGGGGAAGATGGCGATTGCCCGCATTCGCAAGAATTCTTACCCTCAATCACTTCTGTGGCGGAGCGGGAGGGTTCGAATCCCTCCCGCTCCGCCATCTTCAGCTTATCGTGGGCGCGCGATTTCTGAATAAAGAGAACTTTTTCCAAAAGCGTCTTGCGCGGCACGGAACGCGACTTAACCCTGCGCAGGTTTTTCGTCCCACCACCACCCGCCCACCTTCATGGTCTCGCCCAACACCGAACTGGCCTACAACAGCAAAATCGAGGGCGAAGTCATCGTTTCCCGCCTCGATTCGGTCATCAACTGGGTCCGGACCAACTCCATGTGGCCGATGCCGATGGGCCTGGCCTGCTGCGCCATCGAGCTGATGGGCGTGGGCGCCTCCCGGTTCGACATCGCCCGGTTTGGCGCCGAGGTCATGCGGTTTTCTCCCCGTCAGGCCGACTGCATGATCGTGGCCGGCACCGTCACCTACAAGATGGCCTCGGCCGTCCGCCGGATTTACGACCAGATGGCCGAGCCGAAATGGGTCATCGCCATGGGCGCCTGCGCCAGCTCGGGCGGCATGTACCGCAGCTATGCGGTGCTCCAGGGCGTGGACCGGATCATCCCGGTGGATGTGTATGTGAGCGGCTGTCCCCCGCGCCCGGAGGCGCTGCTCGACGCCCTCATGAAACTCCAGGGCAAGGTCCGGCGCGAGCGCTCGGCCACCAACCTGCTCATCGCCTGACCCGGATCCAACCGCCCCCCGCCGAGCATGTCCGCCACCGCCGCCGTCACGACCGCCCTCCAGGAAAAATTCCCGCAGGTCACCCCGCGCGCCAGCCTTGACCATGAGGCCGTCAATGTCCCGGCTGGCGAGGTTCTCGCGGTACTGCAGTTCCTGCGCGACGACCGTGCCTATGACCTGCTGGTCGACGTGACCGCCATCGACTGGGCGGAGGGAGTCTCGCCGCGCTTCACGGTGGTTTATCACCTGTTTTCCACCACAAACCATGGCTATATCCGCGTCGCGGTGAACTGCCCCGACGACGGGGCCCCGGCGGTGCCCAGCGCCTCCGGGCTCTGGGCCGGCGCGAACTGGCACGAGCGCGAGACTTATGACATGTTCGGCATCAAGTTCGGCGGCCATCCCGACCTGCGCCGCATCCTGATGTGGGACGGGTACCCGCATTTCCCGCTCCGCAAGGATTTCCCGCTGGCGGGGATCGAGACGCCGCTGCCGGACGCGGAGGTCGTGGCCGAGACCGGCGCGAAGGCCATCGCCGCGCCGATGGTCGGCGGGCCGTTTGTCGCGGCGCCGGGCGAGATCAACCTGACCGAGGCCGAGCCGCGCGCGAAGGACGAGAGTTGGAACGAAGCGCGCGAGAAACCCACCCAGCGCTGAACGCCCCCATGGCCACCGAATTTTCCTTTCCCGACACCGCCGCCGTGGCCGAGTTTGAGACCGAGAAGATGTCGCTCTCGATGGGTCCGTCGCATCCGTCCACGCACGGCGTGCTCCGCCTGCAGTTCGAGCTCGACGGCGAGATCGTGACGAAATGCGACCCGGTCATCGGCTACCTGCACCGCGGCGACGAGAAGATCGCGGAGAACATGACCTACAACCAGTTCGTGCCCTACACGGACCGGCTGGATTACCTGGCGCCGCTCGCGAACAACATGGCCTACGCCATCGCGGTCGAGAAGCTCGCGAAGCTTGAGGTGCCGGCCCGCTGCCAGGCGATCCGCGTGCTGACGGCGGAGATGGCGCGCATCTCGGCGCATCTGCTGGGGCTCGGGGCGTTCGGCATCGATACGGGCGCATGGACGGTGTTCATGTACTCGTTCACGGAGCGCGAGAAGCTCTACAAGCTGTTCGAGGAGCTGACCGGCGCGCGGTTTACGACGAGCTACAGCCGCATCGGCGGCCTGCAGCGCGACGTGCCCGAGGGCTGGACGGGGCGCGTCAATGCGTTCTGCGACCAGTTCCTGCCGATCCTCGAGGAGATCCTCGGGCTCCTGACCCGCAACAAGATCTTCATGGACCGCACGGTGGGCGTCGGCACGATCTCAAAGGCGGATGCCATCGCCTATGGCCTCACCGGCCCGAATCTCCGCGGTTCCGGGGTCGGCCTCGACCTCCGCAAGGACAAGCCGTACTCCGGCTACGAGCAGTACGAGTTCGACATCCCGGTCGGCACCAAGGGCGACAGCTACGACCGCTACCTGGTGCGCGGCGAGGAGATGCGCCAGTCGGTGCGCATCATCAAGCAAGTCATCGCGAAATTTCCGGACGGCCCGTGGTACGCGACGGATGCGCGGAAGATCTTTGCGCCCTCCAAGGACAAAATCCTCACCTCGATGGAGGAGCTCATCCAGAATTTCATGCTCGTGACCGAGGGTCCGCAGATGCCGCCCGGCGAGGTTTACTTCGAGGCGGAAAACCCGAAGGGCGCGCTCGGGTTCTACGTCGTCAGCAAGGGCGGCGGCGTGCCGTGGCGCCTGAAGATCCGGGCCCCTTCCTTCTGCAATCTCTCCATCCTCCCCAAGCTCTGCGTCGGCAGCATGGTGTCCGACGTCGTCGCCATCCTTGGCTCGCTCGACTTCGTCATGGGCGAGTGCGACCGGTGAAATCCGCCCGCGAATCACGCGAATGCCCACGAATCCTGAAATTTCCCGTCCCGTCCCGTTCGTGCCGGCCCGCGTGTTTCGCGGGCAAAAACCCGCGGCCTCTTCCGCCTGATGAACCTCAAGCCTGAAACCCTTTCCCGGATTGACGAGGTAATCACGCATTACCCCGAGCAGCGGAGCGCCACGCTACCGTTGCTGCACCTGATCCAGGAGGACATCGGACATATTCCCGACGAGGCGATCCCGTGGATTGCCACCAAGCTCGGGCTCCAGCCGATCAACGTTTACGAGGTCATCACGTTCTACCCGATGTTCCGCCGGAAGCCGATCGGCCGCCGCCACATCAAGGTCTGCCGCACGCTCTCGTGCGCGCTGCTGGGCGGCTACAAGACCTGCGCGGCGTTTGAGCAGGAATTCAACACCCACCTCGGCGAGGTGTCGCCGGACGGCGAGGTCACGGTGGACTTTGTGGAATGCCTCGCGAGCTGCGGCACCGCGCCCGTGGTCCTGATCGACGACGACCTCCATGAGAAGGTTGACGCCGCCAAGGCGAAGCAGCTCAGCGACCAGATCAAAGCCGAGGCTGCCCAGCGCCGCTGATCGAAAAATCCGCAATCCGAAATCGCCAATCCGCAATTTCAATGCCCGCCCCCGCCCAAACCCGCATCATCTTCCAGCACATTGACGAGCCGGGGTACACCAACGACCTCGCCTGCTATGTGCGCCATGGCGGCTACGAGGTGTTGAAGAAGGCGGTCACCCGCAAACCCGAGGAACTCATCGATGAGGTCAAGAAGTCTGGCCTGCGCGGCCGCGGCGGCGCGGGTTTTCCCTGCGGCGTGAAGTGGGGCCTGGTGGACCGCAAGAGCGGCAAGCCGATCTATCTCATCGTCAATGCCGACGAGTCCGAGCCGGGCACGTTCAAGGACCGCTACATCATCCACCAGGACCCGCACCAACTGATCGAGGGCACGATGATCTCGTGCTTCGCGAACAACGTGAAGCAGGCATATATCTACATTCGCGGCGAGTTTCCGCACGGCGCGAAGATCCTGGAGAAGGCCATTGCCGAGGCCCGCGCGGCGAACCTCGTCGGCCCGAACATCCTCGGCACGACCTACAGCTGCGAGATCTACGTCCACCGCGGCGCGGGCGCCTACATCTGCGGCGAGGAGACCGGTTTGATCGAGTCGCTCGAGGGCAAGCGCGCCAACCCGCGCATCAAGCCGCCCTATTTTCCCGCCGTCCTCGGTCTCTACCAGTGCCCGACGATCGTGAACAACGTCGAGACGCTCTGCCATGTGAAGTACATTGCGCAGCATGGCGGCGAGGCCTTCGCCAAGATCGGCACGCCCGGCAACACCGGCACGCGCGTCTTCTGCGTCTCCGGCCATGTGCAGCGGCCGGGTTACTATGAATTTCCGGCCGGGACGATCACGCTGGGCCAGCTGCTCAACGAGGTCTGCGGCGGCCCGCTGCCGGGGCGCAAGCTCAAGGCCGTAATCCCGGGCGGCTCCTCGGCGAAGATCCTGCGGTTCGGCGAACGCTTCAAGGGCAAGCGCAAGGTCGGCGCGGAGATGGTGGACTACGACTGGGGCGTCGAGGACGTCCCGATGGACTTTGATTCGCTCGGCATGATCGGCACGATGGGCGGCTCCGGCGGCGTGATCGTGATGGACGACTCCGTCAACATGGTCGAGGCGCTGGCCAACATCAACGCGTTCTACTCCCACGAGAGCTGCGGGCAGTGCACGCCCTGCCGCGAGGGCTCGCTCTGGATGAAGAAGATCACCACCCGCATGGTGCACGGCGAGGCGCGCCACGAGGACGCCGCGCTGCTGAAGAGCGTGGCCGACCAGATCCCCGGCCGCACGATCTGCGCCTTCGGCGAGGCCTGCTCGTGGCCGACCCAGAGCTTCATCGCGAAGTTCGGCGACGAGTTTAAGCAGTATCCCGAGACCAAGAAGACCGCGAAGCCCGCCGGCGCAGCCGCGCTCATTTAATCGCCAAGTTGCCAAGCCGCTAAGTTCAATCGCCAAGAATCCAGCCACTCTCGCACCCTTTTCTCCGACCTTCGCGCCGTCGCCTCTTCGCGATTCAATCAAATTCTCCGCCGCAATGATCGCTCCGACCAAACCCGACCTCGTCACCGTCAACATTGACGGCAAGGAGATCGCCGTGCCCAAGGGCACGAATGTGATCGAGGCCGCGCGCCTCGTGAACGTCGACGTGCCGCACTACTGCTACCACCCGAAGCTGACCGTGGTGGGCAACTGCCGGATGTGCCTGATCGAAATGGGGCTGCCCGCCGTCGATCCCGCCACGAAGGCGCCGGTCATGGACCCGGCCACCGGCAAGCAGAAGATCAACTGGATCCCGCGCCCCCAGATCGGCTGCGGCACGAATGTCTCCCCCGGCCTGCACGTCCGCACCACGTCGCCGATGGTGAAGGACGCCCGCGAGGGCGTGATGGAATTTCTCCTCATCAACCACCCGCTCGACTGCCCGATCTGCGACCAGGCCGGCGAGTGCAAGCTGCAGGAGCAGTCCACCGGCTATGGCCGCGGCTACTCGCGCTTCGTCGAGCAGAAGAACGTGAAGCCGAAGCGGACCCAGCTCGGGCCGCGCGTCACGCTCGACGACGAGCGCTGCATCCTCTGCTCGCGCTGCATCCGCTTCTCCAAGGAGGTCGCGAAGGACGACGTCCTCGGCTTCATCGACCGCGGCAGCTACTCGACGCTCACGTGCTACCCGGGCAGGCAGCTCGAGAACAACTACTCGCTCAACACGGTCGACATCTGCCCCGTCGGCGCGCTCACCAGTACGGATTTCCGCTTCAAGATGCGCGTCTGGTTCCTCAAGCAGACGGACTCGATCGACCCGGAGTCCAGCACCGGCGCCAACACCGTCGTCTGGTCCCGCGAGGGCGTCATCTACCGCATCACGCCGCGCCGCAACGACGCCGTGAACGACACCTGGATGGCCGACAGCGGCCGCGTGCTGTACAAGCAGGTGAAGGCGGACACGCGCCTGACCGCGATCAAGGTCAACGGCGCGGACAGCGCCCTCGACATGGCGATCCACTCCGCCGCCGAGCTCTGCAAGGCCGGCCGCGTCGCGATCGTCGGCTCCGGCCGGAGCACGGTCGAGGAACAGTTCCTCACCCGAAAACTGGCCGCCGCGCTCAACGCCCCCGTGTCGCTCGTCAGCCGGGTGGGGCAGGGCGACAAGCTGCTCATCTCCGCCGACCGCAACCCCAATGTCCGCGGCGCCCTCGTCACCGGCCTCATCGCCGCGCTGCCTGCGCCGAGGCTCGCGGAACTTGGCGCCGCGATCGACGCCGGCACGGTGACGACCGTGGTCTCGCTCGGCGAGGACCTCGCCGCCGCCGGTCTGACCGCCGCGCAGCTCACGAAGGTTTCCGTGGTTTATCTCGGCACGCACGCCAATCCCACGAGCGCCGCCGCCAAGATCATCGTGCCCACGCTGACCGTCTTCGAAAAGAGCGGCACGTTCATCAACCAGCAGTTCCGGATCCAAAAATTCCTGAAGGCCGTCCCCGGGCCCGCGGGCGCGACGGATGACCTCGTGGTGCTGGCGAAGCTCGTCACCGCCGCGGGGACCGCGATTGCAGCGTCCGAGGTCGGCCCGCTCTGGAAGCTGATCGCCGCCGAAGTCCCCGCGCTTGGCACGATGACCTTTGCGAACCTGCCCGACACCGGGCTGCTCCTCGACGCCACCCCGTACGCGGCGCTGCCGTTTGCCGAGGGCGAAACGTTGCACTACAAACCCGCGGCCCGGCCGGCCCCCGCGACCGCCTGACCCCTCCGATGATCGATTTCTGGTCCAGTCTCCATCCTGTCGTCCAGGGCCTCATCAAGGGCCTGGCGGTGATCATGGTCATCTTTCCGCTGGCGGGCGCGTGCTCGATGGCGGAACGCAAGGTTTCCGCCTGGATGCAGGGCCGGCCCGGCCCGAACCGCGCCATCGTGCCGTGGTTCGCCTGGATTCCGTTTGTCGGCACGTTTCTGCAGCGGCTCGGCGTGTTCCACCTCATGGCGGACGGCGCCAAGTTCCTCTTTAAGGAGGAGCCGGTGCCCGGCCACGTGAACAAGCTCTACTTTGCGCTCGCCCCGGCGATCGCGATGATGCCGGCGCTCACGACCGTCACCGTGGTGCCGTTCGGCGCCTACTTTAACAGCGCGGGCGAGGCCATCCCGCTCGTGCTCGCCAACGTGGATGTCGGTCTCCTCGCGGTCTTCGCGGTGTCCTCGCTCGGCGTGTACTCGCTGATCCTCGCGGGCTGGGCCTCCAATTCCAAGTATCCCTTCCTCGGCGGCGTGCGGGCCTCGGCGCAGCTCATTTCCTACGAGCTCTCGATGACGCTCTCCGTGATCCCGGTCTTCCTCTGGATCAACGCCCCCGGCACGCCGGGGACGATGAGCCTGGCGAAGGTGGTGGAGTTCCAGAGCCTCCCGGGCTTCTGGGGCGGCACCTGGTTTGTCTTCCTGATGCCGCTGTCGGCCTTCATCTTCTTGGTCTCGCTGTTCGCGGAGACGAACCGCCAGCCGTTCGACATGCCGGAGTCCGAGGCCGACCTCGTCGGCGGGTTCCACACGGAGTACGGCGCGTTCAAGTGGTCGCTCTTCTTCGTGGCGGAGTACTCGCACATGATCGTGGGCTCGGGCGTCTTCACGCTGCTCTTCTTCGGCGGCTGGAACCCGCTCCCCTGGCTGCCGCTCGCCGACCTCGTGGGCTGGCTGCACCATGCCACGCATGCGGCCTGGACGCTCCACCCGCTGTTCGTCGGCGTGCTCTCCCTCGGCATTTTCCTCGGCAAGGTCGTGGCGCTGATCTTCATCTTCATGTGGGTCCGCTGGACGGTGCCGCGTTTCCGCTACGACCAGGTGATGAAGCTCGGCTGGCAGAAGCTGCTGCCGCTCGCGATCGCGAACCTGATCTTTTACGCGCTCGCCATCGCGCTCATCCAGAAATCCGCCTAATCCTCCCGCGCCATGGCCGTCATCCCCCTCGAACGCAAAACCCTCTCGCTGGCGGAGCGCACCTACGTGCCGCAGATCCTCAGCGGCCTGAAGACCACCTTCAAGCGGCTGCTCAAGCCGGCGGAGACGATGGAGTACCCCGAGCAGCGTCCCGCGATTCCGCCGGGCTACCGCGGCGTGCCCACGCTCGTGCGCGACCCGCACGGCCGGGAGAAGTGCGTTTCCTGCCAGCTCTGCGAGTTTGTCTGCCCGCCCAAGGCCATCCGCATCACGCCCGGCGAGGTGCCCGAGGGGAGCGGCCGCGAGCACGTCGAGAAGGGCCCGCAGGCCTTCGACATCGACATGCTCCGCTGCATCTACTGCGGCCTGTGCCAGGAGGTCTGCCCGGAGGAGGCGATCTTCCTCCAGAACCAATACTCGATGACCGGCTATACGCGCGAGGAGATGGTCAACCACAAGGACCGCCTCTACGAGCTCGGCGGCACGCTGCCGGACGCGCATTTCAAATGGGACAAGAAGAAAGTCGCCGCCGAGCACGGCAACGCGCACTGATCCCCGCCACCCCTGACCATGGCCCCAGCCCTGTTTCATCTCTTTGCCCTGCTCACGATCGCCAGCGCCGTCGGCGTCGTCGCGAACAAGAACGCCGTCAATGCCGCGATGAGCTTCCTGCTCTGCCTGGTCGGCGTGGCCGGGCTGTTCGTCCAGTTGGACGCCTACCTCCTGGCCTTCCTGCTCCTGCTGGTTTACGCGGGCGCCGTTGTCGCGCTGTTCCTCTTCATCATCATGCTGCTCGACACCCAGGGCCGGCAGAACTGGGGCTTCAAGAAGCTCTCGACCTTCACCAGCCTGGTTGCACTGGGCCTGCTGCTGACCGGCCTCGGCACGTTTGTGACCCGCGGCCAGCTCGATGCCCCGAACCCGAACGCCGCCGGCGGCGTCGGCGCCGCGCTCAAGCCCTATGCCTACCAGCTCTTCACCACCTATCTGCTGCCCGTGCAGGTGATGGGCTTCCTGCTGCTGATCGCGATGCTCGGGGTGATCGTGCTGAGCAGAAAAATCGACGGCCCGGAGGATGCGAAATGATCACTGCGACCCTCAACGAGTACATCATCCTCAGCGTGGTGCTCTTCGCCATCGGCTTCTTTGGCGTGCTCCTGCGCAAGAACACGCTCGTGATTTTCATGAGCCTCGAGCTGATGCTCGTCGCCTCGACCCTCGGGCTGGTCGCCTTCTCGCGGTACAACCACACGCTCGACGGGAACGTCTTCGTGTTCTTCATCTTCACGGTCGCCGCCGCCGAGGTGGCGGTCGGTCTCGCCATCATCGTCGCGCTCTTCCGCAAGCGCCATACCATCCAGGTGGACGAGCTTAACGCGCTGAAAAACTGATGACTGCCATCGCCCGCCATCGCCCAGCCTCGTCACGCCGGTTCCTACGCGCCGGTCGCCCGTTGGCAGCCGGGGTCGCGAGTCTGCCTGCGCCCCAGCCCTGACGCCCTCGCCATGACGCCCGCCACGCTCGCCCTCGTTGTCCTCCTCGCGCCGCTGGCCTCGGCCGCGGTCATCGCGCTCCTCCTCCGCCGCGCCGGCGCGCTGGCCGCGGCGGTCTCCGTGACGGCCGCCGTGATCATTGCGGCCGGCGCCTTCACGCTCGCCTTCGGCGGCGCGCGGTTCGAGGCATCGATGACCTGGCTGCGGCTCGGTTCCTTTGTCCTCTCGCTCGGCTTCAAGTTCGACGATCTGGCCGCGCTGATGCTCGTCATCGTCGGGATCGTCGGCCTGTGCGTGCATGTGTTTTCGCTCGGCTACATGCATGACGACGCGGCCAAGGCCCGGTATTTCGGCGGCCTTTCGATCTTCATGTTCTCGATGCTCGGCATCGTGTTTGCCGACAATCTTTTCATGATGTTCATCTTCTGGGAGCTGGTCGGTTTCAGCTCCTGGCTGCTGATCAACCACTGGCACGAGAAGCAGTCCGCCAGCGACGCGTCGAAGAAGGCCTTCATCACCAACCGGGTCGGTGACTTCGGTTTCCTCCTGGGCATCATCCTGTGCTACTGGAGCAACGGCACGGTGAACCTGAGCGAGCTCGCCGCGGGCCACCATGTTTACAGCACGCTGATCCCGCTGCTGCTGTTCTGCGGCGCGGTCGGCAAATCCGCCCAGCTGCCGCTGCAGGTCTGGCTCCCCGACGCGATGGAGGGCCCGACGCCGGTCTCCGCCCTGATCCATGCCGCGACCATGGTCGCGGCCGGCATCTACATGCTGTGCCGGATCAATGTCCTCATGGTTCCGGATGCGCTCACGGTCATCATGTGGGTCGGCACGGCGACTGCGCTCTATGCCGCGCTCTGCGCCATCGTGCAGCGCGACATCAAGAAGATCCTGGCCTACTCCACGCTCTCGCAGCTCGGCTACATGGTCGCGGCCTTCGGGCTGGGGTCGAAGATGATCCACGTCAGCGACACCCTGGTTGACGCGGCCGGCGGGACCGCCGTGTCCCACTGGGCGATGCTGGGCGCGGCGACCGGCGTCGGGGCCGCGATGTTTCACCTGACGACCCATGCCTTCTTCAAGGCGCTGCTCTTCCTCGGCTCCGGTTCCGTCATCCACGGCTGCCACCATGAGCAGGACATCTTCAAGATGGGCGGGCTCTCCTCGCGGATGAAGCTCACGTTCGTGACCTTCACGATCGGCGTTGCCGCCATCATCGGCCTGCCCTTTTTGGCGGGCTTCTTTTCGAAAGACGCGATCCTCTATCTGGCCTATGTCAACAACAAGGCGGTCTTCGCGATCCTCGCCTTCACCGCGATCCTGACCGCGCTCTACATGACGCGGCTCTGGCGGATCACGTTCTTCGGCGCGCCGCGCAGCGAGTCCGCCGCGCATGCGCACGAGGGCGGCCTGACCCTGACGCTTCCGCTGGTGGTCCTCTCGGCGCTGGCGGTCCTTGCGGGTTATACCGGGATTTATCCAAAGGCGTTCAGCGGGGTGTTCGAACTGATTCCCGAGGCGCACGGCGCGGACCACATGACCATCCTGCTCACGAGCCTGTTCGTGCTGCTGGTCGGCGCGGGCACGGCGTTCATTTTCTACAAGCCGGCAGCCACGGATGCGCTGGAACAGGGATCGCCCGGCCTCTTCCGGTTGCTGGCCTCGAAGCTCTGGTTTGACGAGGTTTACACCTATTACATCGACAAGGTGCAGCAGCGCTTCGCCCTGCTGCTCAGCTTCCTCGAGCAGATCCTCCTGGCGGGCGTCATCATCCGCGGCTTCGCGGGGCTGGTCGGCCTGGTCGGCCTCGGGGCCCGCGCGCTGCAGGTGGGCCGGATCAATATCTACGTTTACTGGTTCTTTGCCGGCGTCGTCATCCTCTGGCTCTTTGCGACCGGTGTTTTCTAATCTTGCGATGAGCAACCTGACCCTCGATCCCCTCCTTCTGGCCATTGCGGCCCCGCTCGCGCTGGCGCTGGCCATTGCGCTCGGCCTGCCGAAGCGCTGGTCGGTGCGGCTCGCATACGCCGGTTTCGGCCTCCCGGCACTGCTGGCGTTGTACGTCTGGTGGAGCTACGGCGCGCAGGTCCAGGCGCACGGCTACGCCTTTTTGTCCTCCTACTCGACCGGGCTCGACGGGCTGGGCATCCACCTCGCGCTCGGGCTCAACGGCATTTCGCTGCCGCTGTTTGTGCTGGCGGGCCTCGTCGGCCTGGCGGCCGGGCTCTACGCGATCCAGTCCGGCGCCGAACGGCTCAAGCTCTATCTCATGCTGCTGCTCGTCATGCAGGGCGGCCTCATGGGGGTGTTCGCCAGCGTGGACGTCTTCTTTTTCTACTTCTTCCACGAGCTCGCGCTGATCCCGACGTTCATCATGGTCGGCATCTGGGGCGGCCGCGACCGCAGCTATGCGGCGATGAAGCTCACGATTTACCTCACGCTCGGCGCGATGCTTTCCCTGGTCGGACTCATCGCGCTCTACGTGAAGAGCGGGGCGAACAGCTTTGACCTCATTGCGCTCCGCGAGGTGATCGCCGCCCGGCCGCTCGCCGAGACGGTGCAGCACAATATCTTCGGCCTGCTCATGTTCGGCTTCGGCATCCTGGTCTCGCTCTGGCCCTTTCACACCTGGGCGCCCCTCGGCTACGGCGCCGCGCCGAGCTCCGCCGCGATGCTGCATGCGGGCGTGCTCAAGAAATTCGGCCTCTACGGTCTCATCCAGATCGCCCTGCCGCTGCTGCCCGCGGGCGTGGCCCACTGGGCCCAGGTGCTCGCCCTGCTGGCCGCCGTGGGCAACGTGCTGGTCGTCGGCCTGATCACGATGGCCCAGCGGGACCTCAAGCAGGTCATCGGTTACAGCTCGGTCATGCACATGGGCTATGCGTTTCTCGGCGTCGCCTGCTTCTCCGTGCTGGGTGCGGGCGGCGTGGTGCTGCTGATGGTGGCGCACGGCCTGTCCGTCGCGCTGCTGTTCCTGCTGGCGACGAGCATCCATCACCGCACGCACACCTTCGACCTGACGCAGATGGGCGGACTGGCGCAAAGGACCCCCGTGTTGGCGGCGTTCTTTGTCGCCGGTACGTTTGCGAGCATCGGCCTGCCGGGCTTCGCCAACTTCTGGGGCGAACTCACGATCTTCGTCGCGCTCTGGAAGTTTTCGCACGTCCTCACTGTCGTGGCGGTGTCGGGCGTGATCATCTCCGCCGTTTACGGCCTGCGGGCGGCCGTACGGGTCTTCTTCGGGCCGCCGACCGGGGCGTTCGCCATCGTCGCCGCGGCGCACCCGCCGTCGGATCTGAGCTGGAACGAGAAATTTCCCGCGCTCATCCTGCTCGCCGCGCTGCTCTTCATCGGGTTCTGGCCGCAGTCCCTTTCCGCGCCGCTCAATGCCACGCTGACCGCGGTGTACACCGCCGCGAATTAACGTCTCTCCGCCGCAATGGATCCCACCGCCCTTCAAGCAATCGCCGCGAACAACGACTGGGTCACGATCTTCCCCGAGCTGCTGCTGGGCTGCGTGGCGCTCGTGCTGCTGGCGCTCGAGATCGTCCTGCCGGTGAAATACCATTCGTATCTGCCCGGCGTCGCCCTGTTCGGGGTGCTGGCCATCATTCCGAGCCAGATCATCAGCTTGCGCCCGGGCTTTCTGCTGGAGGGCGACACGTTCAACGGCCTGCTGCACCAGTCGCACGACAGCCAGGTGATGCGGGTGTTCTTCCTGGTGACGGCCGTGCTGGTCTGCCTGCTCGGCACCGTGAGTCTCGCCAAGCAACGGATGCCGCACACCGAGTTCTACCACATCGTGCTGGTCGTCACGGCCGCGCTGATGCTCCTGGCCCAGAGCAACCATTTCGTGATGCTCTTCGTGGCCCTTGAGACCGTGACCATCGGGTTTTACATCCTGGTGAGCTATTTCCGCACGAGCCCGCTGTCGCTGGAGGCCGGCCTGAAATACCTCATCCTGGGCGCGCTCAGCTCCTCGATCCTGCTCTTCGGCATCGTGCTGCTCTATGGGGCCGCCGGCAACCTCATGCGGCCCGGGCACACCGGCTCGCCGATGAACTTTGACGAGCTGGCCGGGTTCCTCGCCGCGAATCCGCACAACTTTCTCGCCGGGGTCGGCATTGTCCTCGTCCTCTCCGGCGTGGCCTTCAAGATCGGCGCGTTTCCCTTCCAGATCTGGGTGCCAGATGTCTACCAGGGGGCGCCGACGCCCGTGACGGCGTTCCTCGCCGTTGGATCGAAGGCCGCGGGGTTTGTCATCCTGCTGACTTTGGTCCGGACCTTTTCCGCGTACGCCTGGCTGACGCTGCCGATCCTGACGCTCATGGCGGCGGCCACGCTGCTGTTCGGCAATTTGGCCGCGCTCACGCAGCATAACGTGAAGCGCCTCATCGGCCTGTCGGGCGTCTCCCACGCCGGATTCCTGCTGCTCGGCGTGATCGCGGCGGCCACGGTGCCGATGGCCTTCGGCGCGGTTTATTTCTATCTTTTCGCCTACCTGATCGCCTCGTTCGCGGTGTTCGGCGTGATGGCGCATGTGGCCGGCCCGAACGATGCCGACCAGGAAATCAGCCATTATGCCGGGCTTGCGCGGGAGCGTCCATTCCTCGCCCTCGTGCTGGCGATCGGGCTCGGTTCGCTCGCCGGCATCCCCCCGCTCGCGGGCTTCATGGGCAAGCTCTTCGTCTTCATCGGGGTCTTTGAGTCCGGCCACTACGGGCTGCTGGCCGTGGCGGTCGTCAGCATGGTCATCTCGATCTATTATTATTTCAGCTGGATCCGGGCGGCCTTCTTCGAGACGTGGACCCCGCCCGCGAACGCCGAGGCCGTATCCCCGCGGCCCGCGCTGACCCCGGTGACGGTGCCATTGTTCGTGATGCTCGGGCTGCTGGCGGCGTGCACCATCCTCCTCGGCTTTTACCAAGGCCCGCTGGGTGACTGGCTCGCCGCGCGCTGAGCCGGCGCGATCGGGTCCGGGCGGTCGGCTGTTCCAGCCTCGCAAATGAAAAAGGCGGGGTCGTTGGACCCCGCCCTTTGGCAAATTATTCCGGCAGCCTCAGCGCCAGGTGCCCTCGATGAACACGTAGGAACCGCCGCGGCGTTCCCAGCGCGGGGCGATCCAGGCGGAGCGTCCGCGGGGCGGCAGCTCCCAGTGGCCCGCCACCCATTCATGACGGTGACCGCGCCAGACCCAGTAGCCGCCGATCCAGACATGGTAGGGGGAAGGCCGGACCAGGATGACCTCCTGACGCGGCGGTGGGGGAGCATCGTAGATCACCACCTGGCTCACCACGGGCGGCGGGGGGGGCGGCGGCTGGGGCACCTGCCAATAGCCCTCGATCCAACTGCGAGTACGGCCATCCCAACGGGCTTCCACCCAGTAGGCGCCGGGTTGGGGCGGCAGCACCCAGGCGCCGGGAATCCAGACCCATTGCCCGCGGATCCACGAGTGGTGGCCGGCAATCCAGACATAGCCCGGGCCGGGCGAGACGATGATTCTTTCCTCCCGGGGGCGGGGCGGGGCCTGCTCCACGATGATGGGTGCGGGCAGTCCGATGCGGAGGCCCAGGTCAACGGAGACGCGGGTTTGGGCCTGCACCGAAAGCGTCAGGCTCGCGGCGCAAAACGCCGCGGAGAGAAGGAAAAGTGCCGGCCGGCCGGCTTGGGTAGGGGAGGGATGAAGTGACATGGCAGACAGACGTTGGGAGTCGGGATAGGTTACTTTCGTCATAAAGGTGGGGCGGTCACAGACCCGGTGAAAAGACATTTGTTTCCAGTCCGGATTGCTGCCTCAGTGGCGCCGCTTCCCGCATGAAAGTCACCGGCCTCGCCCTTGTCCCGCCCCCGACCGCCGCCGACCTGCCCAAGGTCACGCCGGAGCTGCTCGCCTCCGTGCTGGCCCGCTATTCCCGCAGCAACGAGGGCCTCGCCGCCATTCTCGGCAAGGTCGACATCGCCAATCCCGACGCCTCGATCGACCGCATCCTGAAGTTCGTCGACTACGGCCATGCCTCCATCGGCGGGCTGACGGGCGGCCTGGCCATCGCCTTGGACGGGGTCTCGATGTGGCTGGCGTGGAAAATCTTTGAAATCGCCACGATGGCCGACGGCCAGGAGTCGAGCACGCGCTACATCACGATGGACGCGGCCAACCTGCCGACGCCGGACGAGATCGGCATCCCGGCGGATCTGGCGGCGCGCTGGCATGACGTGATGGCCGCGGCTTTCGCCGCCTACCACGCCGAATACCTGCGGCTCGACCTGCTCGCGACGGCGAAGCCCGACTTGGTGCGGCTCCCGCCCGAGGCCAAGCCCGCGGTGGTCATGCGGCTCCGGAAGAACTACGCGCTCGACCGCGCGCGCTACTTCATCCCGTTCGCCACGCGCACGAACCTCGGCCTCGTGCAGTCCTCCCGGATGTGGGCCACGACCGTGAAGCAACTCGACTCGCTGCCGAATCCCGAGGCGCGCACCGCGGCGCGGCTCATTCGCGAGGAGCTGCTCAAGCAGTCGCCCCGGCTCATGCGCCACAGCTCCGCGGAAAAATCCTTCGAGGAACAGGCCCGCCAGGAACTCGCCGCCAGCCTGAAGCTTGGACTTGAGCGCCTGTCCGCCGAGCCGCTGGACGACGAGGTCTGGGTAAAGGTCGACCGGGACACGCCGCCGTGGCTCGCTGAGACGCAGCCCGTCTCCGAGGCGCTCCGTCACCGCGCCAACCGCTACGGCCACCAGGGCCTGGCCACGCGCCGCACGCGGGTCACGTTTGCCTGGAACAACCTGGCGCTCGCCGAGCTGCGCGACCTCAACCGCCACCGCACCGGCCACCGGTTCACGCCGCTGGTGCAGGGCGGCTTTTACCTTCCGCCGGAGATTCCGCACGCCCATCACGCCGTGCTGCTGAAACAGCAGCTGGAGCTGACCCGCGAACTCCTGCGGCGCGGCTCCCCGGCCTATGTCTACTCGCTGCTGCTGGGAGCGCAGACCCCTTTTGAGCATTCCACCCATGCCGACAAATTCATCTACGAGGCCGAGCTGCGCACGGGCATGGGCGCGCACTTCCGCTATGCCGAGCACCTGAGCGCGGTCCTGCGCGAGTTTTTCCACCAGATGCCCGCGGCCCGTTCCTGGGTGGTTGAAGGCACCGCCGAGCCGGAATAATTGGGTTGCCGCATTATCCCCGCGAAGCAAAGAATTGGCATCCCCAATGATATTGTCCGGAGCACCCCTGGCGGTTCTTGCCGACGTTCGTTTTCTCCTCGCTGCCGGCCCGGCGGATGCAACGCCATGACTCGGAGCCACCGTCCATGAGCACGTTTCGCGTCCTGCAGTTCAACATGCAGTTTGGGCAGATCTGGGATGACACCTATCCCGACCGTGCGCCGATCCGGCTCGACGCGACCCTGGAGGAAATCCGCTCGCACAACGCCGACATCATCCTGCTGTAGGAGGTGGAAAAGGCGCTGCCCGGCGGGGTGCAGCTGAAGCCGCCGCCGAACTACATGCGGCTGCACGCGGAGCTGCCCGGCTATGACAGCTGGTTTTCCTACCCGCGGGCCGACCCGCGCGAACTCCCGTTCGGGCTGGGTCTGGCGATTTTCTCCCGCGGGCCGTTGCGCGGCCACATCCGGGTCGACCTGCCGTCGCCGCCGATCGAGTTCGAGTTTTTCGGCAAGAAGACCACGCCCACCGACCGCCTGCTGATCGGCGCCTACACCACGATGCTCGGCCGGGAGGTGAAGGTCTACAACACGCACCTGCTGGCGTTTTTCATGCTCGGTTCGAGCAGCACGATGAACCCGTTCCAGCGCAACCTGGTCGCGGAGCAACTGGCCGATTCGCACGGCCCCACGCTTCTGGCGGGGGATTTCAACGTCAGCAAGCACCAGACCCTCGTCGCGCAGTTTGCCGAATCCGGCTACACCACCGTCCAGCAGACGGAAATCACCTGGCGACGCCGGCCGTTCGTGCTCGACCATATTTTCCACAACTCGCAGCTGCGCTGTGTCGCCCGCCGCGTGGTCCCCACGCCGGCCTCCGACCACCACGCGATCGTGGCGGATTTCGAGTTCACGAAGTAAGCGACGAGCGGAGGCGGCCTGCGAATCACGCGAATGCTCGCGAATCGGGATCGTGGATCGAATTCGCGATGATGAGCGCGATTCGCGGGAAGGTTTGAGACCGGGCCTACTTTCCCTTCCGGACGCGTTCCTTCTCCTCGTCGCGCTCCTCCTCCAGGCGGGCCCGCTCGCTGACGAGCTGCTGCTGGATCTTTTTGATCTCGTCGGGTTTTTGGTCGGCGTAGGCCTCGTCGAGCTGCTTCTTCAGGAAGATCTCCCGCTCGGCGATCTTCCCCTGATAGACCCGGTCGATTTCGGCCAGCCGGCCCTTTTGCTCCGCGGTGAGCGGCTTGCCCGCGGTGGGGTCGGATTTGGCCAGGCGTTCCATCGCGAGTTCATAGGCGCTTTTCATGGGACCAACGTAGCCAGGGTCCCGGCGGAATCCACAGAAGAATTTTCCCCGGACATTTTACAGGAGATAACGGAGAGAACAGAGAGGGAGTTTGTTTCCGAATTCCTTCGGGCTTTTTTTCCCACGAAGGTCGCGAAGGCCGCGAAATTGAGTCGGCCTTTGCGGCCGAATGGTTTGATCCGAATCCTTCGCATCCTTTGTGATCGTGAGGTAAGATCAGATCTCTCCGTTTCATCGGTTACCTCCTGTAAAAATTCAGCATCGCTATCCATAGCTCACCCCAAGGATGAGCGTGAGGGCGACGACGGCGAACGGCGGCCAAAAGCCCAGGCTCCAGCCCCGCCACCCCTGCGCGTAACCGGCCAGCATCACCGCGAGCAGTGCGGCCAGTGCCGCGCCGCCGATCCACGGGGCCCGGAAATTCGCCGCGAACCACATGCCGGGCAATCGCAGGTTGCCCTGCACGCCCCGGTCCACGGCCCAGAGCACGAGGACCGCGGCGTGGTTCGCCAGCACGCTGCCGGCAGTAAGGTCGGCGAGCCCGCTGAGCAGGGAGACCAGCCCCAGCAGGATCACGAGCGTGGAAGCGGGGATGACCCAGAGATTGGCCAGCAGGGCGCCGGGAGTGAGGAGGTTGAAGAACTGCACGCCGGTCAGCGCGCCCACCAGCGACGAGGCCAGGCCGATGCCCAGCGACGCAATCAGGCTCCGCCAGAGCGCATCGCGCCAGCGATGATGCCAGGCCCAGGAAATGGGCGGCAGATCGCGAAAGAGTGCCCCGGCCGCCTGCCACCGGTCCGCCAGCGGCAGCCCGAGCACCAGCAGGGCGGCGACGATGCCATAGCTCATCTGGAAACTGGCGCTGAACAGATCCAGCGGGTTGACCATCAGCACCACCAGCGCCGAGGCCGTGAGCGCGGAGAGCGGATTGCGGGGCACCCGCAGCACGAACGAGACCTGCACAAACGCCACCATCACAAACGCCCGCACCGCCGATGGCGCGGCACCCGTGATGTCCACGTACAGCCAGAGGGCCACGAGCCCGATCAGCACCGTCACGACCCGCTGCAGCCGCAGCAGCGACAGAAGCGCCTGCAGGCCGGCCGAGATCACGGCGATGTGCAGCCCGCTGATGGAGAAGACATGCATGGTCCCGCTTTGCCGGAAAAGGGTCTTTTGGTCATCGCCCAACTCATGCTGCTGACCGAGCAGCATCGCGCGCAGCACGCCGACCAGCGCCGGCCGTTTGGCTTCAACGCCCGTTCCGAGCAGGGCAGAAAATCGCTCCAGGGCCCGGGCGCAGAACCGCGAATAGGCCGGGGCCGGCCGTTCCTCGGCCAGCACGCGGCCGCGTGTCAGCCGGAAGTTGATGCCGGCGCTGGCGAGATAGCCGTCGAACGTGTTCGCGGGCGGATCGCGCGGCAGCGTCGCCAGCACGCCGACGGTCTGGATCACGGCGCCACGCAGCGGCGGCGCCTCCCCGCGACGCAACGCGAGCGAGAAGTACAGCCGCTGGTCGCGCAGCTCCTGCACCGGCGCATCGGCCCGCACGACGATGGCCAGGCCGGAGCATTTGCGGGCATCCGCCGAGGCAAATCCGCGTTCAATCTTCAGCGTGAGCCGGACCTCGCGCGGCGGAAGCGTGTCCCATGCGGCCAGCCGCGGCCGGTGCAGGGCATAGCTGGCGGCACCGGCGAATATCATGGCCACGGCCAACGCTGCGGCCCAGGTCCACCGCCATCCGCGCCAGCCCGCGACGATTCCGAGTGTACTGGAGATCGCGGCTCCCGCCAGCAGCCACGGCACCGGCAGAAAATCGCCGGCCTTGCCCGCGGCGAGTCCCGCCATCAGCGGCAAAACCAGCCACAACAGCGGCGCACGGTGTCCGAGACTGCGGCTCGTCATCCGCCTTTCCTAACGGCGAACCGGCACGGTTGAATGCGAAACTCGAAAATAATGACTCCGATGCAACCCGCTGACACCAAACATTCAGTCGGAGCACAGAATTTTTTACAGGAGGTAACGGGGAAAACAGAGCTACGATCCCAAGGCTTTTAACCACGGATTACACGGATTCGATCACGATAAAGGCATCCTGTGAGATGAATTGGGATCAGGACCATGGCGCACTGCCTTGACAGGTTTTATCCTGATCGAATCCGTGTAATCCGTGGTTAACTCAGGTCTTGTTCCGTCCTCAGTTCCCTCCGTTAACTCCTGTAAAAAAGATTGGGTGCGTGCGGGATGAGCAGGATCTGGTTTCCCGCCTTTTCATTCGGGCCCTTTCGTGTTCATTCGGAGCTTCTCCATGGCCGCGCCCGATCAAACCGATTTCTTTGCCGCGGAGACGCCCGCGCCCGACTGGCCCGCGGCGGCCCAGCGCGCGCATCAGCCGCTCGCGGCCCGGATGCGGCCGCGCCGGCTCAGCGAGGTCGTGGGCCAGGACCATCTGCTGAAACCCGGCAGCCTCCTGCCGCGGCTGGTCGCCCAGAACCGCTTCGGCTCGCTGCTCTTCTACGGCCCGCCCGGTTGTGGCAAGACCAGCATCGCCGAGGCCATCGCGCACGAGACGAAAAGCCGTTTCGTCCGCGTCAACGCGGTCATGTCCAACGTTGCCGAGCTGCGCGAGATCCTCGCCGCTGCCCGCCGCTCGCCCGCCGCCGGGACAATCCTCTTCATCGACGAGCTGCACCGGTTCAACAAGTCGCAGCAGGACCTGCTGCTGCCCGACGTCGAGGAGGGCACGGTGCGGCTCATCGGCGCGACCACGCACAATCCCGGCTTCTACGTCAATCCGCCGCTGCTCTCGCGCAGCCACCTCTTCCGGCTCGAGCCGCTGCCCGCGGCCGCCGTCGCCGGCGTGCTCCGCGCGGCGCTCGCCGATGCGGAACGCGGGCTCGGGGCGCGCCGCGTGACCGCGGACGATAAGCTGCTGGCCGACCTCGCCGTGCTCTGCGACGGCGACCTGCGTCGCGCGCTCAATGCGCTCGAGGTGCTGGTCCTCGGCCTGCCCGAGGGTGCGGTGCTCACGCCGGCCGACCTGGAGGTCTTCGCCCGCGAGCGGCGCATCCGCTACGACGCCAACGAGGACGAGCATTACGACACGATTTCCGCCTTCATCAAAAGCTGCCGGGGCAGCGATCCCGACGCCGCGATGTACTGGCTGGCGAAGATGCTGGCCGGCGGGGAGGACCCGCGGTTCATCGCCCGGCGCCTTGTGATCCTCGCCAGCGAGGATGTCGGGCTGGCCGATCCACAGGCGCTGCCGCTGACGGTGGCGGCGCACCATGCCTGCGACTTCATCGGCCTGCCCGAGGCCGAGCTGACGCTCGCGCACGCGACGCTCTACATCGCCACCGCGCCCAAGAGCAATTCCGCCACGCTCGCGCTGGGCGAGGCGCATCGCGTGCTGAAGGAGGCGCCGGTGCAGCCCGTGCCGCTGCCGCTCCGCGACAAGAGCGGGGCCGCCAGCAAGCAGAACCAGCACGGCAAGGGTTACCGCTACTCTCACGATTTCCCGGAGAACATCTCCGGCCAGGATTACCTGGAGAAGCCGCTCACGCTCTACACGCCGAAGACCGCCGGCTGGGAGGCGAAGATCGCCGAGCGCCTGGCCCGCTGGCGGGAATTGAAAGCACAGGTGCGATCGCCGAAAGTATGACGAGAAAACGCCCGGTTGCCTCGTCACTTTGAACCGCAAAACGCGAGTTCGCACAAGCCACCGGAATTTTTAACCACGGATTTCACGGCTGGGAACGGATGCGGAGGTTAAACCTTCAGGTCCGAAGACGGCAGGATCGGATCCCGGAGCAGCGACCCTTCGGCTGGTGGTATTATCCGGATCGAATCCGTGAAATCCGTAGTTAAAAAATACCGGACTAGGGCTTGATTCCGTCGCTTTCGTTACGGTCGGGCGGTTGACAGAGGGGAGGCTTGGCGAGACGGTCCGCACTCGTCCCGTCATGTCCACTTCCACCCTGAGCCCCTTTGATTCCGTTGCGGCGGTCGTCGCGGAGATCGCCGCGGGCAGGCTCGTGATCGTGACGGACGACGAGGGGCGGGAAAACGAGGGCGATCTGGTGATGGCGGCGGCGAAGGTTACGCCGGAGACGGTCAACATGATGATCCGGCATGCCCGCGGGCTCATCTGCGTGCCGACGACCGGCGCGCAACTGCGCCGGCTCGGCATCGGCCAGATGGTGCAGGAAAACCGCGAGTCGCACCAGACCGCCTTCACGGTCTCGGTGGATGCGGCCACGGGCATCACCACCGGCATCAGCGCGGCCGACCGGTCGCGCACCATCGCGCTGCTGGCCGACCCGGAGTCCAAGCCGGCCGACCTGGTGCAGCCCGGACATATTTTCCCGCTGCGCGCGAAGGCAGGCGGCGTGCTGGAACGCGCGGGCCACACGGAGGCGGCGGTGGATCTCGCCACGCTCGCGGGGCTGCCGCCGGGCGGCGTCATCTGCGAGATTCTCAACGAGGAGGGCGCGGCAGCGCGGCTGCCGGAGCTGGTGGAGTTCAAGCAGCGGTTCGGGCTGAAGATGGTCTCGATCGGCGCGCTCATCGAATACCGGCACCAGCGCGAGCAGCTGGTCGAGCTGGCCTGCACGCGTCCGTTTCCCTCGGAGTTTGGCGACTTCACCTTGCACATCTACCGCAGCCGGCTCGATGACCGGCACCACCTCGCCTTCACGATGGGTACACTGGGGCCCGGGCCCACGCTGGTGCGGGTGCACAGTGAAAACCTCTTGAGTGATGTCTTTCGCGCCAAGGGCATGGACAGCTATCATTCGCTGATGGCCTCGCTTGAGGCCGTAGCCCGCGCCGGGCAGGGCGTGGTGCTGTACATGGAGCAGCCCGACGGCGGCCGCGATTCGCTGCGCCGGCTGCTGGTTCCGCCGGGCGCCGCGCCCGCGCCGATGGGTTTCCGCGATTACGGCATCGGCGCGCAGATCCTCGTCGCCCTCGGCCTGCGCCGGATCCGGCTGCTGTCGCACACGGCGCGCAAGGTGGTGGGTTTGGACGGCTACGGGCTGGAGATCGTGGAGCAGATCCCGCTTTAGCGGGAAGCTCGAAACCCGAAGTTCGAAATCCGAAGGTGAGGACGAAATCCGAAATTCGAAACAAGGCGCGCCTTTAACGTGATCGTGAGTCTGAGCGCAGCGAAGAATCCAGAATGATTCCGCAGAAGGCTTCGACGCTGTCCAACAGGATTCTTCGCCGTGCTCAGGATGACAAACGAGGGAGTTTTGCCTACTGAATCTGAATTCCCCGGCGTATTTCACCTGCTGAAATTACCTTTGGATTTCTAGTTTTGAGCTTCGAGCTTTCATCCGACCGGTCGTTTTAGGTTGCGGACGGTTTTCATCCCGCTTCCTCTGTCCGACTTCTTTCCCATATGAGTCTCGCCGCCCCCCAGTCACCGGCCCCATCGGGCCATGCCTTCACCCTCGGGGTGGTGGCGGCCTGCTACAACGGGAAGTTGGTGGACGCCCTGCTGGCCCGCGTGCTGGCCGGGCTGAAGGCGGCGGGGGTGAAGGCGAAAAAGCTCACGGTCCTCCGCGTGCCGGGCTCGAACGAGCTGCCGGTCGCGGCCCAATGGCTGGCGCAGCGGCGCAAGATCGATGCGGTCATTGCCCTGGGCGTCCTGATCCACGGCGACACGATCCACTACGAGCTGATTGCGACGGCGACGACCGACGCGCTGCAACGCGTGGCGCTGAAGACGGGCGTGCCGGTGATCAACGGCGTGATCGTGGCCGAGACCGCGGCACAGGCGCAGGCCCGGTGTGCCGGCAAGATCGACCGTGGGGCGGAGTTTGCCGCCGCGGCGCTCACGATGGCCGCGCTGAAGCGGAGGATTTCCCCATGAGCAAAGCCCAGTTTGCCCAGCGCCGTGACGGCCGCGTGGCCGCCCTGCAATACCTGTTCGCGTGGAGCATGAACGCGCCCCAGAATCTCGCGGAGGACCTGCGGGTGTTCTTCGAAAACCTGGAGCAGCCGCGCGAGCACTACGCGTTCGGCGAGGAGCTCATCCACGGCGTGATCGGCCACCAGGCGGACATCGACTCGCGCATCAAGGCGCTGGCGCACAACTGGGAGTTCGAGCGGATCGCGAAGATCGACCTGACGATCATGCGGCTGGCGATGTTCGAGATGCTGTACCGCAAGGACATCCCGCCGGTGGTCTCGATCAACGAGGCGATCGACCTCTCGAAGCAGTTTTCCAATGCCGACGCCAAGCGCTTCATCAACGGCATCCTGGACCGCGTAAAGGACCAATTGGGGCGCGACGCGCGCAAGGCCGAGTAGGGCTTTATGTGGAACTCAGGAAATCAGGGAGATGAATGAACTGGGTCACAAGGAGCTGAGTGGACGGGTGATCGAAGCCGCGATCGCCGTGCACACGGCGCTGGGGCCGGGATTTATCGAGTCGGTCTACGAGACGGCACTCAGTGTCGAACTTGAGGCGCGGGGAATCGGATATGAACGGCAAAAGGTGGTTCGGGTGCAGCACCGCGGCGTCGATGTTGGCGAGCACCGGCTCGATTTGCTGGTCGAGAAATGCCTGCTGGTTGAACTGAAGGCGGTTAAGGAATTGGAGGACATCTTCTTCGTCATTGGAAGATCCCAGATGAAGGCCGCAGGAATCCGGGATGGATTGATCCTCAATTTTTCCACCATGCCATTAACCATCAAACGGATTGGTCCTGGCCTGCCTCATTCCTGATTTCCTGAGTTCCACATAAAATGTTTGGTTTATTCAAAAAATTCAAAGACGGCTTCGCCAAGACGGTTTCCGCCATTGCGGCCAAGACCTCGGGGCTGTTTGGCGGGCGGCGGATTGACGCGGCTTCGCTTGGTGAGCTCGAGGAAGCGCTCTACACGGCTGACTTTGGGGTTGAGACCACCGCGGAGATCCTGGCCGAGATCCGGAAGGCCTACAGCGCGGACAAGGAACTGCAGGGCCGCCAGGCCGCCGAGATCGGCGCGGCCGTGCTGCAGCGCGTGCTCGCGGGGGCGGAGGGTCGGCTGGAGACCGATGTGGGTCGGGTGCCCTCAACCGACAATCCGCGGGGTGAGGGCACCCCGCCCACAAAGAATCCGATCGTCATCGCCATGATCGGCGTCAACGGCTCGGGCAAGACCACGACCTCGGCGAAGCTGGCATGGAAGCTCAAGCAGGAGGGGCACTCGGTCACCCTCGCGGCCTGCGACACCTTCCGCGCGGCGGCGGTCGAGCAGCTGAAGACCTGGGCAACGCGGCTCGACCTCGAGATCATCGCCAGCCACACCGGCGCGGATTCGGCGGCGGTGGCGTTCGACGCCTGGCAGGCGGCCAAGGCCCGCGGACGCGACTACCTGATCGTCGACACGGCGGGCCGGCTGCACACGAAATCAAATCTCATGGAGGAACTCGCAAAAATCCGCCGCGTGCTGCAGAAGCACGACCCGGCGGCGCCACAGCACCGCTGGCTGGTGGTCGACGGTTCGCTCGGCAGCAATTCGATCGAGCAGGCGAAGGTGTTTCACCAAAGCTTCGGCCTGACGGGGCTCGTGGTGACGAAGCTCGACGGCACCAGCCGCGGTGGGGCGCTGGTGGGGATTTACCGCCAGCTGAAGATCCCGATCTACTTCCTCGGCCTCGGCGAGCAGGCCGAGGACCTTCAGCCCTTCAGTGTGGAGAATTACGCGAAAGCCATCTTCGGGCCGGGGGAGTGAGGAGTCCCTTAGCAGGCGACGTAAGGAGGCTGGAATTTGCGCCCTGCATGAATCCCTGCCGGGAAACTCGGGTGTTGAGTCCCAGTTAATTGACGTTCAGCACCTTCTGCTGACCCCAATCATGCAAAGCTCAACTCAGTTGAGGTGAATAATACTAGTCGGCCGATGCGGTCTGCGTACTACATTCCAAATCAGTAAGGAGATTTACTTGGTCGCAGACGGCTCCGAATACGACCTCCATAATAATTACGATTTTGTCCGCTACGAATATCGTCCTTCAGACAAAGAGGCTTGGCTTAGTTGGAGACGAGGCGTTGGAAGTTGGGTGTCGAAGGATCTGCCCACGGGTATTACCTTATGCTTCACAGGTGTTAGTAATTTCACTATCCGTAAACGTGATGATGATATGTCGTTCTCGGAGGATAAGTGCATAGCGAGCATCACTTTTGCCCCAACTGAATTTACCGAGAATTTCGATGCCGTCCTTCAAGGATATCGCGGGACAGATGAGCACCTGTCGGCTATATTTCATTCTGGCGCTGCCTTTAAGATCTGGGCGGAGAGCGCCACTCACAAAATAGAAAGGCCGAACCGACCGTCATAGCCAACGCCCTCCGCGTGCGATTCATTTTTAACGGCAGACAAGGATAGAGCCTCTTTATGACCGCATATGAATTTCGTAGTTTGGCGCTGAAAGTTTCCGGTGCGCTTGAGTCGTCGCATATGAATCATCCTGACTTTCGCGTCGATGGCAGGGTGTTTGCGACGCTGGGTTATCCCGATGACCGCCATGGAATGGTTAAGCTCACGCCGGAGTTGCTGCGAGCCTTTATGAAGCGGGCGCCAAGCGTGTTCGGGCCGGCTGCTGGTGCCTGGGGCAAGAAGGGCTCGACGACCATCCTTCTCGCTGCGGCGCGAGTCGGTATTGTGCGCGATGCGCTCGATGCCGCGGCGAAAATTGTTATCTCGGGAAAGAAGAAGGCCTGAGCGATTAAGGCTTGGCTCATGGGGATTAACCGCGGGCTTTTGTCATCGCGAGGAGCGCGAAGCGCGCCGCGAGATCCAGCTGGATTGCTTCGTGGCTGCGCTCCTCGCAATGACAGTCCAAACTTCAAGCGGCGTTGATCGGATCTCTCCTTCGATCGACCTTCGCCCCTTCGCGCCTTTGCGCTTAATCCCAAACCTCAGAACGTATAATCCACGGAGCCGAAGAACCCGCGGCGCATGCCGTACTGGGCGGCGTTGACGCCGACGCCGGAGCCGTCGTGCAGTTCGTAGGATTTGTCCGTCAGGTTCACGATATCGAACCGCACCTTCCACTCGTGGTTGCGGCGGATCTTGAAGGTCTGCTCCATTCCGAGGTTGAGGGTCGCGTAGGCCGGCACGGTTCCGCCGTTGGGGATGTTCGAGCCGTCGGCGGCCGTCGCATCGTTCCGCAGGCCGCTGCCGTAAAGCAGGTCCGCGTAGAGGCGGGTGCCGCCGTGGGCTTCCACCCAATGATAGGAAGCCCCCACTGAGCCGGTCAGGGCCTGATCGTGGTCGAGGAAGATCCAGTGGTTTTTAACATAGGCCAGGTCGGCCGGGTCGAAGAGAAACTGCGACGAGGTCCAGTCGCGGCCCTGCGCCACCGAGTGGGCGAGGTTGGCGTAGGCCGAGAACTCGCCGTCCGTGTAGGAGGCGGTCAGCTCCGCGCCATAGACCCGGCCTTCGGCGTAGTTGAAGGCCGAGAGGATGAGCGTCTGTCCGAACAGGCCGTCGTCGAGCTGGTTGGTGGCGCGCTTGTAATAGGTGTCCAGGCCCATTTGGAAGCGGGAGGAGAATTTCTGGGTCACCCCGACGTCGAAATAATCGGAACGCTCGGCTTTGACCGGATCGTCGAGGTCCGTGGCCGATGCGTTCGATGTGCCGTTGAAGCGCGCGACCGCGCTGCCGGGCACGTCTTCCACCGGCGGGGGCGTGAAGTAGCGCGCATAACCGGCATGCAGTGTGGTCGTGTCGGCCAGCTTGAAGACGAAATTGATGCGCGGACTGAGCTGGTCCTCATGATCGAAGGACGCGTTGAACACATCGAAACGGGCCCCGTAGTTGACCGTGAGACGCGAGCCGAGCTTCCATTCGTCCTGCAGGTAGACGCCCGCAAACAGGCCGTGGAGCGTGCTCTTGTCCCCGAGGGTGAACGCCGGGCCGGTGGGGTTGCCGGCGGCGTCCACGGGAAATACGGTCGTGGCCGAGGTCGCGTCCACGGACTCGTCCAGCAGCATGACGCCGCTGCGCAGGGTGTGCTGGTCGTTCAGTGCGTAGCTCCCGTCGCCCTGGAGGCCGGCGGACTGGAGCCGGCGGTTCACGTCGCTGGCCACGCCGTTGAAGAACAGGTCGCCAACCGGGTCGGGGGTGAAATGCACGCTGCTCTCGCGGCCGAAGACCGAGAGCTGGTAATCGAGCGGGCCGGCGGATTTCTGATACGTGACGACGCCATAGTAATTCTGCTCGCGCTGGTTTTCGTCCAGCTTGGCCGAATCGAAGGTGCCGGGCAGCCAGGGTTGGCCGTTGGGCGAAGTGCCGGCCGGCAGGCCCGGGGAATCGGGCACCTGGAATGTGCTGTCCGAGATGCTCGCCATGACGTTGAGCCGGCTTTTGTCGTCCAGGATGAAGGACGTGTAGGAGAATAGCCGGCTCTGGTCCGTGGCGTCATGGAGGGCCCGGGCGCTGGGCGTAGGGTTCTCGATGCCGAGCGCGTTGTGCTCGTAGCTGCCGTCGAGGAAGGTGCTGGCGTTCCCGACGGAGCCGCCGGCCTCGAAGCTCGGGCGGAACGTGTCGAAGCTGCCGCCATAGACGGAAAAGCCGCCGCCCTGGTCGAACGATCCGCTCTTCGTCTGGATGTCGACGATGCCCGCCGTGCGAAAGCCGTACTGGGCCGGCAGCGAGCCCGTGATGAGCTGCAGGCTGTTCACGAAGCGCGGGTCCAGTTCCAGGCCGAAGCCCGAGATGCCCTCCGGCAGCAGCACGTCGTTGATGCGGTACTGGAGGTTGGCGTGCTCGCCGCGGAGATGCAGGTCGCCGTTGGCGGCGGAATCCCCGGCCACGCCCGGGGCGCGCAGCAGGACCTGGCTGAACGGGGCGTCCGCGCCCTGCGGCAGGTCTTGGATCTGCTGCTGGCCGATGAGGAAGGAGGTGGCGCCGAGGGTCGGCGCGATGTTGTCGCGGGCTAGGTCGAGCTGGCCGGTCACGATGAATTTATCGAGTTCGACCGGAGCCTTGTCCACTGGCGGTGGCGGGCTCTCCGGCGCCGGAGCCGTCTGGGCGTGGAGCCAGACGGCTGAGGCGAGAAATAAGAATGGAAGGGTGCGGGGAAAAGACATGGCGAGCCTGAGTTGACGGACGTGGAGCCGCGCCCGGGCCGGGTGCGGCAAAGCGCGGCCCGGATGCGGGCGCAGCGCTGCAGGAACGGAGGACTCAGCTCACCGGCGGCCCCCGCTCCGGCGGATGCAGGTAGCGGGACGACGTCAGGAGAATTTCGGCCGCGGGCAAGCGGCCCAGCTCGCGCCATTCCGCGGGCGTGGAGGCGAGGATGGCGGTGTCCATGGTCGTGGACACGCCGTGGGCAAACAGCACCACCGCACAGCCATCCTCGTGACCGTCATCGTGGTCGCCGTGCAACAGGTGGTGCAGCTCCGGGCTGACCGACAGCACCGACAGCAGCAGCACGAGTGCAATGCCGCCGGCCGCGAGCAGGCGGCGGGGAGTTTCGGCAAGCAACGGGAAGCGGCGGAGGACGGCCATGCGGGCTGGAATGTCGCGACTATACCGAACGCGTCAAGAGGCGGGGGCAAAATGATCCATTGGAACCACGGATTTCACGGATGCCACGGATAGGAAATCCAATCCACAAACCCTGACAGTTTTACAGGAGGAAACGGAGAGAACGGGGAAAGGAGAATTAGGTTCCTCTGTTTCCTCCTGTGAGAAGGATCGATGGTTTGAACTCCCATCCGTGTCATCCGTGAAATCCGTGGCCAAAAAATCCGGAGGCATTGGCCTCGGCGCGCTTCACGGTCTTGGCGATGAAAAACGGCCCCAGCCTCCTTACGGCGGCTGCTACGGGTTTTTCTCGAGCCAGCGCACGCCGAAGATCCACCAGGTCTTTCCGCGGCGCTCGATGCGGGCGAGCAGGGCGCGGCCCGGAGCGGCGGCGGCCAGCACATCGGGTTCCGCCCGGAGCTCCAGGGTCATGGCACGCATCACGCCGGGAATTTCCTCCTGTTGCACGACAAGAGCCGCGCGCGCCTGCACGATGCTCACGATCCGGCCTTTCATCGGAAATCCCCGGACCGCCTGGGCATCGTCCTCGTCGCAGGGTACGCAGGGCTTGCGGCCGGCGAGGGTGGAGAGATCGGGCAGCGTGATCAGCCGCGTGCGCAGGGTCGCGGCGGGATCGTCGCCGGTGAAGACCACGGCGAGCCGGGCGGGTGTGGCGTCGTAATCCTTCACCAGGGTGATCCGCGGGAAACCGGCGGACCGGGCCGGATTCAGCGGCACGAGCCGCACAGCTTGCCCGGGCTCAAAGTGGGGCGTGATGCGGGCCAGCCACAGGCCCGGTTGATCGCCGGCGCCTTCCAGCCAGGTCGCCAGGACCGAGCCGTCCGCCAGCATCACGGTGTCCACCCGGCCGAGCGGGTGGCCGTGGTCGAGGCGCAGGGGCTGGAGAAACCGCGCACCGGCATCCGGCGTGACCGACGCCATCACGCGGGGCTCGCTCCCGGCGGCGGTGAACCACACGGCCGCGGCGCGACCGCCGTGGGTCGCCAGTTGCGGGCCATTGACCGGACAACCGGCGATACGCCATTCGTCGGAACTGAGTACTCGGCCCGCGCTCCACTGGTTATCTTGGAACCGGGCGACATGGATGTCCCGCACCTCGCCGGTCGTGCGGCCGCGGTAGGCGAGGAGGGCACTGCCGTCGGCAAAGCGTGCCAGCGTCGTCCGGCAGCAATCGCACACGGAGTCATCGACGAGCTGGTCGGGCCCGGCGCCGCCGATCACGCGGGCGAAAAGCTGCTGGATGCCATGATCGTCATGCTTCCCGCGGCCGTCGAGCCACGCGGCCAGCACGCGGCCGTTGTCCAGCGCCTGCAGCGAAACAAATTCCACTGCTGTGCTCTCGTGCGTCAGCCGGACCGGCACGCTCCAGGTCTTCCCGCGATCAGTCGATTGGCTGATAAGCGCAGTGGAACCAGCGCTGAAATGATGAGGCGGATTGTCCGTCACGGCAGGTGGAGCGGCGGGAACTTTGACGAGCCACACGGCGGTCAGCCGGCTGTCGGGTTCGATGGTGAGCGAAGGCGGGTCGGCCTCGCTGACGAGCCAGTTCCGGCCCTGCGCAAGCGTGCGCGGCTCATTCCAGATGGGCGTCGCCGAGTCCAAGGTGGCGCACCGCAGGGCCGTGGCGCCGTCGGCCGTCGGTTCGATCCAGGAGAGCCAGACGGTACCGTCGGGGGCGGTGACAAGTGAGGCGCTGGTCGCCCCTGTCGCCGCTGGCACCGGGACCTCGACGGATTTGACCGGCAGCGATGGCAGGTCGTCGGCGGCATGCACTGCAACGCCCAGCAGCAGGCAGAGAATTAAGGTTAACCGGGACACAATGTGGGTCAGACTAGCGGCATGACACGGCCAACGAAGGCGCAATCCAGCGGGTTTTCAAACCAAGCTTTCCCGCATTCGTCCTCCGGGTGCGTTACACAGTGCCCGCCCGGCGAATCGTCCATGGCGGATTCGTCATTTGCGTCGATTAGCGCACGGTAGCGGTTCAAAAGTTCCTGCGCCATGAACGAATCCAGCCCAAGTCCGGTTTCCCGACCCCTTCCACCGGTCACGGTGCTGTCCGGATTTCTGGGCGCGGGCAAAACCACGCTGCTGCGGCACCTGCTGGGCCAGTCGGAGGGCAAACGCTGGGCGGCGATCGTGAACGATGTCGCCGCGATCAACATCGACGCCCAGCTTGTCGCGCAGGCGCGAACGGGCAAGGTCGTGGAAATCGGCAACGGCTGCGTCTGCTGCACGGTGCGCAACGAGCTGGCCGAGACCCTCGCCGAGCTTTGCGCCACGGGCACCTACGACCAGGTCCTGATCGAGACGACCGGGGTGGCCGAACCGCGGGCCATCGCGGCGCTGTTTACGCGGAAGAACGCCTTCCGCCGGAGTCTCACGGACTTTGCCCGCCTGCAGGCGCTGGTCACGGTGGTCGACGCGCGCTACTTCCTCGAGGAGGAACGGCGCGGCCGGGGCCGGGCCGCGCCGGCCGCGGGAAGCCCGAAGCCGGTCTTCGAGCTGATGGTGGACCAGGCGGAGTGCGCGGACGTGCTGCTGCTGAACAAATGCGACCTGGCGAGCGAGGCGGACCTGGCGCAGGTGGAGGGGATGCTCCGCGCGCTGAATCCGCGGGCGGAAATGATCCGGGCCGAGCATGGCCAGGTGGCGAGCGAGCTGCTGCTGGACCGCCAGCGCTTCGACCCCGCGGCCACGCTGGGAGCCGCACGCTGGATCCGCGTGCTCAACCGGATTTCCCCTGTGGGTGGGGTGCCTTCACCCCGCGATGCACTGCGGGGTGGGGGCACCCCGCCCACATTTTCTCAGCCCCGGCACGAGGAGCGGTTCGGAATAACCAGCTTTGTTTACGCGGAGCGCCGGCCGTTCGCGCGGGAAAAATTCCTGGCGCTGGTGCAGGGGACGCTGCCGGCGGGCCTGCTGCGGGCCAAGGGATTCTTCTGGCTGGCGGAACAGCCGGCGGACATCGGGTTCCTCTCCGTCGCCGGCGGCGTGGCGCGGGTGGAGTACGTCGGCACCTGGGTGGCGGAACTGCGGGAGCGCGGCGTCATCACGGAGGCGGAGATCCCGCCCGCGGCGCACCAGCGCTGGCAGGAGCCGCACGGCGACCGCCGGCAGGAGCTGGTCTTCATCGGCACCGGGCTGGAGGAGGCGGAGTGGCGGAAAAAGTTCGAGGAATGTCTGGCATAAAAAGATCCATTTAAGTTTGTGGCCGGAAGATTTATGAAACCCTTTGGGGTACTGTGCGTCGAAGCAGCGTGGTTTCATTTTTTCATTTTTCCCGGGGCTGGAAGCTTCCGGTCATCGCGGGCTGGCTCGGTTGGCTCGCCCTGGGCACGCCGGTGCGGGCCCACATCGAGACCGTGACGCCGGTCGTGGCCGACGCGCCCAAGTTTGACGTGCTCGTCTACAACGACGGCGACCGCGTCAAGGGGCACCTCAAGGAACGCTCGGACACGGAGATTGTTTTTCAATCGGACCGGTTCGGTTTGCTGCGCGTGCCGGTGGCCCAGGCCAAGGTGATCCTGGCGAACGGGGAGGAGGATACCGCGATGGCGGCCCGGGCCCACACGGAGACGGCCGAGGAGCCCTTCACGGTCTGGTCCTTGTTTTCCATCAAGGTGCTGACCTCGGACGTCCGCGACTTCTTCGGGTCCTGGCACGGGCGGTTCGCCATCTCGGACGCAATCACGACGGGCAACGGCACGACCGCGGCGACCACCAACTCCACGGTGGAGGCCCATCTCCAGCGGAAATGGAAGGATGACACGGTGCAGATCAATGCCCGGTACGATTACAGCGCGACGAATCACGTGGCGACGACCGACGTGATCAAGGCGGACCTGTCCTGGCGCCATGACCTGCCGGACCGGCTCTTTTTGATCTACGGCCCCTCGCTGGAATGGAACCGGGCCTACTTCACGGCGGCGGGGTTGCCGGCCGACTACGTGCTCCTGCAGCAGGAAATCGGTGCGGGCGTCAACGTCTTCACCTCGCCCAGCCGCAACCTGCGCGTGGGCGTGGCGGAGAACTTGTTCGACCTCTGGCAGACGGTGGCGCCGGTGTCGCACAACTCCAAGACCTCTGAATCGCTCTTCCTCGAGGCGGACCTGAAGCTGCCGTGGCGGATGACGCTGACGGAGCGCGGCGTGTGGTACTACTCGCTCAACACCGGGCACGACGGCTGGGAGAACAAGCTCGAGCTGGACAAGAAACTCACCGAGACCTTCACGATCGGGATCCGGCACGAGCTGCGGTACAACAACCCCGGCCTGAACGTGCAGGACTACACGCTGCTGAAGTTCCTGGTGGGAATTGATTTTTAGCCGCCAGACTCAAACCCCGGCAGGTTGGCCGCGAAAAGGCACAAAATGTCCGGGGCTTCGTCTCGAGTCGCCCGCGCGCCTATAGGCGCAATGGTGACTCCTTCGCAGCCTCGGTCCCCTTGCGCTTTTTTGCGGCCAACCCGGATTGGGTTTGCGGCTCAAGGTTCGCACTTCAGGACGTAGACGGCGCCTTTTTCGGAGCCGATCGCGAGCAGGGCATCGTCCGGCGACCACGCCAGCTTCGTCGCGGCCGCAGGCATCTTCACGGTGGCGCGCAGCGGTTGCTTGCGCTCGGGGCTCCAGAGCTGGACCACGCCGTCCCGGGCCGCGGTGGCCAGCAGGCCGTGGGCGTGTTGAAAGGCAACGGCGCAGACCTTGGCGCCATGCGGCAGCATCGCGGGCTCGCGGCCCTCGGGGCCGTTGCCGGCGCAATCCCAGATGCAGCAGTCCTTGCCGCCGCCCGTGGCAAGCCAGCGGCTGGTGTGGTCGAAGGAGAGCTCCTTCACCTTGCTTTCGTAGCCGCTCATCTGGAGCTCGATGTCCTGCCCGGGAATCCAAAGGTGCACGGACGGATCCTGGTTGCCGGAAACGAGCCACTTGCTGTCGGGCGACCAGACCAACGCGTGGATGCCATTGGCATAGACGAACTCCTGCTGCGGGATGAAGTCATCCGCATCCCACAGGCAGACACCGCCGAAATACGACACCGCGACGCAGCCTCCGGCCGGCTGCCAGGCGACGGCCGAGATCGTCTTGGGCGCATCCTTGAACTGATGGGCGACGGCGCCGTCGGACCGGAGGGCGGTGAGAGTTTTTCCAGCGGCAGCGATGAGGTAGGGCGGGTTATCCTTAACCCGCCGCGTTTGATCCATGCTCTCCGGACCCGGCGCGTGAGGGATAACGCGCCCTACCTCGGGCCGCCAGGCCAGATGCTCCACCCACGCCGAGCCGAGGCTGACCGTGGCGGTGTGCTGACCGGCGACAGCATCCCAGAATTTGACGGCGCCATCCTGCCCTCCCGTGGCGAGGATCAAACCAAAGGTCAGGTCCGATAGAATCGCCTCGGGCTTCGGATCACTGACTTCTGATATCGAACTTCTGGTCTCTGGCTTGGGCGCCCACGCGAGCGCATTCGTACCGTTCTCATGGCCGGGCAGCTCATGGCGGCGGACGCCGTCGGCCCGCGCAAACAGCGACACCGGTCCGCCGGCCGAAGCGGCGGCCAGCAGGGTGCCGTCGGGCGACCACGCGAGGTCGATGACATAATCGTCGAGCGTGGTGGCCCAGTGCTTCGTGAGTTGCATGAAAGCGGGAGGGTAGAACATCACGGACGGGAAGGGGAAGAGGGTATTTTCCGGGGAGAGCCTTGGCCCGCATCCTGCAGGGGGGCTTTTGGGTCGCGCCCCTTGGCGCGGGCCGCAGAATTTCTTCAACCAACCTTGGCCCGTCCGCCGCTGTGAAACGCATCTTCCTTATTTTTCTCGGGGGGCTGACCCTGGCGGCGGGGCTGCTGTATTGGACCCTGCCCGAGCAGCGCAGCGGGGCGCCCGTGCTGTACTGGGCGACCCAGAACGACGCGAACAAGCGGGAGACGGTGGCGCTTTTCCAGGGCTGGCTCGCCCGGCAGGGGCTACCGCCGGTGGACTTGCGGATCGACAATGCCGGCCTCGAAGCCGGCTCGCCGGGCGGTTCGCCGAAAGTGCTGGTCCAGGGCGTTGCCGGCATGGGTGGCGACCTGATCGATGTCTCCACCTACCAGCTCGAGATGTACCAGGACGCGGGCATGCTGATGGATCTCACGGACGACGCGCACCGCGGGGGATTTTCCACGGACATGATCTATCCGGCCCTGCGCGGCGACCTGGTCCTGGACGGGCGGCAATATGGCTTTCCACGGCAGTCCGGGGTGGACATGTGCTGGTACAACCGCGCCACCTTCGAGCGTTACCGGCTGCCGGATCCCTCGCCGCACTGGACCTGGGACGAGTTCGAGGAACTCGGCCGGCGCTTCGTGGCTGCGACCAATCCGCCGGGCACGCGCCAGCGGAGTTATTTCATCGACCGGGTCTGGCCGCCCGTCCTGCGCCGCGGCCTCGGGCTGTCCACCTACAACGAGACGGGGACGCGCTGCACACTCGACGACCCGCGCGCCATCGAGGTGCTGAAGCGGATCTACCGCTGGACGATCGACGAGCGGCTGATGCCGACGCAGCAGGAGCAGCAGGCCCTGGCGTCCGACGCCACGGGCCAGAACAGCGCGTTCGCGCTCTTTGCCACGGGCCGGTTCGCGATGCTGTACGAAGGGCTCTGGGCCTCGATGGAGCTGCGCCGCCTAGGCGACCTGCGGCTGGGCGCGGTGGAGCCGTTCACCGCGGGATTCCGCAATGCACTCGCGGGCAACGGCACGGTGGCCATTTACGCCGGGACCCGGCATCGCGCGCAGGCGGAGCAATTCCTGCAGTTCCTGACGAGCAAGCCCTACAACCTGTTTGTGGCGCGGATCGGTGATTCGTTGCCACCCGTGCCGGCTTACGCCCGGAGCGAGGCCTACTTTCATCCAGCTGGTCAGCGGAACGAATGGGAGGCCCGGAAGGTTTTCTCCGACGCCACCCGCGAGATCGGCATCGGCGGGACCACGAGTCCGTTTGTGCTGCCCATCCTCGCCTTCCGGATCGATAACGAGAACATCGAGGCCATGCTGACGGGACTGATCTCACCGGAGGAAGCCGCCCGGACCACCGCCCGGCGCATCAACGACGAGATCGCGCGGCGGGTCCGCCAGGACCCGAAGCTGCAGCCCCTCTACGCGGAGCGGAAAAAAATCCAGGAGCAGATCGACGCGCGCCGGGCGGCGGGGCGGCCGGTGCCGGCGGCGTGGATCAGCGATCCCTTTCTGCTTGCCTACTACCGGGCCCAGGGCTGGTTGGAAAAGGAGGCGGCGCCATGACCATAGGGCTTGAAAGGTGGAGCGGGTTGTCCTCAACCCGCTGGATTTTCTTAGAGATGCGGCGCCTTCGCCGCGGTAAGGCGCAGAACGCGGCGAGGGCGCCGCGACTCCAGCTCACAGGCCAACGCGTTGGGGCCAACGCGTTCCACCCCCAATCTGGCCGCCGATGAAGCCTCGCGAACGCACTCTCCGCCGCTGGTTCACCGGCATGGCATTTTTGCTGCCCAATCTGCTGGGCTTCTGCGCCTTCACGCTCGTGCCGCTGGCGCTCAGCTTTGCGATGGCGTTCACCGACTGGGATATCATGCGGCACAACCAGTTCCGCCATGAGCCGCTGCACTTCACGGGCCTGGAGAATTTTATCCGCCTGCTTGGCGACCCGCAGTTCTGGCGCGACCTGGGCAATACGTTTTACCTCATGCTGGGCCTGCCCTTCGCCATGGCGGGCAGCCTGGGCGCGGCGCTGCTGCTGACGCGTGTGAGCCGGCGCCGCACCGCCGTCCTTCCGGCCCTCGCCGCCACCACGCTGGTGCTGATCGCCAGCGGACTCGGGCTGCTGTGGGGCGGGATGGCGGAGTCGGGCGTGTGGTTTCTGTTCGGCATGCTGGCCGCGAGCGTGCTGCTGGCAGGCGTGCTGACGGGCGGCACAGTTTACCGCACGCTGTTTTACCTGCCCAGTTTTACGTCGGGCGTCGCGACCTACGTGCTGTGGAAGAAACTCTACAACCCGCACAGCGGCCCCATCAACTTCGGCCTGGCCCCGGTGCTCGACCGCCTGACTTCCCTGGTCCGGACTTCGCCGGACGCGTTCACGTACGGGCTGCCGGTGATCTGTGCCGGACTGGCGGCGGCCGTGGTCGGATGGCAGGTGCGAAGGCTGCGGAGCCGCTGGAGCGGATCGGAGTCCGGCCTGGCCGCGATGGTCACGGGGGCGCTCACGCTGGGAATTCCGCTGGGCCTGCTCCTGAGCTGGCAGGGGTTTTCCATGATTGTGGCGGTCGGCGTGGCGGCGTCAGGTGCGGCCGTGCTCATCGTGACCACGCTGCGGCGTCCGCGGCCCTGGGGGCGCGCCCGCTCCGCGGATGCCGGGCTGGGCACCGAGTTCGCGCTGGCGATGCTTTCGCTCCCGCTGCTGCTGGTGCTGGCCGCGGGCATCCACGTGGGCCCGGCGCTGCCGGCGCTCGCGGTCAGCGGGATCGAGCCGCCGGACTGGCTGGGGAGCTATGCCTGGGCCAAGCCCGCCCTGATGATGGTGTCGCTGTGGGCGGCCATCGGTTCGAACAACATGATCCTCTACCTCGCGGGCCTGGGCAGCATTTCGCCCGAGCTGTACGAGGCCGCCGACATGGACGGGGCGTCGGCCGGCCAGCGGTTCTGGCACATCACCTGGCCGCAGCTGGCGCCGGTCACGTTTTTCATCGGGGTCATGGGCATCATCAACGGCATGCAGGGTGGTTTCGAGGTGGCGCGGACCATGACGGCCGGGGGCCCGGCGGGGGCCACCACCACGCTCAGCTATTACATCTTCAGCGAAGGGTTCGAGACGGGCCGGCTGGGTTACGCCTCGGCCATCGCCTGGGTGCTCTTTGCGCTCGTGTTCGCTTTTTCGCTCCTGAATTTCCGTTTCGGCAACCGGGATCTGAGCGACTGAACGGGGAAACCGCACATGGACACGAATCAACACGAAGGACTGAAGGTAGGGCGAATCCTCCGGATGAGCCGTGACCGCGAGCAGACCGCACGGCTCATCCGGAGGATTCGCCCTACCCACTGATGCCATGACTGAAACCAAGGGCATCTCCTCCAAACCTCCGGGCCCAGCGCGCGGCCTCGGCCTGCACGGGCTGATGACATTGCTCAGCCTGGGCATGGTGGTGCCGTTCGCTTGGATGGTTCTCACGAGCCTGAAGTCGCTCGCGGAGGTGGGCGATCCGGCGTGGCTGCCGAAACAGGCGCTCTGGGGCAACTACCCCGAGGTCTTCTCGGTCATCCCGTTCCTGCGTTTCATGGCCAACAGCGTGGTCATCGCCGGCTGGGTGACGCTGCTGCAGGTGTTCACGAGCGCGCTGGCGGCGTTTAGCTTTGCCCGGCTGCAGTGGCCGGGGCGCGACCGCGTGTTTTTCCTCTACCTCGGCACGATGATGCTGCCCGGGCTGGTCATGCTCATCCCGAATTTCCAGCTGATGGTGCGCTTCGGGCTCGTGGATTCCTACCTCGGGCTGGTGCGCCGGCCGCCTTCAATGCCTTTGGCACGTTTCTGCTGCGGCAGTTCATGCTGGGCATCCCGCGGGCCCTCGACGAGGCGGCGGAGATCGACGGGGCCGGTAAGTGGACGGTCTTCTGGGAGGTGATCCTGCCGCTCAGCCGGCCGGGGCTCGTGACGCTGGCGATCTTCACGTTCATGGGGAATTTCCAGAGCTTCTTCTGGCCCCTGGTCATGATGAAGAGCGTGGACAAGTTTCCGCTGCCCGTCGGCCTGCTGTTCTTCGACTTCGAACACGGCCAGGCGACCCACCTGCTGATGGCGGCAGTGACGATGTCGGTGCTGCCGCTGATCATCGTTTTCGCAGTGCTCCAGAAGCAGTTGATCCGCGGGATCCAGCTCGGCAGCGTGAAAGGGTGAGCCGATCCTTTGAACTGCGATGAAACCCAAGAACCCACCCCACGCGCCGGTGTGGATGGCGCCGGCGATCGACGCCGATCCGCTCTTCTTCGGGCAGGCGGAAGGCTCGGCTGCGGCGACAGCGAGATTATTGCTCGTGCCCAAGGCCACGCCGCAGCTGGTTAAGGCGACCTGTGATGTGACCTACGAGGCGGGGCGGGATTTCACGTGGGAGCCTGGCAGCCGCGAAATTCGGCTCACGCCCAAGAGCCGGATCCCGTTCCGCACGCAGGCGCAGCTACTCCTGCCGCCAGGCTCGCCCGACTCCATCGCCGCGAGTCGGGACGGAAAGAAGCACCTGTTGTTCGGTGAGGGACATTTTTTCCACGACCAGCAGGTGAGTGCGGCGTACGAACCGGCCGAGCGCTGGAGTGGGCCCGTGCCGGCGGCGGATGCACCGGGGTTGTCGCGGTCGATGGAGCGACTCGCGGCCCGGGAGCGGTTCAAAATCGTAATGCTGGGCGACAGCATTTCCACCGGCGCCAACGCCTCGGGCGTGGTCGGCGCGCCGCCGGGCCAGATGGGTTATCCCGATCTGGTGGCGGACGGACTGCACCAGCGCTTCGGCGGCGGGGTGGAACTGGCGAATCTCTCCGTCGGCGGCACGAATGCAGGGTGGGGTGTCGGACAAATGCCGGCGGCCATCGCGGAGCGACCGGAGCTTTTCATCATTGCGTTCGGCATGAACGACGCCTCCGGCAAACGCTCGCCGAGCAAGTACCGGAAGGATGTCACGCGGATGGCCCGCGTGATGCGGACGGCTTGTCCGGACTGCGACGTGGTCTGCGTCGCCACGATGACGGCCAATGAAACCTGGCATTACGCCGCGCCCCAAGTTTATCCCGAGTATCTCGCCCAGCTGCTGACCTTGCGCGAACCGGGTCTCGCCGTGGCCGACGTCACGTCGGTGTGGTCGTGGATCGTGGAACGCAAGAGCGCCCTTGACCTCAGCGGCAACGGCGTGAACCACCCGAACGACTTCGGCCACCGGCTGTACGCGGATGTGGTGCTGGCGCTGTTTGGGTAAGCGGGTTTTGCCCCTTGGGCAGGCCTACAGTGGAGGCAGGGACGGTGCCGGTGGCGCCGTTGATCAATTTTCGCCGTGCTGCCGAAACAGTCGATCCAGGAATCCAGGTCGGCGTGCCGAAGGGTTGATGTAGAGCATGGCAATAAAGGTGGGCGGGCACGTCCCGTGCCGGCATTGAAGTGCGCCCGATCACGACGAGATGACCTTCTCGATAGGCGGAGCGATGAAATACGTGCACGTCCCGTGCCCGCCCGCCCAAAGAGTCACTGAAGCCGCAGCCTAGGCCAGGCAGGCCTTGAAGGCCTCGGTCAGTGCGGTGCGGTCGAGCTTGCGGCCGATGAAGACGAGGGTGTTGGTGCGCGGGTCGGTGCCCCATTCGCGGTCGAACTTGGCGTCGAACAGCATGTGCACGCCCTGGAAGACGAGCCGCTTGTTCGAGCCCTTCACGCTCAGCACGCCTTTCATGCGGTAGATGTCGCCGCCCTTCACGCGCAGCAGTTCGCCAATCCAGGCGTTGAGCCGCTGGCCGTCGAGGTCGCCGGGCGTGCTGATGCCGACGGAGGTGACCGCCTCGTTGTGGGTGTGCGCGGCATGGAAATCCTGCTGCCAGACGGGCTTCACGGCCTCGCCCTTGACCTGGATGTGCAGCGGATCGTGGCCGCAGGACTCGAACACGAGGTAATGGCCCGGCTCCTTGATCGGGAGCGGATAAGTGCCGTTGCCCTCGATCAGGAGGAGGCGCTGCAGCGTCGCCCCGGGAATGACGGCCTCGCCGGCCTTCAGCCGGGTTTCCCAGTCGGAGAAGACGCGCACGGCGGATTCGCGGGCGGCGGTGAGCACGGCCTCGTCGAGTGATTTCACGGGCAGGATTACGACATCGAGCTCGTTCGGGTTGCCGTGATGATGGTGGTGATGGTCGTGGTCGCCATGCCCATGATCATGGTCGTGGGCATGACCCTCGTGCGAGTGACCGTGCTCCTCGTCGCCGTGCCCGATGACCAGCTCGTGGGTGCCGGCAGGCAGCGGGTAGGCGCCGGCCCACTCGAAGGGATACTCGGGCTCAAGGAATTTCGGGTCGAGCTCGGTGGCGCGGCCGAGGTTGAAGCCGCCGACATTGAGCACGCGGTCGAGCGGCACGTCGCAGTTCCGGGTGCGGTGGATCTTGGCGACGGCGTTGATCCGGCGGATGCGCTCCTCCAGGGCGTCGAGGTCGGCGGCCGGAATGAGATCCGTCTTGTTCAGCAGGATGACATCCGCGAACGCGAGCTGCTTCACGGACTCGTCGTCTGTGTCGAGGTGGCTGAGGATGTGCTTCGCGTCGACGACGGTGACGATGGCGTCGAGCCGGAAGTTCTGCTTCATCTCGTCGTCGGTGAAGAAGGTCTGGGCAACGGGGCCGGGGTTCGCGAGGCCGGTGGTCTCGATCAGGATGCCGTCGAGCTTGTCCTTGCGCTTCATCAGGCGGCCGAGGATGCGGATGAGGTCGCCGCGCACCGTGCAGCAGATGCACCCGTTGTTCATCTCAAAGAGCTCCTCTTCGCTCTGGATGACGAGCTGGTTATCGACGCCGACCTCGCCGAACTCGTTCTCGATGACCGCGAGCTTCTGGCCGTGCTGCTCGGTGAGGATGCGATTGAGGAGGGTGGTCTTGCCCGCACCGAGGAAGCCGGTGAGGACGGTGACAGGAATGGGTCCGGTGCTCATGAAAGTCAGAGTGTGGGGTGGCGAATTTGGAGGAAGCAAGCGTGCGCCAAGGTCCGCGGATTGCAAATGGGACAGCCGACCGATTCAGTTCGGAGAACGACGGGGCCCTTTGTGCCTCTTTGTGGCCAACAGCTGGTTGGGCTTAATCTTGGTCGTTGCCTTTGGGGAAGTTGAAGGCGACGGCGGTGAAGGCGGTGCCGCGCACTTCGATCTTGGTAAGGATAGCGTCGAATTCCTTCGTGGCCTTGAGCCAGTCGGCCTGGGCCTCGAAGAAGGAAGTGCTGCCGACGGTTTCACCCGTGGCGGGATTGGCAACGGCGGTGAGCGTGAGTGTGCGTGGCTGGCCGTCCACGGTGGCGGTGATCTCCAGCGACGGTGCGGCGATACGCACGAAGTCCTCCATCTCGCCGTCGAGCACATAGGCGCTGAGCCGGCCGGTGGCGGCGTCGCGCACCAGTTCAAGATGGTACAGTTCCTCGCCGAGCACGACCGGCGTGCCGCCGTGAGGCGGATGGTGCTCGTGCTTGGCCACGGGGGCGTTGGCCGGGGTGGTGGCAGCGGGGCGCGTGCATCCGGTCAGGCCGGCGGCCAGCAGCAGGGCAAGCAGGGAGCGCGGGAGCATGGTCATGGGGCGCCCGGAGCGTAAGCGGATTGGGCGGCGAGGCCAGCGCGGGATTTCAGGCGGCCGGGACCGGGGCGAGTTTCCGCTCGCGCAGCCAGACGAAGATCACGGGGGTGACGACGAGGATGTGGACGAGGCTGGAGAGCATGCCGCCGATGACGGGCGCGGCGAGCGGCTGCATGATCTCCACACCGGTCCGGTGACTCCAAAAGATGGGAAGCAGCGAGGCGACCGTGGTGGCGACCGTCATGACCTTCGGCCGGAGCCGGAGCCGGGCGCCTGCCTTGACCGCGGCAATCAACTCGGAGCGGGTCAGGGTGCCGTTGTGCTCGGCGCGTTTTTTGGCGACCGCTTCCTCGAGATAGACGACCATCACGACGCCGGTCTGGATGGCGGTGCCGAAGAGCGCGATGTAGCCGACCCAGACGGCGACGCTGAACGGGAAGCCCAGGGCGGCCTGCAGCAGCACGCCGCCGGTCAGGGCGAACGGCACGGCGAGGAGCACGTGCGCGGCCTCCGCGGCCGAGTGGAAGGTCACGACGAGCAGGATGAAGATGATGGCGAGCACGGCGGGGAAGACGTAGAGCAGGGTCTGCCGCGCGCGGAGCTGGTGCTCGTATTGGCCGGAGTACTCGATGGTCATGCCGGGATCGAGTTTCACGTCGCGGGCGATGCGCTCCTTGATCTCCGCGACGAAGCTCCCGAGGTCGCGGTCGCCGACGTTGGCCTGCACGAAGACCCGCAGCCGGCCGTTTTCGCTGGAGATCTCGTTGGGCCCAGTCACGCGCCGGATGTCGGCGACCTGCCGGAGCTGGATGGCGGCGCCGGACGGGGTGGCGAGCGGGAGTTCGCCGAGCTTGTCGATATCCGCGCGGTCCGCCTGCTCGAGCCGCACCTGCAGTGGCCAGCGTTCGCGGCCCCGCAGCGTGGTGCCGACGGTGACGCCGCCGAGGCCGGTCTCGACATAGCGCAGGACATCATCGACGCGCAGGCCGTAGCGCCCGAGATCCTCGCGGCGGACCGCGATCTCGAGGTAGGGCTTGCCCTGCACACGCGACGGCGCGACACCGGTGGCGCCCTGCACCTGCTCGACGACGCGTTGCACCTCGAAGGCCTTCTGCTGGAGGGCGTCGAGGTTGTCGCCGAAGATCTTCACGCCGACCTGGGCGCGGATGCCGGTGCTCGTCATCAGGATCCGGTTCTCGATCGGCTGGAGAAAGCCGGGCACATAGCCGGGCACGTTCATCAGCTTGGCGGACAACTCGGCGATGAGCTGCTGCTTGGTCAGGCCGGGCCGCCACTCGGCCGGCGGCTTGAGCATGATCGTGGTCTCGATCATCTCGGTGGGGGCCGGATCGGTGGCGGAGTCGGAACGGCCGAGCTTGCCGGCGACGGATGCGACCTCCGGCACCTGGCGGATGACCTTGTCCTGCCAGCTCATGATGCGCTGGACCTCGGTGAGGGAGGTGGCGGGCAGCAGCACGGGCATGAAGAGCAGTGAGCCCTCCTCCAGCGTCGGCATGAATTCGCTGCCGAATCCGCGGGTGTGGCGGGCAACCGCGGCCGGCAGCCGCGCGTTGACCGCGCGGGGCAGGCCGAAGGCGATGACGGCGGACACCGTCAGCAGGCCGCCGGCGAGGCCGAGGACGGTCCGGCGTTGGGTCAGCGCCCAGTCGAGTACGGGATCGTAGACCCGGAGCAAGCCGCGCATGAGCCAGTTCTTGCTCTCGGGCTGGAAAGGCCCGCGGACCAGCAGCGTGCAGAACACGGGGACAGCGGTGACGGCGAGCAGCACGGCACCGATGAGCGCGAACGACTTCGTGTAGGCGAGCGGGTGGAACAGCTTTCCCTCCTGGCCGGTAAGCAGGAACACCGGCACGAAGGCGAGGATGATGATCATCATCGAGAAAAACATCGGCCGGCCGACCTGCGTCGCGGCTTCGAGGGTCTGCGTGAAAACCTCGCCCGGGGTCAGCCGCCGCCGCAGATGCTCCTCGGCGCGCTCGCAGTGGCGGATGACATTTTCCGTCATGACGATGCCGGCGTCCACCAGCACGCCGATGGAGATGGCGATGCCGGTGAGCGACATAATGTGCGACGGGATGCCGAACCGGTCCATGAGGATGAACGCGATCAGCAGCGACGCTGGCAGCGGCAGCGTGACGATCAGGATGCTGCGGAAGTGGAAGAGGAAGAGGATGTGCGCGAGCGTCACGAGGAGGATTTCCTCGGCGAGGGCGTGCTTGAGTGTGTCGATGGCGCGGCCGATCAGGTCGCTGCGGTCGTAGAACGGGCGGACCGTCACGCCTGGGGGCAGTCCGGGCGCGAGTGCGGCGAGGCGGGCCTTGACGTCCTGGATCACGCGCCAGGCGTTTTCCCCGTAGCGCATGACGACGATGCCGCCGACGACCTCGCGGCCGTTGACGTCGAGCGCACCGCGGCGGAAGTCGCCGCCGATGCGGACGGTGGCGATGTCCCGCAGGTAGAGCGGGATGCCGTTGCGCGGCTGGATGACGATGGACTCGAGGTCCGCGGTGCTGTGCACGAGGCCGAGGCCGCGGACGATGAACTCGGCGCCGTTCTCGTCGATCGTCTTGCCGCCGACGTTGCGGTTGCTCTGCGCGACGGCGTCCATCACCTCGCCGAGCATGACGCCGTACTGCCGGAGTTTCAGGGCGGAGACCTCGACCTGCCACTGGCGGACGAAGCCGCCCACGCTGGCGACCTCGGCGACGCCCGGCACCCCGGCCAGCTGGTGGTGGATGAAGGTATCCTGCAGGGCGCGCAGCGAGCCGAGGTCCTGCGTGCCGGATTCGTCATCGAGATAATACTGGTAAACCCAGCCCAAGCCGGTGGCGTCGGGCCCGAGGCGGGCGGTGACCTCCGCGGGCAGGAGGGTACCGAGGGAATTGAGCCGCTCGAGCACGCGCGTGCGGGAGAAGTACGGATCGGCCTGGTCCTCGAAGATGACCGTGAGGAAGGAGAACCCGAACATGGACGTGGCGCGGACGGATTTCACGCCGGCCAGGCCCTGCAGGGCGGAGCTGAGCGGATAGGTGATCTGGTCCTCGACCTCCTGCGGGCTGCGGCCCGGCCAGTCGGCGTAGACGATGACCTGGTTTTCCGAGAGGTCGGGAATGGCGTCGATGGGGACGCGCTTGAGCGCAACTACGCCCCAGGCGCAGAGCGCGAGAAAGCCGCTGATGACCAGGAAGCGATGGTGCAGGGACCAGGCGATGATGCGGTTGATCATGGCGGGGCCTCAGTTGAGTTCGTCGCCGCATTCCGGCATGGCTGAACCGAAGAACGGGTTCCGCACGCGGGCGGTGCGGGACAACCAGCGGCCGGTGCCGAGCACGGGCGACATCGGGCACTGGAAGATATGCATCCCCTCGCGATGGTGGAGATGCTGCGCGCGCGCCACGTCGGCCAGCCCGGTGCTGAAGGGCTCGAAGTCGCGGCGGGCGGTGCGGAGGTCGGCGGGGTCGGGCAAGGCCGCCCGGAAGTGCGCGAGGGTCGCATCGGAACCGGCCGGATCGCCCGCCAGATAGGCCTGCAGGGCGGCGCGAAGGGCGGGCAGCTGTTTCTTATAGCCGTCGAAATCGTCCGCCGCGAGCGAGGCGGCGGCATCCGCGGCGGCGAAGCCGAGGGACTTGAGCCGGGGATAATTGTCATCCGCCACGGCGGGCGGCGGGGATTTCTCCCGGGAGTCATCGTGGGGGGCGCCCGTCTCGCCGGTCACGGCGGCGCGGGCGAGCTGGGCCTGGCCGTCGAGCAGCAGTCCGCCCTCCGTGACCACGCGGTCGCCGGCGTTCAAGCCGCCGAGAATCTCGACGGCGTCATCGCCGACGCGGCCGAGCCGGACCCGCCGGACGAGGTAGGCGCGGTCCCGTTGCTCAAGGAAAACCACGGGTTCGTCGCCATGCTGCAGGACGGCGGAACGAGGGGCGAGGAGCACGCCGGAGACTTCGAGCCGGACAGTGGCATAGCCGGTCTGCTGGTGGAGGAAGGTGTGATCGTGGTTGGGCAGGATCACGCGCACCTTGGCGGTGCGTGTCATGGGATTGAGGTTGGGATCGATGAAGGCGATCGGGGCCGTCAGCACCCGGCCGGGCTGGGAGGCGACGGTGACGGCCACCGGCTGCCCGGTGCGCAGCCAGGCCAGGTCGGGCTCGTAGGCATCGAAGACGAACCACATGGACGAGAAGTCGGCGATTTCGAACAGGCGGGTTTCGCTCTCCGTCTGGTCCTTGTTGAGCTCCTGGCCCTCGTACACGTGGCGGGCGACGACGGTGCCGGACATGGGGGCGCGGATGTTCACCATCGCGGTGGGTTCGAGCGTATGCTCCAGGATGTCGATTTCCTCCGGCGTCAGCCCGAGGTCCAGCAGGCGCTCGCGGGCCATGGCCCGCTCGGACGGCGGGAAGGCGGTGCCGCCCTTGAGCCGCTCGACGTACTGGCGCTGGGCCGTGAGCATGCCGGGGCTGTAAACCGTGGCGAGGGGCTCGCCCTCGCGGACCTCGGCGCCCACGTAGTTGACGAACAGTTTCTCCACCCGGCCGGGCACGCGGGCGGAGATGATGCGATGGCGGGTGTCGTCGTCCTCCACCGTGCCGGCCACGCGCAGCGTGCGGACGAGCGGCGCCCGGGCGACGGTGGCCGTCTGCACGCCGATGACACTGGCGCCGGCGGGCGTGAGGGTGACAAGGTTGGGATCGGCGGCGGAGTCGCCGGCGGGCGCGGCGACGAGCTCCATGCCGCAGAGGGTGCATTTGTCGCCCGGCTTGTCGGACTTGATCCACGGGTGCATCGGGCACTGGTAGACCGTGGCGGTGGCGGCCGGCAGCGTGAGGGCGACGGCGAGAAACAGGAGAAGAAAGGGAAATGATTTCATGGCTGATCCAAGATAGGGAGTAACGCAGGCTAACGACCCAACACGCGCACGCGGCAGCGCACACGGACAAGGCAGGGGCGGACGCCGTGACAAGGCACGGACCCACCGCGGGCCGGGATCCTAGACCAGGAAACTGCAGTGCGCCTTGAACAGGGGCACACTCGCACGAGGCATCACCCGGTTGGGTGAGCGAGTCGCGACCGAAGCGATCGCCGGCTCGACAAAGGCAGCAAAGAATTTCCTGTCGACCCGCGGGGCCGGCTGGGCGGCCCGGCGAACCTCGGCCGTCGCCGCAGGCGCGGGCCGGTCCAAAGTGACCAGGGCGGTGGAAGAAACCGGCGGCGGCAGGCAGTTGGGCATGCCGCAGGAACCGGGGTGATCACAGCAGCAGCACGACTTGTGCGGGGCAGCCGCCTGCACGATGGGCTGTACCTGCGCAAAAGCGCAGGTCGCCAAGGCGAGGATAACTGCAAGGAGGCGCCGCATGGAGAATGCTTAGGTAACCATGAGAGAGGGGGACGCAAATTTATATTCCCGCCGGTCAGACCGGAAGGTCACCACGAATGGACACGAATTCGGGTCCATTCGTGGTTAAATCCGTCAACTTAGCTTCGGTTCAAAGTGGGCTTGCCTCGAAAGAATGGACACCAATTCAGGCGGCTTTGATGTCTTTCGGTTGTTGTTGTATTTCGTAGGCCACAGGTGAGATCTGACCGAGCGAGCTGTGGCGTCTCGTCGGGTTGTAAAACGTCTCGATATAAT
>CAIRTK010000009.1 GCA_903881475.1 uncultured Opitutia bacterium | reverse complement strand
CTCGCGCGGCGCTCGGCTCCGCCTCCGGGAGCTCCGGCCTGGGGGGCGGGGATGAGGCGTTCTGGGATGGGGACGGGGACATCTGTATCATGGGCTTTCGGGTTTGCTGTCCCGTGTCCAAGGAAATCGGTGGCGAGATAACGGTACTACGACCCGATCTTGTCCACGCTCATGTTCAGAAAGCTCTTCCGGCGGATAGAGGCTGGTCAGCCGGACCCGTGGTGCTACGCTCCACATCGATGAAAATCGCCCCGCACAGCAAACTCGTCTTCATCGGCGACTCGATCACGGACTGCGAACGCGCCCGCCCCGTCGGCGAGGGCCTCTTCGGCGCCCTCGGCAAGGGCTATGTCTCGCTCGTTGAAGGGCTCCTGTACGCGATCCACCCGGCCAGTGCCATCCGCGTGGTCAACATGGGCACCTCCGGCCACACCGTGCTCGACCTCAAGGCGCGCTGGCAGACCGATGTCATCGCCCTCAAGCCCGACTGGCTCGCCGTGATGATCGGCGTCAACGACGTCTGGCGGCAGTTCGATCTCCCGCGCCAGACCGAGATTCACGTCTCGCCCGAGGTCTACGCCAAGGCGCTCGACGAACTCGTCGCCCAGACCAAATCCAAGGTAAAAGGCCTCGTGCTCATGTCGCCGTTCTACATCGAGCCCAACCCCGCCGACGCGATGCGCGCCCGCATGGATGAATACGGCGCCATCGTCAAAAAGACCGCCACCAAGCACAAGGCCCTCTTTATCGACACCCAGGCCGCGTTCAACGCCGCGCTGCAGCACATGCACGCCAACGCCATCGCCTGGGACCGCGTGCACCCCAACAACATCGGCCATGCCATTCTCGCCCGCGCCTTCCTCAATGCGGTCGGCGTGGCGATGTGAGGGAGCGAATGAAATTCATTAAGGTGGAGCGCGTTGTCCCTAACGCGCTTGATTTTGGAGAGCGGCTCCATCTCCGAACCAACGCGTTAGGGACAACGCGTTCCACCCCCTGAATCATGCCCGCGAAACTCCGTCTCGATGAGCTGCTGGTCGTGCGCGGCCTCGCGGCGACCCGGGCCCAGGCCAAGGCCCTCATCATGGCGGGCCGCGTCCTGCACGGGACGGAGCGGCTCGACAAGCCTGGCAAGGACTTCCCGCCCGACCTCGAGCTGACGGTTGAGCAACCGCCGCGCTTCGTCAGCCGCGGCGGAGAAAAACTCGCCGGGGCCCTCGTCCATTTCGCCCTCGACCTGACGGGCGCCCATGTGCTCGACGTGGGCGCATCCACCGGCGGCTTCACCGATTGCGCCCTGCAGGCAGGCGCGACGGATGTGGTCTGCGTGGATGTCGGTCGCGCTCAGCTCCATGCCAGGCTGCGCGCCGATCCCCGCGTGACCAACCTGGAGAAGATCAACGCCCGCCATCTCAAGCCCTCCGACCTGCCCCGCCGCGAGTTTGACGCGGTCGTGATGGATCTGTCGTTCATTTCACTCAAGGCCGTGTTGCCCGCCGTCTGGCCCTGCCTCCGCGCCGGCGGCGCCCTGATCGCCCTCGTGAAACCGCAGTTCGAGGCCGGCAAGGCCGAGGTGGACAAGGGCCGGGGCGTCATTCGCGACCGCACCGTGCAGGACGCCACGCTCGCCAGCGTGCGGGACTTCGCTCTCGGCGGACTCGCGGGTGCCCGGCTCCTCGGCAGCATGGATTCGCCGATCACCGGCGCGGATGGCAACCGCGAGTTCCTGCTTGGTTTGAAGAAGGCCTGACGGTTCTGTTTTCACCGCAAAGGGCGCAAAGACCGCGAAGGTTCGATCCCCGGAATGGTCAGATGAATTGACCTTAGCGGCCTTTGCGCTCTTTGCGGCAAATAAGGTTTTCCCTCCTGCAGCTTGTGTGTAGGATTAGTCCCGAATGAAGCCCATCCGCAAACTCGCGTTCGTCGTGAACGAGGACAAATCCGGCGCCCTCGAGCTGGCGCACACCCTCATGACCGTCGCGAAGCAATCCGGAGTGAAGCTCAAGCAGACCACGCGATTCCCCGTGGCGCGCGGCTTCTTACGCGGAGTTGACGCCTGCTGCGTCATCGGTGGCGATGGCACGCTCCTCGGCGTCGCCCGCGAGGCCGTCCGCGAGCAGGTTCCCATCATCGGCGTGAACCGCGGCAGCCTCGGGTTTCTCACCACGTTCTCGGCGGATGAGGCCCGCGCCCATTTCGGCGACCTGATCAACGGCGCCTACAAGATCGCGCACCGCTCGATGCTCGACTGTTCAACCGGCCCGGGCGTGCATGACCTCGCCCTGAATGACGTGCTCATCAAGGACGAGATCAACTCCCGGCTGGTCCGGCTGGAGGTCGTGGCCGACGGCGAACTGGTGACGGATTATTATTGCGACGGCCTCATCTTCTCCACCCCGACCGGCTCGACGGCCTACAATCTCTCCGCCGGAGGCCCGCTCGTGCATCCCGCGGCCGCGGTGATCGCCATGACCCCGATCTGCCCGCACACGCTGAGCAACCGCTCCATCATCTTCCGGGAGGAAGTCCGCCTGCGCGTCTTCAACCGGACGGACCAGTCGCGCCTGCTCGTGGCGCTCGACGGCCAGCGCAACCTCAAGGTCGGCATCGGCACGCCGGTCGAGATTTCCATCTCCAAGCTCAAGCTGTCGCTCGCGCAACGCCTGGACTACTCGCATTTCTCCGTCGTGCGGACAAAGCTCAAGTGGAACGGCGGCGCGGCGGACGCGCCCAAGGCCGGGACATGAAAAAGCCCCGGCGTTTCCGCCGGGGCTCGTGTCAGGGGTCCGGGTGAACCCGCCTCACTTCTGGTCGTCCGCGGCCTTCTTTTCGGCCCGCTCCTTCTTCTTCGCGTCCCGCTCGGCCTTGGCCTTCTCCTTGTCGGCCTTCTTCGCGGCCTTCTCGGTGTCATCGAGTTGGCCGTCCTCGTTGGCATCGTACTTCTTGAGGGTCTCCGCTTCGCGCTGGGCCTTCCGCGCAGCGGCGGCCTCCGACTTTTCATCCGCGCGCACGGCCGGAACGGCCAGGGCGCAGATGACGGTGAACAGACTGAACACTGCGACTAACTTGGGGGATGGTTTTTTCATACGCGCGAAAACTGCCGTGCGGCGAAATCAAAATCCAGATTTCTCTTCCAGGAATTCGATTAATTTCACTCTGATGCCAGCGAGTTTCTTATACGAGGCCATTTCCGGTGGCATAGTCGCCAGCGCCTGGCGCAAGCCCACCACCGCCGTTGAATCCTGCACAAACTCATCGAGTCGTTGGAGCGCGATGCGGATGCCGAAAAGTATGCCGCGGGTGCGCGGCAACGCGAGCAGCGCCTGGTATTCGACCCTCAACCACAGGCGCGCGAGCACCACGGGCAGCGCGGGTACGGGCAGCCCGCGGGAGGGATGAAGGTTGAGTTCATCCGTCGCCACGATGCCCCAGTTGTCGCGGTGGAACACCGCGCCCGGTTTCAGGCGCGAGAGAAACTGCTGGATCGGTGAAGCCAGCGCCGCATTCAATCCCGGCACCACACCGTGGATAAAATCAAGCGGATGTCCGATTTTCTCGTCGAGCGCCCAGCCGGTCGGAAAACACAGGGCTCCGCCCCGCAGCCGAAAGGCCCCCGTCGGATCGGGCGACAAAAGCAGCACGTCCGGCTCCCAGGCCGCCCCGAGTTCAAGCACGGACGCCACCCGCGGCAGGCCCCACGCCTTTTCCCCCAGCTCCGCCGCCTCGGCCAGCAGGGGCTCGTTCCCGGGCAACAGAGCGGCGTAGCGAGCCGGATTCTCCGAAAGCCATTTCGCCCGTTCCTGCAGCAGCCTTCCGGAAAGATCCTGTGCCCCGAAAAATTCCCGGGGTTCCCCGCGCCGCAGCGTGAGGTGAAAGCGGTAGGACCCGTCAGGGAAAAGCGCGCCGGGCCCGCTCACGGCCTTACGACCAGCTGCGTGCGCAGTGGCCGTTGGAAATGGCTCTGCGCAAACCAGGCTAGGTCGTCGATGCCCACGGCTTCGATGCGCGCATCATGGTTTCTCCAGTCGTTCACCGGCTGGCCCTGCAGCACATTGATCGCAGCCTGCATCGCGCGGGCCGCGTTGGTCTGCATGCCCTGGCGGCGCGCGGCCTTCAGCCGGGTCTGGCAGCGGGCGAGTTCCGCCGCCTCCACCCCGCCGAGCTGCACCCGCGCGATCTCCGCGTCGATCTCGGCCAGCACCTCGTTCTCCCGGCCCGGCTGGGTGCCCGCGAAGAAATAGAACATGCCGGCGTCCAGGCCGGTGATACGCCCGGAACGGATGAAATACGCCAGGCCTTTCTCCTCGCGCACCCGCTCGAAGAGCCGCGACGCCATGCCGCTGAACAGCTCGTCGGCCACCTCGCTGACATAGAAATCATCCGCATTCACGCGCGGGCCCGGAAACGCCTGCAGCACCACCGCCTGCTCGCGCGGCTGTTTCTCGACAAAATCACCCATCTCGGCCGGGCCGGCGAAACGCGCGGTTGAAACCGGCATCGGACCGCGCGGCAGCTTCGCCAGGAAGGCCTTCAGCTTGGGCGTCAGTTTGCGCGGATCGAAATCACCGGCGACCGCGAGGACCACGTTGGAGCCGACGCACAGCCGGCGATGCAGCGCGACGAGATCGGCCGGGGTAAGCGCCTTGACGCCGGCTTCGTTGCCGGTGGCGTCGAGCGCCAGCGGATGCGTCCCAAAAAACCGCTCACGCAGCCGTTTGCGGGCCCATGTCACCACGTCATCCGCGTCCTGCTGCAGCGCGGCCACCTGCGTGTCCCGCTCCAGCGCAAAGGTCGCCGGCTTGAAGGCCGGCGTGCAGATCGCCTCCTCCAGGATTGCCAGCGCGCGGGTGGCGTCCGGCGGCAGCACCTCGGCGGCCAGGCCGAGCGAATTGTTGCCGGAGAACGGATAGAAGGATCCACCCACCTCCTCGATGAACTGCGCGACCTCGGCCGAACTGTGGTGGCGCGTGTCCTTGGTGAGCATGGTGGCCAGCAGGGCCGTCGCTCCGCGCCGGCCCGGTTCCTCAAACAACGGGCCGCCCTGCATGACCAGGCGAAGATGCAGGTTTGGCAGGCGGTGATCGGGCTGCAGCAGCAGGCGGGCGCCGTTCGGCAGCCGGATTTCCTTAAAATCCGCGACCGCCCGTGTCTGCAGCGATGCCGGCCCGGCAGGCTGAACGGCCTTTTTCGGGTTGAGGGAGACGGAGGTCAGGCGCGAGGGAATGAGGTACGTCCGCAGCACCCGGCGCAGTTCCGCCGGCGTGATGGCGCGCAGGCGCTCAAAGTAGGTCCGGCTGAAGTCGAGTTCCCCGACCACGACCTCGGCGGCACCGAGCCGCGCGGCCTGGCCGCTCATGGTCTTGCGCGTGTTGATCTCCCCCACGACCAGCTGCCGGAGCGCCTTTTTGAGCTGGGCGGCGGTGAATCCGCGGGTGGCGCAGCGGGCAATGGCCCGCTCCACCGCCGCAGTCGCCCCGATGCGCATGGCGGCATCCGTCGTGAAGGAAATGCAGAACAGCCCGCTGGTGCCCGGATTCCAGCTGGAGGCATCGATCGTGTGCACCAAGCCGGTCTTCTCCCGGATTTCCTGCCAAAGCACCGAGCTGTCCCCGCTGCCCAGCACCATCGCGAGCAGGTCAAGCACCGGCGCGTCATCATGCGTGAGGCCCGGAATCGGCCAGGCCAGCGCCGCCCGCGTGATCTCGACCTCCTCGAACCGGTGCTCGGACCGGGCGGCGAGTTGCAGTGGCTCGGCCGGCACCAACACCGGCGCCAGGCGTCCGCGGGGGGATGCCCCGAAATGTTGCTCCACCGCCGCGCGCGTGGCTTGCAGGTCGATGTCGCCCACGATCACGACCACGAGGTTGTTGGGCACATAGCGCGCGCGATAATAGCCCGCCAGGTCCTCATGGGTGACGGCGGAAAACACCTCCCGGTGGCCGATGATGGGCTGACGGTAGGGATGGTCCCGGAAGGCGGTCGAGAAAAGCGTGTCCCACAGCCGGTTGTCCGGATCGTCCTTCGTCATCGCGATCTCGCGCAGGATGACATCCTTCTCCTTGGCGGTTTCATCCGCGGGCAGCGTGGAATGCAGCACGGCGTCCGCCAACAGATCAACCGCCACGGCCGTGTGTTCGCTCGGCAGATCGATATAATAGACCGTGCGGTCGAAGGTCGTGTAGGCGTTGATGTAGCCGCCATGGGCCTGGACCGTGGCGGAAATCTCGCGGCCGACGCGCCGGGCCGTGCCTTTGAACAGCATGTGCTCGAGATAGTGCGAAAGCCCCGCCCCGAGGAGATCGCCCTCATGGATGCTGCCGGTCTTCACCCAGACTTGCACGGACGCCAGCGCGGCCGAGCGATCGGGTTTCAGGATGAGCGTGAGTCCGTTCGGCAGAACCGTGCGATCGACCGATTCACGCCAGAAGGGATCGAGGAGACGAAGATCCGCCGTGGCGGAATAGGCGTTGGACATGAAAGTGGCGGGCTCGGACAGATTCGGTCTAGACAGACCCAACGGCCTCGGCACTCGAAGGGCCCTTGCGGGCCTTGGACGGCAGGAAAGGTTTCACGAAGGCGTCGTCAAACGTGTAGAGATCCGAGAAATCCTCACGGCGGTCATTGTCGGTTTTGCTGAAGACATTATACTCAATCAGATTGAAAACAATGTCGCCAAAGTCGGAGCAGCGCTTGATGCCCCAGGAATTGAGCACGGTCTTGGCCAGCGGCCCGAATTGATCCAGCGCGTAAACCTTAAGGCCTTCAAGCAGTTCCGGTCCGGAAACGTGACGCGAACGCCCCGCGCGCGTGGCATCCTTTTTTTTCAGCTCCTTGACCGCATGATCGAGACCCTGACGGATAAAGTCATAGGCCCGGCGGTCAAAGCGGGTGTCTTCCTTGCAGATTAGTCCGACGATCTCGGCAAAGTCCGGGTCTTGCATGGTTCGTAAGGGAAGGAATAAGCACAGGCGGGTGGAGCGCGCAACCCGCAACCCACTCGGGGACGATCTAGGGTATACCTGTACCAAGGGATAGGTTAAATTCCCTCGCCAGTCCGGAGTGAGTGTCACAATTTGCAGACCAATGATCGCTTCAACCCAAACTAATCACCCCTTGGTTAGCGGCAAGTCCGGCGGTGGAGTTCAGTCTCCCATCACTCTCGCATGCTCGCACCTGAAACGGGCAGGGCTTCGCATCACGCAACCCCGCATTGCCATCCTCACCGCACTCGTCAAACGCGGCCAGCCGACCAGCATTGAGCAGATTCATGGGGATCTTACCCCAGGCTCCTGCGATCTCGTGACGGTTTATCGCTGCCTGGCGGCGTTTGAGGAAATCGGCCTGGTCCGGCGCTCGTTTTACCACAACGGCACCAGCCTGTATCATATCAATTTGGGCGAGAACAAGAGTTACCACTTTGTCTGCAAGGAGACCAACCGGGTCGAGGAAATCGACGCCGAGACCACCGCCGAGGTTCGGCGCTGCGTCATGCAGATCGAGGAGGTCCTGAAATCCAAGGGCTACACCGAAGTCACCCACATGGTCGAATTTTTCGGCAAAGCGCCGCTCGCGCCCCGGGCGGCCTCCCCGCTCCCTTCGCCGGCCCGGACATCCGTCGAGCCGGGTGACCGTTCTGCGCACAAACAAAATCCGCGAACCTGAACGGTCCGCGGATATGTGCCTTTGTTTGGGCGCCTGAAAATCTCAGGCTTTGAGTGCCGCCGTGTAGTTTGCCTCCGCTTGGGTCCAGTTGACCACGTTCCAGAAGGCCGCGATGTAGTCTGGCCGGCGATTTTGATAGTGCAGGTAGTAGGCGTGTTCCCAGACATCCAAGCCCAGCACCGGGGTGGCACCCTCGGCGAGGAGTGAGTCTTGGTTCGCCGTTGAAGTCACGGTCAGCACCCCTCCCTTGACGCTGAGCCAAGCCCAGCCGCTGCCGAACCGCTTTGTCGCGGCCTCGGAGAATTGCGCCTTGAATTTGTCGACCGAACCAAAGGTGGCCGTGAGGGCGGTCGCGAGGCTTCCGGTCGGAGCACCACCCGCGTTCGGACCGATCACCTGCCAGAAGAACGAATGGTTGGCATGCCCGCCGACGTTGTTGCGCAAGGTCGTCCGGATTTTATCAGGCACCGAACCGAGGTTTTTCAGGATTTCCCCGGCAGTGAGCTTCTGCAGGTCGGGATAATCGGCCAACGCCTTGTTGGCATTGGTGACGTAGGCCTGATGGTGTTTCGTATAATGGATCTCCATCGTGCGCGCGTCGATGTGCGGCTCCAAGGCATCGAAAGCATAACCCAGCTTGGGCAGGACAAATGGCTGGGCGGGAGATGACGGCAATGCCGGGGCTGGCCCCGCCGGGCTGTCGGCGGCCAAAGCCCGCGTGGAAATCATGCCCAAACCCACCAAAGCGGCCCCGGCACCCAAGGTCTTGAGTGCTTCGCGCCGCGAAACTGAACTGCTTCCGCGATTCGTGTCTTTCATAGCGCGGGCAACGTAGGTCCGGCACCCATGAACGCAACTCCCCTTGCATCATCGCCTGACGAGCACAGGCATTCCACCTTGGTCAGGTCAGGATGCAGGTGGCAGAATACCTGCGCTACATGTCATCACATTGTCGCGAGCAACTGACGAAGGGCGGCATCGACCCGCTTGGGATCGGCCTTGCCCTTGGCAGCCTTCATCACGGGCCCCTTGAACGCGTTGATCGCGCTATCCTTGCCAGCCTTGAACTCCGCCACCGCCTTCGCATTGGCGGCGATGGCGTCGCGGCACCACTGCTCCAGTTCGCCCGCATCGGTTGGCGCCGCCCGCAGGCCGCGACGGTCGGCAATGGCCCCGGGTAAATCGCCAGTGGCGAACATTTCAATGAAGATTTCCTTGGCGGCGTTCGTCAGTACACTGCCGGCATCAAACAGCCCAATGAGGGCGGCGATGTGGGCGGGGCTGACCTTTGAGGCCGCGATTTCCAAGTGGGCCGCGCCCAGTTCGCGGAGCAGGTCATTTGTGATCCAGTTACCGACGGCCTGGGCCTTGGCCGGGCCCACCAATTTCACGGTGCTTTCGAAGAAATCCGCCAGAGTCCGGTCCCAAACCAGCACGGACGTCAGCGTATAGGGCAGCTGGTAGCTTTCCGCGAAGCGCCGTTGCTTGGGGAAAGGCAGCTCGGGACACTCGGCACGAAGCCGCTCCTGCCACGCTTCATCCACCTTCACCGGCATCAGGTCGGGATCAGGGAAGTAGCGGTAATCGTGCGCCATTTCCTTCGAACGCAGCGACTGCGACGCGCCGGTCTGGCCATCGTAATCCCGCGTCTCCTGGACCAGTGTGCCGCCGCGCTCCAGCACGGCGATCTGCCGCTTGATCTCATGGGCGATGCCGTCGCGCACGAATGAGATGGAGTTAAGGTTCTTCAGTTCGACCTTCGTCCCGAGCTTCGTCTCGCCCACCGGCCGGATCGAGATGTTGGCGTCGCAGCGCAGCTGGCCCTTCTCCATGTCGCAGTCCGAGATGCCGCCATAGATCATCGTCGCCCGGAGCGACGTGAGGTAGGCAAACGCCTCGTCGGCGGAGTGCATCGCCGGATCGGACACGATCTCCATCAGGGGCGTGCCGGCCCGGTTGTAATCCACGAGTGACTCCGTGGCGAAATGGTTCAGCTTGCCCACGTCCTCCTCGAGGTGGATGCGGGTCAGCGGGATCCGCTTGTGCTCACCCATCACGTTCCGCGCCGGCCCGGGCAGCTCGATCTCGACGCTCCCGCCGAGGCAGATCGGCTGGTCGTACTGCGAGATCTGGTAGTTCTTCGGCGAATCGGGATAGAAATAGTTTTTCCGGTCCCATTTGCAGACCGGCGCGATCTCGCAGCCCAGCAGCAGGCCCGCCTTGATGATCGCATCGAGGGCGGCCTTGTTCATCACGGGCAGGGTGCCGGGCAGCGCCAGCACCACCGGATCCGTCAGCGTATTTGCCGGCTGGCCATAGCCCGCGGCCACCCGCGTAAAGACCTTGGAATGGGTCTTGATCTGGATATGGACCTCAAGGCCGATGACCGCTTCGTAATTCATGGCAGCACAGGATGCTTCAGGCGCCAATCGTGCGCCTGTTCATAGACGCGGGCCATCGCGAGCAGGTTGGCCTCGGCAAACGGCTGGCCGATCAACTGCAGCCCGATCGGCAGGCCGCCCGCCGTAAAACCGCACGGCACGCTCAGCGCGGGCAAGCCCGCCAGGTTCACGCCAATCGTGTAAATGTCGCAGAGGTAGAGCGCGAGCGGATCGGACTTTTCGCCAAGCTTGAAGGCGGGCACGGGCGAGGTTGGCGTGAGCAGCGCATCGACCTCGCGGTAGGCGTTGAGAAAGTCCTGCCGGATTAGGGTCCGGACTTTCTGGGCCCGCAGGTAAAAGGCGTCATAGTAGCCGCTCGAAAGGACGTAGGTCCCCAATATGATCCGGCGTTTTACCTCGGGGCCAAACCCCTCGGCGCGGGACTTGAAATAGATGTCCACCGCATCCTTGGCCTCCTTGGAACGATGGCCGTAGCGGATTCCATCGTAACGCGCGAGGTTCGACGAGGCCTCCGCCGTCGCGATGATATAGTACGTGTCGAGGCAGTACTGCGTGTGGGGCAGCGAGACCTCCTTGATCTCACACCCTTGCGCCCGGTAAAAGGCGATGGCCCGCTCCACCGCGGCGTTGACCTCCGGGTCCAGCCCGGCGCCGAAATATTCCTTCGGAATGCCCAGGCGCCACGGCCCCTGGTGGCGCTTCGCTTCGGCGCGGTAATCAGGGACGTCCGCCTTGAATGACGTCGAGTCCAGCGGATCATGGCCGGCGATCGCCTCGAGCATGATCGCCGCGTCCTCAACCGTGCGGGCAAACGGGCCGATCTGGTCGAGTGACGAGGCAAATGCGATCAGGCCATAGCGCGAGACGAGGCCGTAGGTCGGCTTGAGGCCGACGACCCCGCACAGCGCCGCCGGCTGGCGGATGGAACCGCCGGTGTCGGAGCCGAGTGTGGCAATGGCTTCGCCGGCCGCGAGGGCCGCCGAGCTGCCACCCGACGAGCCGCCCGGGACGCGGGTGAGATCCCACGGGTTCACGGTCGGCCCGAAAGCGGAGTTTTCCGTCGACGAACCCATCGCGAACTCATCGCAGTTCAAACGTCCCCAGATGACCGCCCCCGCGCCCTTCAGCTTGGCCGTGACGGTGGCGTCGTAGGGAGAAACGAAGTTCGCGAGCATCTTGCTCGATGCCGTCAACGGTTGCCCGGCGACGGAAATCACATCCTTCAGCCCGATGGGAATGCCTTCCAGCGGTCCCCTCGCCTGCCCCGCGGCCCGGCGGACATCCGAGGCGGCAGCCTGGGCGATGGCATCGGCCTCGTCATAGGAATTGAAGGCCCGCACGCGTCCGTCGACCGCCTTCGTGCGGGCGATGACGGCCCGTGTCAGTTCGACCGACGAAACGGCCTTGGTCTCAAGCAGGGCTCCGAGTTCGGCGATGGGCTTGAAGAACAGTTCGTCGGCCATGGCAGGGTCACTCCACGACCTTGGGCACCACGATCATGTTGTCCCGCTGGGCCGGCGCATTCCGCAGGGCGGTTTCGACCGTCAGGCCGGGCCGGGCGATGTCATCGGCCCAGACATTGGTGATCGGGAACGCATGCGCGGTCGGCTCAACTCCCGTCACGTCAACCTTGCCGAGCTGTTCGATGTGATGCAGCACGTCGCCCAGCTGTTGGGAAAATCTCGCCTTTTCCTCCGCCGTGAGGGCCAGTCGGGCGAGTTTCGCCACATGGTCGATGTTGAGATCGGGCGCGGACGACATGGTCATTTCCGGATCTGCCAGGTCGTGGACTTGGCGACCTCTTCTTGGACTTTCTGGAAGACGGCGTTCACCTCATCGTCGGTCAGCGTCCGCTCGCCGGATCGGAAGACGAGGGAAAAGGCCACGCTCTTCTTGCCCTCCGGCAGGCCCTGGCCCTGGTAAACGTCGAATGCCTCCACGCTCTCGAGCATGAAAGCGTTGCCGAGGGCGGCGCGGATGATCCTCGCGAGGGTTTTTCTGACCTCGTCCGCATGCACCCCTGCGTCCACCAGCAGCGCCAGGTCACGCAGCGCCGCCGGCAGCAGGCTGAAGTCGGCGTAGCGGCGGCGGGCCGTCTCGGCCGTGATCTTCTCCGGCAGAATCGCGAAGATGCCGGCATAAACCTTCCCCTCGATGCCCAGCGACTTGACCATGGCCAGGTTCAGCAGGCCAAAGCGGGCGGTCCAGCCGTGGGCCATCTCGCCGGCCGCGGCCGACTGGCCTTCCTGCCAGCCATAATAGGGGCCGGTCACCGGCACCAGCGGCTGACGGCCGAGGTCGATCCCGGCCGCCGCCGCCAGGGCCGTGACATGTTTTTTTGCCGTGTAGAAATCCGCCGGCTCGCGCTTCAGCCAGGAGCGTTCGGCCACCGGCTCGGCGATAATGAAGCCGACGGCGGCGCATTCGAAATTCTGCCCGTTGCGTTCGATGAAGACCCGGCCCGTTTCGCACAGGCGCGAGACCGCGACCCCGCGGGATTGATTGAGCTTGAGCGATTCGAGGAGACCCATGGTCAGCGTGGGCCGCAGGTGGGACTGGTCGTCCACAAAGGGGTTGGCCAGGGCAAGCTCGACCGCGGCCGTCTGGGAAACCCAGGTGGTGATCTCCTTCGCCGAGCGGAGCGTATAGTTCACGCACTCATGAAAATCATGGCCGACGAGATAGTCGGTCGCACGCCGGTTGAAGAGCACGAGTGGGTCATCGTCGCCGATGAGCCCGGGCGACGACACCACTGCGGCCGGAATCTTGTCCGTGCCATGCAGCCGCAGCACTTCCTCGACGAGGTCGATCGGCCGGTCGAGGTCATCCCGCCAGCTGGGAATCGCGACGGTCCAGGCCGGGCCCCGCGACTCGGTGATCTCCTCCCGCACAATGTTCAATTCCAGCGACTCCAGCGCGCTGCTCATCTCCCCGGCCGGGATGTCGAAGCCGAGCCGTTCGTTGATGTAGGCGGGCGTGACGACAATCTCGCGTTTCCACGGCACATCCCCGCCCACCTGGCAGGCGGGCCCGACCACGCTGCCACCCGCGGTCTCGAGGATGAGGTCGATCGCGCGGTAGGCGGCTTCCAGCGCCGAGTGCGGATCCACGCCACGCTCGTAACGGTAGCACGAATCAGACGTGAGACCGAGGCGCTTCGACGTCCAGCGGATGGTCTGGCGCTTGAAAATGGCGCACTCCAGCACGAGGTCGGTCGTATCGGCGCCCACGCCGGAATTTTCCCCGCCCATGATGCCCGCGATCACCACCGGCTTCTCCGCGTCGGCGATGACCAGCATGCGGCTGGTGAGCACGCGCTCCTTGCCATCAAGCGTGACGAGTTTTTCGCCATCCGTCGCGCGACGCACGATGATCTGGCTTCCGCCGAGCTTGCGCGCATCAAACGCGTGCAACGGCTGGCCGGTTTCCAGCATCACATAGTTGCCGACATCCACGACATTGTTGATGGGGCGCAGGCCCACGGCGGACAGGCGCCGCTGCAGCCACTCGGGGCTCGGCCCGATCTTCACGCCCCGGATGACATGGGCGGAATAAAGCGGGCAATCCTCCGGCGAGAGCACGGAGACTCCGCGCAGGAGCTCCGGGTGCGGGGCACCGGAAATGTCGCCCCGGAATTTTTCCTGCGGATAGACCAGCTCCAGCTTGAACCACGCCGCGAGCTCGCGGGCGAGGCCCAGGTGCGACAGGCAGTCCGGACGGTTGGGCGTAATCTCGATGTCGAACACCGTGTCGCCCGGCGGCATCACGTCGTTGATGGGCGTGCCCAGGGCCGGCCGGCCGGCGAGGATGAGGAGGCCGCTGGCGTCCTCGGCGACGCCGAGTTCCTTGGCCGAGCACATCATGCCGTCGGAGGACTGGCCGCGGATCTTGGAAAGCTTGATGACAAAGTCCCCGGGCAGCACGGCGCCCGGCAATGCAACGGGCACGCGGTCGCCCACCTGGTAGTTCTGCGCACCGCAGACGATGGTCTTGACGCCGCCCGCCGGCCCGAGGTCGACCTGGCAGACGGAGAGCTTGTCGGCATTCGGGTGCTTGTCGCGCACGAGCACCTCGCCCACGACCACCTGGCTGAGCAGCGGCGCGCCGGTGCGGATGACCTGCTCGACCTCAAAGCCGAGGAAGGTGATCGCACGGGAGATCTCGTCGATCGACGCATCGAGGGCGACGTAGTCACGGAGCCAGTTGAGGGAAATTTTCACGGACGGAGGGGATTTTTAATCGCGAAGGCGCCAGGGCGCTAAGGTCGGAATAAAGGGATGGAAAGCTTTGCTGAGGTCTTTGCCGCTTGGCTTCTTCGCGCGGAGATCGTTCAGGCGAATTGTTTCAGGAAGCGCAGGTCGTTTTGGTAAAAATAGCGGATGTCATCGATGCCGTAGAGGAGCATCGCGAGGCGCTCGAGTCCCATGCCGAAGGCGTAGCCGCTCCACACCTCCGGGTCGTAGCCGACACCGGCGAAGACCACCGGGTCCACCATGCCGCAACCGCCGATCTCGATCCATTCCTTCTTCACCTTCGGCAGGTGTTTCGCGCTGAGATCGACCTCAAAGCTCGGCTCGGTATACCCGAAATAGTGCGGCCGGAACCGCGTCTTCGTCTCCTTGCCGAGCAGCGAGGCGAAGATGTAGTCGAGCAGTGCCTTCAGGTCGCGCACGGTGACGTTCTTGTCCACATACAGGCACTCCAGCTGGTGGAAATTCGCCGAATGCGTGGCGTCCGTGGTGTCGCGGCGGTAGGTGCGGCCCGGCGAAACGATGCGGATGGGCGGGGCGCCCTTCAGCATGGTGCGGATTTGCACCGACGAGGTGTGCGTACGGAGGAGGTATTTTTCCCCGGGCGTCCGCTTGGACACGTTCCCGAAATGCGCCGTCTCCGGGAAGTAAAACGTGTCCTGGGCGTCACGCGCCGGGTGATCAGCCGGGGTGTTCAGCGCATCGAAACAGTAGTACTCGGTCTCGACCTCGGGGCCGTCCGCGACGGTGAAGCCGACCTTGCGCAGGATGCGGCACATTTCCTCCCGGACCAGCGTGAGCGGGTGATAGGTGCCGGGCCCGGCGTCCGGCGACGGCAGGGTCGGGTCGATCGCGGGACCGAGCTGGGCCTGGAGTTCGCCGGCCTCGATCATGCGCAGGGCGCCGTCGAGCAGTTCCTGGAGGCGGGTCTTGGTCTCGTTGATCAGCTTGCCCATCGCCGGACGCTGCTCCTTCGGCACCGTGCCCATCTGTTTCATGAGGCCGGTGAGCTCGCCGTTGGGCCCGACGAGCCGCGCCTTGGCGGCCTCGAATTCGGGGCGCGATTTCAGCGTGGCGAGATCAGTCTGGGCCTTGGCAACGAGCGCGGTCAGGGTGTCTTGCATGACGGTGGGCTTTTTTTGAACCAGAGCGGCGGCGGCGAAGCGAAGAAAAACAAAGAGGACGGAACCTCGGGTGAGGCCCGTCCTCCGGAGAGACAGGGAGGCGAGCCGGGCCCGGCTCGCGTTAGTGAGGGCTCAGGCCTTGGTGGCGGCCTTGGCCTTCAACGCGTCCTGGGCTTGCTTGACCAGGGCATTAAAGGCCACCTCGTCGCGAATCGCGATGTCCGACAGGATCTTCCGGTCGAGCTCGATCTTCGCGGCCTTGAGGCCCTCGATGAAGCGGCTGTAGCTGATGCCGGCGGCGCGGCAGGCGGCGTTCAGGCGCACGATCCAGAGACCGCGGCGGTCGGATTTCTTTTTCTTGCGCGCGATGTAGGCGTATTGCCACGCGTGCTGGACGGCTTCTTTCGCGTAGCGGAAGAGCTTGGATTTGTTGCCAAAATAGCCCTTGGCGTATTTCAGCACTTTCTTGCGGCGCTTGCGCGACGCGGGGGAGTTGGTTGCACGAGCCATGTTAGGTAGGTTCCTTTGTAGGTTGGTCGCCGGCGGGTCGGCTTAGGGTTTCACCCGCCGGGCGAAGTTATGATTGGGCACTCGGTGGGATCAGAGGCCGTGAGGCAGGCAGCGCAGGAGCGGAGGCGTATGGGTCTGTGAGAGAACCTTGGCCTTGCCCAGACGGCGTTTCTGCTTCGAGGACTTGGTGCTGGCCATATGCCGGGTACCCGGCGAACGGTGCAGCAACTTGCCCCTGGCGGTGATCTTGAAGCGCTTGGCAACGGACTTTTTGGTCTTTTGCATGGAGGAAAGGTTGAAAACACAGAAGCCGGCCCCGGCTGTAAAGGGTAAACTTAACCTGGCGCCATTGCCTTTTTGCCCACGGGGCCATCGCCACCGACCCCCGCACCCGAACGGCGGGCTGGCTAGAGGCTAATATCCGTCGGCCACATTGGTCCGGCGGGGATCCGCATAACCGGTCAGGGTGCCGTCGGAATTGAGTTCCACTGCATTGATTCCGCTGAAAAGCCGACCCCGGCCCGCCGCCTCGGGCAGCACAACCTTCCAGCCAAGTGCACGCAGGGCATTGGCTTGGGCCGCCGGAAACGACTGCTCCGCCTCAAAGGTCTCCACCTCACCCTGCTTCCACGGGATCACAAAATGGAACCGGGTATCCCCGATCGCCTCCGCCAACGGACGCTGCAGCACGAGGTGATCGAGCAGAACCTGCAGGGTTGAAGTCGGGATGCGCGCCGCACCCGGGATGCCCAGCGCGAAGACCGGCTTGCCCTGACGGAATACGATGGTCGGTGAAATCGTGCTGCGCGGCCGGCGGCCGGCCGCGACGTAGTTCAGGTGGGTTGGCTCGGTAAACTCGAAGTTGCTCATCGAATCATTCAGCACCACGCCCGTGCCCGGCGGCACCACGCCCGCGCCGAAATGCACGCTGAGCGACTGGGTCGCACACACAATGTTGCCGTAAGCATCGACGACGATGAAATGCGTGGTGGCCGCCAGCGCACTCTGGTCCGATGACGGAGCCCGCACCGTCGCATCCGACAGGCCCAGGGCGTTGGCGATGGCCTTGGCACGAAGCGCCTGGATCGAGCCGGGGGCGACCATTTTCTCGAAGGAACTCCGCGATTCCGGCGTATCCGCAATTAACCGGTAGGCTTCCGGTTCCACCAGGCGCCAGACACGGCCCAGCCGGTCAAGGTTTCTGGCCGTGCGCAGCGGGCCGGCGTCAAACGGGTCATCCTCGAGCGCTTTCAATGCCGGCATAAACATCGCCGCGCCATTCGCCGGAGGCGGGGCGCTCAGGATCCGATATCCGCGAAATGCGATGCCCACCGGCTCGGTCAGGCGCGCTTCGTAGTTCGCCAGGTCGCCGGCCGTGATCACTCCCCCGCCCTTTGCCATGGCCGCCACAATCGCCGCGGCGACCGGGCCGCGATAAAAACCGTCGCGACCCCGTTGCGCCAGCAGGGTCAGGGTGTGCGCCAGGTCCGGATTCGGCAGCAGCGAGCCAACCTCGGGGAGCTGCCCGCGAGGCAGATAGAGCCGGGCGATCTCCGCGTCGCCCCGGTGGAGTTTTTTCGCCTGTTCCTCGAAAAAATCGCGTGACTTCGGCAAAACCTCGAACCCCGCGAGCGCCAGCGCAACCGCCGGCTGCACATCCTCGGACCATGGCCGGGCACCCCAGCGCGCATGCGCCATCCACAACCCGGCCGCCAGCCCGGGCACGCACACCGCGCCATAACCGTAGCCATGCTGTTCCGCCGGGCGCTTGACATAGGCCGGGACATCCAGCGAGGCGCCGGCGGCATCCATCGCATCGATCACGTAGGTCCTGCCGGCGGCGGATTCGTAATAAAGCAGCATCAGCTTGCCCCCGAGGCCCGAGGCATAGGGTTCGGCCACGCCCAGCGCGAGCGAGGTCGCGATCGCGGCATCAATGGCATTGCCCCCGGCTTGAAGCACTTTCCGGCCCGCTTCAGCCGCCTGCGGATGCCCTGCCACGACCATGCCATGCCTCGCGATGACAGGCGTGACCGTGACCGGCAGCGGTTGCGCCCGGGCGGCGGCAAACAACGTCAGTCCAATCAGGAGAAAAAGGCGAAAGACGATCCTCATGGAGTAAAAGGCCGTTCACTCCATCCGGCCGGACCCAACAAAACAAGCCCGGCGGTCCCGAAGGAATGAAGCGGTCCGGCCAGATCAAGTCCGGCGCCCCGCTCGCGCCGGCCCGAATTTTTCCGGGCACTTCCGGCCGAAATCACAGTTGACTTCAACTGGGGCTTCATGAGCTTTTCACCCTTCGCTTTTGGCTTCCTAGCTCAATGGTAGAGCAGTTGACTCTTAATCAATTGGTTCGGGGTTCGAGTCCCCGGGGAGCCACCACTTCCTTGTTATTTCCCAGTCAATTTCCTCGCAGATCCGCGACTCTTTCGCGCCGGCGTAGCTCAACGGTAGAGCACCTGTTTTGTAAACAGGCGGTTGCGGGTTCGAATCCCATCGCCGGCTCCATTCCCGCGGGATCTCCTTCCGCCGGCGGCTTCGCGTTTCGTAATTTTCACTGCCCGATTGTGTAATGGTAGCACAAACGACTCTGACTCGTTTTGTCTAGGTTCGACTCCTAGTCGGGCAGCCATCGCTTTTTACTATCCAAATTATTTATCGAGTGTTGCACACTTTGTTATCCGCGCGTGACAGGAATATGCCGGTAATGACCATGCTTGGACGGCCATAGCATCCGCCGCGCCATGGCTGCCGCTTTAGAGCGCATCTTCAGTAGGCTGAACGTGGCGGCAAGATCACTTGGCGCACGGTGTGGAGCAAGATGCTCAGATCCAGACCCAGCGACCAATTCGCCACGTAGAGGGCGTCGTAATGGACGCGGTTGGCCAAGTCGCTCGTGGCGATCATTTCACCGCGAAAGCCCTTGCTCTGGGCCAGTCCGGTAATTCCGGGCTTCACGAAGTGCCGCTTGAAATACGAGTGCTCCAGACGGGCAAACTGCTCGTCGTGCTCCAGCAGGTGCGGCCGGGGTCCGCTCACGCTCATCGAGCCCATCAGCACGTTCAGAAACTGGGGGATTTCATCGAGACTGCTGCGCCGCAGGAACCGGCCGAATGGGTATACCCGCGAATCGTTGGCCACAGCCTGCTTCGCGCATAGCCGTGCGTTGCCCACGTGCATGGTCCGGAACTTGAAGATGCGAAACCGCTCCCGGTTCATTCCCGAGCGCAGCTGCTCGTGGAAGACCGGGCCGGGCGACTGCCGGCGTTGCATGGCCCAGACGACCAGCGCGAGGGGCGGCAGGACGAACACCACGACCGGCAGGGCGACGGCGACGTCGAGCATGAGCTTGAGGACGCGGTTGAAGGGACTGTCCAGCGGCTCTGTCGTGGCTGCGGCAAACGCATAATGACCGTTGTGCTCGATCCGGTCGGCCGAACTGCCGAAGAAGGACTGCATGTTCATGAAAAACCGCACCCGGCAGTGCGCCCGCTCGACCTCGCTGACGACATCCGTGATGTCGTTGCGAGAAAAATCCGCCTGCGAAAATACCACCTGATCCACCGCATGCCGGGCGATGAGGTCCGTCAAGTCCGACAGGACCCCGAGCCGGGCCGCATCGGCCTCGATTCCTTCCGCGTCCGGGGTCACATAGCACCCCATGCGATGCACGTTTACCCCGGCAAGGCGGTCGGTGCGATGCCACCGGCCACGATCTCCCGGCTCCTTCCGCCACTGCGGATAATACGGGAACGCTGTCACTGCCGTCACTTCGTGACCGCGCCCGGCCAGATACTCGCATAGCTCCTGGTTGAAGGGCCCGATGCCCGTGGCCTCCGGCGTGTAGTTGATGCCCCAGAGGGTGATTTTCATGCGGTGCTTTCCTTGGGCGGGCGGACCCGCCGGCGGGATTCATCCGGTTGGCAGCTTGGTGCCTTCCACCCAGCGGAAGCAGAACTGGACCAGTTGCGTGGCGCTCGTGAGATCGACCTTCCGCTTGATGTGGGCGCGATGGGTTTCCACCGTCTTGACGCTAACCCGCATCCGGGCCGCGATCTCCCGCGTCGCCAGGCCCGAACCGATAAGCGTGACCACCTCGAGTTCCCGGTCGCTCAGGCTGGCGACCAGGGAGTCGCCCTCGGCGTCCTCGCCCCGGACCATGCGGTTGAGCATCTGGGTGGAGACGGCCTCGCTCACGTAGATTTGCCCCTTTCTCACCTTGCGGATCGCATCGATCACCTTGCTCGCGATGTCCTGCTTCGCCACGTAGGCCTTGGCCCCGGCCTTCAGCACCCGCAAGGCGTAGACTGTCTCGTCATGCACGGAGAGCACCACGATGTGGATCTTCGCTTCGATCACCCGGATGTTCTTGATCAGCTCGATCCCGCTGTTGTCGCGCAGGGAAATATCCACGATCGCGACATCCGGCCGGAGCCGGGCGATTCCGCTGGTCGCGCTCGCGCAATCCTCAGCTTCGCCGCACAAGTACATCTCTCCATGTCGTCCACCAGACGGTCACACTCTTTCAGGGCGGCGATCCGGATGAGGAACTTGATGGTGGAATAACCGGCTTTCGCTGCATGGCTGGCTGATTTCTTGCGTCCCATGGCATGAGCCCCGTCGGGCGGAATAGCGTCCTTTCTGCCGGATTCGTTCCCAGCCGACTGTGCTGGGCCGTCCATGGTTTCGGGTGGGGGCGCCGCAGGCCAAGGGCAAACGTCGGGCGCCGAGCCCCGGCCGCGACCGCGCGGATTTGAGCCCGTTGCTTCGCCGGCGGGGCATCGGGCCTCGTTCACCCAGCGCATCTTTTGCGCGGCGCCCCAGCCACTATAACAAAATATGCGCAGCCCCAGGCAAGACCCGCGGAGCCACTCCGCCAAGCAACTGCTAGGATGTCCAAGAAGCTCAAACCCGGACACCTACCATGAAAACGACCCCGTCATTTTCCGCCGCCGAACCCACCGAGGCGGAAATTCAAAAGCAAGCCTATCACCTGTGGATTGACGGCGGTTGCCTGGAGGGCGTCGAACTGGACAACTGGTTTGCTGCCAAGGAACTGGTGAAGCACCGCCACGGCCGGGCGCATGGCCATGCCGTCCGCGGCCGGCATGAGGATGGGAGGACTATCCGGCCGGGGGAGGGCTCGGCATGAACGACCTCATCCTGCCCGTCATTCCGCTCATGATCACGGGCAGCCTCTGCCTCGTGTTTACGTTTATCGTCTTCTTCGTCCGTGAGCAATCGCGTCGGTTCAGCAACGCCGAGCGCGAATCGCTGCTGCCTTTGGGCGGAGAGACTCCCCGCGTGGTGGAGCGAGATTCCCCCGCACTCCGCCACCCCGAGCAGCTCCACGCCCATGCCTCCGAAACCTGCGGCTGCCGTACCGGCCTTCGTGCGCCGTGCCACGGCTGCCAGAAGCATTCGGCCACTGAGACCCCCTGATCCACTCCATCCATGCCCGACCAAAAAATCACGATCGAGTATAACGACCGCATCGTCCGCCAGTTCCTCATCGCCACCGTCATCTGGGGCCTGGTGGGAATGCTGGTGGGCCTCCTCATCGCGGCCCAGCTGAATTACTGGCAGCTGAACTTCGCCACGCCCTGGTTGACCTGGGGCCGCATCCGCCCGCTACACACCAACGCCGTCATCTTCGCCTTTGTCGGCAACATGATGTTCGCCGGGGTTTATTACTCGACCCAGCGGCTGGTGAAGGCGCGGCTCGCCAGCGACTTCCTCTCCAACCTGCATTTCTGGGGCTGGCAGCTGATCATCGTCGCCGCCGCCATCACGCTCCCGCTCGGCTACACGCGCGGCAAGGAATACGCCGAGCTCATCTGGCCGATCAACATCGCCGTGGTCCTGATCTGGGTCGTCTTCGCGGTGAACTTCTTCTGGACGCTGGCCCGCCGCCGGGAACCCGCGCTGTACGTCGCACTCTGGTTCTACATCGCGACGATCGTGACGGTGGCAATGCTCTACATCGTCAACCACCTCTCGATCCCGACCGGCCTGCTGCACAGCTATCCGATCTTCAGCGGCGTGCAAGACGCGCTCGTGCAGTGGTGGTACGGCCACAACGCCGTGGCGTTCTTCCTCACCACGCCGATCCTCGGCATCATGTACTACTTCCTGCCGAAGGCGGCGGAGCGTCCGGTGTACAGCTACCGGCTGTCGGTCGTGCATTTCTGGTCTCTCGTTTTCGTCTATATCTGGGCCGGCCCGCACCACCTGCTGAACACCGCTCTGCCCGGCTGGCTGCAGAACCTCGGCATGACTTTCTCGCTCATGCTCTGGGCCCCGTCCTGGGGCGGCATGCTCAACGGCCTGCTCACCCTCCGCGGCGCGTGGCACAAGCTGCGCACGGATCCCGTGCTGAAGTTCTTCGCCGCCGCGGTCACGTTCTATGGCATGGCCACCTTCGAGGGACCGCTCCTCTCGATCAAGTCGGTCAACGCCCTCGCGCACTACACCGACTGGATCATCGGCCACGTGCACGTCGGCACGCTCGGCTGGAACGGCTTCATGGCTGCCGGCATGATCTACTGGCTGCTGCCGCGCCTCTGGAACAAGCCGCTTTATTCCACCGCGCTCGCCAACCTGCATTTCTGGATCGGGACCGTCGGCATCCTGCTCTACGTCGCGGCGATGTGGACCAGCGGCATCACGCAGGGGTTGATGCTCAACGCAACGACCGAGCATGGCACGGTCCTCGCCTATCCCAATTTCCTCGATACGCTGAACACCATCCGGCCGATGATGCTCATGCGCGTGATCGGCGGCGGGCTCTACCTCGCCGGTTGGGTGCTGCTGGCCTACAACTTCTATCGCACCGTCCGCGGGGCGCAGCCCGTCAACGGCACCATCGAGGTCTATGAGGAGGCCCCGGCACCCGGTACGCGGCTCAGCCTGGGCGCAACCTTCTTCAGCGCCCCGACCGTGTTCGCCGTGCTCGCCGTCGGCTTCGCGACGATGTGGATGCTCGGCAGCGACCTGGTGAGCACCGCCGGTCTTGCCGGTGCGGTGGCCTGCCTCATCGCCTGCGTCGCACTGCTGCCCTCCCGCGGGGGGGCCTGGAACGGCTGGTACGAAAAACTTCTCCTCAACGCCCTGCCCTTCACCCTGCTGACGTTCTTCGCCGTGGTCGCCGGCGGACTGATCCAGATCATTCCGACGATGATCGTCCAGCAGGCCCAGAACGTCGAGGACCGCATCCAGGTCCCCTATACCCCGCTGGAGCTGGCGGGCCGCGACCTCTATGTCCGCGAGGGCTGCTACCTCTGCCACTCGCAGATGATCCGCACGCTGGTGCCGGACATCCTGCGCTACGGCGACTACTCGCGGCTCGGGGAATCGATCTACGATCATCCGTTCCAATGGGGTTCGAAACGCAACGGTCCCGACCTGGCCCGCGTCGGCGGAAAGTATCCGAACATCTGGCATCTGCGCCACCTGGAGGATCCGCGCGCAATTTCGCCCGGCTCCAACATGCCGACCTACCCGTGGCTGCTGGCCAACAACCTCGATGCGTCCGTGCTGCCCGCCAAGATCAAGGTGCAGCGCATGCTCGGCGTGCCCTATGGTCCGCTCAGCGCCCAACAGATCTTCGACCAGGTCGATGACCAGGCCAAGGGCATCGCCAAGGATCTTCGCGCCTCCGGCGCCTATATCGCCCCGGAAAAGGAGGTCGTCGCCCTGATCGCGTACCTCCAGACGCTGGGCAAGTCCGTGCCCGTCCCGCCCAAGACCAACGCCGCTCCCTGATTACTCCCATGTTCAAACGCCTCATCCTCGAAGACTCGTCCACCCTGTACGTCATCATCGCCTTCGTGACGGCCGCGACAATTTTCATGACCATCACGTGGCGGGCCGTGCGCATGCCCCGGGCCCAGGTCGAAAAATTCGCGCAGCTGCCCTTCGCACCGGACTCCCCTCTCCCCCGCCATGACCCCCACGCCTGACCAACCCACGCCGCCCGGCCAGGATCCGCTCCGGCCCCACACCTTCGACGGCATCCAGGAATACGACAAGCGGCTGCCCAACTGGTGGCTGATGACGCTCTACGGCGCCATCATCTTCTGGGCCGGCTACTGGTTCTACTACGAGCGCGCCCATCTGGGGCTGTCGAACGCCGCCGCCGTCCAGCAGCAAATGGCGGTCATTGAGGCCGAGCGGCTCGCGTCGACGCCGACCCTCGATGATGCGAGCCTGTGGAAGATGAGCCGCAACCCCATTTTCGTGGAGGCCGGCCGCGCGACCTTCAACACGACCTGCGCCAGCTGCCATACGGAAAAGCTGACGGGTGCCATCGGACCGAACCTCGTGGACCATCTTTGGATCCACGGCGGCCGCCCCACCGAGATCTATGCAACGGTCACCAATGGTGTGCTCGTCAAGGGCATGCCTTCCTGGGGACCCGTCCTTGGACCCCGGAAGATCACGGAGGCCGTGGCTTATATCCTGAGTTATCACCACGAGGGTGAGCCCATCGAGGTGCAGGCGGCGTGGGTGCCGCACGCCCCGCAATGAAGCATGGCCGCACCGCTGCCCACCCGCGACTCCGTCACCACGATCCGTGAGGACGGATCCCGCCCCTTCCTTTTTCCCGCCGATTCCCATGGCCGCTTCACCCTGGCCAGGCGCGGCTCGGCCCTGCTACTGATCGCCTTCTATCTGTCGCTGCCGTGGATCAGGATCAACGGCTATCCCGCGGTCTTCCTCGATGTGGCCGACCGGCGGTTCCACCTGTTCGGGCTGACACTCGCGGCGCAGGATCTCTGGCTCCTGTTTTTCGTCATTACCGGCCTCGGCTTCACCCTGTTTTTCATCACCGCGCTCTTCGGCCGGATTTGGTGCGGCTGGGCGTGCCCGCACACCGTCTTCCTGGACCATGTCTACCGCCGCATTGAACGCTGGATCGACGGCGACGCCGTCCAGCGCCGGGCCCTTGATGCCGCTCCGCTCTCCGGCGACAAACTCCTTCGCCGCACCCTCAAGCACGGGCTCTACATATTGGCGTCCGCGCTCATCGCCCACCTGTTCCTCGCCTATTTCGTCTCGCTGCCCGAGGTCTGGGCCATGATTCGCGCTGCGCCGGTGGAGCACTGGAGCGCCTTCGCCTTCATGGCGGTATTCACCGGCGTGCTCTACTTCAACTTTGCCTGGTTCCGGGAGCAACTCTGCATCGTCATCTGCCCGTACGGCCGGCTCCAGTCCGCGCTGATCGACGATCACTCGCTGGTCATCGGCTACGACACTGCGCGCGGGGAGCCGCGCGGCAAAATCGGCACCGCGGGCGCCGGCGACTGCGTGGCGTGCAACCGCTGCGTGCAGGTGTGCCCGACCGGCATCGACATCCGGCAGGGCCTGCAGCTGGAGTGCGTGGGCTGCACCGCCTGCATCGACGCCTGCGACGATGTCATGACCCGCCTGCACCGGCCGCGCGGCCTCATCCGCTACGATTCCCAGGTGGGCTTCACCAACCGCCCGACCCGCTGGCTCCGGCCACGCACCGCCCTTTACGGAGTCCTGCTCCTGCTCGGCGCCAGCGTCGCAGGCTGGGCGCTCTCGACGGTCCGGCCGGCCAGCCTCGGCGTCACGCGCATCACCGGGACGCCCTACGTGGTTTCCGCGGATTTCATCCGCAACCAGTTCCTCGTCCGCCTCGTGAACAAGCGGAATGTTCCCGTCCGGTTTCAGCTCCGTCTCGAGCGCGCACCCGCGGACCTGAGCCAGACGGGCCTGCGCGACCCCGTCGAGGTGCCGGCCCTGGGCGAGATCGTGCAGCCGCTCGTGCTGCAGCAGCCGCGCGCGGATTTCCGCGGACCGTTCGTCCTGACGGTGCGGGTCGGGGACGCTTCAGGGACTTTCCACCTCGACCGTGAAATCGAGTTTCTCGGGCCGGACGTTCGGCTGCTGCGCGAGGAAGAGCAGGAATCAGCTCCACCCCATGGAACCAAGCCCTGAATCCGCCGCCCCGCCCCGGAGCCGCCTCTGGCTGATCTTCGTGGCCGTCTGCCTGCTGCAGGTGGCTGCCTGGACCGCGTGGTTCATCATCGCCGCCAAACATCCCGTCGAGGAAGTGCCGCTGGCGACCGCACCGCACCGCTGACATGGAACTCTCCGCCATCAATTCACCCGCCACCGCGTTCCTCGCGGGCCTGATCACCAGCCTGCATTGCGCCGGCATGTGCGGACCGCTCGCGTGCGCCCTGATGCCCGGGCGCGGCGACCGGTCCGATCCGCAGGCGGTGAGTACGGTGTATCACCTGACCCGTCTGACCAGCTACGCGCTCCTCGGGGCCGTGGCCGGAGGCCTGGGCCGGATGCCGCTCACCTGGATGACCGGTTCCGCCCTGCGCTGGCTGCCATGGGTACTGGTCCTGTATTTTGTGGCGATGGCGCTGCGCTGGGACCGGTTTTTGCCCAAGCCGGCGATGCTGGGCCGCTTTTCGCTGCGGCTGGGCGCGTGGGTCCGCGGCCGTCCGCGGGTGCAGGCCGCGGCGGCGCTCGGCTTCTCCACACCGCTCCTGCCCTGCGGCCCGCTGTACTTTCTCCTGACGCTCGCCCTGCTTTCCGGGTCGGCGCTGCGCGGCGTCGAGTTCATGCTGGCCTTCGGCCTTGGCACCGTCCCGCTGCTCTGGCTGGCCCAATCCCAGTCGCATTGGATCCGGTCCCAGCTCTCCCCGCTTTGGCTGGGCCGGACCCGCCTCATGCTGGCCCTCGCCGTTGCGCTCGTCCTGAGCTGGCGGTTGCGGGGCACGCTCGGCCTGCCCGGTCCCGATCCCGCCACGCTCCTCTGTTTCTGACATGAGCACCGCCGCCACCCTGCCTGTCCCACCCCCGGCTGCGCCCGGCTGCCGCGCGTGCCGGCATTGCGGGGCCCCGCTGACCGAGCCGCGGCTGCAGGCGGCGGGCTTCTGCTGTTCCGGCTGCGCGTATGTATTCCGGCTCGTCCACGAGCACGGGCTCGAGGGCTATTACCAGATCAAGGACGAGATCACGGCGCCCGCGGACACGGCGGTGTTTGAGTCCCGCGATTTTTCCTGGCTCGCGGCCGCACAGCAGGCGGCGGAGGCCACCGGCCGGACGCCGGAGCTCACGCTCGACGTCCAGGGCATCTCCTGCGCGGGGTGCGTCTGGCTGATCGAGCGGATTTTCTCGCAGCAGCCCGGCGCGCGGGACATCGAGGCCAGCGCCCAGCTGGGGCAGATGCGGCTGCGCTGGATACCGGGAGAATTTTCCGCCGTGGCCTTCGCGCGGAAGCTTCAGGCGTTCGGCTATCTCCCCGGCCCGGCGGGGGAGGCGGCGGCCGAGCCGGAGTCCCGCGCGCTCGTGCGCCGTGTCGGGCTCTGCACGGCGTTCGCGATGAACACGATGCTGTTCACGTTGCCGGTTTACTTCGGGATGGAGCGCACCTTCGCGTATGCCCGGCTCTTCGGCACGCTGTCGCTGGTCTTCGGCACGCTCAGCCTGCTGGTCGGCGGGAGTTATTTCCTCAACCGCGCCCTCCACGCGCTCCGCGTCGGTGCGGTCCACATCGACCTACCCATCGCCCTGGGAATTTCCGGCGCCTACCTGGGTTCGCTTTATGGATGGATCGCCGGCCGCGAGCAGTTCGTCTACTTCGACTTTGTCTCCGGCTTCATCCTCCTGATGCTGACGGGCCGCTGGGCGCAGGTCGCGGCGGTCGAGCGCAACCAGCGGCGCTTGCTCAGCCAGCAGCCGAAACCGCCGCGGGTTCGCCTCGCTGGCGGCGGGACGGTACGGCCCGAGGAGCTGGCCGCGGGCCAGATTTATTTTTGCACGTCGGGCCAGGCGGCCGCGGTCGATTCGCGGCTTGAATCCGCCGAGGCCGCGTTCTCCCTCGCCTCCATCAACGGGGAGGCCGATCCGCGGCTGTTCCGGGCCGGACAGCGGGTGCCTTCCGGCGCCGTGAATGTCAGCCGCACCGAGGCGCGCCTAGCGGCACTGCAACCCTGGCGTGACTCGCTGCTGGCCCAGTTGCTCGCGCCGGTGGAGCAGACCGGCCCCCGGTCGGCGGTCTTGGAAGCCATCATCCGCGGATACCTCATCGGGATTCTCGGCGTCGCGGCCGTCGCGGGTGTCGCCTGGTGGCTTGCCACCGGCGATGCCCTCCGCACCGGTTCGGTGGTCACCGCCGTTCTCGTGGTCTCCTGTCCCTGCGCGATCGGCCTGGCCTATCCGCTGACCGATGAAATGGCGACCGTCGCCCTTCGCCGCCGCGGCGTATTCGTCCGCACCGGCGACCTGTGGGCCCGGCTCGCCGGCGTCCGTCAGCTGGCCTTCGACAAGACAGGAACGCTCACGCTGGAGACACTCGTGCTGCGGAATCCGGAGGCCCTCCTTCAATTGGACCGCGACGCCCACGATGCACTCCTGACGCTCGTGCGGGACAATCCGCATCCCATCAGCCAATGCCTGCTCGAGAACCTGCTCGGCCGCGGGCTGGGCTCTGTGCTCGAAAGCGACGTGCAGGAAGTCATCGGCCAAGGAGTGGCGCTCGATGCGGCCGGCCATCACTGGCGCCTGGGCCGACCTGCCTGGGCCGGGATGGCCGCCGCTTCAGACCTGGCTGCGCGCGGAACCTGGTTCACCCGCGACAGCGAGGTACTCGCCGATTTTCAGTTCGCCGACGCCGCCCGGCCGGATGCCCGCGCGGAGCTGGCCGAACTCGGCCGGCTCGGTTACCCCACCTACATTCTCAGCGGCGACCATCGCCCCAAGGTTGCCGCCCTGGCCGCCGAGCTGGGCCTGCCCCCGTCCCATGCCCATGGCGATCTCACGCCCCGGGAAAAGGCGGCCTGGCTCGAACGGCATGGGGCCAACCGGACCCTGATGCTGGGTGATGGGGCCAATGACAGCCTGGCCTTCGACCAGGCACTTTGCCGCGGCACACCGGTCATCCACCGCGGCCATCTCGCCCAGAAGGCGGATTTTTATTATCTCGGGCGCAGCATCTCGGGCCTCCGCGCCCTCTTCATCGTGAGTCTCGTACGCCGCCGGAGCCAGCGGATCATCCTCGGCTTCTCGATCGCCTACAATGTTCTCGCCGTCGGACTCGCCGTGGCCGGGCGCATGAATCCGCTGGTGGCTGCCATCCTGATGCCGGCCAATTCGCTTATCACGCTCGCGCTTGTCAGCTGGGGTATGCGGCCGGCGTTCCGCCCCGCCGGCGCTCTGCCCGTCCGCGCCGGGGCAAGTGATGCAATGTAAAGGGCAAGATGTGCCGAGCCTCCGGCAGCCTCGTGGGGTAGGATGTCCGGGCGGTCCTCCCTTCAACCCCCATAAATTTGCCCTCCATGACTTCACCGACCTCACTTCGCGGCCCCCACCGGCGCACCTACGAAGCCATCTTCCGTCATCCGCTCGCGCACAACCTGGCCTGGCGCGAGGTGCGGTCCTTATTCAGCCATCTCGGCGCGATCGTCGAGGAGCCGAATGGAAACCTGAAGGTCACCCGCAACGGCCAGGTTCTCATCCTGCGCCCACCCCGCACCAAGGACGTGACCGAGGCCTCCGAGCTCGTGGAATTGCGCCACTTTCTCGAGCGGTCGGAAACGCCCGTGCCGGAAAGCCCGGCAAGCGAAACGCATTGGCTGGTGGTGATCGACCACCGTGAGGCGCGGATCTTCCGCTCGGAACTCCGCGGAGAAGTACCGCTCCAGATCTTGCCCCACGCGCCCGATGACTACTTTCGCCACGCGCACAATTCCAAGGATTTCACCCGGGGACAGGAAAAGCCGGATCCGAACAGCTTCTTTGAACCTGTCGCCCAGGCTTTGAAGGCCGCCGGAAGTATCCTGATTTTCGGCAGCGGCAAGGGTTCCGCCAGCGAGATGGAACAGTTCACCGCCTGGCTCCGGCGGCACCACCCGGAAATCGATCGGCGGGTCATCGGTTCGCGCGCGGTCGATGAACATCATCTGACCGAAGGCCAGCTGCTTGCGAAGGCCCGGGAATTCTTCGCCGACCGCCATTCTACCACCGGGGCCCTGCCTTAAATTCTGGACTGCCATCCGGTCAGTTCGCTCGCACCCGATTACGGCTCCCTTGGATTGCCGTCCATGGCCTCCGCTCCGTCTGTCTGGCACGGGCATCTGCCCGTTCTTGCTTGGATTACGTGGTTTCGAATCGGTGCGCCTTTGGGCGCGGAGTGACCATCACCCGAGGGAAACCCCGGCTGATCACTCGTCCCATTGCCAGCAGGCGATCTCGGGCTCGTTCTTCTCCACCGCTGGCGGCGGGAATGCCGGATAACCGACGACAATGGGCAGCACTGCTATGTAGTGGTCGGGAATCCCCAGCTCAGCTTTGACCTCCAGGAGGTTGAACCAGGAGCGGGCGAACCCCACCGGGCAGCTGCCCAGACCCACCCCGAAGGCCGCGAGCATCAGGTTCTGCGCCGCGAGGAAGCAATCCTCCACCGGGGAATGCCGGCCCGGTTTGGCGAAGATCACGATCAGCGTATCAGCATCGTGGTAGATGTTATATTTATCGTCACAGTACTGGTCGATCCGCGGATCCAGGCCGAACAACGGCTCGGCGGTGGCCAGTAGGTGGTCCTTGGCCCGGTCTGAGTAGGCTCTCAGGCGCTCGCGCCCGTGAAAAATTCCGAAGGCCCATGGCTGCTGGTTGAAGGCGCTCGGGGCCTGCGCCGCGGCCCGTACCAGATCATGGGCCACCCCCTTCGTCACCTCGGCGTCCGAGAAATGCCGCGTCGCCCGGCGCTGGTAGATGGCCTTGATGATTTCCATGGACGGACCGGTGGGAGTCAGCCGCGGGCAATCGGGACCACGAGCACGGGACAGAGCGCCTTGCGCAATACCCCGCTCGTCGTGCTGCCAACGATCAGCTCGAAGACCGAGCCATGACCGTGCGAGCCCATCACGATGTACGACGCCTTCGTGGCGGCCGCCTGGGCGACGATCGTGGCGACCGTTGAATCGGTGCGTTGGACGGTCCGGACCGTGATCCCTTTCCGGGCACAGCGCCGGGCCAGGGCATTGAGCCTGCGGGCCGCGGTCCGTTCGGCGGCGGCCATGCCCTCCGCCACCATGCCGGCATCAAACGCATAATAGTCGTTCATGGCCACGAAGGGCGGAAGCACGACATGGAGGAGGATCAACCGGGCATGAATCTGCTTTGCCAGGGTACAGGCCATTCCGCACACCGGGGCGGTGGCCGCCGAGAGATCGACCGGGACAAGGATGGTTTTCATGGCTCCATATGGTAATCCCGGCCGCTGCTTGAGGCTGCGCAGCGGTTGCCAAGCATTGGGCACTTATTGCCCTACTCCTGACCAGCCGGTGGCCGGCTGGATCGCCCGGCGGAAAACACCGTGGACAGAAAAGCCGGGTTCCAATCGATTGCGCCCATTGAACCGAGAGCAAAGATCGAATTCGCGATTGCCCGGCTCCCAAGGGATATTCCGGAAGTATTATGTGTGTCGGCACCGGTTGTCTGGACACAAGACAAAGGTTAATCAGGCGGCTAAGAGGGTAGATTTCTGGTGGTCGCGGCGGGCTTCGAGCGGGCTCCTGTAGCGGAGCTTTTCGAGGCGCCAGTCGCGGTTGTATATTT
>CAIRTK010000008.1 GCA_903881475.1 uncultured Opitutia bacterium | reverse complement strand
CTTCCATCCCTGGCTCCGGTCAGGCCCGCCGAGCCGGGCCTTCCCTCCGCCAGGGATGGACAACCAGCGTCAGGAGTATCAACATCAATTAACCATCCAGACCGACTCTGAAGGTGGCTCGAAAAGGTGGATCCGTTCAGGACGGCTTCGATCTGCACGCCAAGTACCGCCTGCCGTGGGATAAATACGGCCGGTTCACGGTGGAGTCGAGCTGGGCCAACCTCCGGAGCTTCTTCATCAAGACCGGTCCGACCGACCCGGGTACCGAATACGCCGGATATGCTGATGACGGCACCCTGCCGCACTGGCGTTCATACTCGACCGTGGATTGGACCTACAAGGGCTACGGCGCCACGCTGGGCTACACGCACATCCCCAAGGTTGCTGACATGGAAGGTGGGTTTGAATCCGCCTACAACGTGCTGGATCTGCAGACGCGCTTTGACCTCGGCGAGGTTTTGAATCCGGCGCTCGCTGGTTTGAGCGTCAATCTTGGCGTCAACAACCTGACCGGCCAAAATCCTCCGTTGGACCCGAACGTTTTTGGCAATCCTCCGTTCGACGGTAGCGCTTACAGCCCCTTTGGGCGGGTCTATTATGTCGATTTGAAGTATAAATTCTAAGCATCTGGCTTAACCACCCGTTGACCACAGCGCCCTCCCTTCACGGGGAGGGCGCTTTTTTTTGACCAGTGCTTGGATAGTCCCGCTATTGCTTGGGATGAATTTGGGGAAATTCCCGTGTGTGGCCCTGCGCGAAGGTTCTCTGCTTACCCGCGGCCTTTTCAGCGATTCGGGCGATGTAGTTAGGCTAAGCCAACGCGTCCCAAGGCCAATGGCCGATGTTGCTTGGTCGCGACGGCTTCAAAATTGCCAAGCTGATTAGCGGTGAGAATACAGTTCGACGTGGAAAACATGCCATTTAACTAACAAATGGTGCTTCTTAACGAATTTATTGCATTCCCCGATTTTTCATTCCAGCATTTTTCCAAGTTCAACATGGTCCCAAGCCGGTTAACTTCTATAACACCACAACACAAACTGATAAAACTATGACTATGAACAACCTCCGTTCGCGGAAGTTCATGACTGCGCTGTCACTGTTGACGGCTTCAGGTCTACTCGCGGTTTCTGGCTATGCCCAGACGACCGCTGCTGCCCCGGCCAAAGATTCCGATTCAACCGTCGTGCTCGAGAAATTCGAGGTGACGGGTTCCTACATCCCGGCTGCGGCGGATGAGACGAAGGCCATGCCCGTCCAGGTCATCACCACGGCCGAGATTGCCGCCACCGGCATCACCTCGAGCGTGCTGGATCTCCTGAAGAAAACGGTTCCCCAGATCCAAGGCGCGAATAATATCGGCGTGGATAACGCCAACACCGCCTACAATAGTAACAACGGTGGCTCCCAAGCCGCTCTGCGCAATACGGACACGCTGGTGCTGATCAACGGCAAGCGGGTGGCCTCATCCCCGGTGGCTGCCTCAGGCGGCGATACCTTCGTCGACCTTAACCTCATCCCGATCTCGGCCGTCGACCGGATTGAGGTCCTGACCGACGGCGCGTCCGCCATCTACGGCACGGATGCCGTCTCGGGTGTAATCAACATCATCATGAAGAAGGATTACACCGGTGCGGAACTCGATACGCACTTCTCTGTGACCAAGAAGACCGCCAATGCTGGTTACGTCCGTGAGCGTAATGTCTCTGCGATCGCGGGTGCTTCCAATAAGGACACGCAGGTCATGGTGGCCGCCGAGTGGTCCAAGACGGATCCGCTATATGAGTCGGATTTCACCTACACCAATCCCTACTATGGCACGCCGAGCTATCCGGGCGTGATCAACACCTCGGGCGGCGTGTATTATAACCTGAAGTCGGGCCTGAACACCCCGCCGGCTGGTCCGGCTGTTCCGTTCGCGACCCTTGTCGCCAATGGAACCTATGTTCAGAACAACAATATCACCGCCGGATTCAATCTCGGCATCAGGCCGACCTTCCAGAGCGGTCTCGACAAGAAGATTGTTGATGCCTCCGTCTCCCATGACGTGAGTTCGAAACTCACGGTTAAGGCTGACTTCATTTATGCCAGCACGGCTACAGCCTCGGTCCTCAACCCGCAGCCAGTCTCGGCGACCATCGCGAGCCTCCAGGGAGACCCGGGTATTCCGATCACGGACACGTCCGGCCTTACGATCCGCAATCGTTTCCTGTCCGGCCCGAACCGTATCTATACCACCCAGAATGATTTCTACCGCGGGACGTTCGATGTGGTCGGCAAGGTCAACGAGTACTTCAACTTCGATGCCTACATCAATTACAACGATGCCCGGCAGACCAACCTGAATTACAACCAGATCCTGAATTCCGCCCTGCTGGCCGGTATCGCGAGCGGCAACATCAACCTGTTTGCGATTACCCAGAATCCGACAACGCTGGCTGCAGCCAACATCTACGGCACCGCCGTCGGTATCTACGAAAGCAAACTGATTTCCTATGATCTCATCGCCAACGGCAAGGTCCTGGACATCTGGAGCGGCGAGATTTCCTACGCGGCGGGTGTTGAGTTCCGCAAGGAGACCCTGAGCGCGACGGCCGATTACAACAGCTTGATCCAGCCCAACGGCAGCTCGCTTTGGAACAACGGCACGACAATCAATCCGTTTTCCCAGGGTGATACCATCGAGAGCCAATTCGCTGAAATCAAGGTGCCGATCACGAGCCCGCAGAACGCCATTCCCGGCGCTTACCTGCTGACCTTGGATGGCGCGGTTCGCCACGAAATCTACAGCGGTGGCAACACGGTTACCGTGCCGAAGTACAGCGTCCGTTACCTGCCGATGAACGACGACTTCGGATTCCGGGCGACATTCGGCAAGTCCTTCGAGGCCCCGCCACTCTACGACCTCTACGGTCCTTCGAGTTCAGGCTTCACCTCCAGCCCCGGCGGCTTGAACGCCTACAACTCCGCGGGCGTGGCGACCGGTACCAAGTTCCCCAACATTCAGGCCCAGCAGGCGAGCGGATCCAACGCCTCGCTGACCCCGCAGCATGCGAAGAGCTACACGGTCGGCGCGATCTACTCGCCGAAATACGTCAAGGGCCTGGAGTTCACGATCGACTATTACAGCATCAAGCAGACCGATGTGATTGGCGCTCCGGCCAGTGGTCTGACGATGATGCAATCGGTTGAGCAATATGGCCCGGCTTCGCCGTTCGCCCCGTATGTTACCACAGGTAATTTTGCCAACCTCGGTGGCCACCAAGTCACGGCTCCCGGCCAAGTTTCGACCAACCTGACCAACATCTACGTGCTGACGAGCTTGGTTAACATCGGTGGCATCAACCAGAACGGGTTCGACCTGCACGCCAAGTACCGCCTGCCGTGGGACAAATACGGCCGGTTTACGGTTGAGACGAGCTGGGCGAATCTCCGGACCTTCTTCATCAAGACTGGTCCGACTGACCCAGGCACCGATTACGCCGGATTTGCTGATGATGGCACCCTGCCGCACTGGCGTTCGTACTCGAGCGTGGACTGGACCTACAAGGGGTTTGGCGCTACACTCGGTTACACGCATATTCCCAAGGTTCCAGACATGGAAGGCGGAATTGAATCTGCCTACAACGTGCTCGATCTACAGACGCGCTTTGACCTTGGCGAGGTCGTGAATCCGGCGCTCGCGGGATTGAGCGTCGACCTTGGCTGCAACAACCTGACCGGCCAGAATCCGCCCTTGGACTCGAATGTCTTCGGCAATCCTCCGTTCGACGGGAGCGCCTACAGCCCCTTCGGCCGGGTCTGGTATGTTGATCTGAAGTACAAATTCTAATCATCTGGCTTAACCACCCGCTGACCGCAGCGCCCTCCCTTCACGGGGAGGGCGCTTTTTTTGGGCTACGGGTGAACGAGCACGGGCTGCTATTCGGATGATGCCAGCTTATCCAAGCCACACTTGGCTTTGAATCGGCGTGGATAGGGTCGGTACCGGGCAGTCCGACATCTACTCAAGCCTGATTCAAAAGTGGAGTTCGAGTACGCCGCGATTTACGTCCCAGGCCAACGGCGGTAACCCAGCTTTCGGCGCTGCCTCGCCCAATCGTCGCCAGCGGACGGATTTCGATCCGCGCGCGCGCAGCAGGGTTGACCCGTCGGTCAGTACGACATCACCCACCATGACCTGACCGATACCGCGAACGACGATGCGCAGATGGGGCAGGGGGTCTCGTGCGTTATCCCAAGAGACCGGAGCGGCATGCTCGCGCACCATCGTGCCGTGAGGCTGAGCTGCGCGGGTCTGAAACTCGATGGTCAGGCACTCTTGTTGGCTGAGCCAGGTTCCGTCGGATTGCTGTTGCTCCACGGCCACGAGATGGAGCGCGGGGGCGAAGTCCTTCACCTTGTAGCACAGCTGCCAGCGGCTCCCGAACACCGGCTTGCCCTCTTGCCAGGCCCGGAACCGCTGGGCGTCGTTCGCCAGGATCAGTTCGTTGGCCCCGCGTTTGCGGCGGTCGCGGGTGAAACGCCACATGGCCCGGGCGGCGCGGCGTCCCGCGACCAGCGCCTTGGCAAAAAGTTTGGCCTCAGCTTTGCTTGCGAGCCCCTGGGCGGCCCGGCGTACGAATACGTCGCGCACGGCGAGGTAATGGCGGAACTCCAAACTCGCGCGTAACGGCGCCGGCAGGGCGTTGTGCCCTTTGGGCGACTTTCCCGCGGCCAGCCGGCAAAACCGCTCTTCGGCCAGAAACGGGGCGAGCGGCTCGCGGCGTGAGACCGTGTCCCAGCGCTCGTTGATCTGCCAACGCGGGTAACCGCCAAACGGATAGCGGTCGCTGGCCAGCGCCACACTCGCCGCCTTTTTGGCGGAGCTTCGGCCAAATACCCGGGCAAATCCCCGCGTCATCATTTCCTTCGGGTCGGTCACGCCGGGGTTGAGCCACAGCGTGGCGGCGGCGGCGTCGACGACAGTCGTCAGTTCCATGGCCAGACGAAACGGCTCCCACGAGGAGATCAGCAGGCCCTCGGTGCCGAGTTTGGCGCCGTGCCGCCACCACGACAGGATGTTTTCCATCCGGTCGGTGAAATGTGGCATCGGTTCGTACCGGGCCGAGCCGTTCATCGGGCAGCCCCACACGGTCATGCCGCGTGCCCGCAGGCGTTCCCCAAGGCCGCTCTCGGCAAAGTTGTACAGCTCCACGCGCGGCCGGCGCGGGAAACCGTAATAGTACCACTCGTACGCGATGATATCCGCCGGCAGCAGCGGGATCGCGTCGGGCAGAAAATACAGCATGTCGGCCCACATGCCCATGCGCAGCCCCATCGAACCCGTGAGCGCGTGCAGCCGTTTGACGTGACCCGCAAAGTGCGCGGCCAGCCCGATGCGGGCGATTTCCGCCTTGCTCAGGGGATGCTGACCCAGCTGGAAGGATTCATCGAGTCCGACGTGGACCTTGCCGGCGGTGCAAAAGGGCGCCATGTCGTGCAACAGTTTCTCGGCGATCTCGAGCGTCCGCGGATGCAGCGGGCAGATCTGGCCGCCGGGGATGGGCGAGCCATCGGCCGCGCGCAGCTCGTTGAGGTCGCGCAACTCCGGCACCTTGATCAGGTATTGGGTGTGCCCGAGCAGGTTGACGATCGGCACGACCTTGAGGCCCACGCGTGTCGCCTCGTTTACCAGGCGCGTGAACTGGGCGTAACTGTAGGCGTCGCGCCGGGCGACGCCCGGCAGGCTCGGGTAGTGTACTGCGTCCTCAAGGTGCAGATGCAATTCCTGGTAACCCCAGTCGGCGTAGCGTGGCAGCTGGGCGAGCAGCCAGTCCAGCCGCTCCACTTGGCGGGCGAGGTCCCATTGGAAGGCGCGGATCGGGGCAAAGGCGGCGGACATGCCGGGGATTTATCCGGGTCTTGAGTCAGTCGTAAAGCCCGGCGTACTGTCAGGCGCGTGAATGTCCGGATTCATCACCTCTTCGTCTCCCCGGGACACAATTTCTTCGGCCATCACGGCCAGGCGGCTGGCGATCATCCGGCCGTCGAGGTGAAGGAAATCATGTGCCGGGCCGGCCGGGGCATCGAGGGCGACCGGTTTCTCGACTACAAGGAGGACTACAAGGGCCAGATCACGTTTTTTGCCTGGGATGTTTTTGACGCAGCCCGGCAGGCTTTCGCGGTGCCGGCCCTCTCCCCCGGGGCTTTCCGCCGGAATGTCGTTTTGTCCGGTCTGGACATCAACACCCTGATCGGCCGGCGATTTTCGCTCGGCGGGGTGGAGTTTGAGGGCACGGGCGAGTCCAAGCCCTGCCATTGGATGAACCAGGCCGTGAGGCCGGGCGCGGAGGAATGGCTGCGCGGCAATGGCGGCCTGCGCGCCAAGATACTGAGCGATGGTCCGCTCGCCGTCGGTGCGGCCGAGCTAGTGCTGGCCCAAATGGTTTCTTAGCCAGAGCCTGCCGCCGGTTTCGTCGGCGAAGGCCCCATCGAGCTGCGCTTCAAAGGCCGCATCGAGGATGGCCTTGAATTCCGGCCCTGGCGCGCGGCCGAGCGCCACGAGGTGCCGGCCGAGCACGAGCGGCCGCGGCGCCGAGCTTTGCAACGCGAGATCCCGGGCTTTCGTCCGCAGCTGATCGATGCGGCTCAGGCTTTCAGGCGAGCGCAGGGGAGGACGGCCGCCATGATCGGCCAGCATGACGAGGGCGAGGTCGTCAATCGTGGCGGGCGCGAGCCGGCGCGCCAGCCGGCGCACCCCCGCATCGGTGAATTCAGCCTGGCCGTGATGGTGCGCGAGATGGTCGACCACGAGCGCACGGACGGGTGCGTCGAGTTCGAGCGGCGCGCCGATCCGGCGGAGAAACCCTTCCGTGATCGGGCCGCCCGCCGACTCGTGGCCGGGACTGATCCAGCGCAACTGGCCGCGCCGCTCGGCGTGCTCGGTCGTGGAGGGTTTGCCGAAATCATGCGCCAGCACCGCGAGCGTGAGCATTCGCCGGCGCGCGCTGTCGCTGGCCTGCCATTCCGCCAAGGCCGCGAGAGCGTCCAGACAAAGCTGGGTGTGCGTAAATACGTCTCCTTCCGGATGCCACTCCGGCTCCTGGGGCGTGCCCCGGAGGGCGGCGATTTCGGGGAAATGGCGCAGCCAGCCGGTTTCCTCCAGCACGGCGAGGCCGCGGGATGGCCGGATCGATTTCGCGGCCCATTTGTCCCATTCGCCCCAGACCCGCTCGACAGGCAGCTCGGCAAAGGCATCCACGATGCTCCGGCCCAGGGAGGCGGTCTCCGGCGCGAGGGAAAAATCAAATCGCGCCGCAAGCTGAAAGGCCCGCAGCACCCGCAGCGGATCCTCCACAAAGGCGGCGCTGGTATGCCGCAGCACCCGCGCGCGCAGGTCCGCCTGCCCGCCGTGCGGATCGATGAGCGCATCGCTGAACGGGTCGTACGCGATGGCATTGACCGTGAAATCGCGCCGGGCCGCGGCCGCCGCATCGCTGAGCCCGGCGTCCGCTGCCACCGCGAACCCGCGGTGGCCGGCCCCGGTCTTGGATTCCCGGCGCGGCAGGCTGAAGTCGTACTCCGCGCCGGCGGCGCTGCGCACCTTGATGACGCCAAAACTGCGGCCGACGACATCGGTGGCGCCGAACGGAGCAAGCGCGTGGTGCAAGGTTTCAAAATCAACTCCCGCCACCTCGACATCGAAGTCCTTGGGCTCCAACCCCAGCAGCCAGTCGCGCACGCTGCCGCCCACGATCCGTGGTCGGCCGACGCGGCGCGCCGCCTCCAGCAGGGTGCGCAAATCGGCGGGCAGATGCATGGGACTCACGTTTCCTTTGCGTAGGCGGCGGTGCAGAGGCAGATCCAGCCGGCCATGAAGGCGAGCCCGCCGAGCGGGGTTACGGGGCCCAGCCAATGGGGGCCGCCGGCGGCCAGCGCGTAAAGTGATCCGCTGAAAAGCACGATACCCACAGACCAGCAGGTGGCCGCCCAGCTGACGCGGCGTTGGGCGGCGCCTTGGGTCTGCCGGGACCAGATCGCGGCCCCGAACAGTGCGACGGCGTGGATGAGCTGATAACGGGCGGCCGTCTCCCAAGCGACGGTCATGCCCCGTTCCGCCAGCCAGTCCCGGAGGGCATGGGCGCCAAATGTCCCGAAGGCGATGCCGCTGAAGCCAAATAACCCGGCGGCCAGGAGGGTAGTGCGGTGGTTCATGGCAAGTTGCTCTTACGCTCGCATATCCGCGGTCCGAAACAAGGCTGGGATTGTCCGCCGGATCCTGGGGCTGGGAGGTTTCCACCCGCAGAAAACGAGGGTTGACACTCTTCCGCGAAACCCTAGCTCTTGGCCTCTTTTCCCATGAAAACCTTCCTCGCCAAAAAGGAGACGGTGCAGTCCAAGTGGCATCTTATTGATGCCGAGGGCGCCGTGCTCGGCCGTCTCGCGGTGAAATCCGCCAACCTCATCCGCGGCCGTCACAAGGCGACCTACACCCCGACGATCGACACCGGCGACCACGTCGTGATCATCAACGCCGAGAAGATCGTCCTCACCGGCAAGAAGGAAGAGAAGAACGAATACATGTTTTTCTCCGGCTTCGTCGGCGGCGAGAGCTACCGCAAGCTGTCCCTGATGCGCGAGCGCCATCCCGAGTTTATCATCGAGCACGCCGTGAAGGGCATGCTTCCGAAGAACCGGATCGCCGCCAAGATGCTGACCAAGCTCCACGTTTTTGCCGGGCCGAAGCATACGCATGAGGCGCAGAATCCCGTCAAGACGACCGTCTAATTTCCGTCCATGAGCACCGCCACCACCATTTTCCTCGGCACCGGCCGCCGCAAGACCTCCACCGCCCGCATCCGCCTGACCGAGGGTTCCGGCAAGCTGGTCTGCAACGGCCGCGACTTCGACAGCTACTTCTCCCACGAGAATTTCTCCAAGCAGGCCTACGCCCCGCTGCTCACCGTTGAGCTCCGCGAGAAGATCGACGTGACCGCGAATGTCGCCGGTGGCGGCGTCGCGGGCCAGGCCGGGGCGGTTGCCCACGGCATCGCCCGCGCCCTCCAGAAGCTGAATCCCGAGTTGCGCGCCGCCCTGAAGAAGGCCGGCCACATCACCCGCGATCCCCGCGAAAAAGAGCGCAAAAAGCCCGGCCAGCCCGGCGCCCGCAAGCGTTTCCAGTTCTCGAAGCGTTAATCCGCTCCGACCTCCCTCTCCAAGCCGCCTTCGCCCCGTGCGTCGGCGGTTTTTTCATGTCCGCGGTTGCGCGGCGGGTCAGACGCGGCCGGGAATTGAAGGTTGGCGAAATGGAACGTGATCTGCTTCACCTGCAGGCATGAGAAATCGCTCCCGTCTTCTCGGTGCCTTGTCCCTGCTGCTGGCGGCGGCGCCCCTGGCGCAGGCCCATCCCGGCCACGAAGGTGATGGTTTCACTTGGGATTTTAGCGGCGGCTTTGCCCACCCGCTGTCCGGCTGGGATCATCTGCTGGCGATGATCGCGGTCGGGCTCTGGGCCGCCCAGCTGGGTGGGCGCGCCCGCTGGCTCGTGCCGTCGGCCTTTGTAGGCGTGATGGCGCTTGGTGCGGCCTTGGGCCATGCCGGCCTTAGGTTTCCCGGCGTCGAGCAAGGCATTGCCGCCTCGGTCCTCGTGCTGGGCCTGCTGATTGCCACGACAGTACGGCTCCCAGTGGCCGCGGGCATGGCGCTGGTCGGTATTTTCGCGGTTTTTCACGGCCTTGCCCACGGTGCGGAAATGCCCGCCACGGCCGGCGGGCTCAGCTACGGCGCCGGCTTCATCCTTGCGACCGCCCTCTTGCATGCCGCAGGTGTGGGCTTGGGGATGATGGCTGCCCGCTTTTCGGCCAACGCCGCGAAATTGGCCGGTTGGGCCATCGCGGCCTCCGGCGTGGTGCTGTTTGCCCTCTGACAGGGAGGACGCGGCCATCCTTAAGCCGCCGCGTCAAGCACCGGCCTCAGAGTTTCCGTGGATCGCAGGTGAGCCGCGGAAACCGCATGGAGAGCGCCTGACGCACAGCGCGCAATCCGCTGCGCAGGCGCATGCCATTCTCCGCGACAAACTTGATGCTCCATCCGCCGCGGCGCAACGGGCTCACTCCTACCCACAGGCCGTTACCATGCAGGGCCGCCACGGCGTCGCGCCAAGCCTGGTCCTCCCCGGTTTCCGCCGCAATGAGCACCGCGTTGCCAAAACAGGCTGCCGGCCCTGAACCGGCCAGTTCAGCCAGCGCCTCGAGCTCCACTCCGGTCTGCTCGAAGCGTTCCCGCAGGATGAGCTCGCTGCCGAGGCGCACGTCGATTTCCAGGCAGAGTTTTTCCCACGCCCACGCCTCGCCATGCGCCACCCGGCCCGGCATGAGCAGGTCGGCGAAAAACAGCCCGCCTCCCGGCTCGACCGCGATGTGCGTGGCTTGCCGGTAATGGCAGCCGCGGTGCGGCACGAGTGGCTCGGGCATGACTTCCAGCCAGCCTCCGGCCGCCACGGTGAAATGCTGCCGGCACTCGGCTGTGCCATCCTTCATTTTGAAGACCCGGCTGGCGCTCGGTGTCGTGACCAGCAGCGCGGCGTCTTTTCCCACCGCGATGTCCGATTCGAACCGGTCGCCGGAAAGAATGCCGGCCGTCGGATTCACGACCTGCACGAGCAGGGTCTGCGCGTCCGCATCCCAGTACGGTTTGCTGAGATGATAAGGTGCGCGAAACGACTGCCCGGCCAGCACCGTGCGACCGTCGGCCCGGGCCGCGGCCCGCAGCGAGAGATGTCCGGAGAAAGCCGTCATATTGTGGGATGGGTAGGGCGAGTCGTCCCGACGAGCTGCGGCTCATCCGGAGGATTCGCCCTACCTTTTCAACTTTCGGGCGAACAGCACCTCGTGCTCGATCCAGGCGATGACCTGGTCGAGGTTGTGCTCGCGCTTCAGGTCGCAGAAGAGAAAGGGCCGGGTGCCGCGCTGCGCCTTTGCGTCGCGTTCCATCACGCCGAGGTCGGCGCCGACGAGCGGGGCGAGGTCGATTTTGTTGATGATGAGCAGGTCGCTGAACCGGATGGCGGGCCCGCCTTTCCGGGGGATCTTGTCCCCCTCGGCCACGTCGATCACATAGATGAAGGCGTCGACCAGCTCGGGTGAGAAGGTCGCGGAAAGATTGTCGCCGCCGCTTTCGACGAGCGTGAGCTGGAGGTCGGGAAACCTGAGCTCCATCACGCGTACGGCCTGCTCGTTCATCGTGGTGTCGTCCCGGATGGCGGTGTGCGGGCAGCCGCCGGTCTCCACGCCGGCGATGCGGTCGGGCGGCAGGGCGCCGTTGCGCGTGAGGAACAGTGCGTCCTCCCGTGTGTAGATGTCATTCGTGACGACGGCCATCGAGAGGCGCGTGCGCAGCTGCTGGCAGAGCTTGAGACAGAGCATGGTCTTCCCGGAGCCAACCGGGCCGCCGATGCCGATGCGTGGGGGACGAGTCATGGGAAAAGTAGCGGGTAGTGAGTAGCGGGTAGCGAGTAGAAATGCAGCGGACGCGGTGGGCTTTGCGATGCTCGGTACGCGCTACGGTCAGGAGATGAACAGCCGGCCATCGGCGGTTTCGTGGCGGGCGGCGGCGATGTCGAGCCAGGGATTGAACCAGCCGATTTCCTCGAAGGGCGTGTCCATGGCCGCTGCAATATCCGCTGCGGACTGCCGCATCGCGGTGGTCAGCAGGGTCTGGCAGCCATTTTGGCCGAGGCGCAGGAGCTTCATGGCCGCGGCGAGCAATGAGGCGACCGACGCATAGTAAACGCCTGCGAGCACCGCGGACAGGGGCGCACCGAGCACCCGGCCCTCCAAGGCGGCGGACACGGGGGGCGAGAAGGGCCAGTCTGTCGCCGAGGCGCGACGCAGATATTCCCGGGCCAGCGGATGGGCATGCAGGCTGGCCGCGAGCTCGGCCCGCTGGCGGCCGATGTTGCTGGCGGCAGCGCGGGCCTCGCTGGCGGTCTTGAGGGAGGAGGAAAGCACGGAGATTTCGCCAACCCGGTTCCAATCGGGAGCCTCCAAGGCGCGCCAGGCGTGCGCGGCCAAGGGCAGATCCGAGCGGCGCAGGGCAGGCAGAGCCGAGAGGAAGAGAAATTTTCCCAGCGAAGCTTGGTCTCGGACGACGCCTGCCTGGGCCAGGCCCTCGAGGCCGAAAGAGTGCGCGTAGCTGCCGGTGGGATAAAAGGAATCGCCCGCCTGCAGGAGGCCGCCGATCCACGCGTAGGAGTCCGAGCCTGCTTTGGTCTCAGTCGCAGCCGAGGTGACGAGGCAGGGTTTTGGACCAGCCTCCTTACGTCGGCTGCCACGGGACTTAGTGCTTGTGGCTCGGGCCGATTTCATGGGGTTGCTGGCTGCCGCGGGAAAAACGTCCGGGCCGGAAGAGTGCGGAGATTGGGCGATAGGAAACACTCAGCCGGTCAAGCAACTGCCGCACGGCCGGATCATCGGGCGCCAGCAGCCGCGTGGGCTCGGCGGACAGTTCCATGTGCAGGTTGCCGATGGCCCAGCCAATGCCCGCCGCGGCCGAAGGCGCGACTTCCAGGGAGATTTCCAGCACCGGTTCGGGTTGCTGGCGGATGACATAACGCGCGGCCGGGGTCTGCCAGAACACGTCACCGTGCCGCAGAGGCGTGGATAATTCGAAGCCGAATTCCGTCCCGTCTTCGGCCGCGGCGCGCCAGAGCCGCTTGGCGAGCGTGATCCGCTCCACGGACACTGAAACCTCACTCAGGCCGGGGTCGCTTTGGGTAAGCGCTGCAGAGATCAAGTGCATCGAACTGGAATTGAATCACGGAGCGCACGAAGCGCACGAAGGAATCGCTCCATGGTTTCAAAATCCCGCTTCGTGACCTTCGTGGTGATAATCAGAACAAGAAGTAGCGCTGCGCCATTGGCAGCACCTTGGCGGGCTCGCACGTGAGCACGCGGCCGTCGGCCTTGACGGTATAGGTCTCGGGATCGACCTCGATCTTCGGGAGCGCGTCGTTGAGCACCATGTCCGCCTTGCCGATGCCGCGGCAGTCCTTCACCGCCTCGAGCCGGCGTCGCAGGCCGAGCGATTTCGGGCCGGTCTTGTGGTGCAACGAGGCCGCGCTGACGAACGTGAGACTGGTCGACGTCACGGCCCGGCCGGCGGCGCCGAATTGCGGGCGATAGAAGGTCGGCTGGGGCGTGGGGATGGATGCGTTCGGATCACCCATGTTGGCCCAGGCAATGAAGCCGCCCTTAAGCACGAGCTCGGGCTTCACGCCGAAGAGCGCGGGCTTGAACAGGACGATATCCGCGAGCTTGCCGACCTCGAGCGAGCCGACGATGTGCGAGATCCCATGGGCGACCGCCGGGTTGACCGTGTATTTCGCGAGGTAGCGGAGCGCGCGGAAATTGTCGGCGGCGGGGTGCGAGCCGCCGGCGAGCGCGCCGAACTGGACCTTCATCTTGTGCGCGGTCTGCCAAGTACGGATGATCACCTCGCCGATGCGGCCCATCGCCTGCGAGTCGGACGACATCATGGAAATGGCGCCGAGATCGTGCAGGCAGTCCTCCGCGGCGATGGTCTCGGGCCGGATGCGCGACTCGGCGAAGGCGACGTCCTCCGGGATCTTTGAGTCGAGGTGATGGCAGACCATGAGCATGTCGAGGTGCTCGTCGATGGTGTTGACCGTGAAGGGCCGCGTCGGATTGGTGGACGATGGCAGCACGTTGGCCTCGCCGCAGACGCGGATGATGTCGGGGGCGTGACCGCCGCCGGCGCCCTCGGAGTGAAAGGTGTGAATCGTGCGGCCCTTGAAGGCCTTGATCGTCGCCTCGACGAAGCCCGACTCGTTTAGCGTATCCGTGTGAATGGCGACCTGCACGTCGAGCTCGTCCGCCACGCCGAGGCAGACGTCGATGGCGGCCGGCGTGGTGCCCCAGTCCTCATGCAGCTTCAGTCCGATGGCGCCGGCCAGGACCTGCTCGCGCAATGGCGCGGCGGTGCCGCAATTGCCCTTGCCGAGGAAACCGAGGTTCATCGGGTAGGCTTCCGCCGCCTCGAGCATTCGGTGAAGGTTCCAGGCGCCGGGGGTGCAGGTGGTGGCGAAGGTCCCGGTGGCCGGGCCGGTGCCGCCGCCGAGCATGGTCGTGATCCCCGCGGAGATGGCTTCGTCGATCTGCTGGGGACAGATGAAATGGATGTGGGTGTCGATGCCGCCGGCGGTGATGATGCAGCCCTCGCCAGCGAGGACTTCCGTCGCAGCGCCGACGATCATCGGGTTCCTCTTTTTGGTCCGCGGGTCGGGATAGACCGAGCCCAGGCCGCTTTGAATGCCCGGGTTGCCCGCGTGGCCGATGCCCACGATCAGGCCGTGCTTGATGCCGAGGTCGGCCTTGATGATGCCGAGGATGGGATCGAGGATGAGGGCGTTGGTGATGACGAGATCGAGCGCCTCGGCATCGCGGGCGGTGGGCGACTGGCCCATGCCGTCGCGGATGACCTTGCCGCCGCCGAACTTGATTTCGTTGCCGTACCCGCCGCCCTCGGCGATGAGGTCGCGCTCGACCTGGACGAACAGTTCCGTGTCGGCGAGCCGCACGCGGTCGCCCGTGGTGGGTCCGAACATCTCGGCGTACTGGCGGCGGGACAGTTTGAGCGGCATCGGTAATTTAGGATTTTCGATTCTTGATTTTCGATTTGCCGGACGCGAAACGCTTCGTCGTGGCCCGGGTTCTCATATCGAGTCGGCCGTTGATCTTGGCATTGAGGCCGTAGACCTCGCGGGTGCCGGCGAGCGCCACGAGTTCGACCTGCTTGGTTTCACCGGCCTCGAACCGCACGGCGGTGCCGGCCGGGATGTTGAGCCGGAAGCCGCGGGCAGCGGCGCGGTCGAATCGCAGGCCTTCGTTGGTTTCGAAGAAATGATAGTGCGAGCCGACCTGGATCGGGCGGTCGCCGGTGTTGGCGACCGGGAGCGAGACGGTCGCGAGATTGGCGTTGGCCGGGAGCGGCGGGGCGCCGGCGGCGACGATGATTTCTCCGGGAATCATGGGATTTTCGATTTTGGATTCTCGATTTCCGATTCTCCGGAAACTCATGCGCAGACGGAGCGAAGGGCGGCCCGCTGGCCGCCCCAATCCAAAATCGGGAATCGAAAATCGAAATTCATCGGATCGGATGATGGACGGTGACGAGCTTGGTGCCGTCGGGGAAGGTCGCCTCGACCTGCACGTCATGGATCATCTCGGGCACGCCCTCCATCACATCGGACGCCTTGAGGATGGTGGTGCCATAGCTCATGAGCGTAGCGACGGACTTGCCGTCCCGCGCGCCCTCGATGATTTCGTAAGTGATGATGGCGATGGCCTCGGGGTAATTGAGCTTCAGGCCGCGGGCCTGACGACGGCGGGCCAGGTCGGCCGCGGTGACGATCAGGAGTTTTTCGCGTTCGCGGGGAGTCAGGTGCATGGGGGTGACAGACGGTTTAACCGCTCACGCACGGTAATCGACCCTGATTAAATCGGGCCGGCGGCTGGCATTTGACGGGGTCATCGGTGAGTCCGGCAATGGGACTGAAGTTACCGCGACCCAAGGCCTGCAACGATCGATGACTCCATGGCGAAGATCGACATACCGATAAGGCCGCCGCGAACTTGAAGCCTCTGCTCATGGGTTTTTCTATTTGGTTAGATGATAGATACTACGGTTATACACAAAACGATGTTTTGGGCTTACAACCCGATAGCAGCATGTGTGTCGGCACCGGTTGTCTGGACACAAGACAAAGGTTAATCAGGCGGCTAAGAGGGTAGATTTCTGGTGGTCGCGGCGGGCTTCGAGCGGGCTCCTGTAGCGGAGCTTTTCGAGGCGCCAGTCGCGGTTGTATATTT
>CAIRTK010000007.1 GCA_903881475.1 uncultured Opitutia bacterium | reverse complement strand
TCTCCTCCGTACTGAATCTTTTTCCTTTCATGATCTGGGTCCTTTTTATTGGCCCAGACCAACTCTTCAAGCGGCTCGAATTTCCGGAATCACGTCAAAGCTAATTTCATCCAGTTTTTCTGCTTCCGTTTTCGACGGTGAAGCCTACGTTTTCACGTTCCTGAACGGAGAGGTGGCAGAGTGGTCTATCGTACCTGACTCGAAATCAGGCGTGCCCGAAAGGGTACCGGGGGTTCGAATCCCTCCCTCTCCGCCATTTTCCCCCTCTGAGGAGGAGAATCCCGAAGCTAGGTTGCCAAGTTGACGTGGCAACCTAAGCATGAATGTCCAACCTATGTTTGCTGTCAGCCGGTTTAAGAACCGGAACGGCGTGTTCTCGTTCCGCGTCGATGGCCAGCTCAACGGCGTCCGCATCCGCCGCAACTTCAAGAGTCAGGAGGAGGCTGCCGCCGAAAAGAGCGTCCTTGAACTCAAGGCGCTGCAACTGGCATCGAGCCTAAGCGCCGTCACCACCTGCCTCGCCGAGGATCAAGTCCGCGAGGCCGAGGCCGTTTTCCGGCGGCTGGCCGGCGGCAGTCGCACGCTGTCCTTCTGCGTCGATTACGCCCTGACCAACCACCGCACACCTGAAAACCAGAAAGCGCTGGATGAGGCGGTCGCGGCCTACCTCGTGGTAAAAACGAGGGAGCATGAGCAGAAGCTCATTTCGGCGTCTCAGCTCACGACGATCAACCGGCACATGAAGGCGCTGAAGAAGCATTTCCCCGGCATCACTGTCGCCGCCCATGACGGCCGTGGGCAGCAATGTCCCCTCAGTGAGAACTACCAGCCGGCGGCCAACCTGTCGGGAGAGCAGGCGGTGGCGGTGAAACAGATTCTCAAAAGCCGGGATTTCATCACCCTGTTTCGAGGCAGCGCCGGCACGGGCAAAAGTTTCACCCTCCGGGAAGTGACAAACGGCCTCAAGGCCGCCGGCCATCCCGTGGTCGTGCTGGCCCCACAGCGCCAGCAGGTCGCCGACCTCTGCGCCGATGGGCTACCGGCCTCAACCCTGTCGCTGTGCCTCCAGAACCAAACCCTGCCGTCGCGGGCGGTGGTGCTGGTGGATGAGTCCGGTCAGATTGGCGGGAAGCAATTGGCCGCACTGGTGGCATTGGTAAAAACGCACAACGGCCGATTGCTCCTCTCGGGTGACACCCGGCAGCATGGTGCCGTGCAGGCTTCGGACGCTATGCGCGCCATCGAGGAATTCAGTGGTTTAAAGCCGGCCGTCCTGCGGGACATTCGTCGCCAAGACCCGGCGAGAGCAAAGACGGCGCAGGATCGGCAATATGTAGCGGACTACCGCCGGGCGGTAAAAGCGGCGGCATCCGGGCACATTGCCGAGTCCTTCGATGGCCTGGACCGGTTGGGGTGCATCCGCGAAGTCGCGCCGGGTGATCGACGGGCCATACTGGCCCGAGAATACATCGCCAGTCTTGACCGCAAGGAACGCCCGCTGGTCGTGGCCCAAACTTGGAACGAGGTGAACGCCTTGAACGAAGCGATCCGGGCGGAAATCAAAGCGGTCGGGCGAATCGGCTTGGGCGTCACGTTGAAGACCTACCAAGGGGTCGATCTCGACGAAGCGCAGAAGCGAGATGGCCGGTTCTATCAACCCGGCCAGTTCGCCTACGTCATCAAACGCTATGGCCGGTATGCCAAGGGCGATATTTGCCCCATCGTCGGGACCAATGAACAGGGCGTCGTGCTCATCAAGGATGGTCGGCGTTCTACCATGAGCTACGGCCACACCCACCGGCTGGCCATCGCCGTCGAGCATGAGACCGACATCGCCCCCGGCGACCGGCTGCAACTCAAGTTCAATGGCAAATCCAAGGAGGGGCTCGCCATTGCTAACGGCGAACTCGTGACGGTGCGCGATGTCGCCGCCGATGGCTCGGTGACGATTGAAGATGACCGTCTCACGGTGAAGACGCTTTCGCCGCAACAGCGATTCTTCAATCGCGGCTACGCGGTCACGTCCTATGCTTCGCAGGGCAAGACCGTGGACACCGTGCTGGTGGCGGACGCGGGCTGCCGCGCTGCGACCAATGGTAACCAGTGGTATGTCGCCATCTCGCGCGGCCGGAAACGGGTCCTCGTTTTCACGGAAAACAAAGCCGAGCTTCGTGCTAGTATCGAGCAAAGCGGCGACCGTGGACTCGCCTTGGAAATGAAGCGACCGGCGGCGGAGTCATTCGTCCTGCGCGGAATGCGCCAACGCCTGCCGGAGTGGTCACGCCGGGCCATGGCTGCATCCGAGCGGTCGCGTTTGCACGAGGCGTTCATGCGGCATCCCGCCCCGGAAACGAACCGGGTTAAAATCTCCCCGTGATGGCGGGGGCTGGGGTCAGGTTTGGCCCCAGCTAGGCGCGGCGGCGTTCGGGGCCGCGCGCCGTGGCAAAGCGCCGTAGGGATCGGCGCGCGGAGCACCGGCGACACTCACCGAGCCCACCCGCCAAGCCAACCAGCCCCCTCCACAGCAAAAGGGATGGCCGCAAAGATATAGGCCAGAATGCGTTCTCCAGCGCCGCCAACGGGAGGTCTCAAGTATGATGAAGCTTGACCGTTCGCTATTCGCGAATAACGTATTTCCATGTTCACCAAGCCACAGGATATCGTTGTCGCTCTCAAGCTCTGCCTCGAAGGAGCCCGGCGGAGCTATGCCGAATTGGGCCAAGAACTAGGGATGAGCGCCTCCGAAGTCCATGCCGCCGTGCGCCGGCTAGGCGAAGCTCGCTTGGTCGATCCCGAAACCCGGGAAATCCGGCGGGAAGCGCTCCGCAATTTTCTCATCCATGGGGTGCCCCATGCCTTTCCGGCCAGCCCCAAGGAAGTCACCCGTGGGATGCCCACTGCTTGGGCGGCTCCGGTGCTGTCCGGCAAAATCAGCGCGTCGGAACAGATTCCTCCCGTCTGGCCGGACCCGGATGGACAGGTGCAAGGGGCCGCTGTGCAGCCCCTCTATAGCAGTGTGCCTGGCGCTGCGCGACGCGATCCAGCACTTTACGATTTGCTCGCCTTGGTTGATGCCCTCCGCATCGGTCGGGCACGCGAACGCAGTCTGGCGGAAAAAGAAATCACGCAACGCCTGAACGTCCATGTCGCAGCCTAATCTCAGTGCCCTGCGCGCGGTCGCCGACCGTCTTGACAGTCTCGGTCTGGACTATGCCTTCGTCGGCGGGTCTATCGTGAACCTGTTGTTGGATAATCCCGCGTTTTCGCCCGCGCGTCCGACCGACGATTTCGACGTCATTCTCGAAGCTGTAACCGCGCAGCGCTACTCCGATGTCGAAGCGAAGCTGCGCAGCCTCGGCTTCGATCATGATATGCGCGAGAAAGCGCCGAAGTGCCGGTGGGTGCTCGGCAATCTCACCGTGGACATCATGCCGACCGAGGGCGGGTTTCTCGGACTCAACACCGCGTGGTTCGCGGAAGCGCTGGCTACGGCAACCGAGCGCGAGTTCGGGCACGTCCGGCTCAAACTTATCTCTCCGGTCGCGTTTCTCGCGACAAAGCACATTGCCTTCTCCGACCGAGGCGGCGGGGACTACTACGCCAGCCACGATTTGGAGGACTTCGTAACGGTGATTGATGGCCGTGCGGGCATCGTGGCCGATGTGAACCAAGCTCCCGCCGAATTGCGGGCCTATGTGATCGGCGCGGTGCGGTCGCTTATCGCCACGCGGCAGTTTGATGAGGCGTTGCCGGGACAGATTCCGCCCGACCAAGCCAGCCAGCAACGCCTCCCGGCGCTGCGTAGAAAGCTCCAGGCCATCGTGGCACTGGGTTGAGCGTGCAACTCGACTGCAAAGACCAACTGGCCAGCGGGGCGGGCATTGATCGCTGGCATAAACACCCATTCTTCACGTTTTTCCTGTTTTCGACTCCGTTATCCATGACATTGCGGGCAACTTCGAGTATCCGCGCGACTGGTTGGAAGAAGGCCGGGCTTGGAACGAGCAATATCTCCTGCGGGCCTTCCTGATGTATAACCGGGCCTTCCGCGTGGAGCTTTTCCCCTCGTGGCTGTTTCGGATGCGCCCCGATTGGTTTCGCGAGCACATGCCCCGGTGCGCCATGGGTGGCGGCGGGCAGATCTGGCTGCGCAAGGTGGCGGCTTGATCCGGATTTCGTTGGGGCAGGCCATTCAGCCGGAACGCCGCGCCGCGCCGCGCGGGGCTCGCAATGACCGGCGACCGAGACCACGGCCGGACCGGCCAAGGGGATTGCTTTCAGGAGCTGGTCGGGCAAGATTCACGAATTGAGCAACGAGCCTGAAGGCGGAATCAGGCAGAACGATCCTGTTGTGACCGACGGGCTTCAGGCTTTGAAACTGCCTGACCGAAACGCGGCCGAGTCCAGATACCAGCGGATTGTGGATAATGCGCGGGCCGGGGTCCTGCAGACCACGCTGGACGGAAAGATCGTCACGGCAAACCCGGCGGTCGCACAGATCCTCGGTTTTGAATCGGTGAAGGAGCTGATGCAGATGACGCCGAACATCGCGGAGCGCTATGCCGACAAGGGCCGCCGGGATGAATTGCTTCGTGAATTGAACGAGCACGGCGTCGTGGTGGACTTTGAGTTCCGGCTCCGCCGCCGGGACGGCAGTCTGGTCTGGGTTTCCAGCGACATCCAGGCCACCCGGGATGAATCCGGCGTGGTTCACCACGAAGGGACCCTGACCGATATCACGGGGCGCAAACGGGCGCAGGAGGAGGCCGCCGTGGCCATGAGCCGGACCTTTCGCCGCCGGCGTTTCCGGGTGCTGGCCGAATTCGCCGTGGTGGTCGCCCTCAGCCTGGGCTTCTACGGCCTGGGCTCCCGGTTCCACTGGTTCGCCGCGCTGGCCGGCTGGATCCTGGGCCTGCAGGGCGTCGCGCGGCTGGATGTGGATGAACTGGTCCTGACCCTCATCTTCCTGGGGGCGGGCTTGCTGGTCTTTGCCTACCGGCGCTGGCGCGATTCGGATCGGGAAATCACCTTCTACCGGCAGATGGACGCGGCTGCGCGCTTGGTGCAGGGCGAGCTGGACCTCCGGGTCAAGCAACGCACCGAAGCGCTGCGGGCGGCAAACGAGGCCCTGCGGCGGGAAGCAGTGGAGCGCGTCCGGGCGGAGTCGGTTCTGCGGCTGCAAGGCGCCGCGCTGACCGCTGCGGCCAATGCCATCGTCATCACGGACCGCGATGGGGTCATCGTCTGGGTGAACCCGGCCTTCGCGACGCTGACCGGCTACACGCTGGCGGAGGCGGTCGGGAAAAACCCCCGGGATCTGGTCAAGTCCGGCCAGCATCAGGCCCCGCTTTATCATGATCTCTGGACCACGATCCTTGCCGGCCGTGTGTGGCATGGCGAGATGGTAAACCGCCGCAAGGATGGCAGCCTGTATCCGGAGGAGCAGACCATCACGCCGGTGCGCGACGCCGCCGGTGTGATCACGCATTTCATCGCGATCAAGCTGGACCTGACCGAGAGCAAGCGGGCGGAGGAAGTGCTGCGCCTGAGCGAGGAACGGTACCGGCTGCTCTTCGAGAACAATCCGCTGCCGATGTGGCTCTATGACCGGGAGACGCTGCGCTTTCTCGCCGTCAACGACTCGGTCGTGCAGCACTACGGCTACACGCGCGAAGAGCTCGCCGCGATGAGCACCACGCGGTTTCATCCCGGGGAGGACGTCGCGATGCTGATGAAGGCCCTGGATGAGGCTGTTGGCGGGCCGTTGAAGATGCGGGAATGGCGGCACCGGCGGAAGGACGGCTCCATGATCCACGTCGAGGTCATGGCCCGCTCGCTGGAGTACGACGGCCGGCCTGCCCGGCTGGTGATCGCGACGGACATCACGGAAAAGAAGCTGTTGGAGGAGAAATTTCTCCATGCGCAGCGGTTGGAGAGCATCGGCCTGCTGGCCGCGGGCATTGCGCACGACCTCAACAACGTGCTGGCCCCGATCATGTTCGTGGCGCCGCTGCTGCGCCGCAGCCTGTCGAACCCGCAGGATCTGAAAGTGCTGGCGACGCTCGAGCAAAGCGCGGCCCGCGGGGCCGGGCTGGTGAAACAGATTCTGGGCTTTGCGCACACGGGCACGAGCGAGCTCCACCTCACCCAGGTGAAGCACCTGGCCCGCGATATTGTCAGCGTGATCGAGCAGACCTTCCCGAAGTCGATCCAGCTCGAGCCTACAATCCCGACGGACCTCTGGCCGGTATTCGGCAACGCGACGCAGATCCACCAGATGCTGCTTAACCTCTGCATCAATGCGCGCGACTCCATGCCGCAGGGTGGCACGCTCCGTCTGACGGCCCGGAACCGGCGGCTTGATGCGGTCGAGGCCGGGGCCATCGCCGGGGCGCGGCCCGGTCCCTGGATCGTGATTGAGATCGCCGACACGGGCACGGGGATCCCGCCGGAGATTCTCGTGCGCATCTGGGAGCCTTTCTTCACCACCAAGGCCGTCGGCAAGGGCACCGGGCTGGGACTTTCCACGGTGCAGGGATTGGTCGCCAGCCACCAAGGCTTCATCGAGCTGCATACGGAAGTCGGCCGGGGCAGCGTCTTCCGGCTGTTTCTGCCCGCGGCCGACAGCGAATCAGGCCCGCCCGGCACCGCGTCGCCCTTCGTCATCCCTGACGGCGCGGGCGAGCTCATCCTGGTGGTGGACGATGACACTTCGATCCGCGAAATTGTCGCCAAGGTGCTGGTCAATCACGGCTACCGGGTCGTGAGTTGCAAGGATGGGGTGGAGGCGATCGCCCTGTTTGCCACGCAATCCGACAAGCTGGTACTGGTCATCACGGACATCAACATGCCCTATGTCGGCGGCGCGGTACTGGTCCGCGCCCTCTTGCAGATAAGGCCTGATATCCGGCTCATCGCCATGAGCGGACTGGATCACAGCGAGTCAGATGACTTGGAAGTCCAGGAAGTCGAGAAACTCGTCCATGTCTTCCTGCGGAAGCCCTTCAAGGCCGACGATCTGCTGAAAACCGTGCACAGGCTGCTCCATCCCGCGGGAAAAGCCTGAGCCGGCCACGCAGACCGGAAGGGCGGGCAGGGGCCGACCCCGCCAAAAGCAAAGGCCCCGGATTTCTCCGGGGCCTTGAATCTGGCATCACGGTTTCCTAACCGTGCCACTCACGGCTGGATTTTCGACTTGTCCGGCCACGGGGGCGGGGGCGGCAGGGTCTGAGCCTGGGTCTTCAGCTCCTCGAGGATGACCTCAATGCCCTTGTCGAGCTGTTGGTCCTCCCCGCGGAATTCCCGGGCGGGATCGTTGTCGACCACAATGTCGGGATCGACGCCGTGGCCCTCGATGATCCAGGTCTTGCCGTCCTTGGAATAGGGCGCGAACTCGGGTTTGGTGAGCCCGCCGCCATCCGTGAAGGGCAGGGTGCCGGCGATGCCGACCACACCGCCCCACGAGCGCTTGCCGATGAGCTTGCCGAGGCCGTTTTCCCGGAAGCGGTACGGGAACAGGTCGCCGTCGGAGGCGGAGTACTCGTTGAGCAGCGTGACCTTGGGCCCGAGCATGGTCTGCGCCGGGTTGGGTGTGGGCGTGCCGTTGCGCCGGATGTTGATCATCGTGAGTTCGCGCTGGAGGCGCTCGATGATCATGGGCGAGACATTGCCACCGCCGTTCCCACGCACGTCGATGATGAGCGCCTGCTTGTCGAGCTGCGGATAGTAGCGGCGGACGAACTCATTGAGACCTTCCGGGCCCATGTCGGGAATGTGGAGGTAGCCGACCTTGCCGCCGGTCTTGCTGGCGACGTAGTCGATGTTGTGCTGCACCCAGGCATCATAGTACAGCGGGGCCTCGTCACCGATCGGCACGATGGTGATGTCGCGGGCGCCTTCTTCCACCGGCTGGGAGTTGACCCGCAGGACGACCTGCTTGCCCACGGTGTCGATCAGGGCGGAATAGATGTTCGCCAGGTCGCGGACGGAATGGCCATTGACGGCGAGGATGTAGTCGCCGGCTTTCACATTGACGCCGATCTCGGTGAGCGGCGAATGCGTCCGGTTCTGCCAGTTTTCACCGGGAAGGATTTTGTCGATGCGGTAGGCGCGGCTGACCGCGTCGCGGGAGACCTGGGCGCCGAGCAGACCAGTGCGGACGCGCGGGGCTTCCGGGCGGTCGCCGGGAGTAACATAGGTGTGGCCGATGTGGAGCTCGCCGATCATCTCGCCGATCAAGTAGGTGAGATCGTTGCGCGTGTTCACGTAGGGCAGCAGGGCGCCGTATTTGTCGCGCTGACCGGCCCAGTCGATGCCATGCATGTTCGGCGCGTAGAAAAAGTCGCGCATCTGGCGCCAGCTCTCGTTGAAGACCTGCGTCCACTCGGCATGGTGGTCGAGCTGGACCTCCAGGGCGGAGAAATCGAGCTTGGCGTCGGGCTTGAGCTCGACCTTGGCGACGGGGAGCTCGATGAGCGAGTAGTCGTGGCCGAGGCGGACGAGCATCTTCTTGCCGTTGGCCGTGATCTCGAAGCGGTCGAAATTACCGAGCTCGGTTTCCTTCCGGGCCTTGAGATCATAGAGCGCGACCATCGCGCGGCTGTTGCTGGCGCCGCCGAAGCCCTCGCCACCCCCGCCGCCCGTGATGGGGCCGCCGGGTGCACGGCGGTAGTAAACCTTGTCGCCGATCATGCGGATCGGTCCGTAGTTGGAGGGGGTGATGGGCAGGCTGATGACCCGGTCGGCGAGGCCGTCGGCGTCCACCTTCACCACGACGTGCTTTCTGGATTCCCTCTTCTCGGGCTTGGGCTCATCCGCCTTGGCGGGGTCGGCTTTCTCGCCGTCGGATTTCGGGGCCGCATCCTCGTCTTTCGCGATGGCGACCTCGTCGCTCTTCGGGGCAAAGGGCGAGGCGGTGTCCTTGGAGAGCGCGACCAGGTAAATGCGTTCCATGTCCTGGTAGGCGTGGTTCCATTCGGTGTCGGAGTAGATGGGGCGGTAATCGCGGGCGGAGGCGAAGAGCAGCCACTTGCCGTCGTCGCTGAACACCGGGGCGCTGGAGGCATACCAGCCGTCGGTGACGGCGAGCGTCTGCTTGGAGGCGAGGCCATAGAGCATCACCTTGGCGAGGGTGCCATGTTCTTGGCGGACGTAAGTGATCCACTGCGAATCCGGCGCCCAGGCGTACTCTTGGATGGGGGAGTCGGGATCCTCGGCCACGACCGTGACCGCCTTGGTCTCGAGGTCGACGAAGCGCAGGCGTTGCTTGCGGTCTGACCAGAGGAGCTTCTTCGAGTTGGGCGACCAGACCGGCGTGAAGGGATAGGTGTCGTCGTCGAAGGTGAGCTGGGTTGCGGCACCCTTGCCATCCTGCGGGCGGACGTAGAGTTCGAACTCACCGGTGGCGTCGGAGAGGTAGGCGATCAGGCGGCCGTCGGGTGACCAGCTGGCGGCGCGCTCGTGCACCCCGGGCGTCTGGGTGAGATTGCGGGTGGGGCCGTCCTTGGCGGGCACGGTGAACACGTCGCCGCGGGCGACGACGGTGACGCGCTGGCCGTCGGGCGAGGGCTGCACGCCCTCGATGAAGTGGGAGACGTTGGTGAGGACCGGGCGGGCGGCGGCGAAATCCTCGCGCACGACGATCGGCACGGGCGCAGCCTTCTCGGTGGCGAGGTCGAACCTCCAGACCTGGCCGGCCTGCTCGAACACGATGGCGCCCTTGCCGAGCGACGGGAACTTGACGTCGTAGCGGTCAAAGCTGGTCAGCTGCTTCGTCTGCTTGGTGGCGAGGTCGTAGCTGAAGAGGTTGGCGCGCTGGGTGCGTTCGGAGACAAAATAGATTTTCCCGTTGGGCGCCCACATCGGGAAGATGTCCTGGGCCGGGTTGTTCGTGATGTTTTCCAGTGCGCCCGTCTTCAGGTCGAAAATCCAGATATCGTCGGCCATGCCGCCGCGGTACTGTTTCCAGGTGCGGAACTCCCGGAAGACGCGGTTGTAGGCGATCTTGGTGTCGTCGGGGGAAAAGGAGACGAAGCCGCCGCGCGGCACGGGGAGCTGGGTGGGGACGTCGCCATCAAGGCCGACGGTATCGAGTTCGCCGAGGAACGGGTTGAACGAGCGCCAGCGGGAGCGGAAGACGACCTCGTTGGAGGTGTTTTTCCAGCCCATGACGAGGTTGTTCGGGCCCATGCGGTCGGCGAGGTCGTCCCGGTCGAGCGTGGCGGAGGTGGTGAGGCGCTTGGGCACGCCGCCCTCGGCGGGCATCACGTAAACCTCGGTGTTGCCGTCATACTGGGCGGTGAAGGCCAGCTGGGTGCCATCGGCGGAGAAGTGCGGAAAGATGGCGTAGCCGGGGCCGTCGGTCAGGCGGCGGGCGGTGCCGCCTTCGGCGGGGACTGTGTAGAGCTGGCCGGCGTAAGAGAAGACGATCGCGGTGCCGTTGGTGGCGGGGAAGCGGAGCAGCTTGGTCGGTGCGACGCCGGCGGTGGGATCGGCCGCCGTGAGTTTGACGAGGAGGCACGCGAGGAGCGCGCCGAGCAGACGGGTATGTTTCAACATGTGGGGAATAGCTGTGCGCAAGGTTTCCGGAAAATTGGCGGGCTGCCAAACAAATTGCCGGGCCGGCGCCGGACAAATTTAGGTAAGGTCGGCCGTCTGGAGCCGGCGCCCGCAACATTGCGCGCGGTGCGGGCTGCCTCATCGTCGGTGCCATGAAATCGACGACCGATCCCCGGGTTGACGCCTACATCGCCAAGTCCGCGCCCTTTGCCCAGCCGATCCTCCGGCACCTGCGGAAACTGGTGCACGAGGGCTGCCCGGAGGCGGAGGAGACGATCAAATGGAGCATGCCCTCATTCACCCACGGCGGTCGCATCCTCTGCGGGATGGCGGCCTTCAAGGCGCACTGCGCCGTCTGGTTCTGGCACCAGAAGATGCACGGGATCGCCAGGCGCGGCAGCACGAAGGCGGATGAAGCGATGGGCAACCTCGGTCGCATCACGAGCCTGGCCGACTTGCCGCCCGACCAGACGATCCTTGGCTATGTCCGCAAGACGAAGGAGCTGAATGAAACCGGCGGACCCGCCCGGGCCAGGCCCAAGGCGAGAAAGCCGCTGCCCGTGCCGGCCGACCTGGCGGCTGGGCTAAGGAAAACCCCGCAGGCCGCGACGAACTTCAAGGCCTTCAGTCCGAGCCAGCGCCGGGAGTACATCGAGTGGATTTCCTCGAAGCCGGCCAGTTGCGCCGCGCGCAGCAGGCGCGCCTGCGCCAGGGCGTCCTCCTCCGGATCGGTCGAGAACACGGCGGGCCGGCCCATCACGACGCGCTTTACGTCCTGGCCGGTGACGAGGTCGCCCTTGGCCTTCAGAAAGCGGAGAAAAAACGCGATTAGCTCCTCGAGCTGGAAGGGCTGGTTGTTGACGATCGTCTCGGAAAACGTGCGATTGGGCAGGATGGTCTTGATCGCCTGGAAGAAGCGGCCGCGCATCTCGTCCTGCACATAGCGGAGCTTGGCGGCGTTGCCGATGAGCGGCGGGTCCTTCCGCAAGGTGTAAGGGAAATACATGAACGACGATTCGACGCCGGCAATATGCGGGTCACGCACGAGGTCGCGCCGCTCCACATCCCAGATGGTGATCGAGGAATTGCTGGTGCCGAAGTCGATGCCGTAAATGTAGGTGGAAGCGGCGCGTCCACCGGAGAAAGGAGAAGGAGGCATGGAGAAAGGGCCGACGGACCAAAACGGGGAAACAGGGGACGCCACGGTGCCCGAGACGAAGGACGGATAAGCCACTGAACCCAATGGCCTTGCACAAGCTTCATCTATTTTTCGCCGCGATTTTTAAGCCGGCCTGGAAGATTGCGTTCCGCGCACCGCGTCGGTAAAAGAAAGGTTGGCGATTGCCATTACGTGGGCCGGGAGGCGTGCGGATGGGTGCGTGGGAAAGCAGCGTGGATCGTCAAATGAGCGCCTCTGTTTGGGCTTGCTCAGGGGTGGGCGGGCACGTCCCTGTGCCCGCATTCCGGCATGCCTCGATTCTGAGATCGACGTTGTCGGAGCTGAAAACGCTTTCGAATGCGGGCACGAGACGTGCCCGCCCACCTTCCGTGGCAGGCGGCGACACCTGCGCTGCTTCAGACTCAGACGGACTCGAGGAGCTTGTAGAGGCGGGCGACCATGGGCGTCGCGTCGTCGAGCAGGCCGGCGGAGATCAGGGCGTTGTCGAGGATCTGCTCGGCAACGAGCTTCGCCTTCTCGGGGGCGGTCGTGTGGGTCTCGAAGAGGCGCTTCATCACCGCGGAGCGCGGGTTGATCTCGAGGTTGACGCGGAGGGGCGATTCGGCGCTGTCCTTGTTCATGGCCTTCATCATGCGGCGCATGTGCGGCGACATGAACTTGTCGGCGTTGAGCGCCAGGGCGGGGGAATCGACGAGCCGGTCGCTGGCCTTCACCTCGGCGACGCGCTCGCCCAAGGTGGTCTTGAGCCAGGCAGTGAGCGCCTTGGTGTCGTCCTCGCTGAGGGCGCCCTCGGGCTTGGGAAGATCGGTGAGCTTCACATCGGCGTGATCGGCGGCGGTAAGCTTTTTCCCGTCGAACTCGCGCACGTTGCTCATCACGTACTCGTCCACGGCCTCGTAGCAGAACAGCACCTCGAGGTTGCGGGCCTTGAAGCCCTCCAGGTACGGACCGCTCTCGATGGCGGCGCGGTTCGGGCCGACGAGATAATAGATCTCCTTCTGGTCGGCACCGAGGCGCGAGACATAGTCGGCGAGGCTGGTGGTCTTGCCCTTCTCGGTGAGGGACGACTCGAAGCGCAGGAGTTTCACGAGCTGATCCTTGTGGGCGAAGTCCATCGCGGCGCCTTCCTTCAGGAAGATCCCGAACTCCTGATAGAATTCGGCATAGGCGTCGGCGTGGTTCTTGGCCTCCTCCTCGAGGAACTTGAGGAAGCGCTTCGTGATGACCTTGTTCAGCTTCTCGATGAGAGCGCGGTCCTGCATCGTTTCGCGTGAGATGTTCAGCGGGAGGTCCTCGCTGTCGACGACGCCCTTGAGGAAGCGCAGCCACTCGGGCAGGAGGTCCTTGGGCTTGGCATCGATCAGCACCTTGCGGCAGTAAAGCGCGACGCTGGCCTCGGTGCGCGCGAAGCCCATCTTCTCGGTGTTCTCCTTCGGGACGAAGAGGAGGGCGTTGATTGCGAGCGGGGCGTCGGCGGAGAAATGCAGGCGCAGGCGCGGCTCGTCGAAGGCGTGGGTCTGGAACTTGTAGAACTCGGTGTACTCCTCGTCCTTGATCTCGTTCTTCGAGCGGAGCCAGAGGGCCTGCACGGTGTTGACGTGCTTGCCGTTGAGATTGATCGGGAAGGAGACGAACGCGCTGTAGCGCTCGAGGATCTCCTTGATCTTCCAGTCGGTGGCGTAGTCGGCGCAGTCGTCCTTGAGCTCGATGACGATCTTGGAGCCGCGCTGCTGGCCGTCGACCTCCTCGATCTCGTAGCTGCCGGACCCGTCGCTGGTCCAGACGTGGCCGGGTTCGTCCTTGCGCCAGGAGTGCGAGTAAGCCTTCACGCTCTTGGCGACCATGAAGGCGGAGTAGAAGCCGACCCCGAACTGGCCGATCAGGTTGGAGTTCTTGGCGCCGCCCTCGCCGAGGGCCTTGAGGAACTGCTTGGAGCCGGAGTGGGCGATGGTGCCGAGATTCTCGATGAGTTCGGCGCGGGTCATGCCGACGCCGGTGTCCTGGATGGTGATGGTCTTGGCCTTGTCGTCGGTGGTGACGTTGATCTCGAGCGTCAGCTGGTCGTCGGCGATGTCCTTTTCGGTGATCTGGGTGTGGCGGAGCTTCTCGAGGGCGTCGGACGCATTGGAGACGAGCTCGCGGACGAAGATTTCCTTCTCGGTGTAGAGGGAGTGGATGACGATATCGAGGAGCTGCTTGATCTCAGCCTGGAACTCGAATTTCTGCGGTGTGGCGGTGGACATGGGAGGAGGAGTGATAAGGTGTAGTGTAAGAGGTATGACTTATGGGCAGAAAGGCAAAGAGCCCGCTAGTTTAGCGGGCGCGTGAAAAAAGCAAGCGACGGATGTTCACCACGAAGGGCACGAAGCTCACGAAGGGCAGACCTGAAGCCCAGGCCGCTTTTCACGGCAAGGACCGCGACGCGAAGCGCGCGAAGACCAATCCTCAAGACCATCCAGCGTTTGCGCGCCTTGCGCCCTTCGTGGTGAAGGAGATGCCGGTGGGTTTTACCGGTCACCCTCCGAGGTACGTCGCCTTCAGCTGCGGGTCGGCGCGGAGCTGCTTGCTCTCGCCCTGCATGACGATGCGGCCGGTCTCCAGGACATAGGCCCGCTGGCTCACCTCGAGCGCGAGGTTGGCGTTCTGTTCCACGAGGAGGATGGTGATGCCGTGATTCCGGTTAATCTCCACGATCTTCTCGAAGATGGTGCTGATGAGGCGGGGGGCGATGCCCAGCGACGGCTCGTCGAGCATGAGGAACTTGGGGTTGCCCATCAGGGCGCGGCCGATCGCGAGCATCTGCTGCTCGCCGCCGGAAAGGGTGCCGGCCATCTGCTTCAGGCGCTCCTTGAGGCGGGGAAAAATGCTGAAGACATAGTCGCGGTTCTTCGCGATGAGCTCATGGTCGCGCAGCAGGTAGGCGCCCATGGCGAGATTTTCGTCGACGGTCAGGTTGGAGAAGATCATCCGGCCCTCGGGGACGTGGCACAGGCCGCGGGCGACAATGCGGTGGGCGGCGAGCCGGGTGATGTCCTCACCCAGGAACTCGATTTTCCCCGCCTTGGGCCGGAGCAGGCCGGAGATGGTGCGGAGCGTGGTGGTCTTGCCCGCTCCGTTGCCGCCGATGAGCGTGACGATGGAGCCCTGCTCGATCCGGAAGGAAATGCCGCTGAGCGCCGAGATGGCGCCGTAGCTGACAGAGAGGTCGGAGACAGTTAACATTGCGAATTTCGGAGACCGGAAACCGGGCAGGGGCAGAGTGTAGGCAAAGGAGGAGAGGGCGCTGGGGTTTCCATGCGGGATGCGGTTTCCACGATCCGCAATTGAATCAGTGATGCGCCAGGCTGGTGGTGTGGTCCTCGCCCAGGTAGGCCTCGATGACCTTGGGGTCGGACTGGATGGCGGCGGGGTTGCCCTCGGCGATCTTCACGCCGTAGTCGAGGACGGCGATGCGCTGGCAGACACCCATCACCACCTTCATCGAGTGCTCGACGAGGAGGATCGAGAGGTTGAACTGCTTCTGGACCTGCTGGATGAGCCGGATGAGCTCAATCTTCTCGGTGGGGTTCATGCCGGCCGCGGGTTCGTCGAGGAGGAGCAGCCGGGGCTTGGTCGCGAGGCAGCGGACGATCTCAAGCCGGCGCTGCTCGCCATAGGGGAGGCTCTTCGCGGGGGCGTTGCGGAAACGGCGGAGATTGAAGATGTCGAGCAGCTCCTCGGCCCGCTGCGTGATGGCGGCCTCGTCGGCGCGGAAGGCGCGCAGCCGGATCATCGTCTGGAGGGGGCTGGTGCCGCGGTGGAGGTTGCAGGCGACACGGACGTTGTCGAAGACCGACAGGCTGCCGAATAGCCGGATGTTCTGGAACGTGCGCGCGATCCCGCACTCGACGATCTCGTTGACGGCGAGACCGGCGAGTTTCTGCCCGCAGAAGGTCACGGCGCCCTCGGTCGGCTGATAGACGCCAGTGATCAGGTTGAAGACGGTGGTCTTGCCGGCGCCATTGGGGCCGATCAGGCCGCAGAGCTCGCCCTCGCCGACGGTGAAGTTGACGCCGTTGACCGCGGTCAGGCCGCCAAAGCGGATCGTGACCTCATCGAGCTGGAGCAGGGGCGAAGGCATATGGGCGCGGGATCAGCCTCGGGCCTTGCCGAACCGGAAGTTAAACAAACCCTGCGGCCGGACAAGCATCAGGACGATCAGGAGGAAGGAATAGAGGACCATGCGGTACTCGGCGATGGGCCGGAGCACCTCCGGCAGCAGCGTGAGCAGGATGGCGGCGAGGATGACGCCGACGGTGTTGCCCATGCCGCCGAGGATGACCATCACGACGATCTCGATTGACTTGGTGAAATCGAACCCGGTGGGCGTGATGGTGAGCTTGAAGTGGCCGTAGAGTCCGCCCGCGATCCCGGCAAAGAAGGCGCCGATCACGAAGGCCACGATCTTGTAGCGCGTGGTGTTGAGACCGACGGCCTCCGAGGCGATCTCGTCATCGTGCGTGGCGAGGAAGCCGCGCCCGTAGGTCGAGTTCACCAAGCAGGTCACGACGAAGACGGTGATCGCGACAAAGGCGAGGACCCAGAATATATTCGTGTAGGGCGGAATGCCGTTCATGCCGAGCGCGCCGCCGAGCACCTCGACGTTCTGGAAAATGACGCGGATGATCTCACCGAAGCCGAGGGTGACGAGGGCGAGGTAGTCGCCCTTGAGGCGCAGCGAGGGCACGCCGACCAGGAGACCGGCGAGCGCGGCGCTGAGACCGCCGGCGAGCAGCGCGGCGAGAAAAAGGGCGCCCTGCTGGAAGGCGGTGCCGCCGTCGTCGCCCAAGAGCTTCGGCCCGAGAAACATCGTCACCGCTGCGGAGAGGTAGGCGCCGACGGACATGAAGCCCGCGTGGCCAAGCGAGAACTGGCCGGTGTAGCCGTTCACCAGGTTGAGCGAGACGGCGAGGATGACGTTGATGCCGATGCCGGTGAGGACATCGAGGTAGTAAGGGTCAATCCGATCGGAGAAGTACTGGATCCCGAAGGCGGCCAGCAGCGCGGCGAGGAGGGCGAGATGCGGCTTGGGCATGGCGCGTCAGACCTTCTCGACGGTGAACCGGCCGAGCAGGCCGGCCGGGCGGAACAGCAGGATGATGATGAGGATCGCGAACGCGATGGCGTCCTTGTAGGTCGACCACTGGCTGCCGCTCACGAACGTTTCGACCGTGCCGAGGATCAGCCCGCCGAGGGCGGCGCCGGGGATGTTGCCGATGCCGCCGAGGATGGCGGCCACGAAGGCCTTCAGGCCGGGCATCACGCCCATGAGCGGGTCGATCGAGGGGTAGTTCAGCGCGTAGAGGATGCCACCGGCCGCGGCGAGGGCGGAGCCGAGGCCGAAGGTGAAGGAGATGACGACGTCATTGTTCACACCCATGAGCACAGCGGCCTTGGGGTTGAGGGAGACGGCGCGCATGGCGGTGCCGATGCGCGTGCGGTACACGATCAGTTGCAGGACGACCATGAGCACGACCGAGACGGCGATCACGATCAGCTGGTTGCTGCCCACGATGATCCCGCCGAGCTGGAAGTTCCGCACGGGGAAGATCGAAGGGAAATTCCGCGGGGCGGCGCCGAAGAAGACCTGGCCGGTGTACTCGAGCAGGAGGGAGACCCCGATGGCGGTGATGAGGACGTTGAGGGTGGGGGCGCTGCGCAGCCGGCGGTAGGCGAGCCGCTCAATGGTCATGCCGAGGAGGGCGCAGCCGAGCATCGCGACCCCCAGCACGGCAAGCCCGCCCCAGAGTGTGCCCTCGGGCACCAGCTTGCCCATGTAGTAGCCGATGAAGGCGCCGACCATGAACACGTCCGAGTGGGCGAAATTGATGAAGCGCAGCACGCCATAGACCATCGTGTAACCCAGCGCGATCAGCGCATAGATCGCGCCGAGGGAAAGACCGTTGAGCAGCTGTTGGAGAAATTCGGACAAGCGGTAAGGTGGGATGAGTTGAAAGAGGGTTGGGCGCGGGTCAATCGCCGCGTTGGCCGTAAGACGGGCTTTCCGGGCCCGGCGCGCGGCCCTAGGGCCGGACGGCGGCGACGAACTGCACCCGGCCCCCTTCCACCTTCACGATAATGGCGGGCTTGGACGGATTGCGCTGGGCGTCGATGGTGGTGAGGCCGGTCACGCCGGGAAAATCGCGGGTGGCGGCGAGGGCCGCGCGGACCGCGGGGCCCTCGGTGGTGCCGGCGCGCCGGATCGCGTCGGCGAGGAGCATCATCGCATCATAACCGAGCGCGGCCACGGCATCGGGCACGCGGCCGTCGTGGCGGGCGGAGAACTTTCGGATGAAAGCCCGCACCTCGGGCGCAGGGGATTCGGCCGAGTAATGGGTGGAGTAATAGGTGCCGTCCACGGCACGACCGCCGAGTTCAAGGAGCTGGGGCGCCTCCCAGCCATCGCCGCCGATGATGGGCAGGTCCAGGCCCAAAGCGCGGGCCTGGAGGCAGATCAGGGCGGCCTCGGTGTAGTAGCCGGTGGCCGCGATGGCGTCAGGGTGCAGGGCCTTGATCGCCGTGAGCTGGGCGCGAAAGTCCTTGTCGCCCTCGGCGTACTTCTGCTCGGCGACGATCTCGCCGCCCGCCGCGGTGAAGCGTTCGCGGAGCACGCGCGACAGGCCGACGCTGTAGGAGGCGGAGGCGGAGGTGAGCAGGGCGAGGCGCTGCACGTGGAGCGACTCGCGGGCGAACTTTGCGAGCACCGCGCCCTGAAACGGGTCAATGAAGCAGGTCCGGAAAATGTAGGTGCCCATGGCGGTGACCTTCGGATTGGTCGACGAGATGGCGATCATTGGCACGTGCGCCGCCTGGCAGATGGGCGCGGCCTCGAGGGAATTGGTGGAGGCGTTGCCGCCTAGGATGGCGACGACTCGGTCGCGGGCGATGAGCTTCTTGACGGCGGTGGCGGACTCGCCGGACTGGGAGCGGATATCCTCGACAAGAAACTCCACGGGCCGGCCGAGCACGCCGCCGCGGGCGTTGAGCTCCCCGACGGCGAGGTCGATCCCTTCGCGGGCGGCGACACCGAACGAGGCCTCCTTGCCGGTGAGCGAGGCGAACTGGCCGACCCGGATCGGCGCGACCGGATCGGCGGCGAGGCCGCAGGTGAGCGGGAAGAGCAGCCACGCGCCGCGCGCGAGGAGGCGCCGGATCGGGGCGGGCAGCATTACGGGGCGATCGACTCGACGAACTTGAACTGGCCGTCCTTGACCGTGATGACCACGGCGGCCTTGGTGGCGTTGCGGTGGGGATCCATGGTGGTGCGGCCGGTGACCCCCTCGTAATTGCGGGTGCCGGCGAGGGCGGCGCGAAGCTTGGGGCCGTCGGTGGTGCCGGCGCGCCGGATGGCATCGGCCAGCACCATGGCGGAATCGTAGCCGAGGGCGGCCATGGCGTCCGGGGTCTCACCGGCGAAGCGGGCGCGGAATTTTTTCACAAAACTCTGCACGGCGGGGGAGGAATTTTCCGGCGAGTAGTGGGTGGAGTAGTAGGTCCCTTCCATGGCCTTGCCGCCGATCTCGATGAGCTGCGGGGCCTCCCAGCCGTCGCCGCCGAAAATGGGGAAGTTTAGCTCGAGTTCCCGTGCCTGCTTCGAAATGAGCGCGGCCTCGGTGTAGTAGCCCGGGACGAAGATGCCATCGACGCCGGCGGCCTTGATGGCGGTGAGCTGGGCCTTGAAGTCCTTGTCCCCCTCCGAGTACTTCTGCTCGATGGCGATCTCGCCGCCGATGGCCGCGAAGGTCTCCTTGAAGTACTTGGCCAGGCCGACGCTATAGGGCGACGAGACGGACGTGAGGAGTGCGACCTTTTTCAGATGGAGGCTGTCCTTGGCGAATTTCGCCATGGCCGTGCCCTGGAAGGGATCGATGAAGCAGACGCGGAAGATGTAGTTGCCCATCTCGGTCACGCGCGGATTCGTGGACGACGGCGAGATCATCGGGACCTTGTAGTTCTGGGCGATGGGCGCGGCCTCGAGGGACCGGCCGGAGGCGACCTCGCCGAGGAGGGCGATGATCTTGTCGCGGGAGATGAGTTTTTTGACGATGGTGGCGGACTCGCCCTGCTTGGACTGGTTGTCCTCGGTGATGAGCTCGACCTGGCGTCCCAGGATGCCGCCGGTGGCGTTCAGCTCCTCGACGGCGAGGAGGGTGCCCTTGTGCGAGGACTGCCCGAAGGCGGCCTCCTTGCCGGTGAGGGAGGCGAATTCGCCGACCTTGATGGTCTCTTGGGCGCAGGCGGCGCCGGTGAAGGCCGCGGTCGCGAGCACGGGAAGCAAAAGGGAGCGGAGGGCTTTGGTCATAAAGGAACGGAGGAGGGATTGGCGGGAAGGGAAGCGAAGGGGAGGGCAGGTTGGTTTTCAACCAAACTGTTGGATTCCGTCAGCAGCCGGCGTGCCGGCCCACGCCCGAAGCTCAGTCTGTTTTTTTACAGGAGGTAAATGAGGAAACAGAGAGTCCGACCTCAGGAATCTGGAATAGGGGCCGTTTCCAATCCTCTCCAATCTCCGTTCTTTCCGTTGTCTCCTGTGAGAATTGCGGGTCGGGATTTGTCGGCACGGTTTGGGTTTTGCTTTCACGGGGCCGCCGGTTTTGCTGGCGGGGTTGAATACTTACGACCGACACCTGCTGCGCGAGTGGCTCGCGATCCTCGGCCTCGTGCTGGGCGCGACCATCGGGCTGATGCTGGTGCAGGTGATGTATGACGATTTCCGCACGATGCGCGACCTCGGGGCGCGCGGGCTGGACCTGTGGATGTACGTGCTGGTGACGATGCCGAGTTTCCTGGCGAACATGCTGCCGGTGGCCCTGCTGGTTTCCCTGCTGTTCGTGCTGGGCAAGCTGCACCGGGCGAACGAATTCACCGCGCTGCGGGCCGCAGGGGTGGGCCTCGCGCGCATCACGGCGCCCATCTGGGTCGTGGGGATGCTGGCCTGCGGGCTTTCCTGGTGGCTCAACTCCACGGTGGTGCCCTGGTCCGTCGAGACCTCGCGGGAACTGCGCGACAACCTGGACTTCCGCAAGCAGGCGGCCACGAAGGCGGCCGACCAAGTGGGCGTGATCGAGAGCGTGGCTTTCGACAACCAGCGCTCGCGGCGCATGTGGTTCTTCAACCGGTACAGCCAGTTTCTGCACCGCGGCTACGGGGTCACGGTCTCCGAGCTCGACGGGCGGCGCCGCGAGGTCACGCGGCTGGTGGCCACGGAGGCCGCGTATGACGAGCAGGGCGGGGGCTGGGTGTTCAAGGACGGTCGCGCGATGTCCTTCAATCCGGAGACGGGCGAACTGCTGGGGGCGGTGGCGTTCACCCGGGAAGCCCGCAGCCAGTATCGCGAGGACCCGAAGCTGATGCTGCTGATCGACCGTCGGCCGGTGGACCTGTCGTTTTCGGAGCTGAGGCGGCTGATTGATTACCTCGAGTTCGAGAACCAGGAGAAAGCCACGCCGTACGAGGTGCGGTATTTCAGCCTCATCGCGGACACGCTGGGGCCGTTGATCGTGATCGCCATCGCGATCCCGTTTGCCGTGGCGGGCGTGCGGGTGAACCCGGCGGTCGGCGTGTCGAAATCGTTCGGACTTTTTTTCCTCTACTACATTTTCGCCAACGTCGCCTCGTCGCTGGCGGCGAAGCAGTACATCGATCCCGTGCTGGCCGCGTGGCTGCCGAACATCGGGATGACGGGCGTGGCGGTGTGGCTGTTTGCGAAGCTGCGTTGAGACGGGAAATTCGGATAAGCGCAAAGGCGCGAACAGGCAAAGTTCGGAGGAAAGGCAGAGCGGGATCTGGCCCAAATCAGGGCTTTGCTCCGGTCTTGGCGCCGTGGCGTCTTTGCGCTTAACCCAACCTCAGCCGACAAGGCGGCGCCAGACGGCGTTGCTGGGCCAGAGCATGATCACCCAGACCACGATGCAGTTGATGTAGCTCAGAAAAACGGCGGCGCTCGCCATGTCCTTGATGCGCTTCGCGAGCGGATGCCGCTCGGGGCGGAGATAGTCGATGATCCACTCGATGGCGGAGTTCAGCAGCTCGACGATCAGGATGAGGATGAGCGACGCGATCATCAGCGCGGTGGAGACGGCGTTGATCGGCAGGATGATCGCGAGGGGGACGAGCAGGATCGCGAAGATCAGGTCCTCGCGGAACGAAGGCTCGTGCTTCAGCGCGGCGAAGAACCCGTCGATGGAGTAGCGCACCGAGGAGAAAAAATTGCGGAAACTGCGCCGCTTGACCTCGGAATTTTCGCTGGGAGCCGCCACGGGAGGGAACGCTAGGCCGCGCGCGGGCGGGGCGGAAGCGCATTTTTTGGCGGACAGGGTTTCATATCTATCTGGACCAGTCCCTTCATCCCTGCAGTAGCAGCCGACGTGAGGAGGCTGGTTTACAAGCATTGCCCGGTGCCAGCCTCCTCACGTCGGCTGCTACGAGGCTGGTCACTTACCCGCCGCGGGCGGAGGGATTACGGGGCGCAGGGTGAGGACCTTGGTCTCGTTCTTGCCACCGGACCTCAGCGTAACCGTCACGGGCAGCGCGAGGGTGTCCAGGCCGAGGAGGGATTGCATCCCGTCGGGCGAACCCGACTCGCCGGGCGCCAGCGTAAAGGTGTCGGGGCGCACGGCAAAGTCTCCGAGCTCGGAATTCAGGTCGCGGATTTCGACCTCCAAGGGGACGGTCGAGGTGTTGACCAGCCGGAGGCGGAGCAGGGCCGGCGGCATGGGACTGTCGACCAGGTTCGAGCGCGGTTCGTCGGAACCGCCGCCGCCGGCCGGGCCGATCTCATCGTCGCCACCGCTGCCGTGGTGGCTGCCGCGCACACGCGTGCCGCCACCGGACCATTTGCCGCCGGTGGCCGAACCCTCCTTGCCGCCGGCTTGGGCATTATCGGGCAAACCACTGCCGAGGGTCAGTTGGGCGGCGATCTGGCCGCCAAAAAACGTCTCGTTCGCGGCCATCGGCGGAACCGAGCGGCGGGCTTCCTCCATGGCGCGCCGGTCGGGACCGGATTCACAGCCGGCGAAAACCAGGAGGGCGAGAGCCAGAAGCAAGCTGCAGGGGGAGTGGCGGGAGGAAGTTTTCATGGACCAGGTTCCTGATGACGTGCGGGCGGGTCGAAAGTTCCGCGGGCGATGTGATGGAGCGGAAAAGAGAAAAGCCGGATGGCGGAAAACATGGGGGATTTCGGCCGACGTTTAAAAGTCATGGCTCGCGCATCAACCCTCCGTAAACGGCTCAAACCCACTGAAAATTAAAGCTGATGCTGATGCGCTCGTCGGCGACCTGATTGGCGGCGACCTCATGCCGGAGCCAGCTTTCGAACAGGATGACGCGGCCGGCTTCGGCCGGGTAGGTGACGTGGGTCAGCCGGGCGGCGCGGGCGGAGGCGAGCTTGGGCGGCGCGGCCATGAATCGGTCCAGGCGGGGATCCTCGAATTTCAGGCCCGGGCAACCGCGGGGCGTGCTGACGTAGTAGGTGCCGCTGATAAACGAGAGCGGATGCAGGTGCAGCGAATGGGCGGCCATCGGCGGCATGATATTCACCCAGCAATCGGACATCCGGACGGTGCGCCCGCGCAGGTCCAGGTCGAGGGCGCGGGCGAAGGCCCGGGCATGCCGGAGCAGTTTGCGCTCGAGGTCGGTGAACGTGCTGGAGAAGCGGTGCAGCTCGTTCATCGAGGCGTAGCTCGTGTAGCCGCCCGGGTAGTTTTTGGCGGACCAGCGCCGGCCCGCGGCATCGAATTGCCGCAGGCGGCGGCATTCGTCGGCCAGCTCCGTGTTGAAGCAGTCCAGGCCCGCGGGCTGCAGCGGCTCGGAGTAGATGAGCGTGGGGAACCAGGAGCGGACGGGCATGCGGCAATGGTTTGCCGCCGGCCGCCGCCGCAGCAACGGTGAAAACCGCGGCCTTGCCTTGCCCGGCGGGTGAGCCGGAATACGCCCCACGCCCAAGTCATCACCCAGTATCACCTGCCCATGAATCCACTGCGATTGCCCCGGATTGTTCTGCTGCTCGCCATGACCTTGCTCGCGGGCGCTGCGGGCGCGGCCGATCCGGCCCGGACGCTGCTGGTCGAGGTGCGCGACATCCCGGCGAAGGAACAGGCCAAGGGCGGGCGCTTCGACTACAGCGACTACAACCGCGGGGCGCTGCTGAGCATCGTGCGCAGCACCGCCCAGCTGCTGGCCACGCGCGCCGAGTTCGAGGGGCTGCAGCACGCGGGATTTCACGCGACGGTCCTGATGGAAAGCCCGGAGGTGCTGACGCTTTACAAACGGGCGTACTACGGGCCGACGCTGAAGCTGCCGCCGGTCTATCATAGCTATGACCAGATCGTCGCGCGGGCCGACGAGCTGGTGCGGGAGCATCCCGAGCGCATCGCGCGCGTGCCCATCGGCGAGACGACCCAGTTCCACCGTCCGATCTACGCCTACCGGATCTCAAGCGACGCCCGCCACCCGCAGGACAAGCCGGGCGTGCTGTTTGACGGCTGCCATCACTCCGATGAAGTCGTGGGCGCGGAGATTGTCCTCACCCTGCTGCAGAAACTGGTGCTCGACTACGGCCGCGACCCGGAGGTCACCGCGTGGGTGGACCGGTGCGAAATCTACCTCGTGCCGGTGGTCAACGTGGACGGCCATGACATCGTGACCTCGGGCCGCGACCCCCGCTGGCGCAAGAATGCCCGGGATGTGAACGGCGACGGGGTCACCGGGGTCTTCCCGGAGGGCGTGGATGTGAACCGCGGCTATGACTTCAACTGGGCGATGGGCGGCAGCGACCGGCCGGAGAAGGACAACTACCGCGGGCAATATCCATTCTCGGAGGCGGAGAACCGGGCGATGCGCCACCTGCTGGAGCTCAAGCCGTTCCTGCTCTCGGTCTCCTACCACAGCCAGGGCGAGGTGATCTATTATCCGTGGTCCTGGGGCGGCCAGGGGGCGCCGGACGATGCGCTGCTCCGCGAAATCGCGGGCGAGGTGGCCGGGAAGATCCGGACCATGGACGGGCAGGCCACTTACGCGGTTTCGCCGGGCGGTCCGTCGAGCCAGAGCTACGCGTGGCTTTACGGCCGCAAGGGCGTGTTCGATTTCATCATCGAGACGGGCAAAGGCACGCATCTCTTCGCGCCGGAGGACGTGCCGGGCATCATCGCGGCCAACCTGGAAGGCGTGCGGGCGCTGATGGCGCGGACGACGGGCCCCGGTCTTGCCGTGCACGTGACGGATGCGGCGACGGGCCGGCCCCTGGCGGCGCAGGTGTGGCTGCCCCGGATTGAAAATGAAACGGTGGACCGGCGCACGACCGAGGCAGCCTTCGGGCATTACTGGCGGCAGCTGCGACCCGGCAATTACGAGGTGATCATTTCCCGTCCCGGCTATCAAACCGCGGTCTTTCACGACCTGGCGGTCGCCGCCGGGAACTGGACGAAACTCGAAGCGAGCCTTCAGCCCGAAGGGGCGGCCCGGTGATTTACTTGGCGAGGAGCTTGAGGCCGACCACGCCGGTGACAATGAGCGCGAGGCAGACCAGCCGGAGGGCGGACGCGTCCTCGTGGAAGAGAAGAATACCCGCGACGGCGGTGCCGGCGGCACCGATGCCGGTCCAGACGGCGTAGGCCGTGCCGATGGGCAGGCCGCGCGCCGCAAGCGCCAGCAGGGCCATGCTGGCGGCCATCGCCGCGCCGACCCCGAGCGAGGGCCACAACCGGGTGAAACCCGCCGTGTACTTAAGGCCGGCGGCCCAGACGATTTCGAAAACCGCCGCGATCAAGAGGAGCGTCCAGTGCATGAAAAATAGCAGGCCCGAAGATCAACGGACGCCGCCCATGAGGCGCTTGACCCACGGCACGAGGGCGAACAGCGCCAGGGCGCAGATGCCGACGCCGATGGCCTGGTGCCAGAAAAAGGTCACGAGCCCGGCGGCATTATCGCTTTTGAAATCCCCGGCGAGAACGCCGGCGAGCTTGTTGCCCAGCGCCGCCGCCATGAACCAGATGCCCATCACGAGGCCGGTCAGCCGCGCCGGGGCCAGCTTGGTCATGGTGCTGAGGCCGACGGGGCTGATGAGCATCTCCCCGGTCGTCTGCAGCAGATAGAGGCCCAAGAGCCAGATCGGGCTGACCCGTCCCTCGACGGTCAGGCGCGCGGCCGGGACCATCCAAACAAACGACAGTGCCACGAAGAGCAGGCCGAGCGCGAACTTCGCCGGACTCGAGGGCTGCCGGCTGCCGAGTTTGATCCACAGCCAGGCAAAGCAGGGCGCAAGGAGAATGACCCAGGTTGAGTTGACGGATTGCCACCACGTCGAGGGAAAGCCCCAGTCCCCGATCCGGTTGTCCGTCAGCCGGTCGGCGAACAGCGACATCGAGGAACCGGCCTGCTCGAAGATCGACCAGAAGACCTGGGCGGCGAAGAATAGGACGAGAATGGCGGCGATCCGGCGGCTTTCCAAGCTCGGGCGGAAGGCAAAGAAAATGATCAGCGCGAACTGAAGCGTGAACAGACCGTAGACGATCGCACGGTAGTAGTCGGCGGCGATCATGACGCCCACCAGTGCCAGTGACGCCAGCGCCACGAGGGCGAGCAGGGCCCAGGGGCGGGGTTGATGGGCGGCCGGCGGGCGTCCCACATGGCTGAGCGTGGCACGACGGCGCACGTAGGTGATGAGCCCCAGGGTCATGCCGACGCCGGCCGCGCCGAAGGCCCAGTGCCAGCTTTGATGGGGATTCAGTCCGAGATGCCCGAGGAAATCCCGGAACACCGCATGCTGGGCGAGAAAGCCGCAGATGAGGGAGGCCGAGACCGCCCCGATATTGATCCCCATGTAGAAGATGGAGAATCCCGCGTCGCGGCGCGCATCCGTCGGGGAATAAAGGCCGCCGACCATCGTGGAAATGTTCGGCTTGAGGAGGCCGGTGCCGAGCGCGACCAGGGCCAGGCCCGCAAAGAAAGTGGACTGGCCGTGGAGCGCCATGGAGAAATGGCCGAGGGCGATGATGCTGCCGCCCCAGAGGACGGCGCGGCGGGCGCCGATGAAATTATCCGCGATGAATCCGCCCAGAATGCTGAGCAGGTAGCCGCTCATGGTGTAGGTGCCGTAGATGGCGGCGGCGCGCTGGTCGGAGAACCCCAGCCCGCCCTCGGCGATTCCGAGGGTCATGAACAGCACGAGCAGTGCCCGCATCCCATAGAAGCTGAAACGCTCCCACATCTCGGTGAGAAACAGCGTCGTGAGGCCGCGTGGCTGGCCGCCGATCCCGCCGGTGGCCAGCGGATCGAGGGCGGGAACCGGGCCGAGGTCCGATGGGATGACGCGGGCGGGGGAGTCACTCATGCGGGGCGGAGCTTGGCGGGCGCCGCTGGCACCGCAAAGCCCAAAGTCCGCTTCCCCCTCGCTTTCAGGGGCGCGTTTTGCACGTTCCTTTCCGCCGCTTCATGAAAAAACTCCTGCCGTCCCTCCTGCTTTTTCTCGCCGGAATCCTGTCGCTGCGCGCCGCGACGGAGGCGCTGCTCGTGCCGCCGGCCGAGGCGGCGCAGGCGGGCCGGCTGCTTAAGCTGAAGATCTACCTGAACAATCCGTCCGCGGAGGCGTATGACTTCATCGTCCCGGATGACATGCGCGCCGAGGTCGCCAGCGCGAGCGAGCAGCGCCGGCTGGCCGTCGTGGCACCGGATCTCCTGCCCGGGGCAAGGATCCGGGTGGCGCCCATGAGCTTTGCCACGCTTACCGTGGCGGTGGTGCTGCCGGACACACTGGCCGGCACGGTGGCGCTGCGGATTGCCGACCTGCCGACGAACGCGGTGATGTTTGACGTCACGCCGGCCGCGGTGGTGCGGGCGACCCCGCGGGCGGTGCAGGCGGCTGAAATCGCGGTTGAAAACAAGGGCGAGGATGTCGACCTGGCCACCGACCGGGAAAACATCCGGCGCCATATCTCCAGCTACGAGCCCATCTATTTCGCGGTGGGGTTCAACGACGGCGCGAACGCCAAGTTCCAGTTCAGCTTCAAATACCGACTGATTGCGCCCAACAACAACGACCCGGAATGGTGGCGCTCCCTCTACCTGGGCTACACCCAGACTTCGCTCTGGGACCTGTCCGCGCCGTCCGCGCCATTCTACGACACGAGCTACAAGCCCACGCTGTTCTATTACCGGGAATCCCTCGCGCTGAAACCCGACTGGCTGAGCCGGCTCGGCCTGCAGGCGGGGTTGCAGCATGAGTCCAATGGCAAGGGCTCGACCGACTCCCGCAGCCTGAACACGGCCTATCTCACCCCGATCGCGCTCTGGTCATTGGAGGGGAAGTGGCGGATGCTGGTCGCGCCGCGGTTCGTCGCCTATCTGGAGAAGAGCGAGAATGCCGACATCGCGCGCTACCGGGGCAATGTCGAGCTGCAGGTCCGGTTCGGCCAGGACAAGGGACTCCAGCTCAACGCGCTGTTGCGGAAGGGGAACAGTTCCGGCTACGGCAGCGGGCAGCTCGATGTGACGTGGCCATTGCGGCTGGTACCGGGCGTGTCACCGAATGCGGGGGGCTACCTGCAGCTGCAGTATTTCAACGGCTGGGGTGAGAGCCTGCTGGACTACAACAAACGCGATCCCTCCCAGCTCCGCTTCGGCTACACCATCGTGCGATGACCGGACCGGAAGTCGTCGTGGCGGCGTGGTACCTGGTCGCGAGTCTCACGACCGGGCTGCTATATGCGGTAGACAAATCGGCCGCCCGGCGCGGGACGCACCGCGTGAGCGAGGCCACGCTGCAGGGGTGGGCCTGGCTCGGCGGCTTTGCGGGCGCCTTGGCCGGCCAGCAACTGCTCCGGCACAAATCGCGCCAGCCCCGGATGATCGTGAGCGCGTGGCTGGCCCTCGCCGTCCATGCCCTGGCCTGGGGCGGCTGGGGCCTTAGCCGCGCTTGAAAAGCGAGGTGATCACCTCGTGGACCGTTTCCTCGGGTGATTTCGTGCTCATCGAGGCCTGGTAATAGCGGCCGGTCCCGAGGACCTTCTCGGTGAAATTCTCCTTCACGAGGACATTCAGCTCAATCACGTAGCTCTTGAAATCCCAAGCGGTGCGGGCGTTGTAGGTGATGATCGCATCAATCCCCTCGGGCATCATGGTGATCGGGCCGCACGAGGCGTCGTAGCCCAAGGCCTTTAATTCCCGGACCATGGATTCGTCCATGCGGTAATTGTCGTTCAACAGGTGCTCCACATAGATGTGCTTGAGGGATCCGAGATCGCCGGACTTATGCGTGCTCAGGGACGAACAGCCGGAGAGCAGGAAACAGCCAAGGAGCAGGAGGGCGGAGATTTTCATCGCGGCATAGACGCCGGAGAACGGCGGAGGTAGCAAACAATCGCAGGCAGGCGGAGCCGGCAGGGCCGCGCGGATCAGCGGCCTGCCGGCGAATTTGAAGCAGGCCGGAGGCCTGCGCTACCACAAATACAGGCTCAGCCGTGCAGGTAGGTGTTGAGCAGGTTTTCCAGGTATTCCTGCTTGCCGGAGCGGGGCTTGGGTTCGCCGAGCTTGTTCAGGACGAGCTTGTTCAGCTCGCGGAAGTTGGTGCGGCCCTTCTCGATGTCGCGGCCAAAGCCGGTGTCGTAGCTGGCGTACCGGTCCTTCAGGAAGGCCGTGAACTTTCCATCGGCGAGCAGGCGGCGCGCGAACTTGAAGGCGAGGGCATAGGCATCCATGCCGCCGATATGGGCGTGGAAGAGGTCCTCGGGATCGATGCTCGGGCGGCGGAGCTTGGCGTCAAAATTGAGGCCGCCGCGGCCGAGGCCGCCGGCGCGGAGCACCGACACCATGGCGAGTGTGAGTTCCTTGACGTTGGTGTTGAACTGATCGGTGTCCCAGCCGAGGAGTTCATCGCCGGCGTTGGCATCGATCGAGCCGAGCATGCCATGCGCGGCGGCGGTCTCGATCTCGTGCTGGAAGGTATGGCCGGCGAGCGTGGCGTGGTTGGTCTCGATGTTGAACTTGAAGTCCCGGTCGAGGCCGTAGGTGCGGAGGAAGGCGACGCCGCTGGCGACATCGAAATCGTACTGGTGCTTGGTGGGCTCCTTCGGCTTGGGCTCGATGAGGAACTGGCCCTTGAAGCCGATGCTCTTTGCGTAATCCACCGCCATGTGGAGGAACGCTGCGAGGTGGTCCTGCTCGCGCTTCAGGTTCGTATTGAGGAGCGTCTCATAGCCCTCACGGCCGCCCCAGAACACGTAGCCGTCGCCGCCGAGGGCCTTGGTGACCTCGAGGGCCTTCTTCACCTGCGCGGCGGCGTAGGCAAAGACGTGGGCGTCGGGATTGGTGGCGGCGCCGCACATGTAGCGGCGGTTGGAGAACAGGTTCGCCGTGCCCCAGAGGAGTTTCACGCCGGTGGCCTTCTGGAGGTCCTTCGCGTGGGCGACGAGCTTGTCGAGGTTGCGGTTGGACTCGGCGAGCGTCTTGCCCCTCGGGCGCGATATCGCGGTCGTGGAAGCAGTAGAACGGGACGCGGATCTTCTGGAAGAACTCGAAGGCGGCATCCATGCGGGTCTTCGCGATGGAGAGGGCATCGGTGCCCTGTTCCCACGGGCGCTGGATCGTGCCCGGGCCGAACGGGTCGGCGCCGACGCCGCGGAAGGCGTGCCAGTAGGCGATGGAAAAGCGGAGGTGCGCCGACATCGGCTTGCCGTCGACGATCTCGTCGGGGTTGTAGTGGCGGAACGCCAGCGGGTTTTGGGTCGAGGCGCCTTCGTAGGCGATCCGGCGGATTTTGGGGAAGTGGGACTTCGCTTTTTTCATAAGGGGACGGCGAAGCTAAACACCGCGCCGCGCCGGAACCAGCGGAAAACGAACGCGGGCGGACCCGGGCTCGCGACGGGCAACAGAGGCCGCTGTCAGACGGATGGTTGCCGGCGACTTGGGCCAAGGCTGCGTCGGCAGAAATCGATCGATGGGGGCATGCCCATCTAAAAGGCTTCAATTCAGTCGGGTTATCCCGCAGCGTGTAAGGCCGCACATGGTCAAAGCACTCACGGTCAACCTGAATGAACGCAGCTACCCTATCTTGTTTGGGTCGGGCTTGGGGTCGGAGGTGCGGGCGAACGTCGATGCACTGATTGCCGCTGGCCGGCGGGTTGTGGTTTTGACCGATCGCAATGTCGCCGGACAGCACGGTCGCGCGCTACAAGCGATGTTCGCGGCGGCGCCGGTGCTCGTGCTCCAGGCGGGTGAAGAGACCAAGTCACTCGCGGACTTTGGCCGGGTGCTGGATTTCTTGGCGGCCCAGCATCTCGACCGCACCGGCGCGCTTTTTGCGGTGGGCGGGGGGGTGATCGGAGACCTCGGCGGATTTGCCGCCGCGAGCTACCTGCGCGGGATTGAATTCTATCAGGTCCCTACGACGCTGCTTGCGATGGTCGACAGCTCGGTCGGGGGCAAAACGGGGATCAATCTCGCCGCGGGGAAGAACCTGGCGGGCGCGTTTCACCAGCCGCGCGGGGTGTACATCGACACGGGCTTGCTCGCGACCCTGCCGGCGCGGGAGTTTGCCGCGGGCATGGCCGAAGTGATTAAGTACGGCCTGCTGGGTGACGCCGAGCTCTTTGCCCAGCTGGAACGGGCGCCGCTCACGGTCGCAAGCCCCGGCCTGGCCGCGGTGGTCCGCCGCTGCTGTGAACTGAAGGCCCGCATCGTCGAGGCGGACGAGCGCGAACTGGCGAAAGAGGGCGGCCGCGCACTGCTCAATCTCGGCCACACCTTCGCCCATGCGATCGAGCAGAGCGCCGGGTACGGCACTTACCTGCACGGCGAGGCGGTCGCGGTCGGCCTGAGTGCGGCGGGGCGGCTGTCGCAGGAGATCGGGTTCATTTCGGCGCGGGAGACAGCCCGGATTGACGCGGTGCTGACGGCCCATGCGCTGCCCATCCGCCTGCGCGCACCGCTTGCAGTTTCGGCGCTGATGACGGCCGTGGCGCGGGACAAGAAAGTCCGCGCCGGCCTGCCGCGATTTGTCGTGCTCCAGAAAATTGGCGCGGCCGTCACACGGCAGGACGGGATCACCCCGGCGATGGTCGAGGCGTGCTTCCGTGCCGCAGGCGCGGTGGATTCCCTGTGACTTTTCCGGCTTTTCCCGGTTAACTGCCCATCATGTCGGCCATCGACGAAGGCATTGTCCGCGAATACTTCGAGCAGAACGGATTTCTCGTCCGCCAGGCGCGCAAGTACCAGGTGTCGGCGCGCCGCAAGACCGGCGACGAGGAGATCGACCTGGTGGTGTACAATCCGGCCTGGCGGCGGGGTTCGCGGCGGCCGGATTTCTTCCTGTTCTCGAGCGAACTGGAGTTCGTGCAGCGGGCCATCGTGGCCGTCAAGGGCTGGCATACGGGTGTGTTCACGCCGGCCACGCTGAAAAACAGCCCGGAGATCTTCCGCTTCCTGGAGGAAAAGGTGCTGAAGGAAGCCACGAATTTCTTCCCGCCGGATCCGGCGGACGACGCCGGCGGCACGCTGACCAAGATCCTGGTGTTGCCGAGCCTGCCGACGGCCGAACCGTTCCGCTCGCAGAGCGTGGAGTTGCTCAAGGCCCATGGAGTCGACGCCATCATCTCGTTCCGCGCCATGCTGCTCGACATCCTCGACAAGATCGAAATCAACCAGAACTACAGCAAGAGCGACACGCTGCAGGTCATGCGCATCCTCAAGAACTATGACCTGATCAAGGACACCCAGCTCGACATGTTTCCCGACCGCGCGGCCGTGCGACGCGGCGCGAAACCCTGACCGCCCATGCCGACCGTCATTCATCCCACCGCCCTTATCGAGCCCGGCGCGCAGCTGGGCGCGGACTGTGAAATCATGGCCGGGGCGATTGTCACGAAGCACTGTGTGCTGGGCGACCGGGTGGTGGTGCACCCGTATGCCGTGGTCGGCGGGGATCCGCAGTACCTGAAATTCGACCGCGCGACCGCCGCCGGCCTGCGCGTGGGAGCCGGCACGGTCATCCGCGAGCATGTCACCCTCAACCGCTCGACCCAGCCGGGCGGGTTCACGGTGATCGGCGCGAACTGCTTCCTCATGGCCGCGAGCCACGTGGCGCACGACTGCGTGCTGGGCGATCAGGTCGTCCTGGCCAACGGCGCCCTGCTGGCCGGCCATGTGTCGGTGGGGGCCCATGCGTTTTTCGGGGGCGGCGCGGCGGTGCACCAGTTCTGCCGGATCGGCGAGGGCGTGATGGTGGCCGGCCATGCGTCGATCACGCGCGACGTCCCGCATTTCGTCATGGTGGCCGAGCGCGACGACGTCATCGGTTTCAACCTCGTCGGGCTGAAGCGCCGCGGCTTCGGCCGGGAGGCCATCGCGCAGCTCAAGCAGGCGTACCACGACGTTTATTTCACTTCGGGAAACATCCGTGCGGTGGCTGCCGCGGCGCAGGCCGGCGGGAAGTTCACCACGCCCGAGGCCCGGCGGTTCCTGGAGTTTTTTGCGGACGGCAAGCGCAGCTTTGCCCGGGCGCGGCGCGCCACCGCGGAAGAGAACGATGCCGGCTAAGCTTGCCATCACCTGCGGCGACCCGGCCGGCGTCGGGCCGGAAATCATCGCGGCCTGGCTCGCCGCGCAGCCGGACGGGTCGCGGGACGTGGCTGTGATCGGGCCGGCGCGCTGGCTGGCTTCGCTGGAAACTCCGGCGCAGAAAATCGCGGTCGGGCTGGAGGAGTTTTCCGCGACACCGGGCGAGCCGAACGGCGATGGCGCGCTGGTGGCCTGGGCGGCGATGGAGCGCTCCGCGCAGGGCTGCAAATCCGGCGAATTTTCGGCGGTCGTTACCGGGCCGGTCAGCAAGGAACGGCTCGCGCGCATCGGCTATGGGTTTCCGGGCCAGACCGAGTTTTTTGCGGCGCGCTGGGGCGGCGAGCCGGTGATGGGATTCTGCGGCGGCCGGCTGCGGGTCGTGCTGGCGACGTGGCACGTGCCGCTGCACCAGGTCTCGCGGGTGCTGGGGCCGCACTTGCTGCAGCGGACGGTGGCCGCGGCGGACTTCCTGGCCCGGTCCGAAGGCGTCCGCCAGCCGCGCATCGGGGTCTGCGGGCTCAATCCCCACGCCGGGGAGGGTGGCCTGCTGGGCGAAGAGGAGCGCGATTTCCTCAATCCCACCCTCGACCGGCTGCGGGCGGAATTTCCCGGCGTCTCGCGGTGCGAGCCGGCCGACACGCTGTTCGCGCGAGCGCTCCGCGGTGAGTTCGACGTGATCGTGGCGCTTTACCACGACCAGGGCCTGGCGCCGCTGAAGGCGGTGGATTTTGACGAGGCGGTGAACGTCACCCTTGGCCTGCCTTTTGTGCGGACCAGTCCCGACCACGGCACGGCCTTTGGCCTCGCCGGCCAGGGCAAGGCGCGGACGACCAGCTTTGCCAATGCCGTCACCGTCGCCCGGCGGCTGGTGGCCTGGCGCCACTCCCTCCAAAGTCTTTCCCCATGAAATTGAAACCCGTCATTCCCTTCCTCCTCGCCGGCGTCCTCGCCGCACTGCCGTTGCGCGCTGAAAAGCCGCGGATCACTTCCCAGGACCAGCTGCCGCGCTTCAGTTACCCGCTCACGGGCAAGGTCACCGATGTCGTCACGAGCGACGCGGCCTATCAGCAGCTGGCACCCGCCGTGCGCGCGGACCTGGAGAAGCTGCTGAGCGATTACGACATCGCCGACCGGACGACGCTGCAGTCGATCCTGCTGACCCTGGTGGCGATGGACGTGGGCGAAGGGCATTACGACGCCGCGCTCAACCGCATCGCCCAGGCGCGCGCGTTGGAGGAGAAACCGTCGGCAAAGCTCACGATCGGGCTGCTGGCGGAGGCTTACATTGCGGCCCGCCGGAGCGGAGACTATGCCACCGACGCGGCCTTCCATGCGGCGTTCGCCAGGATCTACGCCGACAAGCTGGCTGCGCTGCCCTGGGAGGTGGTGGCCGAGAATCTCAAGTCAGCGAAGGCGGGGGCCGAGATCACCTCGGCGGCGCTGATCACCGGAAACCTGGAAAGCCAGCTCCAACCGGGTGTCGACAAGACCGGCCGCATCAGCGGCGAAGTCGCCCACACCCTGGTCGGCGCACGCACCACCTACGTCTATTTCCTTCCGCTCAAGGCCGAGCGGGTCGCGGTGCTCACCGCCGTCGTGGCGGCGCACACGAAGGTGAAGAAGGACATCTGGACGGAGCGCCAGATCACGCTCGCCCCCGATGCCGCGCTGCATCCCGTCATCGTGGCCATCTGGGACAGTGGCGTCGACCTGGCGGTGTATCCCCGGCAGCAATGGACTAACCCGGTGGAGAGGTTTGACGGCAAGGTTGACGCCACCAGCGGCATCATTGACGGCCCGCACGGCATTGCCTTCGACCTGAAATCGCAGCCCGTCACCGACCTGCTCATGCCGCTGACGGCCGAACAGAAGGCGGCCTATCCGGCCGCCCGCAACTGGACCAAGGGCTTCATCGACCTCCAGGCCAACGTGGACAGCCCCGAGGCTGCGGCAGTGAAGCAGCACCTGGCCACGCTCAAGCAGGCGGAGGTGAAGCCCTTCATCGAGAGCCTCGGCCTGTTTGGAAACTACACCCACGGCACCCATGTCGCGGGTATCGCGTCGGCCGGCAATCCCGCGATCCGGCTCATGGTGGCGCGCATCACCTTTGACTACCGGATGATTCCCGACGTGCCCACGCGCGCGCAGGCCGAGCGCGACGCCGCGGCGGCCCGCGCCGTCGTCGCCTACCTGAAGCAAAACCACGTGCGCGTGGTGAACATGAGCTGGGGCGGATCGCCGCGCGACATCGAGGCGGCCTTCGAGGCGAACGGCGCAGGCGGGACGCCGGAGGAGCGCCGTAAGACCGCGCGCGAGTATTTCCAGCTGTTCCGGACCGCGATGACCGAGGCCATGCGCAGCGCGCCCGAGATCCTGTTTGTCGCCGCCGCCGGGAACAGCAATAGCGACGCCGAGTTCGACGAGTTCGTGCCCTCGGGCATCCAGCTGCCGAACATCCTGACGGTCGGCGCGGTGGACCAGGCGGGCGAGGAAACCTCGTTCTCGAGCTTCGGCCGCAACGTCGCGGTGCACGCCAACGGCTTCGAGGTGGAAAGCTACCTGCCTGGGGGCGAGCGGATGAAGTATTCCGGCACGTCGATGGCCTCGCCCAACGTCGTGAATCTCGCGGCCAAACTCCTCGCAATCGAGCCCGGCCTGACGGTCGAGCAGGTGATCGGCCTGATCAAGCTGGGGGCCGATCGGAGTGCCGACGGCCGCATCAACCTGATCAATCCCAAACGGAGCCTCGCCCTGCTCCTGGCGATGAAGAAGGCCGCCTGAACCGGCCGGCCGGGCTCCGCGGCGCTTGCGAAACCCCGGAGCCTGTCAACAGTGCCCTGCGCCATGCCTGAATCCAGCACCCTTTCCACCGATGCCGCACCCGCCGCGCCAGTTGCCGATGCGGCCGGGCTGCCCGAAGGCGTGCGGCCGGGTAGCGAGCAGCTGGTGCGGCTGACCCCGGCGGCCGGCGCCAAGGTGGTGGCGCTGATGGCGCGGGAAGGGCAGGGCTCGTTCTTGCGGCTGGCCATCTCGGGCGGCGGCTGCAACGGGCTCAGCTACAAGATGAAATTTATTCCGGCCGCAAGGCGCGGTGACATTCTGGTGCGGACGGCAGGCGTCCCGGTGTTGGTGGACAGCAAAAGCGCGCTCTACCTCAAGGGCACCCACCTTGACTATTCGGACGCCATGGTTGCCGGCGGCTTCAAGTTCTCCAACCCCAATGCCAAGGCGAGCTGCTCCTGCGGCGAGAGCTTCAGCGTGTGACCCGGCGGCGCCACGAGGGGACCCGGACTAAATAGGTGTTGTCATTCCGGCCCTGCCGGGAGAAAAACCGCCCGACCCAATCACCCGATCCAACCCTAATTGATGGCTACTTCGTTCCCTCCTGCTGGCGGCGGCAACCGCACCGGCTCTTATCAGCGTCGCAATGTCGACCCGTTCGCGGCCATCCGCCGCAACCACCGCATCAAGGTTCCGCAGGTGCGCCTGATCTCCCCCGAAGGCAAGCAGCTCGGCGTGATCGACACTGCCAAGGCCATCAACCTCGCCCTCGAAGTCGGGCTGGATCTCGTCGAGGTCGCGCCCAACGCGACGCCGCCGGTCTGCCGCATCATGGATTTCGGCAAGTACGTGTACGAGGAGTCGAAGAAGACCTCCCACGTGAAGTCCACCGCGAGCAAGATCAAGGAGATCGAGTTCAGCGCGCGCATCGAGCAGAACGACTTTTTCACCAAGCTGCGCCACGCGGAGGAGTTCCTCGCGCACGGCAACAAGGTGAAGCTCCGCCTGAAGTTCCGCGGCCGCGAGATGGCCCACACCGAGATCGGCTTCGATGTCATGAAGCGCGCGGTCGCCGACCTGATCGGCATGGGCCACCCTGATGCCGACCCGAAGCTCATCGGCCGCAACATCCATGTCATGCTCACCCCGCTGCCCGTGAACAAGCGCAAGCCGAAATTCCACGTGCCGGACGAGGACGGGCCCGAGGACGAGGCGCCCGCAGCCGAGCCTTCGACCGGCACCTGACCCCGCGCCGCCATGCTGCCGGCGGCATTACGTTGCGCCCTGCTCACGCCATGGCTGCTGGCGCTGTCCGCCGCGGCTGAACCGGCATCCTGTGTCGCCCCCCTGCGGCCGGCGGCCGCCGGCCCGGTTCCGGCCGCCTCCTCGCCCGCAAGGCTGGCGGCGCTGCCCGTGGTCCGTTTCGCCGGCGTGGAGTATGTGTCCCTGCGGGAGGCCGCCGCGCTCCTCGGCATGAAGACGTCGTGGGCGGAGAAGGAGCGGCGCCTGACCCTGCTGGATCAGGCCGGCAAGGCCGAGTTCGAGGCCGACAGCCGGGAGATCTCCCTCCACGGCCTGCGGCTGTTTCTGGGCAAGGCCGTCCTGCTGCGCAACGGCGCGCTCTATGTCAGCCGCATTGACTTTGAGCGCGCTCTGGCGACCCGGCTGCAGCCCGCCGTGCTGGGTGCGCCGCCGTCCCGTCCGCGGGTGATTGTCCTCGATCCCGGCCACGGCGGGAACGACAACGGCATGGAGAACAAGCGGCTCGGCCTGAAGGAAAAGGTGCTCACCCTCGATGTCGCGCAGCGGCTGAAAAAACTGCTCGAGGTCCGCGGCTACCGCGTCGTGCTGACGCGGAATGATGACCGCCAGCTGGGTCCGGACAAGCCGACGGATTTCAAGAAGCGCGCCGAGATCGCCAACCGGGCGGGCGCGGATCTTTTCGTCAGCATCCACTTCAACTCCCTGTACCCGGACACCAAGACCAGCGGCACGGAGACCTACACCTTCACCCGCGAATTCCAGCGCTCCGATCGCGCGGCGAGCCCGCTGGAACCTGATGACACCGAGCGCGAGCCCGCGCCGGTCAACCGCTTCGATCCTTGGAGCGCCCTGCTGCAGCAGCTTGTTCACCGCGAGGTCATCGGCTCGCTCAAGACGCTGGACCGCGGCCAGAAGACCATGCATTCCGCCGTGCTGCGGGAGCTGGATTGTCCGGCCGTGCTGGTCGAGTCGGTTTTCGTGTCCAACGACGGCGAGGCGAATCGCGTGGCCACGGCCGGCTACCGTCAGCAGATTGCCGAGGCAATTGCCGCCGGGATCCAGGCTTACGCCGACACGCTGGCCGCCTTGCAGCCGAAACCTCCCGCTGCTCCCGCCGTCTCCCCTCCTTCCTCCCAACCATGAAAATGTCCCATCTGATCCGCGCCACGTGTCTCGCCGCTTTCCTCGTTTCCGCCGCCACTGCGCGCGCGTGGGACTACGAGGGCCACCGCATCGTCAATGAGCTCGCGCTGGCCTCGCTGCCGAAGGATTTTCCGGCGTTCGTGCACGATCCCGTGGCCGCCGAGCGCATCGCATTCCTCGCCGGCGAGCCCGACCGCTGGCGCAATGTGCCCGGCGACCTGCCGCTGTCCCACGTGAACGGCATGGACCATTATCTCGACCTCGAGGAACTGGCCGAGGCGGGACTCGATCCCACCACGGTACCGTCGTACCGGTATGATTTCGCGGTGGAATTCGCCCGCGGCCGCGCCGCCCATGCCGCCAATTTTCCGCCGATCGATCCCGAGAAAAACAGCGACCACTCGCGGGAATGGCCCGGCTTTGCGCCCTGGGCCATCGCCGAGTACTACGGCAAGCTCAAGTCGGCCTTCTCCTATCTCAAGGCCTACCAGGAGGCGGGCCATTCCGATGAGGTCGCCAATGCCGAGGCCAACATCCTCTACGTCATGGGGGTCATGGGCCACTACGTTGGCGACTGTGCGCAGCCGCTGCACGCGACGGTCCACCATCACGGCTGGGTGGGGGCGAATCCCAACGGTTACACGACCTGGGCGGGCATCCATGCCTGGATCGACGGCGGCCTGATCGGCAAGGCCCGGATCACTCCGGCGGCGATCCAGCCCCGGGTCGTGCCGGCGACGCTGATCCCGGTGACGCCACGGGCCGACGGGCGCGACCCGATGTTTGTCGCGACGATAGACTACATCATCGGCACGAACAAACTCGTGGAGCCGCTCTACCAGCTCCAGAAGGCCGGCAAGCTGGGCGACGACAAGGTCACGCATTCCCCCGAGGGGAAGACCATCCACGAGAAGCGTCCGGTCACGGACGAGGGCCGCGCCTTCATCGAGGCGCAGCTGCTCCGCGGCGGCGAAATGCTTGGCGCGATCTGGTACACGGCCTGGCGCAACGCGCAGCCCGACACCTACCTGAAGGCGAGTCTGCTGAAGCGCCAGGCCGCCGCGTTGCCGGCCCCGGCCCAGGCCGCGCCCTGAGCGGCGTAGCCCTATTTCAGCGCCAGCACGATGGCGCCCGCGACGATGAGGAGGCCGCCGAGGCCGCTCCTGAGCGTGAGCGGCTCCTGCAGGAACAGCGCGGCGAAAACCAGCACGAAGATCACGCTGAGCTTGTCGATCGGCGCGACCTGCGAGGCCTCGCCCAGCTGCAGCGCGCGAAAATAGCACAGCCACGACAGCCCGGTCGCGAGGCCGGAGAGCCCGAGGAACAGCCACGTGCGGCGCGAAAGTTCTCCCAGGGCCATGGGCTTGGTGGTGGCAAGGGCGATGGCCCAGGCAAAGACCAGCACGACGGAGGTGCGGATGGCGGTGGCGAGGTTCGAGTTGACCCCGGCAACGCCGACCTTGGCGAGCACGGCGGTTGCGCCGGCGAACAGCGCGGAGAGCAAAGACCAGAAGAGCCAGTTCATGGGTTCAGGGGTGGGAAACCCGCGGTGCGGGGGACGGATCCTTCTTGGCGCTGCCGGGCCGCTGGCCGCTGTAGATGCCGGAATGGCCGCTGAAGAGATACGCGATGCCGCAGGCCACGGCGAAGTAAACGGTGTAGTGGGCGCCAAACAGCTCGATGCCCATCACCGTGCAGGCCAGCGGCGTGTTGGTCGCGCCGGCGAAGACCGCGATGAACCCGAGGGCCGCGAACAGATCCACGGGCGCGCCGAGCAGCACGGCGAGCGTGTGGCCGAGCGTGGCTCCGATGAAGAACAGCGGCGTGACCTCGCCGCCCTTGAACCCGCTGGCGAGCGTGACCGCGGTGAACAGCAGCTTCCACCACCAGCTCCAGGGCGTGGCGCCGCCGGGCGTGAAGGCGGAGAGGATGGTCACGGCGCCGGGCTCGGGCGAGGTCACGCCGATGCCAAGGTAGTCCCGCGTGCCCAGCAGGTACACCAGGGCAATCACCAGCACGCCGCCGACCACAGGGCGCAGGGGTGCATAGGCGATGAACCGTGCGAACTGTCCCTTGAGCGCGTGCGTGAGCTCGGCGAAAAGCTGGCTGGCCAGGCCGAACAGCATGGCGACGAGCACGACCTTGCCCAGCAAAGGCCCGTCGAACAGGTGGGTCCCGGCCGCGGCTCCGGCAAAATCGACATGATAGGCCGCGTGGTGGATGCCCCAGGCGGTGCACGTGAAGTCTCCGACGATGCTGGCGACCAGCACCGGAATCAGCGCGTCATACTGCATGCGTCCCACCACCAGTACTTCCAGCGCGAAAATCGCGCCGGTCAGCGGCGTGCCGAAGACGGAGCCAAACCCGGCGGCGACGCCCGCCATCAGCAGGACGCGCAGGTTTGCCGCATGGATCCGGCCCAGCCGCGCATAAACGCTCGCGAGGCTGCCGCCCATCTGGACCGCGGTGCCCTCGCGGCCGGCGGAGCCGCCGAAGAGATGGGTGACGAGCGTGCCCACGAGCACCAGCGGCGCCATGCGTCCGGGCACCCCGCCGCCCGGCTCGTGGATTTCCTCCATGATGAGGTTGCTGCCGCCTTCCGCGCGCCGGCCGAAGGCGTGATAAAGCCAGCCGACCGCCAGGCCCGCGGCCGGCAGTAGGAAAAGCAGCCAGCCATGTTCCCAGCGCAGCCGCGTGACTTGGTCGAGCGCCCAGAGAAAGAGAGCGCTGGCCGAGCCGGAGAGCACGGCGACCGGCAGGACGAGGACCGTCCAGCACAGCAACTGCCAGACATTGCCGAGATGATCGCCGACGTTGAACAGCCGCTTCATGCGCGGCGGCGCCCATCGGGCGTGGGTTTGAGGAAATGAGTCGGGATATATGACATGGCCTGTTAGGAGTTGAGTTTAACAGGAGTCATCAGCCCCGCGGCGGCGGGGCGGTTTACCCTTGCGGGAGGGCGGAATCCATCGCCGGCCGCAGTGAAACGGCCGCGAGGCTTTTGGCAAGCCGTGCGATTGCGGCTCGAAAGTCGGACCACGGGCGGTCAAGGTCGCCGGGTTGAGCTTGCTGCGCAAACTACTCCCGTTGCTGCTGGCCGCCGGCCTCACGGCGGCCCGGTTGGGCGCCGCCGATGCACCCGCCGCCCGGGTGATTCTGCTCGCGAATCGCGACGACCCGGACTCGCTCCGCATCGCCCGGCATTATGCCGCGGTGCGCGGGGTGCCGCCCGAAAACATCATCGCGCAAAGCATGCCGCTCACGGAGACCATTACCTGGACGGAGTTTGTCACCGCAGTCTGGCAGCCGCTGCAGGATGAACTGGTGCGGCGCCGGTGGATCGACGCCATCCCGATGGCGTTGACGGATGCGGCCGGCCGGAGGAAACCCGCCATTTCCGGCCACCGCATCGCGTATCTCGTGGTCTGCCGCGGGGTGCCGCTCCGCATCGCCCACGACCCGTCGCTGCTCCAGCTCCCGTCGCCGCTCCCGGACGATCCGCGCTTTCGCACCAACGAGGCGGCGGTGGATTCCGAGTTGAGCCTGCTTGCACAGACCAACAGTGCGATCAATGCGTTTGTCCCCAATCCCCTGTTTCACAACGATCATCCGACGCCTTATGAGCTCGCGCAGGTCGTCAAGGTCTCACGCCTCGATGGTCCGACTGCCACCGACGCGGAGGCGCTGGTGGACCAGGCCATGGCGGCCGAGCACACGGGCCTGGCCGGCCGCGCCTATGTGGACCTCGGCGGCTATCATCCCGACGGCGACCGCTGGCTAAAGGCGGTGGCGGTGCAATTGGCCGAACTGGGTTACGACCTGGACGTGGACGAGGCACCCGCGACTTTCCCGGAGACCGCGCGGATGGATGCGCCGGTCCTCTATTTCGGCTGGTATGCGGCCAGCCTCAACGGACCCTTCGCGCTGCCGGGTTTTCGATTTCCCGCCGGGGCGATCGCCGTGCACATCCACAGCTTTTCCGCCGCCACCCTGCGCTCCGCGACAGCGGGCTGGTGCGGGCCGCTGGTGGCCCGCGGCGTGACGGCCACCGTGGGAAATGTCTTTGAGCCCTACCTGCAGCTGACCCACCGGCCGGATTTTCTCCTGCGTGCCTTGGTGCGGGGCGATACGTTTGGCGACGCCGCCTACTACGCGGAACCGGTGCTGAGCTGGCAGGCGATCGCGATCGGCGATCCCCTTTACCGTCCCTTCGCGGTGCCGTTCGACGTGCAATGGAAAAATCGGGCGGCGCTGCCGGCGCGCCAGGCGGGTTATGCGGCTCTCCGCCAGATGCACCGACTCGAGGCCGCCCACCAACCGGCCTGGGCGCTGGCGGTGGGGCGGGCCACCCAGCAGGAACGGCCGACGCTGGCCTTGGGCTATGCGCTGGCCCGGACCCGGGAGCAGGCGGGCGATGCCGCGGGCGCAGCGAGGGAACTCTCATTTGCAGCCTCATTGGCCGCCTTTCAACCGGACGAATGGGTGCTGGCGCACGCAGCGGGCCTCCTGCTGCAACGGACGGGCGCCTCCATCCGGGCCGTGCAGCTCTACGGTCACCTGCTGCAAGACCCGGCGGTGCCGTGGGACCTGCGCGAACCATGGCTGCGCGACGCGCGGGCGGCAGCCGTGGCGGCCGGGGATGACGGACAGGTGGCGGAGTGGACCCGTGCGCTGGATGACGTGCCGGCCGAGGCAAAAAAACAGCGCGGTCCGTGAGGACCGCGCCACGAGTAAGCCGGAACGGGATCAGACTTGGTCAACAATCCGGTCGGCCAGCCCGTAGGCGATGGCCTCCGCCGCATTCAGGTAGAAATCACGGTCGGTATCGCGGTTGATGCGCTCGAGCGGCTGGCCCGAGGCAGTGGCGAGGATCTGGTTCAGCTCCGCGCGGATCTTCTCCATTTCCTTCGCCTGGATGTTGATGTCCGACGCCGGCCCGACCATGCGGCCGGAGATCAGCGGCTGGTGGATCAGCACCCGGGAATGCGGGTAGAGCAGCCGGCGGCCCTTGGGGGCGCCAGACAGGAGGATCGATCCCATCGAGGCCGCCATGCCCGTCACCACCACCGTGATGGGTGAGGTCACGAGCTTCATTGTGTCGTACACCGCCATGCCCGCGGTGATGGAGCCGCCGGGGGAATTGATGTAGAACGTGATCGGCTGGCCCGGGGCCACGGCCTCGAGATAAAGGAGCTTCTCGGTGAGGTCCTTGGCGGACTCATCCGTCACGGCGCCCCAGAGGAAAATTTTCCGCTGCTCGAGGAATTTCTTCTGGATGAGCATGGCCACGGGAGCAGAGCTCTTCTTGGCGGCGGCGGTTTCCTGTTCTTCGTCGTCATCGTCTTCGTCGGCGCGGGGGACGGGAGCGGCGAGACCGGGCTGAAGATTGTCGAAATACATAGGCTGAAAAGGTTGGCGGGCTTCGCCCGGTTGGCAAGTGGTTTGGCCCGATCCCTGGATCAACGACCCTTTTACAGGAGGTAACCGAGGAAACGGAGAGACAACCCAATCGTTTCTTTGACCATGGATTTCACGGATTCGATCCGGATAAAGACATCCTGAACCGGGTTCGGATCTGAACCATCTGCTTTCCGCTCTGAGCGGTATTATCCGGATTGGATCTGTGCAATCCGTGGTTGAAAATTCCCGGATGGGTGACGGTCTTGCCAACGGCGCCGGCCAGGGCCATTTCTCAGCGCGCATGACCGTCCAACGCATCTCCGGCCGAATCGTCGATGTGCTTAACCGCACGGAATTTCCGGGCACGATCGAGGTGGCGGCCGGAATCATCCGGCGGATCGTCCGCGATGCCCGGGTCCGCGGCCCTCATCTGCTCATGCCCGGGCTGGTCGATGCGCATATCCACATTGAGAGCTCGATGCTGCCGCCGGTGGAGTTTGCCCGGCATGCCGTGGTGCATGGCACGGTGGCGACGGTGTCCGACCCGCACGAGATCGCCAATGTCCTCGGGGCGGCGGGAGTTCGTTACATGATCGCCGACGGTCGCCGGTCGCCGTTCAAGTTCAACTTCGGGGTGCCGTCCTGCGTGCCGGCCACGACGTTCGAGACGGCGGGCGCGGCGCTGGATGCCCGCGCGGTGGCGAAGCTGCTGGCGCTGCCGGACGTGAAATTCCTCGCCGAGGTGATGAATTTTCCCGGCGTGCTGAACGGTGATCCCGCGCTGCTCGCGATGATTGCGGCGGCGAAGCGGGCCGGCAAGCCGGTGGACGGCCACGCGCCCGGCTTGCGCGGCCAGCTGGCCGAGCGCTATGCCGCCGCGGGCATCACGACCGACCACGAGTGCTTCACGCTCGCCGAGGCGAAGGACAAGCTAGCCGCGGGCATGCAGATTCTCATCCGGGAAGGCTCGGCCGCGCGGAATTTTGCCGCGCTGGCGCCGCTCCTTAAAACGGATCCCATGAACTGCATGTTCTGCTGCGACGACCTGCACCCCGACCTGCTGATGGTGCGGCATCTTGACGAGCACGTGCGGCGGGCGCTCGCGCTCGGCGCGAACCGCTTCGACGTGCTGGCCTGTGCGTCGGCCAACCCGGTGCGGCACTATGGCCTTGCCGTCGGCCTGCTGCGCGAGGGCGATCCGGCGGATTTCATCGAGGTGGACAGCTGGCGGAATTTCCGTGTGCGGCGCACCTGGATCGCGGGCCGGCTGGTGGCCCGGCAGGGGCGGAGCCTGTTGCCGCGGCAGCGAGCCCGGGTGGTGAATCAATTTCGCGCCCGGCCGCGGCGGGCGGAGGACTTTGCCGTAAGGGCAGGTTCGGGAAAATTGAATATCATCGATGCGCTGAACGGCCAGCTCATCACCCGCGCCCTGCGGCTGCGGGCCAAGGTCGTGGACGGCTGCGCGGTCGCCGACCCCGGCCGGGACCTGCTGAAGATCGCCGTGGTCAACCGTTATGCGCCGCGGGCGCCGGTGGCCGTCGGGTTTATCCGGGGATTCGGGCTGCGGGACGGAGCCCTGGCATCGTCGGTTGCGCACGATTCGCACAACATCGTCGCCGTGGGTGCGGATGACGCCTCGATCGCGGCGGCGGTCAATCTGGTCATCGCGCATCACGGCGGAATCAGTGCGGTCGGTCCGGGCCGCCGGGCCGTTTTGCCGCTGCCGATTGCCGGCCTGATGTCCGACAAGGACGGCCGCACGGTGGCGCGGCGCTACACGGCGCTCGATGCGCTGGCCAAGCAGCTGGGGTCGCGGCTCGACGCGCCCTTCATGACGCTGTCCTTCATGGCGCTGCTGGTCATTCCGGATCTGAAGCTCAGCGATCGCGGGCTGTTTTCCGGGACGAACTGGGCGTTTCAACCGCTGATGGATAATTGCGTGGGATGAGGCTTTCTTTGCTGCATACCCCGCTGAAACTGCACCCCAACCCAGCTTCATTCACCCTGCGTGAGCCCGAACACCCCTCTCGCCGCTGACACTCCGGGCGACTCCTCCTCCATCACCCGCCAGCAATGGAAATGGTCCGCGCTTGCGGGTATGGCGTCCTACCTCGATGCCGGCTCCATTGTCGCCCTCGGGGCGGGACTCGCGATCCTGCAGAAGGAATTCGGCCTGACGGACGGCACCGTGGGCGTGCTCGCGGCCATCGGCCCCAATGCGCTCGGTTGTGCGCTCGGGGCATTTCTCGGCGGCTGGCTCGGCGACAAACTCGGCCGGAAACGCATCTACCAATATGACCTGATGGTCTATGCGTTCGGTATCCTGCTGATCGCGCTGGCGGTCAATGCAACCATGCTGTTCGCCGGCACCTTCATTGTGGGCGTGGCGGTGGGAGCGGACGTGCCGACCTCGCTGGCGCTGGTGGGCGAATTCGCCCCGGCGAAGGCGCGCGGGAAGCTGCTCGGCTTCACCCAGGTCGCCTGGTGCCTCGGCCCGGTGGTGGTCCTGTGGATGGCCCTGGCCTTGGCGCCGTGGGGACTGCTCGGGATCCGCATTGTCTTCCTGCACCTGTTCGTGGTCGCGATCGTGACCTGGGCGCTGCGCCGCGGGCTGGCCGAGTCCGCGCGCTGGCAGGAAGCCGCCAAGTCGGCCAAGGGCGCGCTGGGCAGCATGGCGGAGTTGTTCCGCGGCTCGAACCTCAAGGCGCTGGTCTGGACCGCGACGATCTATCTCTTCTGGAACATCGCGGCCGGCACGGCGGGGATCTTCAACCCCTACATCATCAGTACGCTCCACGCCGGCGGCCAGGCCATGAGTGTCGGCCTCTCCAGCGCCAACTTCGCGGTCACCATGATTGTCACCGTGACAGTCTTCATGAAGTACGCGGACGGTGATTTCCGCACCCGCCGGGTCATCTGGGGTGTCGGTGCGATCATGCAGGTCCTGGCCTACGGCCTGTTCCTGGTCTTCCCGTTCACGATCGTGTCGGTCGTGGCCAATATCGTACTGTTCGCGGTGGGCTCGGCGCTGGCGGGCGAGGCCTTCTACAAGGTCTTCAGCCAGGAACTTTTTCCCACGCGATTGCGCGGCACGGCGCAGGGTTTCACGTTTGGCGTGGCGCGCACCTTCCTCGGCATCTGGAGCTTTTTCGTGCCGGTGCTGGCGCACGCCGGCATCCGGGAAATCGCCGCGTTGCTGACGCTGTTCCTCGCGATCAGCGGCGTGGTGGGCTTCGGCTTCATGCCCGACACCTCGGGCAAATCGCTGGAGCAGATTGAATCGGAGCGTGCCTAGGCGGTGCGCCTGGTCGGTCTGTAACGTCCCCGATGAACTGGCCGCCGGTGAAGCTGGCGGGAATTATTTTTTTGCCGGCTGGGTGTTCCAGATGGCGAGGGTGTCGGGCGAGCCCTGGGCCCGGACGCCGTTGTCGTTCAGGATTTCTTCCGTGGCCGCGACCATTTCCTTGCGGGGAAACACGAAGGTTTCTGCGCCGCGCCCGACAAACTCGAAGACGACGAACTCGTCCGGCAAATCGCGCAGCACCGCCACGAGATGGGCTAGATTCTTGATCGGCGTGCCATTGACCGTGGCCACGACCCATCCGGTTGGCGGCCAATAGGCCTTGGCCAGCTTGTGCGGGAAGAAAGGGGAGGAAATCACCACCAATTGCTCGCCGGGAAAGGCCGGCTTTTCACCCTTACGCGCCACCAGCGGGCTTCCGCCGAAGGCGAGACCGTCGATCGAATCGCGGTTGATGCCGCCGAGGAACTGGCTGGTGACCTCGGAAAAAACCAACGGGCCATAAACGAAATACGACGGATAGCTTCCCTTCAGATCGTGCACGAGCATCGGGCGTGTGCTGGAGACGGGTAGCTCAACGGCGATTTTACGGCCGTCGCGCCAGACGGTCAGGGGGACGGTGCCGTTGCGGGCGATTTTCTGGATAAGGTATTCGAATCGCACGCGCAGATTGGGGCCGAGCTTGATCATGCCTTCGTCGTCCACCGGCGCATCGCCGATCTGCGTGATCACATCCCATTTTTTCAAGGGATAGTCCGCGGACTGCTCGAAGGGCTGGCGCACCAGGATGCCTTCGGCGGTTTTTCCCAGTTTCAGGTAGCTGTGCAGCGAGGGATTCTGGAATTTTTGCGTTTCATCGTACATCATCGGCTTTCCATCGTAGGTGCCGTCGGCGATGTCCTTCAGGAACAGTTCCACTTCCTCGTTGGGAATGATATAGCCGATATTCTGGGCATTGCCGAGCACGCTGAAGGCGAGACCGATCATCTTGTCACCGGCAACGGCGGGACCGCCGCTATTCCCGGGGTTGATCGCGGCGTCGATTTGGATGCGCAGGCCAAAAGTTGGGAAATTATATGGCATGAACTCGATGCGCGAGACAATGCCCTTGGTGATGGAGAGGCTGTTGCCACCCGTGGGAAAGCCGTACGCCAGCACGGAATCCTTGATTTCGGGCAGGACGGTGGCGCGCGGGAGCGCAGGGTGGCTCTCGAAAAACGACTCGTCCTCCAGCTTCAGCACGGCGAGATCGATGCCCGGCGCCATGGCCACGACCGTGGCCGACACCTTGTCGCCCGACTGGTTGGCCTGCACCTGGACCTGGCTTGCGTAGAGCACAACGTGCGCGTTGGTGAGGATGCGGTTACCTTCGATCACGACGCCAGACCCGGTCACTTCGGTGGGAGGCTGTTTGGTCCACGGGCGAAAGGGATCGGGGTAGCGCATGGTGGAGAAGATTTTCACCACGGAGTTTTCGACAGAACCCGGCTTGGCCTCGGCGCTGGCCGAAGGGCTTGTGGCCGGGCCCGGACCGGAGGGTGCGTCGGCGGCGCGGACGGTCATGCCGGTGAGAATGGCAGCCAGCAGCCAAGTAGCCGGTCCGCGGGGTAAGAGCGAAGACAGATGCATGCGCCGGTAAGCGCATGCATCTGTCCGGGCTAAGGCCAGTTTTTTCATTCCGGCGGGTTACCTTGCAGTGGGTAAACGGATCATGAAAGCGATGGACCTCTGGGACCAATCTCATTCGACATTGCATCAGGCGGGCGCGGCCCGAAACTGGGGGCGAGTTTGCCACCCTCCCTTGCCCATGTCGAAAAGTAGGAACCAGAAGGCCCCGCCCGCCGGCCCGATGGCCCGGTTCCGGGCCATGCTCAACGGTCTTCCCGGCTGGCTGCTGGAACGGTGGCGGCGGCGGTCGGTGGACCAGCTGGTGCGGTGCGTGAACTTTGCCGGCATCGTCATTGCGATCGGCTGGTTCATCCCGCTGCTGTTCTCGCATGTGAAGATGATCACCCAGCCGGGTCCGCAGGAATACAACGAGCCGGCGATCTGGCAGACGACCTGGCTGCTGGAGCACGGACGGAATCCCTATACGATCACCGAGCTCCCCGGGGCGGCCTACTGCTTCGGCCCGCTCTACAATTACGTGGTGCTGGCCCTCAAGCCGCTGCTGGGCGACGACTACCCGGCGCACCGCATGGTCGTGCTGATCTTCCTCTTTGCCTCGCTTTGGCTCATCGTGCGCGTGATGCAGAAGGCGGGCGCGGGACTCGGCATCGCGCTGCTGTCGGCGGTGTTTTATTATTGGATGAGCCTGGGCAACATCGAGATCACGGCCCGCCCCGACACCCTCGGCCTGTGCTTTTTCCTGCTGGGCCTCTACGTGCCGTGGGAACGCGGCTACACCCTCGGGTCGTCGGTCGTCGGGCTGCTGTGCGCCGTGGTGGCGTTCCAGTGCAAATCCTATTTTGCGCTGGCGGGCTGTGCGACGCTGCTGTGCCACTTCATCGTGCGCGACAGGCGCGCGGCCTGCTGGCTCGGCGTGGGATTCTTCGGCCTGCTCGGGCTGACCTTCTGGGCCTCGTGCTATTTCTACCCGTATTACTACATCGAGACGGTCATCGTGCAGCGCGGCGGGGCCATCGTGAACTGGCGGGAGGACGTCTCGCTGATGCACACGATCATGCTGTTCCAGCGCGGATGGCCGTTCTTCCTGCTGATGGGGTGCGGGCTGGTGGCGTGGCTCTGGCGGCGGCAGGCGGCCCGGCGCCAGGAGAAGCTCACGGGCCGGATCGACAAGAAGGCCCGGCGCGACGAGCTGCGCTTCCTCGCGATGGGCACGGTCTTCGTCATCTTTCTCGCGCTGGTCTACTTCTACATGGGCCATAACGCCGGCGCCTACTTCACGTACCATCTCCATTTGCTTTTCCCGCTCATGTTCCTGCTGGCGGCGCACGCGGCCAGCCGGCGCTGGTTCAAGGTCGGCTTCGGGCTGATCCTGATCGTCTTTGTCACGCTCTTCATGGATATCCCCGGGGTGCCGGATTCGAGCGCGGCCTACCACCGGTTGGAACGCCTGGTGTTCGACACCCATGCCGAGGTGCTGGGCATCGCGTGCGTGACGGATATTTTTGAGCGCGACAGCCGGCACGTGCTGCACAACGGCAACACGATGTTCATCGGCTTCGCGTTCTCGGACAACCGCGCGGAACGCGATCCCATGGTCGGGGCGCTGGCCCGGCGGTACAACGCGACGGAGTCCGACGTCCGGACGAAGGTCGCGAACCGGAACTACGGCATGGTGCTGACGGAGTTCGACGACCCTTATTTTTGCGACCCGGAGCTGCTCAAGAAGAACTATGACAAGGTTGAGCAGGTGGATTATTTCACCTACTTCGGCCACAGCCCGGTGCGGGTGTGGCGCCCGAAGCCCAAGGATCCGGCTGATATCAGCGCGCCCTGAAACCGGGGGAGACTAATCGCGAGGAAGCGAAAGCGCCAGGCCCGATCGCCAAGGCCGGCTGGTCTTGGCTGAAGAATCAGGGTTTGCCCTGTCTTCTGCGCCTTCGCGTCTTTGCGTTTCAATTTCCCCGCGCAAGCAATCAGATCAGGCCGAGCTTCATCTTTCCTTCCTCGCTGATCATCGACTGGTTCCACGCGGGCTCCCAGGTGATGCGGACCTCGGCCGCACCGACGCCGGGGACGAGGAGGATCTTGGTCTTCGCATCTTCCGCGATGGCCGGACCCATGCCGCAGCCGGGCGCGGTGAGCGTCATGGCCACGTCCACCTTGTAGCCGGTTGCCGTGTCGCCGGAAACATCCATCGAGTAAACCAGGCCGAGGTCCACGATGTTGACCGGGATTTCGGGATCGAACACATGGCGCAGCTGCGTCCAGATGGCCTCGGGATCGGGCGCGCCGCCGGGAAGCGTCGCGGCCTTGACGGTGGGGTTGGCGACGGTCTCGCCGAGGGCATCGCCATCCTTGGCTTCAATGCGGAAGAGACCGAAGTCCGTCGCGACCGTATAGGTGCCGCCGAGGGTCTGCGAGATCGTGATCCGCGTGCCAGCGGGCAGGGGCGTCTTGTCGCCGGAAGGAATCTGGGTGGCGATGACCTCGCGGGAGAGGGTGCGGTCGGTGTTCATGGGAGGAGAGGGAAGTAGCGAGGAGTGGAGGGAGTCGGTAGGGCGGATTATCCCTCATCCGCCACGGCGCGTTAAGGATCACGCGCCCTACCGGTCATTGTTTGAACTTGGCCTTGATCAAGTCACGGAAGGCATCGTGCAGCGGCTCGCTGGCGAGCTTGCTCAGGACCTCCTCGAAGAAACCGAAGGTGAGCAGCTCGCCGGCGTCGTCCTTGCGGATGCCGCGGGCCTGGAGGTAAAACTCCTGCTCGGGATCGATCCGGCTGGAGGTGGCGCCGTGCGTGCAGCGGACGTCGTTGGCCTGGATTTCGAGGCCGGGGAGGGAATTGGCCTCGGCATCGTCGCTGAGCATCAGGTTCCGGTTGCTCTGGTACGCATCGGTCTTCTGGGCATCGGGGTCGACGACGATCAGGCCCGAGAAGATGGTCTTGGCGTGGTCGAGCAGGGCATTCTTGTACAGCAGGTTCGAGCTGGTGTGCGGTGCCTGGTGGATCTGCAGCGTGCGCTGGTCGAACTCCTGGTGGCCGTGGGCGACGGTGAGGGCGAGCATCTCGCTGTGGGCGCCGGGCGCCTGCAGCTGGCTGTGACTCTCATGCCGCGACTGCCGGCCGCCGAGGTGCAGGTTCATCGACTGCACGCGCGCATCACGGCGGGCGACGGTGGAATTGGACTGGAAGGAGAGCGTCTCCCGCGACCACGTCTGGGCGGCGGCATAGGTGAGCTGGGCGCCGTGGCCGGCGTAGAGGTCGTTCTGGCCGCAGGCGAAATGGGCGCCATCGTCGGCGGAGCGGTAAAAATCCACGACGCTGGCCCGGGTGTTTTCCTCGGCGATGACGAGCGTGTGGGGAAACACCGCGGCGCCGGCGCCGCGCGCGTAGTGGAACACCGCGAGCGGCTCATCGAGCTCGACCCCGCGCGGCAGGTAGATGAACGCCCCGTCGGTCAGCAGGGCGGTATGCAGGGCGGAGAATTTCTCGGAGCCCTGCTTGGCCGGCTGGGCGAGGAGATGGGCCTTCACCAGGTCGCCGTGCTTCAGGAGGGCGTTCTGCAGCGTTTCAAAGATCACGCCGCGCCGGGCGAGTTCGGCGGCGATGGATTCCTGCGCGACCAGGCGGTTGTTGGCGAGGACGAGCTTGCCGGCCTTGGCGATGCCGATGGGGGCATGGCCGAGTTGGTCGGGCGAGGCGGGCGCGGGCAGCGCGTAGCCGTCGAGCTTCAGACCGGTGAGGGTGGCAAAACGCCAGGACTCGTCGGTGCGCGTCGGCAGCGGGAGCGTGGCGAATTTTTCATAGGCGGCCCGCTTGCGCTCAAGCCACCACGCGGGCAGGTGCGAGACGGTGGCCAGGTGCGCAGCGAAGAGCTCGGGTGTGAAGCTGCCGGTCAGGGAAGGGGGAGCGGAGACGGACATGCGGAAAATTTCGATTTTTGGATTCTCGTTTTCGATTGGGAGCCGGAATTTTCGGGGAATCGAAAATCGGGAGTCCAAAATCGAAAATCCAACGGGCGTCAGCCCACCGAGCCCTCCATCTCGAGGTCGATGAGGCGCTTCAGCTCGACGGAATATTCCATCGGGAACTGGCTCGCGAGGTCGTTGACGAACCCGTTGACCGACAGGCTCATCGCCTGGCCCTCGGTGAGGCCGCGCTGCTGCATGTAGAAAATCTGCTCCTCGCTGACCTTCGAGACGCTGGCCTCGTGCTGGACGCTGTTGGCGTCGCCGCGGACGGTGATGGCCGGGTAGGTGTCGGTGCGGCTGTTGGTGTTGATGAGCAG
>CAIRTK010000006.1 GCA_903881475.1 uncultured Opitutia bacterium | reverse complement strand
TGTCAGCACACGGCAGACCTATGTGGACTTCACCCCCAACGCCCGCGTGAAGGAACTCGAGGACGCGCTCCGCGGCCTGCAAAGGCAGGTTCGTGCGCTCGATGACCGCACCGGCGTGCTCCAGGCCCAGGCCACCATGCTGGACCGGATGGAGACCGCGCTGTTCGCCCCGCCGGCCAAGGATGTGCCGCGGCCCGACCTGACTCAGTTCACTAATTCGCTCACCTATCTTTCGGAGCAGAGGACCCGGCTGATTGCCGAACACACCGCGCTCGATGAGCAGCGGGAGGAGCTGCAGAACCAGCTCACCGCCACCCAGAACCAGCTCAACGAGCTCCGCGGCGCCGGCGGCCGCAGTTACAAAACCGTGACCGTGCGGGTCTCCGCCCCTCAAACCGGCAGCCTCGCCGTCGCGCTTTCGTACGCCGTCCCCGGCGCCAGCTGGTCGCCCAGCTACGACGCCCGCGTCCTCACCACCGATCGCGCGGTCGCACTCGGCTACTTCGGCCTCGTCCGCCAGAATACCGGCGAGGACTGGAAGGATGTCGCCCTCACCCTCTCCACCGCGCGCCCCGGCCTTGGCGGCGCCGCGCCACAGCTGACGGCGTGGAACCTGGATGTGTTTGACCCCCAGCCACTGCCCCAGGAAACCGGCTCCGGAATCATGCGCGAGTTCTCGGCAAAGTCCCTGAAGGCTCGGGCGCCGGCGGCCATGGCGATAAACCTGCAGCTGATGACCACCGATGCTCCTCCCCTCGAGTTGAAGGATGCCTTCATGGCTTCCGCCCAAATTGAGACCGGCGCAACCAGCGCGTCCTTCCGGATCCCGACGGCGGCCAGCACCTGGCCTAGGTGCCCTTCACGCCCAAATCAAACTCGCTCCGGTTGAAGCCCGTCGCGCGCACGAAGTTGACGTAGGGCGTCAGCAGGAACGGCTGCGCCACCTGGAACTCCACGCCCGTGCCGAGCGTGTAGGCGAACGAGCTGTCCGAGACCCCGGCGCCGCGCCGCCACTCCCAGCCCGCGAGGGCCTGCACAAACGGCCGGCCCCAGTCGAGCTTGGTGAATGCCGTGGCGCCGAGGTTGAGATCCTGGTCCGTGAGCCGGACGCTGCCCGCGCTCGCGCGGCCCCAGTCGTAGCCCAGGTTCAGGTCCAGCCCGGCCGACAGCGGCTGGTTGAACGTGAGTTCCGCTCCGCGCAGCGCGCTCGGCGCACCCGCGTCGAGCTGCGTGTAATTGAAGGCGACGCCCGTGTAGCTCGTGCCCAGCAGGCCCCAGTACGGCGTGGGCGCCGACTCGGGCACCGAGGCCGTGGCACTTTGCGCCGACGCCGTCAGGGCGAGACCGAGCGTGGCCGCCGCGGTCAAAATTAGGAATCTGAGTTTGTTTTTCTGTTTCATGGTTATGGTCCTTTTTGGTTACGCGCCGTGAGCTGGACCATGGCGCGATGCCGGAGTGTTCCGCATTTTTAAATTTCCGAAAAATTTTCGCGTGGCGGAACTTTTGCGCGCGATCATTGACGCGCGCGGCTTGCGAAATGCCCGATGCTTGGTATTTCTCCGGTGCATGAAACTCCGCCCCATCCTCCTCCTTATGGCCATCTCCTCCCTCCTGTCGGGCCTCGCCCGCGCCGAACCGCTCAAGGTCGGCGATCCCGCCCCCGCCGTCACCGGCGTCACCGAAACCGGCGCATCACTCGCCCTCGCCGATGTCTACGCCAAGCAGACCTACACGCTGGTTTATTTTTACCTGAAGGCCGACACGCCGGGCTGCACCAAGCAGGGCTGCTCGCTGCGCGACGGCTACGAGGCGCTCACCCAAAAGGGCGTGGCCGTCATCGGCGTCAGCCATGACGACGTCGCTTCCCAGAAGGCTTTCAAGGACAAGTACCACCTGCCCTTCACGCTGATCGCCGACCATGACGGTGCCGTGATCAGCGCCTTCGGGGTCCCCACTTATCCGGTTGTGGGGTTTGCCCATCGCCAAGCCTACCTGATCAAGGGCGGGAAAATCATCTACACGGATTACAACGGCACCACCGACAAGCAGGCCGACACCATCCTGCAAGTACTGGCCGCCCAAAAGTAACCGCGCCGATCCAGTCCGCTGTTTTCCTCGCCGCCCGTGCGCCCCGCGCCGGGCGGCTTTTGTTTTCCTTCTTTCCGGGCAACCGGCCCGTCATGCCCGACGCCAGCCCGGCGCCAAGCCGCTCACAGCGTATAATACGTCACGAAGAAGAGAAAGCCCCGGTAGATCTGCACGATCAGCATGATGCTGGCCGCCAGCACCAGACCCTTCGCGAGCCCGGCCGGTCGGGAGCCACCATAAACCTCCCGCCCGGCATGGTAGGCAAAGAGGGTCACCACCAGCAGGCCGACCAGACTGACCGCATTGTCGATCACCAGGTCACTGGGATGCCAGCCGCCGGCCGCGAGCAATCGCAGCACCCCATTGGTCAGGCCCAGGCTCGCGAGGAGATAGAGCAGCCAGAAGGCAAAAAAATGCAGCGCGAAGATCACATGCTCCAGGTAGTGCCGTCGCGCCCGGCCAAAGCACGCCCAGACCACCAGTGCGAAGAGCGGGACCATCACGATCACGAGGCTCTTCGCCAGCAGCGCGCCATGCGCGTTAAACTCGCGCGCATAGTCGGGCGGCACCGCCGTGCCTGCGGGAAAACGCCGCTCAAACACCGCGCGCGCCAGCGGCGTGTAGAGCTCGCTGTGCAGGTGAATGTGCAGCGGTGTCGTGAGCGTGTTCCACCCGAGCAGCGGCAGCATCAGGAAAAACACCGTGTTCGCCACGAGGAACAGCGCGAGCGGCTTCAGGTAGGGCTTGCGCCGGCCGGCGAGGTACTCCGCCGTCAGCCGGCCCGGCCGGGTCAGCAGCAGCCAGAACGATCCGAAAAGCTTGCCGTCCGCGTGGGTGAAGGACTCCACCACTTCATCGGCAAAGTGTCCCAGCCTGTAGTCGTCCGGGCCCGGCCGCTTCTCGCCGCAGGCCGCGCAATATTTCCCGGTCAGCGGTTCGCCGCAGGTGACACACTTAACGGGAGTTTCCATGGCTGACATCGTTGCGGACCGGGCTCAGGCCGACTCCTGGTTGACGGAAGTCGGCGGCGGAATTTTTGCCACCAGCACCTTGTCCACGCGGCGGCGATCCATGTCCACCACCTCGAAACGCCAGCCCGCCCAATCAAAATGCTCCCCCGCCGCCGGGATCCGGCCGAATTGCGTGACCACGAATCCCCCCAGTGTCTGGTAGTCCGCCGCCGCCTCGTTGGGCAGGTCCACCTCGAGGCCGAGCAGCGTCTTCAGCTCGCCGTTGCCCAGCGTGGCGTCGATCAGCCACGAGCCGTCATCGCGCCGCTTGGCCTCCGGCTGGTTGCGCTGACCCTGGCCGGGCAGGTCGCCCACGATGGCCTCCATCACGTCAATCAGCGTCACGAGCCCCTGCACCGCGCCGAATTCATCGGTGACGACGGCGATGTGCTTGCCGGTTTTCTTGAACTGCTCGAGCAGCTGGATCGCCTTCATCGTATCCGGCACGAGCAGCGGCGGCAGCAGCAGGTTCTTCAGCGTCGTCGGCAGCCCGATGGCCGAGTGCGCCCACAGCGCCTTCACCGGCACCATGCCCACGATCTGGTCGCGGTTGTTCTGGTAGACGGGAAAATATGAATGGCCGCTCGTGACGATCTTCCGCCAGTTGGTCTCTTCGGGGTCGTCGAGGTTCAGGAAGACGATTTTCGGCCGCGGCGTCATGAGGGCGGTCACCGGCAGCTGGTCCAGCGCGAGCACGCCCTCGACCATCTCCTGCTCCGCCCGCTGGAAAACCCCGGCGTGCAACCCCTGCTCGACCAGGGCGCGCACCTCGTCGTCGCCCACGGTTTCCGCCACCGGCCGCGTGCGCAGCCGGATGAGCCGCGTGACCCCGTCCGTCGCGAGCTCCAGCACGCGCAGGAACGGCGCCGCGAGCCACGCCAGCCCGCGCATCGAGCCCGCCAGCAGCGAGGCGACTTTCTCCGGGTGCGCGCGGCCGATGCGCTTCGGCACGAGCTCCCCGAACAGCAGCATGAACGCCGACAGGCCCAGGGTGACGATCCCAAAGGCCAGGGCCGGCGCGTAGGGCACCAGCACCGGCAGCCGGGCCAGTTCACCGGTGATCTGCATCGCGAGGTTCGCGCCGCCGAGCACGCCGGCGATCATGCCGGAAAGCGTCAGCCAGAACTGCACCAAGGCGAGAAATCGCGTGGGATGCTCCGCGAGTGCCAGCGCCTTCGCCGCGCCGCTGTCGTTTTTCGCCGCGAGTTCGCGCAGCCGGGCCTTGCGGGCCGACACCACCGCCGTCTCCGCCATAGCGAGCAGGCCGTTGGCCAGCACCAGCAGGCAGATGATAAGCAGTTCGGTCGGGACGCTGAGCATGGCAGACCGCGCAGGCTACCCCGGCCGGTTGACGAATCAACTTCATTGACTGTGACATCGGGAAGGATTCCGCCACGGGGAGGCCTCATCCCGAAAAAGCAAAACCAATCCCCGGGAGTAATCTCCAATCCAGGTTGGCCACGAAAAGGCGCCAGGGTTCCGGGGCGGCGAAGGAGTCCCCACTGCGCCTCTAGGCGCGCGGGAGAGACAAGCCGGAGTCTTGGAGCCCTTGCGCCTTTTTGTGGCCAAAACCCGTCTCCGGACTCACGTATTTCGTGACAACCCGCGGTCCGCGCCTTTTGCTGGTTTTCCACCCCGTGAAAACCGCCCGCCTCCACCGCCTGTTCAACCCCAAGACCGGCCGCTGCTTCGATGTCGCCCTCGACCACGGTTTCTTCAACGAGGGCTCCTTTCTCGCCGGCATCGAGAATCTGCCGCGCGCCATCGCGATCCTCGCCGAGGCCGCACCCGACGCCATCCAGCTCACGGTCGGCCAGGCGCCGCATCTCCAGCGCCTGCCCCGGCGGCCCAAGCCCGCGCTCGTGCTCCGCACCGATGTCGCCAACGTCTATGGCACCGCGCTGCCGCGGGCGCTGTTCTCCCGGATCCTCGAGGACGCCGTGCTGCAGGCCGTCCGGCTCGACGCGTCCTGCGTCGTCGTGAACCTTTTCCGCATCCCGGAGCAGCCCGAGGTCACCGACCAGTGCATCCAGAACATCCTGCGCCTGAAACCGCAGTGCGACTACTACGGCATGCCGCTGATGATCGAGCCGCTCGTCTTCCAGCCCAATGCCAAGGCCGGCGGCTACATGGTCGATGGCGACCCCGCCAAGATCATCCCGCTCGTCCGCCAGGCCGTGGAGCTGGGCGCCGACATCATCAAGGCCGACCCGACCGACGACGTTTCCATCTATCACAAGGTCATCGAAACCGCCGGCGGCATTCCCGTCCTCGTGCGCGGCGGCAGCAAGGCCCCCGAGGCCGAAATCCTCGCGCGCACGGCGGCCCTGCTCCAGCAGGGCGCGGCCGGCATCGTCTATGGCCGCAACATCATCCAGCACCCCAAGCCCGGCGCCATCACCCGGGCCCTTATGGCCGTCGTCCACGATGGCGCCACCGCCGCCGATGCGATGAAGCATCTCGCCTGAGGGCGCGTTGCGGTAGAAAGTCCGAAGTTGAAAGATCCGAATCGTCCCGCTGTTTCGATGACACCTCCGCCTCCCGCCCGCGAAAGTGTCACGTAATACGTGACACTTTCGCTCCCGCCCTCCGACCAGCATTCAGCTTTCAACCTTCAACTTCTATTCGAATGAACCCTGTCCGCATCGGCATCATCGGTGGCGGCCTGATGGGCCGCGAGGCCGCCAGCGCGCTCGCCCGCTGGTTCACGCTCGTGGATTTTCCCGTCCGCGCCGAGCTCACCGCGGTCTGCGACCTGCAGCCGGGCCTGCTCGACTGGTTCCGCCAGGTGCCGGGCGTGAGGCACTTCGTCACCAGCCACCGCGAACTGCTCGCCCTGGCTGACGTCGACGTCGTCTACGCCGCCGTGCCGCACCACCTGCACGAGGAGATTTACCTCGATGTGCTGCGGGCCGGAAAGGACCTCCTCGCCGAAAAGCCCTTTGGCATCGACCTCCCCGCCGCGCGCCGCGTGCGCGACGAGGCCAAAAAACTCGGCCGCTTTGTCCGCGTCTCATCCGAATTTCCCTTTCTCCCCGGCGTGCACCGCGCCTGGCAGCTCGCGGCCAGCGGCGACCTCGGCCGCGTGATCGAGGCCCGCTGCGCGTTTCTTCACTCGAGCGACCTCGACCCGACCAAGCCGATCAACTGGAAACGCCAGTCGAAGTTCTGCGGTGAGATCGGCGTCATGGGCGACCTCGGGATGCACGTCGCGCACGTGCCCCTGCGGCTCGGCTGGAAGCCCACGAACGTCTTCGCCCAGCTCCAGAAAATCTACCCCACACGGCCCGACGGCAAGGGCGGCACCGCGCCGTGCGACACGTGGGATAACGCCACCCTGCATTGCAGCGCCGACATCGCGGGCCATGCGACCCCGCTCACCCTGGAGATGAAGCGGCTCGCGCCCACCGAGACCAACACCTGGATCATCGAGGTGCTCGGCACCGACCGCGGCGTGCGCTTTTCCACGAAGGAACCCAAGACCTTCTGGACCTACCGCCGCGACAAGGAGCAATGGTGGGAAAAGACCGATCTCGGTTTCGCCACGCCCTTCAAGACCATCACCGGCGCGATCTTTGAGCCGGGATTCCCCGATATTCTCCAGCAGATGTGGGCCGCCTTCCTCGCCGAGCGCGCCGGTCTGCTCGGCGGTAGGTTCGGCTGCGCCACGCCGGACGAAGCTGTCGCCCATCACGAGATCTTCGCCGCCGCGCTGGCCTCGTACCGCGACCAGCGCGTGGTGACGTTGTAGGACCGGGCATCACGTCGTCGTGCCGTTATGATTTGTGACCCAAAGCCGCCAGGCGGTCATCGCGACGCGGGATGCGGGATTGCCATCGTTCTGTTTGGAAAGTCTTATTCTCCGCTTGGTATGAGAACCATGATGCACGTTGCGGCTTGTCTGAATTTTTCGGTCCGATTGGTCAGACAAGGAGTTCAGTTGTCGCCGGTTGTCTCAGGGCCAAATCCCGCCGGTGAAGCTGCCGTGTCCACCGCATGAGTTCGGCAGGGCGTGACATCCGCCAGCAGTGCCTTGGCTTGGTCTTTTTGGGGGCCGCCCTGCTGCTGAATTTCCATTTTTTTACCTTGGGGTGGGATAACACCCTGCTGGGCTACCACCAGTTTCGCCAGGTACAAACCGCCATCGCGAGTTACCATTATCTGCGCGACGGCCTTTCCGTTCATTACATCACCCCGCTCCTGGGCCCTCCGTGGGAGGTACCGCTCGAGTTTCCCCTTTATCAACTGAGTGCCGCCTTATGCGCGCGCGGCACCGCGCTTGACCTTGATGCCGCCGCCCGGCTGACCAGCTGGCTATATTTCCTGGGTGTACTGCCAGCCTGCTATCTCCTGCTGGAACGCTTCCGCCTGACCGCCGCACAGCGTTTGCTCTTCCCGGCCCTGCTCCTTCTCAGTCCCCTGTACTTGTTTTACTCGCGAGCGGTTCTGATCGAATCGACGGCGCTTTTCACGGCCTGCTGGTTTCTACTCTGCTTCGAACGTTTTCTTCGCCGGCCGGGTCCGGGGTGGCTGGCCGGCGCCATGGTCTTTGGCTCGCTGGCGGGCATGATCAAGGGCACCACCTTCGCCGTTTTTCTGATCGTCGCTTTGTTCTTCCTCTGCGGTGCGCTTCGCGCCCCCGGCCAGATGCTTCGCCGGCAAGTCCTGCTCCGGGCCGCCTTGCTCGTCGCCCTTCCCTTTCTGGCCATGATCGGGTGGGTGTTTTATTCGGCCAGGATTCGTCATCTCAATCCTGACGCCCAATTTCTCGATGGCATCTTCGGCTATTGGTCGTTCGGTGACCTCGCTCAACGCCTGTCCTGGTCGTTCTGGTCAAAGACCTTTCGCGTCTGGGCCGATGAGATTGCTGGCGAAGGGGGTCTGCTGCTTCTGGCATTCTACTTCATCATGGGGCGGGGCCAGTACCGTCGCACCGTGCTAGTCTGCCTGGCGGCCTTCCTGTCGGGCCAGTTGATCTTCACCAATCTCTACTGGGTGCATGACTATTATTTTTACGCCAACAGTCTCTTTCTCGTCGCCGCATTGGGCTTCAGTTTGATCGGCTTGCTCAACCAACTTGAGCTGCCGGAATGGAAGCAATGGCTGGTGGTGACAGCGGTCATGGGCCTCCAGATCAGCACTTTTGACCGTACCTTCCTCGATGCCCAAAAAAAGAACGTTCCTATTCCGCCCGTGACTGAACTCGTGCGGACGATCAGCGAGCCCGATGACATCATCGTGGTGTTCGGTCAGGACTGGGATGCGGCGCTGCCCTACTATTCCGGGCGGAAGGCGCTGATGTTCCTGACCGGCCGGGAAGCGGATCCGGAATCCATGCGGCGGAGCATTGCCCGGCTCGACCCCCACAAGGTGGCCGCGGTCATCATGGCTGGTTTCCACTGGCGTGACGGCGATCTCATCAATCGCACCATGTCGGCGCTAAATCTCGGCAGCCGACCGTTTCTTTACGACATGACGGGCACGGGCGTCTGGGTGCCCGTGGAGCGTCAGGCTGCGTTGCGCGACCGGTTTAATCCCAGTGTATTTCCCGATTTCACGATTAGTCCGGTCGAGCATGTGCCCAATCAAGGGATCGTTTTGCTGGCGCGCCAGATTCGTCGCCGGAGTGAGTTCGACTGTTTTTCTCCCCGGCCCATACGGGCATTTGCCACCCATGACTTCACCTATATTACGGTCAGTTTTCAGCGAATGCTCGTGGCCAATTCTACGACCGAACTGACCTTCGCGCTTCCCGTGAAGGCGACCCAGTTGACCGCAATCTACGGACTCTCGGATGATGCTTACACCAATGGTCATACTTCCGATGGTATTGAACTGACCGTCACTCTGCGCCCGGCGCAGGGCCAGGAACAGCGGCTTTATTACCGCTATCTGAATCCGCGGGCGAATGAAGCTGACCGCGGCCCGCAAAAACTCGCCGTCGCGCTGCCGCCGGGCGCAACCGGCGAATTGATCGTGCGCCTGCTCCCGGGACCGGCCGGTGATGCCAGTTATGATTGGTCGTATATCGGTCAGGGCACCATTCGATAAGCTCGGCCATCCTAGCTTCGACGAGGCGAAGCGTGCTGTAACCATGCCGGGCGGCATCACCGCAACCCTGCCCTGCATTACCCCAGCTTCGCAATTCTTGCCGCCACGTCGGCCCGCAGGCGGTCGACCGCACCGAGTGCAAATTCCGCCACACTCAGTTTCTCGTCCGCCACCAGCGGCGTGAGGTCCATCGCCCAGGCGATGGACGTGAACTTGTCCGTCGCGTGGGAGGTGTGGAAAGTCGCGTTGGCTTCGCGCCGGCCCATGGCGGCGAGGTCGTAACGCTTACCGCCGGCGATCTGGGAGTCGAACACGCGCATCAACGGCACCGCGAGCTCGGGGTGCAAGCTGCAATCGAGCGGGACCTTTTCGTTGTCGCCCAGCCAGTCCAGCCCGCGCCAGGCCTCGACGCCCAGCACGCGTCGCGGCCGTTGCGCCGGCGGCAGCGTGCGCAGCGCCTCGAGGCACCGCAGCAGCACCGCCACGTGCGTGTCGTGCTTGTCGACCGGCTGATGGAGATAAACCACCTCGGGCCGGCAGCCGGCAAAAATCGCCGCGAGATCGGCCCGCACGCCGGCGTGGCCCGGCTGCTTCACGTCCGCGCTGGGGTGCGCCAGTTGCAGCTGCAGGTTGTACTTCCCGAGCCGCGCGGCGGCGCGCTGCTCCTCGCGGCGCACCGCCTGCATCTGGACATCGGTGTGGACCGCATAGGGTCCCGAGCGCGGCGAGCCCGCGCCGTTGGTCACCACCACGCCGGTGAAAAACCGGTCGGCCCGGCCATAGCATTCAGCCACGCTCGGATAGGCGTTGATCTCGATGTCGTCCTGGTGCGCGATCACGCACAGGTGAGTCGTGCGCGCCAGCGCCACCTCGGGCGTGACTGCCGCAGGCTCGGGAATGAAAACATCGGCGTCGGGACGGGAGAACTTCATTGATTTCGAGCAGGTTTAACCACGAAACACACCAACTACACGAAAGGGAAACCATCGGCGGGTGCCCTGTGTTTCTGGCGCCTGATTTTTCGTGTAGTTGGTGTGTTTCGTGGTGGCCTCCGATGGGCTGGCGGCCGTTCAGCTGTTCTCAACGATCGCGCTCATCTCAGCCTGGGCCCCCTCGATGCTGCGGACGAGTGCGAACTGCGTGCGGCAGCGGTCCAGGTTGTGGCGCGGGTGCTTGATCTTGTAGTACGTGTCGCCCTGCAGGTAGTCCGTAAGGAAACGGAGGCCGTTCTCGTAGGTCATCAGCTTCCCTGCAAAGCCCAGGTGCGCCCGCTCGGTGGCGTTGAGCACGGCGCCCACCTCCGAGCCGAGATAGCCCTCCACCAACGCCCGAAATAGCGGCAGCACCACGTGCATGTTCGCCGGATCCGGATCATCCTCCATCGTGGAACTCGCGGAGGTGCGGACCATCTCGCCGAAATCGTAGAGCGGCAGCCCCGGCATGATGGTGTCGAGGTCGATCACCGCCACCGTGCGGCCGGTGGTGTCGTCGAGCATCACGTTGTTGATCTTGGTGTCATTGTGCGTGACGCGTTCCGAGATCTCGCCGCGCGCCAGCAGCGTGAGGAGCCCGTCGCTGTCGGCCTCGCGGGCGAACGCGAACTCGATCTCGGCCCGTACCTCGGCGGCGCGCTGCACGGGGTCTTCCTGCACGGCACGGCGCAGCGCCTCGAAGCGGCTGCGGGTATGGTGGAAGTTGGGAATCGTCTCATGCAGCCGCCCGCCCGGCAGGTCGGCCAGCTGGGCCTGGAATTCGCCGAACGCCCCCGCCGCCTCGCGGGCCTGCGCCTCGTTGGTCACGCGGTCCACGGTGTGCGCGCCCTCGATAAAATCGTACACCCGCCAGAACCCGCCGCCCACGTCCTGGGCGAACGCCCGGCCGTCGCGCGCCGGGACCAGCGTGAGCACGCGGGCCGCCGCCGCTTCGCCGGCCGCGGCGCGGACCTTGGCCGCGATGTGTGCCGTCACCCGGCGCACGTTGTCCATCAGCGCCGGCACGTCCTTGAAGATGCGGTGGTTGACCTTCTGGAAGATGTAGCGGCGCTGGCCCGACGCCGACGCGAAGGCCGCCGCGTAGGTCTCGTTGATGTGCCCGCTGCCGTGCGGTGCCACGGAGACCAGCCGGCCTTCCAGCGGAAAGGCGGCGGCGACGGCGGGAAATTCAGGCGGGACCGGGGAGTGGCTCATGCGGCGGGCGCTATTTCAATCGTGAGCGAGCGGCCCGGCGCGAGTGTTTTCTCGGTTTTAAATTCCTCGACCCCGAAACCCGTTAACTCGAGGCGGCGGAGCCTCAGCCAGCCGGCCGTGCAGGTAAGCGTGACCTTCGTGCGGCGGCGCGTGGGCGCCAGCTCGACTGTGCCCCAGGCGGAGCCGGCCGACCAGAACCAGCGGACGCGCCGCGGGCTCGGGGCCACCACGAACGTCGCCGTGAGCGCGGAGTAATGAAACCCCGTCAGCGCCGCAATGAGCCCCCAGCTGTTGAGCGCGCGGGCGTAGTGATGGCCGCACTCGGCCTCGTCGAAGGGATTGCGCTTGCGGCCGTCGTACCGGGCGCGGATGTCGCGCACGACCTTCAGCGCGTCGCGGACCATGCCTTCCTGCGCGAGGTGCAGTGCGACGCAGTATTCGAAGCCCGTCATCACCTCCGTGTAGTAGGGAAACGGCCGCGCCGGGCGCCGGCCGCGCGGATACGAGGCCATCAGCAGCGCCGTCTCGTCGCCGAGCACGTAGCTGCGCATGTGGTTGAAATGCGCCTCGAACCCGTGCCGGCGGTTGTGGGCGAGCACCGCCCGGAGCGCCTCGCGCTCGTGCTCCGGGTCGAGCAGGTGGCCGAGCCCCTCGAAGTGCGCATTCACCTGGCCCGCCAGCTGGTCGACCAGGCAGCCGGCACCAAGCTGGTAATCCGGGGCGGCGGGATTCTTGTTCTCCGGCCCGATCACCAGCCCGGGCCGGACCCGGTCCCAGGTGCCGGCGGGCCGGATCTGGTGCTCATAATAGTCGTCGTTGAACAGATTCGCATCCACCCACGCGCGCCCGCGCTCGAACAGCCCGCGGCACTTCGCCGCAAACTCCTTTTCCCCCAGCGCCGCCGCCATCTCCTCTGCCGCGCGGAGCGCACCAAGGTACCACGACGCCATCTGCGGGTTCGGGCCGAAATACTCCACGTCCATCGTGTTGTGCTGCACACCCTCCATCACGCCGTCCTGGTCCGCATCCCAGCCGCCCGGCAGCCACGCGAATTCCAGTGCGAGCCGCGCCCGCGGCCATAGCCCGCGCAGCCAGGCCGTGTCGCCGGAGACCCGCCATTCCCGGTGCAGTTTCAGGAGGCAGCCCATCTGCCCGTCCGCCGCCGCGTACACGGTGCCCGCCACGGGCCGCAGCGGCAGCGGCAAGCGAAAGGTCATCAGCCCGTCCGGCTGCATCGCGTACTCTGAGAATTCGGTCTCGCGCATCGACCGCGCCAGGTCGGGGAACAGGTTCGCCGTGGCGTGCTCATAGTTCCACACGTGCGTGCAGCTGCCGTGGCAGCTGCCCTGCCGGTCGAAGCAGCCTTCCCAGCCGAAGAACCGCCCGTCCGCCGTGCGGAAGCAGGTCTGCGAGCGCAGCGTGGACAAATTGAACAGGGCCGCCTCGCGCACCTCCGGCGGCAAGTCGCACTCGGTCACGCTGCGCACAAAGGCGACCGTGTCGCGCTCCAGCGCCGGCCACTGCTGCGCCGCCTGCCCGGCCGCAGCCCACGCATCGGGAAACTGCGTCGCGTAATGGTTGCCCACGATCGCCGGCACATGCGCCGGCCCGTGGCCCCAGTTTTCGCGGTTCGGAAAATGCCACGCCACGACAAACTCCGCGCTCCGCTCGCCCATGGGTGGAATTTCCAGCGCCACCGCGAGCGAGGCGGTCGGCGTGTCGGTCTTTGCCGTGCGCAGCTCCAGCTTCCCGTCCGCCGCGAAATCGTCCCAGAAATCCAGCAGCGCATCGTTCCACCCGTAATCCGCCCAGGCCGTGCGGTGCGTCACGCCGCGGCGCGCCGTGGTGGCCAGCGCCATCGTGCCCCACGCGGCGTGCGTGCGGGCCACGCCCTCCGAACTCAGCTCAATCCCGCGCAGGCCGCCGGACTCGCGCCAGGCGTTGCGGTTGCCCGCCGAACCGGTCGGGAACGTTTTTCCCCGGAATTCATCCAGCTTCACGGCAAAGCCGTCGCTGCCGATGAAGTTGGGCAGCACCGCGGCTACGGAGGCAGCGACGGGGGCCCGCGAGGGATTGCGCAGGGTCACCCGCACCAGCGCGACCGGCAGGCTGCTCCGGGCGGTATCGCCCGGGATCAGCGGATTGAAGGCCTGCACCACCGCCGTCACCGGCATGGCGTCGTCGGCCAGCTCGACCTGCGCCAGCGGATAGGCTGCACGAAAGGTGCACCGGCGGAACCGCGGCAGGCCGGCCTGACGCGCCGGCGAACCTTCGTCCCCTTCCCATTCCGCCACGGGCAGCGGTCCCTCCAGCAGCCGCGTGACCGCCGACTCACCGCGCCGCGCTGCGCGCACGGCGAAAAACCCCGAAGCCCCGGCCTGCCCGGCGGGGGTGAATCCCTTCGCCGGCCGGTTCATCACCTCCCAGTGCCGCCACGCCCCCCATCCGCAGAGCGAAACGGTGCCCGTGCCGATGCCGCCGAGCGGCATCGCAATCCGGGCGAGATGTTCGCCGCCGTACGACTTGAGGACCGGCCAGGAAGTGGGGGAGTTTTTCACCGCGAAAAGAGTAACGCGGCGAAGCCGCAATTGGAGGTCTAGATTTTTAACCACGGATTGCGCGGATTATCACGGATTTTCCGAACCGCTCAGAATTCCGATCCCGGAAGGGTTGGCCGCGAAAATGCACAAGGGGTGGGGCTGCGAAGGAGCCTTCATCGCACCTATAGGCGCGCGGGAGATTTGAACTGGAGCCCAGGAACCCTTGTGCCTCTTCGTGGCCAACCCTGCCGGCTCCGATCCGGGTTCTCGGTCAGAAAAGCTTCGCGGGATACTTTCCCACGCGCACCAGCTCTGCGATCGCGGCCACGACCCGCGGCTTGTCCTCGCGGTAGGTCACGCCGAACCACGTAGCGCCGGTCGGCAGCACCTGCACGGTCGCCTCATGCCGCGCGATCATTTCCGAGACCGCCGCTGGCAGGTAAAACTCCGCCTTCGGGTCGTGGCCGCGCGCCGCGAGAAACTCCTGCAGCTGCCGGTCCAGCCCCGCGAACAGCGCCGGGGTGAAGCCCCAGCAGTTCATCGAGACGGTTTCGGCGCCCGTATACGTGCGGCCCGGGCCCACGTCCGCAGCCAGGATCCCCGTCCGTTCGGTGATGGATTCGAGCTCTCCGCCAAGCCCGGTCACGCACTGGCCGCGCGCCACGGCCCCGTGCTCGGACAGCGTATTGGCCAGGGTGAAGCCGACCATCGCAAACCGGGCCGCCATTGAGCGCGGCGCCGGGTGGCCCGACATGGGATCGAATCCCCGCGGGCTGGCCGCCGGGCTGGTGAGGAATCCGGCCAGCTGCGCAAACGAATCCGCCCCGTAGAAATCATCGGCATTGATCACGGCGAACGGCTCGCGCACCGCCTCGCGCGCGCACCACACCGCATGCCCCGTGCCCCAGGGTTTTTCGCGCCCCGCCGGCGGAAGGCCGCCCGCCGGCAGCGCCTCGGGCGACTGGAAGACATAATCCACCGCGATGCGCCCGGTATACTTGGCGCCGATCTGCGCCCGGAACACCGCCTCGAAATCCCGCCGGATGACAAACACCACGCGGCCGAATCCCGCGCGCAGTGCGTCGAACACCGCATAGTCGAGCACGGTTTCCCCGGCGGGGCCGACCGGGTCAATCTGCTTGAGCCCGCCGTAGCGCGAGCCCATGCCGGCGGCGAGGACGAGGAGCGTGGGTTGCATCGTGCGGCAGCAAAAGTGATTGCCCGGCATGGCGCAACCCCGGCGGGCGGGCCCGGCCAGACCAGGCCCGCAGCCGGCGCCGGACGGAACCGGCCACACATCTTCCCTCGTTCCGGGATAGACGTTGGGCCAGGAGTTGATTTTGTAGCCCGTGGCATCCCGCGGACCGCGACCCCGATCCTAATCCACCCCAGCGAACCCCACCCTGTCATGCATGTGTTGCGAGGCGCCTGGCGGCGCTTGATGGAATTCTCCGGTGCGGACGGCAGCGCCACCTACCTGTGGCCGCGGTGGCTCATGCTGCGGGCCGCCGGGATCATCTATGTGATCATCTTTGCCGAGATCATCGGCGGGGGCGGCGATCCGCTGATCGGCCCGCGCGGCCTGACGCCGGTCGGCGACTTCCTGGCGGGAATCGCGCAGGCCTTCCCCAATCCCGTCATCGCCTTCCTGCACGCGCCGAGCCTGTTCTGGATCAGCGGAAGTTCGGGCATGATCCAGGCGCTCGGCTGGTGCGGCCTCGTGGCGGCGGCGGCCCTGGTCCTGAACCTGTGGCCGCGCGGGGCGCTCTTCGCCTGCTGGGTGATCTTCCTTTCCTTCGTGACCACGTGGCGCGCGTTTTCCGAGACCCAGCCCGATCGCGTGATGCTGGAACTGGCGCTGGTGGCGATCGCGTTTGCGCCCGCCGGGCTGCGCCCCGGGCTCGGGGCCTCCTCCCCGCCCCTTCCGGTCGCCGTCTTCATGGTCCGCTGGATGCTGTTCCGGCTCATGTTCGAGGCCGGGCTGATGAAGCTACTGGGCGGGGATCCGCACTGGCACAATTTCACGGCGATGGACGCCATGTATGTGACCACGCCGTTCCCGATGTTCCTGAGCTACCTGGACCATCAGCTGCCGTTCGCCTACCACGTCTTTGAAATCATTCTCACCTTCATCGCGGAGCTGCCGGGGCCGCTGCTGGCGGTGTTCGGCGGCCGGCGCGGGCGATGGTTCGCGTTTGTCGTCTGGACGGTATTCCAGGCGGGCATCGAGCTGACGAACAACTTCGGCTGGCTCAACGCCGCGGCCATCGTGCTCGGCCTAGTGCTGCTCGATGACCAGATGTTCGCCACCGCCGCCGAAAAACTCCGGTGGCCCGCCCGGTGGCGGCCGGCCCCAGCTGCACCGGCGCCCGTCGTTCCCACCTGCACCCCGTGGCGGCTCCAGGCCCTGCGCGCCGCCCTCTGGACTTATTTCGGGCTCTCGCTGCTCTTCTTTGCCCTCGTCTGCGGCCTGCCGACGGAGGGCTTTCCCTTCGCCCTCGCCCGGCCCTTCAAGGCGGCGTTCTGGAGTTTCCGCAGCATCAATTCCTTCACGCTTTTCGCGGGCACGCCCTCGAACCGCTATGCCGTCGAGTTCGAGGGCTCCAATGATGGCGGCCGCACCTGGCGGCTGTATCCCTTCCGCTACCAGCCGCAGCGGCTGGACCAACTCTGCCCCGTCATCGCCCCGGGCTACGCCCGGTTTGAGGCCGCCCTGCAGATCGCGGGCTACAGCGATCCCCCCTCGCCGCTCTTCGGGATCGTGGCGGAGCATCTGCTGCGGCGGGATCCGGCCATCATGCGGTTCTTCCGCAGCGACCCGTTTGCGGACCGGCCCGCCATGATGATCCGTCTGCCCGTGTACCGGATGAGCTTCACCGATTTCGCCACCTACCGGAAGACCGGCCAGTTCTGGCGCAAGGAACCCGGCGGCGTGTACCAGCCGGTGATGTACTTGGATGAGCAGGGCGGGATCAAGGAGGTGGGCTCGGAGCTGGATGAAGTACGCCTGCTGGCCGGGGGCGGCGATGCCCAGGCGCAAAACCACCTGGCTTATCTCTATGCCCATGGCGGCGATGACATCGCCAAGGACCCGGCAGCCGCGGTACAGTGGTACCGCCGCGCCGCGGAACAGGGCCTGGCCACGGCCCAGTTCAACCTCGCGGTGATTTATGCCGAGGGCGACGGCGTGCCGAAGGACAGCGCGGCGGCCGTGAAGTGGTACCGGCTGGCCGCCGAGCAGGGGATGGTCGACGCCCAGTACAATCTCGGCGTGATCTACGCCGGGGGCGACGGCGTGCCGCGGCAGCCTGGCGAGGCCGTCCGGTGGTTTCGCCGCGCCGCCGAGCAGGGCGACGCCGGGGCCGAGTCCAGCCTTGGCGCGATGTATGTCTCCGGCACCGGAGTGGCAAAGGATCCCGTCGAGGGCCTCGCCTGGCTCACCCTCGCGGCGGAGGCCGGCGATCGCGATGCCCTCACAGCCCGGGCCGCGCTCGAACCGTCCGCCGGGACCGGGGTCACCCTAGCCGCCCGGAATCGAGCCCGGGTGCTTGCCGGGGAAATCGCCGCCCGGAAAAAATCCCCGTAGGCCGCACCCGGTTCACGGGGACAGCGGCAGACTGTCCAGAAGCTGGCGGGCCTGGCCATTTCCCGGCTCCAGTTGCAGGACCGTCCTGAGGTGCCCGGCCGCCTCTTGGGTGCGCCCCGGGGTCTTCAGCAGCGCGAGGGCCAGGTTGAAGTGGATGGGGGCCAGATCCGGCCTCAGCCGGAGCAGCGCTTCAAACTGCGTGATGGCCTCCGGCGTCCGGTCCACGGCGCTCAGGGCGTTGCCCAGGTTGTTCCGCGCCTCGATAAAATCCGGCTTCAGACGCACGGCGGCTTCGAAGTGGGTGATCGCATCATTCAGCCCGCCGGGCATCTGCTCGAGGGCATTACCTAGGTCGTAGTGGGCCTCGGCCAATTCCGGGTTCAGGCGCAGGGCCGCTTCAAAGTGGCGGATGGCCTCAGACGGGCGCCCCGCCTCCAGCAGGGTGTTGCCTAGCCGGACGTCGGCCTGGAAAAATTTTGGGTTCAGGCGCAGCGCGGCTTCGTAATGGGCGATCGCGTCATTGAGTCGGCCGGGGGTCTTCGCGAGGACGTTCGCCAGGTTGTAGTGCGCATCAATGTAATCCGGCTTTAGCCGCAGCGCCTGTTCATAATGGTCCACCCCTTCCTGGTCCCGCCCCGCCTCGAGCAAATAGTAGGCGAGATTATTGTGGGCCCGCTCGTTATCCGGACGGCGTGCGACCGTATCGCTCCAGAGGCCTTCCTCGGTGCGATAGGTCTCATTGCGGCGGGAAGTCTGCCAGCCGAGGCCCAGCGCGATCACCAGCACCACCGGCCAGGCCCCGCGCCCCAGCCACCGCCACGCCCCCAGCACCGCGAGCGCCACGACGGAGATCAGCGGCAGGTACATCCGGTGCTCGGCCATGGTCTGGGTCGCCACGGGAACCACGCTGGAACTCGGCGCCAGGATCACGAAAAAGCAGGCGCCCAAAAATCCGGCCGCCGGCCGCTTGCGCAGCGCCCAGATCGTCGCCGCGATCAGTCCGGCAACGACCAGCGCCGAGGGCAGCACCCGGGCCCCGTCGAGCGTGAGCGCCGCGCCGTAATCAAAGATCAGCGGGTGCGGCCAGAAGCATAGCCGCAGGTAGTGAACGATGGCGGGAAACTGCGTCAGCGCATAGCTCCACCAGGAAACCCCGCTCCCAAATCCCGCGCTTCCCGTCCGGCCGTGGGTGGAGAGGACCAAGAAAGGCAGAATCACCCAGGTGGCGGCCAGCCCGGCATGGATTCGCCACCGGCGCCGGAGCGCCGACCGAAAGCTGCCCGCAAGGAAGGTCCGGTCATACAGCAGCACGATGAGCGGAGCGGTGGCCATCACCTCCTTGGTCGCCATGCCCAGCAGGCAGGCCGTCCAGGACAGCGCGTACCACCAGCCGGATTCATCCGCCGACGCGCCCCGGATGAAGCCATATAGCGTGAGCAGGTAGAACAGACCCATCAGCGACTCCGCCCGCTGGATGATGTAGGTCACGGCCTCGGTCTGCAGGGGATGGAGCACCCAGAGCAGCACGATGGAACAGGCGATGGGTACGGCCTGGTGGACTCGCGGCGCCAGGGTACGCCACACGATGCCGAACAGCGTCAATCCCGCCACCAGATGAATCGCCAGGTTCAGGACATGGTAGCTCCAGACGGCCGTGCCACTGATGGCATAATTCACCGCCAGCGATGCGTTCAGGACAGGGCGGCCACCCACCGTCGTGCCGATCACCGGGGTCAAAGCGGTGCCCCAGTGCCGGATCGTCGGGTTGACGACGATGGAGTTGAGGTCGTCCAGGACCAGCGGCCCGGAAAAACTGTTGGCATAGGCGGCCACACCGGTCGCCACGATCAGCAGGGGCGGCCACGCCCGGCCGGGCCACGGGCGCGGCGGTGCGGGAGAGACGGCGGACGGTGATACACTCATGGTGGAGGGGCCTGAATCCGGTTCAAGGCCTGCGGGCCCCGGCATTCTCAATCCGGCCGCGCCCGAGACAAGCCCAACGCGGTGAACGCGGATCAATCCGGGAAAAGAAAAAGGGGCGGAGACTTTCGTCTCCGCCCCTTTGAAAGAAGGCCCTTGCGGGCGTTCGTTGGATTAGAACTTCAGGGTCGTCGTCAACGTCCAGTTCGCCGTGGGGGCGAGGAGGCTGTTGCCGACACCACCATCGATGTACTTCGCGCTGAAGATATTATCGATGTTGAACTGGGTCACCAGCTTATAGCCCGACAGCTCGTACGGATAGGCGACGAAGCCACTCCAGACCAGCATGTTGTCACCCGTGAGGCCGCCCTCATTCGGATTCCAGTCGGACGAACGGGACTCATTCGACTTCGAGGCATAGCGGAAGCCGCCACCGACCGAGAGGCCGTGCAGCAGGCCTTCGCTCAGCGTGTACTTGCCCCAGACGTGCGCGGTGTAAACCGGCACGTTTTCGATGCGGTTGCCGAAGTAGATCGCGTTGATGATATTGCCGGCGGTGACCGACGGATCGGACAGCGTCTTGGCCTGCCAGTAATACGAGCCGTTGACCAGCAGCTGGAAGTTGCGGGTCGGGGACCAGACCACTTCAGCATCGGTACCCTGGACCCGGTTATGGGCCACCGAGCGCCAGCGGAAGGTCCGCTGACCGGCGGGAATGCCGGCCGTGTTGCCGTAGTTCAGGGAGTCCGTCGCCTGGTGCTGGAGATCCTGCACCAGCTGGTTGTTGCGGTCCGCCTGGAAGAGCGAGAACGTGCCGACGAGTTTGGCATCATCCAAGGAGATCTTGGTGCCGATTTCGATGTTCTTGCCGGTTTCGTTCGGGGCGATGATGTCCGCACCGTCGTGGATTTCAGCCGCCGCCGCCTGCGCGAGCGTCGTCACGAGCGTCGTGCCACCATTATAGTAGTGGAACGTGAAGCCGGCCGGGTTGGCCGCGATCGCAGGATTCACCAGGGCCGCGAAGGTCGAGGCACCGAAGCCGTCGATCAAATAGCCCGAGTTGTTGAATCCACCGAACGGCGTCTCGCTGTTGTAGCGGAAGGTCGTGCTCTCGGAGGTGTAGATGCTGATGCCCTTCTTGATCTCGTACGAAGCGCCCGCCATCCAGGAGTTGCCCGCCTGGGTGAGGAAGTTCGTGATCGCGTAGGACGCCGAGTAACCGTACACGGCCTCAGGATAGAGCGTGGTGTTCGAACCGGCGTAAACCGGGGGAGAGAACCACGGGAAGTTGCCCGTCAGCGCCTGACCGGCCTGGCGGTACACCTCGTGACGGTAGCCACCGAGGATCGTCAGGCGATCCGACAGCGTCGTGCCCTGATAATTGGCATACCACGCATTGTATTGGTTCGGATAACCGTCCAGGGGATTGGCCCAACCGTCGAACAGCTTGGAGTTCGGGGGCTGGATCTGCGTCGCCGGATCCCAGTTCGTGTAAACCTGGGTGGCGGTCTGGATGTTGCCGAAACGGTCCTTGATGACCTGGACGTTGCCGACGTTGCGGGTCGCGTCACCGGCCGTGAGGCTGGTGGCCGGATTGGTCGTCGGGTAGTTGTAGCCCGGGACGAGCTTGTAGTCCGGCGAGGCGTTTTCCGGCGTGGCGTACTGCTGCTTGTAGTTCTGCAGCGAGAAGCCGAACAGGAATTTGCTCTTCACGCCGAAGGCATCAACGCTGGCCACGGCATCGACCTGATGCGTGCGCGTTTTGCGGTTGTACATCGTCGCACTCCAGCCGCTGATGGCGCTGAACGTGTAACCGTCAGCGTTCGGGGCGTTGTTGCCTTCCTGGTCGCTGAAGTTCGTCTCGTCCTGCGTCAGGGTGTAGTGAACCGAGAACCAGCTGACCGGATTCAACTCAATGCCAAACGTCGAGGTGACCTGATCGTTCTGGAAGAAGGTACCGCGGTTGGTGAAGTTGAAGTGATTGTCATGAATCCGGTTGCCGTTGGTGTCCGTGTAGTAGGCACCGCGGGAGTCGGTCGTGTAGAGGGGCAGGTTGGGATCGCCCGCGACGACGCGACGGTCAGCGTCATACGCACCCAAGTTGGCCTCGATGCGATTCTGGTAGGCCAGCGTCGGGTTGGCCGCACCGGAAACCGCGGCGCCGGCCGCGTTGATGAGGGCCTGGGAGGGCGACTGATAGGCTTGGAACCAGCCGGACGGATAGAGCCAGCTCATCGAATTGGCGTTGAAGCGCTCCTGATCGACGATCGTGTTGGCCGTGATCCGGACCTTGCCGTTCGCGAACGGATCGAGGATGACGGAGGGCGTGAAGTCGAAGCGCTTCTGGTACTCAAACTCCGAGTAGCCGTTGCTGTTTTCCCAGCCGGTCACGATGCGGATCGCAGCCGTCTTGGAAAGGACGTGGTTCTCGTCGATGAGCCCGCGGTTGGTGTTGTCCGAACCAAACGTGTAGCTGATCTGCGTCGGCAGCTTTCCGAGGCTGGCCGTCTTGGTGATGAAGTTGATCACACCGCCGGGATAGCCCTGGCCGAAGAAGATGGCCGCGGGTCCCTTGATGATTTCCACGCGATCAATGTTGTCGGCCATGTACTTGATGGAGTACAGGAAGACGCCGTCACGCAGGATGATGTTCACCGGGAAGCCACGGATGGTGAAATTGCTCGTGGGGGTCGGGTTGTTCGCCGGCCGGGTCACCGCATAGTGACTGTCCGTCGAGGCACCCGAGGTGTAACCCAGGATGTCCGTGATGCTGCGCATGCCGGTATCCTGAATGAACTCAGAGCTGATGACCGAGACCGACAGCGGGATCTTCTGGATCTCCATGCCGATGCGGGTCGCGGTGGCGGAATTGGTCACGAGGTAACCATTGTCCTTTTCGGTGGAGACCGTGAACGGTGTGAGCGTGGTCACGCCCTCATCGGTCGCGAGGTTGGAGCCAGCGACGGGTTTGGCAGCCGGAGCACCGGGGGCGGCAACGGCTGTTGCGGTCGGGCCTTCGTACTGGGCGAGCTTCGCCTTCAGTGCGGCGACCTCGTCCTGCAGTTTCTGCACGTCGCTGTCACTTGCAGCTCGGAGCACGGGGGTAGCTAGCATGGCCAACGTGGCCAAATAGGCGACCAGACGCTGGCTGGGCCTAGATCCTGTAAAACAGGTTTCAGATTTCATGGGTGGTTTGTTTTGTAGTTACTACTAATTTGACCCGGTGAAACCGGGACAAAAGGGGTGAAAGGAGTCGGGCTTTTAAAGCTCCGCGGGGACTGGGCCGCCGGCTTGGCGTGCCTCGGGTTGAGTCGGGGAAAAAGGTTCTCTGCGCCCGCCGGTTTGTAGATTCAGGAACAAACCACCCCCCGGTGGCATCCATCCGGCGAAATCAGTGACCGGATAGAAGTGCCCTGAAGACCGCAGTACGACGGACGCAGAGAAAATCTGGTGAGGGGTGTAGGGAATACTACTACTATGCCGTAGTTGGCCTATTGGCCGATATGGGCTTGCGTACCCAAATCTAAGTATTGACCCAATGATTTACGTGGAATTCACATCCGCCGATCTGGGCCGTACCGCTGCGTCGGACACCTTGATCTGGACCCCGGAGCGCGGAAACACCCCGCGCGGGGTAATCCGCACCACCCCCAGGCGCACCGCTTCGCGCACGAGCTTGGCGCTCGTTGACACCCCGAGCTTGCGCATAATGTTGCGCCGGTGGGTCTGGACCGTGGAGGCCGTGAGGCCAAGCCGCTGGGCGCCCTCATCATTGTCACTGCCGTCACCAATCACGCTCAGCACGCGGATCTCCGCCCGGGTCAGCCGTTGGCCCAGCGCGGTCGCTTCCAGACGGTCCACCAGGTTATGGCGGACGGATTGGCTTATATAACCTTGTCCATCAGCTACTTGACGCATCGCCGTCATCATTGCATCCAAGCCTTCGGAGGAAGCGTCGATAAACCCGTCGAATCGCGCGGTGCGCAACACCAGCAGCGAAAACTCATCGCGTCGCGGTGAATCCACCAGGATGTGTGCGGCCAGCTTTTCATGCGCAATCGGCTCGAGCAGATCGAGCCCGTCAACGTCCTGAAAGGCCATGCCCAGCACCAGCAGGTCGGCCGGACGCTCCCTCAGGCCCGCCAAGGTTTCCAATCCGAGGCAGTACACCTGAACTTCGGCGCCTGGAAAGACCTTTTGGCAGACCGACACCAGCAACTCGGCATGCAACTTCATGGGCTTGGCGATGACGACCCGCCGGACCGGCACAGGTTGAAGGGCGGTTGCCGGCCGTTCCGCTCGCTGGGAACCAAGCTCGTGGCCTGAGGTGGCAGGCCAGACCGAATTGGGCGGCGGGGATGAAATCATGAAATGCGGTGGTTTGTCTCCTGCCCAAAGCCTACGCTTGGCTTGGCACAGTTGTGTTGGCGTTCCGGCGATGACGGCTCTCAGCCGGCGGAGTTTCGCAGGGTACTACTTAAATTTAGGATAAAATACCTTTTTATGATTAGCCTGGACCGGATCATCACGCTGGTCGCCCTCGCTCTAATAATATAGAGGGAGGTGGCCCGGCCACTCACCCAGTGGCAGGCAATCGCCCTAAAGTAAAGGCGGCCGGGCGGCCGGCCCTTCAACCGGCTCGCGGCCGTTCCTAGCGTAAAGGCAAAGGAACCGGCAGTATCTACCGGCTTCCCGTTGCTAACGGAAAGCCGTGGCGGCATCTCGGCGTGGAGTCTGTACGTCAACGGCGCTTTCAACCTTCAACTTTGACCTTTCCCCTGCATCGTCCCGCCTGAAACTGCCGCTGATGCTGCCCCTCAACCCCCTCATCCAACTCACGCCCCTCCGCATGCAACGCGGAGTCTCCCGCCTCGCCGAGCTGATCTGGCACGACCCGCGGGCCGTGCGGGTCGAGGCCACGACGAGCCGGCCGGATCACGTATCCCTCGCCGCGGCGAAAAAATTTTCGCGCCGGGCGGTGCGCGACGGCGAGGCGTGGGGCCGGCTCTATGACCAGCGCTGGTGCCGCCTAGTCCTTCCTCCCGGCGGCGGCCGCTGGCTCCACTGGGATGAGCAGGGCGAGGCCACGCTGTTTGTCGGCGACGCCCCGTTCTACGGCTTCGATGTCGCTCACCGCACGGTCGAACTCCCCGCCGGCGTGCGCGAGGTCTGGGTTGAAAGCCTGTGCGTGCAGGCCGCCATCTGGCATCCGGACGCCAAGGGTCTGGGCGCCGCGGGCAACATCTTCCGCGGCGCGCAACTACGGCGCCGTGACGACGAGGCCTGGGCCGCCTACCACGATCTCGCCTGCCTCAACGACTGGATGCTCGAGCTGCGCACCCGCGAACACCCCGGGGTGCTGCGCGAGCTCAACGGCATGGCGCAGCAGCCACCGCTCACCGACGTCTCCCCGCTCTACCGCCGCCTGCTGCGCGGGCTCGACGCCGCGCTGGACGCCTTCGACACGGCCGGCGTCACCGCGCTGCGCCGTGCCCTCGCCACGCTCTATCGCGAGCTGCGCGACCCGCGCCCGCTCGCGCGCGCCGCCCTCACCGGCCACTCGCACCTCGACCTCGTCTGGCTGTGGACCGAACAGGTCGGCGAGGGCAAGGCCGTGCACACATTCGCGAACGCGAACCGGCTCATGGCACTCTATCCCGAGTTCCGCTTCGCCTACTCGCAGGCTGCGAGCTACGAGGCCGTGCAGCGCCGCTCTCCGGCCCTGCATCGCGCCGTGCGTGCGCGCCTGCGCTCCGGCCAGTGGGAGGCGACCGGCGGGATGTACGTGGAGAGTGACTCGCACGTCGCCTGCGGCGAGGGCCTGGCCCGCGCATTCGTCCTCGGCCAGGCGTCGTTCGCGCGGCTCACCGGCCGCCGCTCGCGCGTCCTGTGGCTGCCCGACCTCTTCGGCTTCAGCGCCTGCCTGCCTCAGCTGATGCGGCTCAGCGGCGTGGACTATTTCTTCACCACCAAGACCACGTGGAACACCGTCAACCGCTTCCCCCACTCCAGCTTTGTCTGGCGCGGCCCCGGCGGACACGCCGTGGTCAGCCACGTGACCCAGGGCGTGCAGTTCAACAACACGCTCACGGTCGAGCAGCTGCGCGCCGCCTCGCACCAGCACCAGCAGGGCGACGTGCACGATGAATTCCTGATGCCCAACGGCTGGGGCGACGGCGGCGGCGGGCCGAGCGAGGACCTGTGCGAGCGCGCCCGCCGGCTCACGGCGCTGCGCGGGCTGCCCGCCCTGCAGTGGGACCAGCCGGAGGCGTTCTTCGACCGGCTCGCGGCCAAGCGCGCGAAGCTGCCCGCCCTCGACGGTGAAATCTACCTCGAGTACCACCGCGGCACGTTCACCACCCAGAGCCGCGTGAAGTCGCACTTCCGCGCGCTCGAGCGCGCGCTGCAGCTGCACGAGGCGGCGCTGGTGGCGAAGCGCGGCGCTCCCGGCGCCGATCTGGCCCGCGCCTGGCGGCGGATGGTGTTCGCGCAATTTCACGATTATATCCCCGGCAGTTCGATTCCCGAAGTCTATGCGGAGGGCCTGCCCGAGCTGGCGCGGCTCGCGCGCGAGCAGACCGCGGCCGCTCTCACCGTCCTCCGGGGCCGGGCCCGCTCAGCGCGTGGCGTGCGCTGCCTCTTCAATCCTCTGCCGCTCCCGCGCCGCTGCGTGGTGGGCGGGCGTGTGTACGATCTTCCGCCGCTCGCCGGCGTCCCGGCCGCCGCGGCCCTCGTCCGCGGCCTGCCGTCTGTCGTTGTCCGCGGTCGCACGCTCACCAACGGCCGTGTCGCCGCGCGACTCGACGCGCGCGGCCGGCTCGCCGCGCTCGCGGTCGACGGCGTGGCGGTTGAGCTCGCCGCCGGTGCCGGGGAACTCGTGGTCTATCCCGAGCAGTCCGCCAACTTCGGCCCCTGGGACATCGACCGGCACGCGCTCTCGCTCGGCCAACCCGCGCGCCGGCCCGCGCGGATCACGTCCGACCGCACCGGCCTCACTGTGACGCGCCCCGTCGGGCGGGCCGGCACCGCCGCGATCCGCTACTGGCTGGAACCGGGCGCGGACGTGCTGCGCGTGACGGTGACGCTCGACTGGCACGAGCCGGACGTGCTGCTGAAGCTGCATTTTCCCACGGCCTACCGCGGACGCGAGGTGCGCTGCGGCACACCGTTCGGCAGTGTGCTCCGGCCGCAGCTCGCCACCACGCGCGAGGCCGAGGCAATGTGGGAGTGGCCGATGAGCCGCTGGGCCACGGTGAGCGCCGACTCCGAGCGCACGGGCCTCTTCGTCGTGACGGCGGCCAAGTACGGCGTGAGCTGCCGCGACGGCGACCTCGGCGTCACGCTGCTGCGCACCCCGCGGCACGTCGGGTTCGAGGACCACGCGCGCGCCTACCCGGCCCACCTGAGCCGCCTGCCGCGGCCGGCGACGGTCTTCACCGACCTTGGCCGTCACACCATCGAGCTCGCGCTCGGGCACTATGCCGCTGGCGCCCCAAACGGCAACCACCCGGCCGTGCTGGCCGAAACCCTGTTCACGCCGCCGGTGGCCTATGTCGGTACGCCGGTGGCCGCCGCCTTCTCCGGTCTCGACGACGGCGGGACCCTGATCCCGCACTGGGCCGAGCCGCAGGGTCGCAACCGCTGGCAACTGCGCCTCCACGAGGTGGGCGGCCAGCGCGGCACGGCCCGGCTGCGGCTCGCGCCGGGCTGGACCGCGCATAAGGTAAACCTGCTGGGCGAGCCGCTCGGCCCCCCGCTGCGCGCCGGCCGACTGCCGTTCGCCCCATACGAGATCGTGAGCCTGCAGCTCAGCCGGGCCGGCTGAGCGGCTTGCACCTCACTTCAATTCAAGCCGCACCCGCACGGCGAGCTTCCCGCTGCTTCCGCGCTGGGTAAGTGCGAGCCGCGGCTGCGTCTCGGCGTGAAGCGTGGCCACCAGGTACTGTTCCTTGCGCTCCTGCATGACTTTTTTCCACACCGGCTCTTCCAGCGGCAAGGCCTCCACGACCGCCTCGACGTCCTCGCCCCAGCTGAGCGTGGCGCGGCCGCGGCGGCCCTCGATGACCGCCTGGCGGCGCGCCGCGTCAAGCGTGATGGGCAGCGTCGTGGTCCAGTAAAAGGTCACGCCCTCCCCGCGCTCCAACGCCCAGTCGTCGGTGATCGTGAGCTCGGCCGGGTTGGGTGAGTCCCAGCGGCGGTTCCAGTGCGTGAACCAGCCCTCCCAGCCCGCCGCGAGTTCCATCGTGGCATGGAAGGACGTTTCGTCCCCGCGGCCCCGGGGCGTGATGTCGGCAAGGATCGGGTTCGCGGGCTTCGGACGCACGCCGTCGCCGAGCGGCACGAGCATGTTGTGCCGCTGGCAGTGCTTGAGCAGGTCGGCGAGCGGGTTGCTGTAATCGCAGCTGCCGAAGTCGCGCGCAAAACTGTCGCCGGCAAACTCGAGCACGAAGGAGCCCTTGTCCTCGTGCGTGTGCGAGGCCCCGGCCTGGTTGCCCATGAGGAAGAGCTTCACCCGCGCTCCGCCCAGCTGCCGGTGCGAGGCCAGTTGGCCGATGGCGGGCATCTCCACCAGCGGCCGGAACGCCGGGCCCGCGGCCGGCACCTCGCGAAGGAGATTCTGCGCCAGCAGCGTCATCGGCTGGCCGCCGGTGCGGGCGATCGACTTGTGAAAGATCGTGACCCAGTGCGAATCCGGCATGAGCCAGGCAAGAAAGGCCACGCCTTCCTGCGGGATGTACTGCGCATCACAGATCATGATCATCTGCAGATCGTCCGCCGTGCTCACGAGCATCTCGGCCATCTGTGCCGTGGCGCGCATGGCGGGCGGGATCAGCCCGCGGGCGTTTTTGCCCCGGGCGCGACCATAATAGTAGAACGTGAGGATCGCCGAGCGGGCCGTGCCGGTGAAGTACATCGGCCCCTCCGTATAGCCGCCGTCGGGCAGGAGGATCTTGGCGAGGTTGTCGTAGAGGTCCGCCAGCGCGAGGTCGGTGTAGGGCGCGACCCGCGAGGCCACGGGTTTGGGGTAGGGCTGCCACCGCGCCGGCATCGCGCGCTCCAGCACCAGGTAGGCGTACATGCGCCCGGGCAGGAACCACGTCGTCTGGTTGCACCAGAACAGGTACTCCCACCACCACGTGTTGTAGTTGTTCGTGCCCTGCCCCTCCTCGGCCAGCCGGCGCAGGATCAGCTCCCGGCCGTAGTCGGTGAACCACTCGCCGCACAGGTCGAGGATCAGCGCGCAGTCGTACATCACGAGGCTGGGCACGAACGCGCGGTGCTCCCACTTGCAGCCCGTCAGCCAGCTGAGGAACGACGGGTCCCAGCGCGTGCAATGCGCCAGCGCGATCGCGTAACGCGCCGCCAGCCGGCCGAGCCGCTTGTCGCGGAAGAGCACCGCCGCCTGCGCGGCGTTCGCCCCGTGCGTCAGGAGGTGCTTGCCCACGTCGCGCTCGCGGTTGAACCGCATGTCGTTCCAGAAATTGACGTACTCGTTCGCCATTTGCTCCGGCACGAGCCGCTGCGCATCCTCCGCCAGTTCCCAGAGCGGCGAGGTGCGCGGTCCGCCGGCCTTCGCCAACAGTTCCCGCGCCTCCGCCAGCTCCGCCCCTGTGAGGTGCAGGCCGTACGCCGGCTCGAACGTCGGCTCAAACGTGTCGGGCTGCAGGTAGTCCTCCCAGCGCTCGTCGAAGCGCGCCAGCTGCCGGAGGTGGCGCTGCAGCTGCGCGCCGTGCTGCAGGCCGATCCAGTTGAACCAGCCGCAGGTCGCGCCCGCGGCGCCGCGCGGATCGGCGAAGATCTCGATCGTCAGCCCGCGCACGCGCCGCGCGCCGTCCAGCGGCAGGAGGAGTTCGCGCTTCTGGTGCGCAAAGGGCGTGCTCAGCGCGCGCCGCGCGCCGGCGTCCGTCTCCGCGATCAGCGCCACGCGCGCGCCGGGCGGGGCGATCAGCGACAGCATCAGGGCGTCGTAATCCGTGCAGTCCACGTCGTACGCGCGGCTCATGCGCAGCGCGGGGACCGCGGGATCGGCCGGCGGGCGCTGCCAGTCGTACTGCACCCACGCCCAGCGCTGCCCGACCTGCAGGCCCGGGGCGCCGCCCTCGTGGACCCGCCACTGCGGCAGGCCGCTCAGCGTCTCGTCAAAGAACGCTTCAAAGATGACCTCGGCCGAATTGATGGGAGTGGGCTTCATGCGGTGCGGCGGAAATTTTCACTTCTTCTCCCGGCTGGCGAGCGGCGAGTTGCCCGCGCGGGTTGCGCCCGGCCGCTTTCACCCTTCAACTTTTCCCTTTCCCCGGCATCGTCCCGGCTGACCCATGGCTTTCCCCAATCCCCTCTACCTGTTCAACAACCACTTCACCGGCCACCGCCGCCATTATCCCTACCGCACGCGCCTCGCGATCGCCGCGGACCTCGGCTTTGACGGCTATGAGCTGCACCCGATCGAGCCGGACGACGACCGGTCCTGGGACGAGGCGGCCGCGGCCTTCCGGGCCAGCGGCCTGAAACACGCCGGGATGTACCTGGTGGCCAAGGGCGCGACCGACGACGAATACCCGAAACTCGACGCCGAGATCGAGCGCACCCGCCGCATGATCGCGCGCCTGCAGGCGATCGATCCACACGCCTTCGTCAACTTCACCGTCTTCAGCAATCCCGCCGGCCGGAGCCCGCCCGACTACCGCGAGGCCGGCTCCGCCCGCGCCGAGCCGCGCCACTGGGAGCGCGCCGCCCGCCTCGTGCGCGCGGCCGACGACGAAATCGCCGCCCGCGGGCTGAGCGGGAATCTCTACAACCATGTCTGGTTCATCATCGACACGCCCGCCGCGGAGCTGCGCGTGCTCCGCGACGCCGGTGCCCGGGTGATCCGGCCCGGCCTGGCGCTCTTCCACACTTTCTTTCACCAGGGCGTGCCCGACCTGCCCGAGTTGCTGGCGCAGCCGGGCATGGAGCGCCTCGGCTATTTTGCCGTGCTTAACGGCTGGCCCAAGCTCGCCGAGCCCTTCCGCACCCGGCCCCTCGATGACGGCAACATCGATGTCGCCGCCGCGCTCGGCCTGCTCTGGTCGCGCGGCTACACCGGGCCGGTCGTCTCGCAGGCTTACGACCTCGGCGGCGATCCCTATGAATCCGCCCGGCGTTCCCGCGATTACCTCCACGCGGTGCATGCGCGCTTTGTCCGCCAGCCCGCGCTCAATCCATACCATGCCTGAAGGACCGCCACCCGGATTTCCCCGGCCGATCAATGGCCGCCGTCTGTCCAAGGTGACCAAAGCCCCTCCATGTAATCGCGCTGGATTCTTCGCGGCGCCCGGAATGACATGGATGAATCCCTCCGGCTGAACCACCCGCCGCGCTCCCCGCTTTCGTCATGCCCCACGCTCCCCGCCGCCTGATCTTCGCCGCCCGGTTCCTCCTGGGCCTGGCCGCGGCGGCGCTCGCGCTGACGGCGTTCATCTACGCCACGGCGGCGTTTTTCCGGCCGGACCTTTCCCGCCGGCCCGCGATGCCGTCCGCCGCCGAGGCCGCGGCGGCCCGGCTTGCGCGCGAAGCCCGGCTGGATCCGGCCCATCCCCCCGTGATCTGGCGCGATGTGGACTATGGCGCCGGCTCCCGGGGCGCCTGGTGGCCGAAGGCGCAGTCCCCCGTCCTGGACGAGCTGGTGCGCACGGGAAAACTTCCGCCCGTCGCCGAGCGCACCGGCCCGGAGCCCGTCGTGCTCGAGGGCGTCGAGGGCCCCGGCCGCTACGGCGGCACCTGGTACCGGCTCGCCACCGGACCCGAGGACATCGAGGGCATCCTCGACACACGGCTCTCGTACGCCTCGCTCGTCCGCTGGTCGCCGCAGGGCTACCCGATCGTGCCCCATCTCGCGAAGTCCTGGACCGTGTCACCCGACCAGCGCGTGTGGACCTTCACGCTGCGCCAGGGCCTGCGCTGGTCCGACGGCCATCCCTTTACCACCGACGACATCCTGTTCTGGTGGAAATGGGAGGTGCTCTATTTCAAGGGCGGCACGGTCTCCTCCGGCGGCTCCGACTACTCCTTCATGCGCCAGGCCGGCCAGCTCGGGACCATCGAGCAGGTGGACGCGCTGACCGTGCGGTTCAGGTTCGAGCAGCCCAACAGCATGTTCCTCGAGCGGCTCGCCGGGGCCGTCGAGTATTTCCGGCCGGCGCATTACCTGAAAAAATTTCATCCCGCCCTCGGCGACCCGGCGGTGATCGCCGGGCTGATGCAGGCGATGAACCTGCCGAGCCCGCTTGCGGTGTACATCCGCATGAAGCACCGGCTCAACCCCGAGCACCCGCGCATGTGGCCGTGGATCTACTGCGACTACCAGCCGACCGCGCCGCAGTCCTTCGTCCGCAACCCGTACTACTTCGCGGTCGATCCCGCCGGCCGCCAGCTGCCCTACCTCGACCGCGTGGTCGTCGACGTCCGCGACAAGTCCCTGATCACGGCCGCCGTGGCCGGGGGCGAGACCTCGATGCAGGAGCGCAGCCTCGACTTCGAGGATTACACCCTGCTCTCGACCGAGGCGCCGCGGCAGGGCTATCGCCTGCTGCACTGGTACAGCGCCACGCGCACGATGGGGCAGATCAGCCCGAACCTGAACCGGGCAGTGAATCCCGCGCACCCCGAGACGGCCTGGAAGCACCGGCTGCTGAACGAAAAAACCTTCCGGCAGGCGCTCTCGCTGGCCATCAACCGCCGCGCGATCATTGACGCGGTCTACAACGGCATCGGCGAACCCGCGCAGGACTCCCCCGGACCCGACTCGCCCTACGCCAACGCCCGCCAGTTCCACGCCTTCACCGCGTATGATCCGGCGCGGGCCGGCGCCCTGCTCGACCGCCTCGGCCTCGGCCGGCGCGACCGCGAGGGCTTCCGCACGTTTCCGGACGGCACACGCATGACGTGGTTCCTCAGCCTCGCCACGAATTTCCCCCCCGACCCCGCGCAGATGGTGGCTGCGCAGTGGAGCCGGCTGGGCGTGCGCACGATCGTGCAGATCCACGTCCGGACCCTCTGGCAGGTCGAGCAGGCCGCGCTGGAGCAGGACTTCACCTACTGGCCCGGGCTCGAGGAGTTCATGCCGATGCTCGACCCGCGCTACTATGTGCCGACCGGCGGCAGCTCGTACTTCGCGTCGGTCTGGGGCCACTGGTACCAGCGCGGCGGACTGCAGGGCAACCCCGAGGCGAACGCCCCGGGCCTCGCGGGGCCGCCCCCCGGCCATCCCGCCCGCCAGGCGATGGAATTGTTCGACCGGGCCCAGGTGGCCGTCACCCCGGCCGAGCGGATCGCGGACTTCAACCGGATCCTCGACCTGGCGGCCGACAACGTCTGGGCGATCAGCCTCGCCACGCCGCCCCCCAGTCTCGCGGTCGTGAAGGATGGCTTTCACAATGTCCCGGACCGGGCGCTCAACGGCTATTATTTCATGACGCCGGCCAACCTCGGCATCGAGACGTTCTATTGGGAGTCCTCGAACGACTCCGCCGCCGCGGTGGCCCGGATCCGGGAGTCGATCGCCCATCCGTCGTTCCTGCCCCGCTCGGCCAAAAGCCGCGCCCAGGACGCCGCAGCAAAACCGCTCCTGCCGCCGTGGCTGGGCTGGACGCTCGGGCTTGCCGTCCTCGGCGGCTTCGGCGTCCTGGCCCTGCGGTATCCGTTCGTCTGGCGGCGCCTGCTCGTGCTCGGGCCCACCCTGCTGGTCATCTCCATCATTGTTTTCACGGTCGTGCAGCTGCCCCCGGGCGATTTCATCACGTCAAAGAAACTGGAGATCGAGATGACGGGCGACCCGAACGCCGAGGCCCAGCTCGCCAACCTCCGGGAGACCTTCCGCTTCGACCAGCCGGCGTGGCAACGCTACGCGCACTGGATGGGCTTCTCCTGGTTCGTGTCCTTCGACGCCGCCGATACCGGCCTGCTGCAGGGCAATCTGGGCCGCTCGATGGAGAGCAACCTGCCGGTCAACGAAATCCTCGGCGACCGGCTCGTGCTCACGTTCGTGATCTCCCTGCTGACCATCCTCGTCACCTGGCTGATCGCCCTGCCGATCGGCATCTACTCGGCGGTCCGGCCCTACACGCTCGGCGACTACGGGCTCACGCTGCTGGGCTTCGTCGGCATGTCCGTGCCGCCCTTCCTGCTCGCCCTGGTGCTGATGTACCTCAGCGGGGAATATTTCGGCCTCAGTGTGTCCGGGCTGTTCAGCACGCGCTACGCCGCGGACCCGGTGTGGACGTGGGGCAAGGTCGTCGACCTGCTGCAGCACGTCTGGGTCGCCGTCGTCGTGCTCGGCGTCGGCAGCACCGCCGTGATGGTGCGCGTGATGCGCGCCAACCTGCTCGATGAGCTGAAGAAGCCCTACGTCGTCGCCGCCCGGGCCAAGGGCGTGCGCCCGCTGCGGCTCCTGCTCAAGTACCCGGTGCGCATCGCGCTCAACCCCTTCGTCTCGGGACTCGCGGTGCTCTTCCCGCAGCTCGTGTCCGGCGGCGCGATTGTCGCGCTCGTGCTCAGCCTGCCGACCATCGGGCCGATGCTGCTGCTCGCGCTGCTCAACCAGGACACCTACTTCGCCGCCTCGATGCTCATGGTGCTGAGCGTGCTCGGCGTGCTCGGCACGGTCATGAGCGACCTGCTCCTGCTGTGGCTCGACCCGCGCATCCGTTTCGGGGGGGGCGGCAGATGAGATTCTCGCCCGTAAGCACGAAGGTTGAAACCCGAAATCCGAAAAGGTTTCGATCCGTGCGCGCCGGTTTTGAGGAGGAGTCCACGGGTGAAACGGTGGCCTTGGCGCGGAATGATGCACGGGCTCGCCCCTTGTTTCGTCACGACCGGCCCCCGTGTTCGCCGGACCGGTTATTCCGGGTTGATCGGACTTATTTCGGATTTCGAACTTCAACCTTCGAGCTTCCACCTCGATGAATCCTCCGGAAAAAACCGAGGCGGTCCGTTCACCGTGGGAGCTCACGCTCCGCCGTTTCGCGCGCCACCGGCTCGGCAGCGCGTCGTTCTTCCTGCTGTGCGTCCTTTATGTGATGGCCCTGGGCTGCGAGTTCTTCGCGCCCGCCACGCGGGAGTGGCAGGATCTGCGGCACTCCTACTGTCCGCCGCAGCCCATTCACTTTTCCTGGGCGGACGGCCTGACCGTCGGCGCCCTGCGGCGGCTCGACAACCCGGTCACGTTTGCGCGGACCTATGTCGAGGATGCGGGCGTGAAGATTCCGCTGGGGTTCTTCGTCCATGGCGAGCCTTACCGGCTGTTCAACCTGATCCCGCTCGACCGCCATTTCCTCGGGGTCAACCGGGAGCGGCTCGCCGCCCGCGGCCGGGCCGACGATGCCGACGCCGTGTTCTACCTCCTCGGCGCCGACAAATACGGCCGGGACGTGCTGTCGCGTCTCATCTACGGCGCGCGCATCAGCCTCTCCGTCGGCCTCATCTCGATGGTCATCACGTTCGTCCTCGGCGTGCTGCTCGGCGGCATCTCGGGTTATGTCGGCGGCGGCTGGGACAACCTCATCCAGCGCGTCATCGAGGTGATCAACGCCCTGCCCCAGCTCCCGCTCTGGCTCGCCCTCGGCGCAATTTTCCCCGCCGACTGGTCGCCGCTCACCGTGTACTTCTGCGTGACCGTCGCGCTCAGCCTCATCAGCTGGACCGGCCTCGCGCGGGTGGTGCGCGGCAAGATCCTCGCGCTCCGCGAGGAGGACTACGCCGTCGCTGCGCGCCTGCTCGGCGCCTCGCACGCACGCGTGCTGTTCCGCCACCTCGTGCCGGGGTTCACGAGCCATATCATCGTCACGCTCACGCTCGGAGTGCCCGGCATGATCCTGGGCGAGACCGTGCTCAGCTTCCTCGGCCTCGGCCTGCGCCCGCCCATCGTGAGCTGGGGCGTGATGCTCCAGGACTGCCAGAACCTCCAGACTGTCGGCCACTATCCGTGGCTGCTGTCGCCCGTGCTCTTCATCGTGCTGACGATCCTCTCCTTCAACTTCGCCGGCGACGCCCTGCGCGACGCCGCCGATCCCTACAGCGACCGCTGAGCCTAGCGCCCGCCGGCATTGATCGCGGCCACAAAAGCACCGCTCAGTTTGTCACCTAATGGGTGACAAACTAGGCAGCCGGGCAATGGGTTTCAGAGCAGGACCTCGCGGCCGCCGTTCGCGCTGCTTTCGTTGGCGGCCTCGATGAAACGGGTGAGCTCGATCGTTTCCTCGGGGTCGATCGGCACCGCGCCGCCCTGGAAAAACGCCAGGAAGGCTTCCGTCAGGCTGGCATAAAACGATTTCGCCTGCGTCTGCACGTTGACCGCGGCCGAGGTCTTCTCGAAGTGCACCAAGCCGTGCATCTCGTAGTTGCCCGTGCGGTTGCCGCGGACCGTGCCGATGCGGCCGTCGGCCCAGACGCCGGTCGCCAGGTCATAATGCTCGGTGGAGACACAGCGCACGCTGCGGCAGCCGCGGCCCATGGCGGTGTACAGCATTTCGACGGCGTGGATGCCGTACCAGTAAAGCCCGGGATTGGTCGGCTCATGCGCCGCGGCGCCGCAGAAGTCCGCGCCGCGCACCAGCGCGCGTGTCTCCGGGGTCACGATCTTCGTGAGCGCCTCGGTGAAGCGCAGCGACGAGGACGAGAAGAGCCGCGCGCCGTGCTTTTTGGACAGCGCGAACATCGCCTTCGCGTCGGCCGTGCTGACGGCGAACGGCTTGTCCATGAACACCGGCTTGCCAAAGGGCGCGATCCGCGCGAACTGCCCGGGGTGCACCCGCCCGTCGAGGGAGGTGAGCAGGATCGCGTCGCAGGCCTGCGCCACGGCCTCGGGGCTGTCCATAATCGCGACGCCGAACTTGTCCCGCACCTCGGCGGTGTAGCCGGCCACGCGGCTGATGCTGGACTCGAGGTCCGGCGAGCCGCCCGGCCACGCCGCGGTGACCCGCGCACCCTTGAGCGCCTGCGGCGAGGCGGGGTTGTTGAACGTGTCGCTGAAGACGAGCACGTGCGAGGTGTCGAGACCGATGATGCCAAGTTTCAATTCGCGGGCCGGGACGGGATTCATGGCCGCGGAGATTGCGGAGCAGAGCGCTTCAATTCCAGCGCAGAGTGCGGGAACCGGTCCCAAAACTCCCGACGCGTTTTTACAGGAGGCAACGGAGAAAATGAAGCAGAGCCCGACCGAGGGAGCGAGGGGTGGCCTAGCCTTCGTTTCCTCCGTTACTTCCTGTAAAGGAACCGGGGCCTTTCCCCGGTTCGCGCGTGCTTGTAGCGCAGGCTTCCAGCCGGCAAGGTTCCGGCCTGCAGGCGGGATGCCTGCGCCCTTCTCCCATGCCTCCGTCCGCTCCCGTCCCCGTCCTCCCCCGCCTCCGCGTGCTTGCCACCGGCGGCACCATCGCCGGCGCCCAGACCGGCGGCTCGCGCGGCTACCAGGCGGCGGCCTTTTCCATCGAAGCCCTGATCGGCGCCGTCCCGCAGCTCGCCACCCTCGCCCAGCTGGAGGTCGAGCAGGTCGCGGCGATCGGCAGCCAGGACATGAACGAGGCCGTCTGGCTGAAGCTCGCCGCCCGCACGCAGGCGGCGCTGGCGGAGCCGGACATCGCGGCGGTCGTCATCACCCACGGCACCGACACGATGGAGGAGACCGGCTATTTCCTGAACCTCGTCGTGCACAGCGCCAAGCCCGTCGTGCTGGTCGGTGCCATGCGCCCGGCCACGGAGATCAGCGCTGACGGCCCGATGAACCTCTACAACGCCGTGGCGGTCGCCGTGCATCCCGATACCCGCGGCCGCGGCGTACTCGTCGTTGCCAACGACGAAATCCATTTCGCCCGCGAGGTGTCCAAGACCAACACCACCCAGGTCGGCACGTTCAAGGCCACGCACCGCGGCCTCGCCGGCCTGGTGCACGCAGGCCGCCTCCATCTCTACGCGCCGCCGGTGCGGCGGCATACGACGGCGAGCGAGTTTGCCGTCGCCCCGGCCACGGTGCTGCCGCGCGTGGACATCGTCTACGCGTACGCCGGCATGGGCCGCGAGCTGATCGACGCGGCGGTCCGCGCCGGGGCCAAGGGCCTCGTCATCGCCGGGGTCGGCGACGGCAACCTGAACGCCGCCGCGCTCGCCGCCACGGCGGCGGCCGCCCGGGCCGGCGTGGCCGTGGTGCGCAGCTCCCGCACGGGCGGCGGCGTGGTGGAGCGCAACCTCGAGATCAGCGACGACGAGCTGGGTTTCATTGCCGCCGACGAACTCAACCCGCAGAAGGCCCGCGTGCTGCTGATGCTCGGCCTCACGCGCACCGCGGATCCCGCCGCCCTGCAGGAGCTGTTCCTGACCTACTAGAAATAGCTTCGCCCCAAGATTGTCATTCTGAGCGCAGCGAAGAATCCAGTGAGACTCCGCGGCGAGACTTCGATCATCTGCCATTGGATTCTTCGCTGCGCTCAGAATGACAAAGCGTCATTGAACCCATCCACCCATGCCTAGTGCCTTTGCCCTGCCCGCGCTCTTTGACCTCGGCGCCACCTTTGCGTTTGCGCTGACCGGCACGCTGGTCGCCCTCAAGCGCGGCTACGACATCGTGGGCATGTTCTTCCTCGCCCTCGCCTCGGGCCTCGGCGGCGGGCTCATCCGCGACGGGATCTTCATCCAGGGCACGGGCACCACGCCGCTGCTGACCGACCCCCGCTACATCGAGGTCGTCGCGGCCGCCACCCTGGCCGGCGCGCTCTTCGGCCGCCAGATCAAGCGGTTTCACCGCCTCGTGGCGGTGATCGACGCCCTCGGGCTCGGAGCCTACGCGGCGTTCGGCACTGACGTGATTCCGGAAATTCGAGCCGCTTGAAGAGTTGGTCTGGGCCAATAAAAAGGACCCAGATCATGAAAGGAAAAAGATTCAGTACGGAGGAGAAAGTCCGCATCCTGCGGGAGGTGGACGGGGGCAAGAGCATCGT
>CAIRTK010000005.1 GCA_903881475.1 uncultured Opitutia bacterium | reverse complement strand
CGGGAAAAATATTCCACCGGCGACGCGAGCTTCGTCGCGGCCTTGATGCCGGCGGTGTCGATCAGGCGAAATGGGTAGAGCTTGCCGTTGCGGCCCTTGAACTCGAAGGGCAGCTCGACCGCGTCGCGCGTCGTGCCGGGCACGTCGCTGACGATCAGCCGGTCGCTCTGGAGCAGCCGGTTGCTGAGCGAGGACTTGCCGACATTCGGCCGCCCGATGAAGCACACGCCGAGCGCCGCCGCCGCATCGCGGCCCCGGTCCAGATCGTCGGGCGGCCCGAGCACCGCCAGGATGGCGTCGCGCAGGTCCGCCTCGCCGCGCCCATGCTCGGCGGAGACGCGCAGCGGTTCCCCCAGGCCGAGGCGGTAGGCCTCGGCCAGCTGGATCTTGTCGTCGTCGAAATCCGCCTTGTTGATGACCAGCCGCACCGGCTTCTTGCTCCGGCGGAGCATGGCGGCGATCTTTTCGTCGAGCGAGGTCAGGCCCTCGAGGCCGTCGATGACAAAGAGCGTGAGCGCCGCGGTCGCGATGGCGAAGTTGACCTGTTCCTCCGACGCCGCCGTCAGCGCGGCCGGCGTGTCCTTGCCCTTGTAGCCGATGCCGCCGGTGTCCAGCAGCGTGAAGTTGCCCTCGGGGATTTCCGCCGAAATCACGTCGCGCGTCACGCCCGGCTGGTCGTGCACGATGGAAATCCGCTTCTTCGCGAGACGGTTGAAGAGGCGGCTTTTGCCGACATTGGGTCGGCCGACGATGGCAACGGTACGGTTCATGAAATCGGACTACCGCTTGAGCTCCGCGCAGTATTGCTCGATGCGGTTGCAGGCCACCGCGATCTGCTCGTAACTCGTCGCAAAGCACGCGCGCACGTGGCCGCGGCCGCCCTCGCCAAACCCCGTGCCTGGAACGAGCGCCACCTTGTGCTTTTCCAGCAGCCCCACGGCAAAGTCCTTTTCGCTCAGGCCGGTCGCCGTGATGTTGGGAAAGGCGTAAAACGATCCCCGCGGCAGATGACACGTGAGCCCGATCTCGTTGAACCGTTTCACGATCAGGTCGCGGCGCCGGTGGTATTGCTCGCGCATCTTAAGCACCGCATCCCAGCCGTTCCGGAGCGCCTCGAGGGCCGCGTCCTGCGCAATGATCGAGGCGCACAGCATCGTGTACTGGTGCACCTTCATCATCGCATCAATCAGCGGCGCCGGCCCGCAGGCATAGCCAATGCGCCAGCCGGTCATCGCGAAGGCCTTCGAGAAGCCATGCAGGAAGATCGTGCGCTCCGCCATGCCCGGCAGGCTGGCAATGCTCGTGTGCGTGCCCTCGAACGTAAGCTCCGAGTAGATCTCGTCCGTCAGGACCAGCAGGTCCTTCTCGCGGCAGAACGCGGCGATCTTCTCCAGCTGCTCGCGGCTGCAAGTGCCGCCCGTCGGATTGCACGGCAGGTTCAGCATGAGCATCTTGGTCCCCGGCTGCCACGCCTCGCGCAGCGCCTCCGCCGTGAGGGCGAAACCATCCTTCGCATACGTCGGTACCGCGATGGCCTGGCCATGCGCCAACGCGATGCTCGGATAGTAGCTCACGTAGCACGGCTGGTGGTACATTACCTTGTCGCCCGGGCTGATGAACGCCCGGCACGCCAGGTCGAGCGCCTCGCTCACGCCGACCGTCACGATGATCTGGTCCGCCGGGCGGTAGCTGACGTTGAAATGCTTTTCCACGTAGCGCGCGATCTCCTCGCGGAGCTCGATCAGGCCGAGGTTGGACGTGTAGGAGGTCCGGCCCTTCTGGATCGCGGCGATCGAGGCGTCACGGATGTGCTGGGGCGTGACGAAATCCGGCTCGCCTACTCCGAGCGAAATGACCCCCTGCCCCTTCAGCGCGGCCACCAGCTCGAAGAAATCGCGGATGCCGCTCTTCGGGAGGGCCGCGACGTGCTTCGCGATCCAGGGACTGGGCGTGGGGGAGGTGCTCATGTGATTACTTTCCCCGCAGCGTCGCAGAAGAGAAACCGCCTAGGCCACCAAAATCTAGCCCGGGCATGCCCAACCATCGGGGAATTGGTCACGACGCCCGGACCAAACAATGGCCCGCGCATCACGCCAATCCACGCGAATGAAATGCGGCCACGGCGATTGGTCCGCTCCGATATTCTGTACCTCTGTCTCTGAAATTCGCGGGCATTCGCATGAATCGCGACAACAGACAGTCGCAACACCACTTTTGGTTGCTGCGTCGCGACCCGGCGTTCTTAGTGCGTGGTCCCATGTTCGAATCCCTCACCGACAAACTTGGCAGCGCCCTCCGCAACCTGCGGGGCGTCGGCCAGCTCACGGAAGCCAACATGGCGGAGGCCCTCCAGGAGGTGCGCACCGCCCTCCTCGCCGCCGACGTCCATTTCAAGGTCGCCCGGGAGTTCGTCGAGCGCGTGCAGGCCCAGTGCGTCGGTCAGGACGTGCTCAAGTCCGTCACCCCCGGCCAGCAGGTCGTCAAGATCATCAACGACGAGCTCGTCCGCCTGCTCGGCGAGGGTGCAACCAGCCTCTCCGCTGCCCGGCCGCTCAAGATCATGATGGTCGGCCTCCACGGCTCCGGCAAGACCACCTCCACCGCCAAGCTCGGCAAGCTGCTCAAGAAACGCGGCTACCGCCCGCTCGTCGCCGCCTGCGACATCTACCGGCCCGCGGCCATCGACCAGCTTGAGATCCTGGCCAAGCAGGAGGAACTCGAGTTCTACGCCGACCGCACCTCGCAGGATGTGACCGCCATCGGCGTGGCAGCCCTCGCCGCTGCCGTAGCCGCCGGGTGTGACTGCATCCTCTTCGATACCGCCGGACGGCTCCAGATCGACACCGACCTGATTGAGGAAGTGAAAAGGCTTCGCGCCCGCGTGCAGCCCGACGAGGTGCTGCTTGTCGCGGACGGCGCGCTGGGCCAGGAGGCGGTCAATGTCGCGAAGGCATTCCATGACGCCCTCGCGCTCACCGGCCTCATCCTGACCAAGATGGACGGCGACGCCCGCGGCGGCGCGGCGCTCTCCATTAAGTCGATCACCGGCGTGCCGATCAAATTCGTCGGCACCGGCGAGAAGACCGCAGACTTCGACACCTTTTATCCCGACCGCCTGGCCTCCCGCATTCTGGGCATGGGCGATGTCGTATCGCTGGTCGAGAAGGCGCAGGAAACCATCGACCAGAAGGAAGCCGAGCGCATGGCGGAAAAGCTCCGCAAGGCGGATTTCAACCTCGAGGACTTCCTCTCCCAGATGCAGCAGGTGAAGAAAATGGGCTCGATGCAGAGCATCGTCGGCATGATGCCCGGCATGAGCGGCGTCGAGGTCGGCCCCGATGCCGAGAAGCAGATGGCCCGCACCGAGGCGATCATCCACTCGATGACGAAGCAGGAGCGCCGCAAGCCCGACATCCTCAACGGCAACCGCCGCCAGCGCATCGCCAAGGGAGCGGGCGTGAAGATCGTCGAGGTCAACCAGCTGCTGAAGCAGTTCCAGCAGATGCAGAAAATGATGAAGATGATGCAGGGCGGCGGCGCGAAAAAGATGATGCGCCAGATGGAAGCCATGCGGGGCAAGGGCGGTTTCCCGGGAATGTAGCGCCGGAAGGCGCGAAGTCCGGAGATCGCAGTCCGGAGATCGCCTCAATCCACTCACCTACGAGTCAATTCGCGATCCGACGACTTACGACCGAACTGCGAGCTGCGATTCTCGAACTGCGAACCCATGAGCCGCGAGATGTGCTACCGCTGTTTCTGGCCGAAGGCCCTGTGCTGGTGCCCGTCAATCCAGACCATGGAGACGCGGACCAAGTTCGTGTTCCTGATGCACCCGAAGGAGTACAAGCAGGAGAAGGCCGCCACGGGCCGCCTGACCCGCCTCTGCCTCGCCAACAGCGAACTCCACATGGGCATCGCCTTCGATGACCATGCGGAGGTGCAGGCCCTGATCCGGGATCCGGGGAATTTCGCGGTGCTCCTCTATCCCGGTGCCGACGCCCGGAATCTCTCCAGCGGCGGCCTGAATCCGACCGAGCTCGGCCACCGTCAACTCGTCGTGCTCCTGCTCGATGCGACCTGGGCCGGCGCGCGCAAGATGCTCCGGCTCAGTCCCAGCCTGCAACGGCTGCCTCGCATCGTGTTCACCGCCTCATCGCTCAGCCGCTACGTCATCAAGCAGCAGCCGCAGCCGGGCTGTCTCTCGACCCTGGAAGCCACCCACGAAACCCTCCTCGCCCTTGAAAACTGCGGCCTCGACCGCTACCCACTGCCCGGTCAACTCCTCGCGCTCTTCGCCCGCATGCAGGACTTTCAGATCCGCTGCGCCACCGACCCCGCCCGCCCGGGCTACCGCCGCAAGCCCTACAGCGATCCCAGTCAGCGTACTCCCCTACATGGCCGCAGCGGCGCGCGACGAAACCGGTTCATCCCAGTGCTTTAGCCGAACCGCATGATTGAGAAATTCGATCACAGTCCGGTTTTTGAAGAGAGCCGTTTTCCTACAACCCAAACCAGGCCACTCACCGCGAATTCGTTTGAACCGCAGACCACGGGTAAATCAGCCTAGGGAAAGAAATGAATGTCCGTCTTCTCTTCGGTTTAGTTTGGGCGAGCACAGTTCTATCTGCGTGTCAGCAAAACCATCCTCAATATGATAGATATCCAGCCGCACTCATGTCTCCGAGTGCAGAGATAGAGAGTTGGATCTCGCCAAAAGATTTTCCTGACATCACTCGGCGGGCATCATCTGGAAACCTCGAGTGCACTGTAATGCTTGCACGGTACTATCTGGACACCGCTAGAGATCGTGAGGTCGGTCTTCGATGGCTGAGAGCCGCTGCCATTCGCGGTGACACCGTATCGAAATGGAATATGAGCTTCGAGTTACTTCGGAGTGCTGATCCAAAGGAGCAATACGAAGGAATTGAATGGCTACGAGCCGCCGCAAAAGACGGAGACAAAATAGCGGTCTTGGAACTTCGTCGCATTGAGGAGCAAATGACCAACCAGCCTCAAAAACCGACGCCAGCGCGGTTCACTGAAACATTCGGTACCAAATCCAGCGAAGGATAATACAGGCTAAGTAAGTAGAGGCAGTTACCCCATCCGCCATGACCAAACCCGTCCGCCGCCCCGCGGGGAAACCCGTTGCGATCAACGTCTCGAAGCCCGCCGGCTTCGGGCCCGACTGGTATAAGCATGCCTGGCGGCGCTCTACCATCGACATGCACATCCCGGACTGGGACTCGAAGTTCCTCTCCGAATTCGATGTCGAGGCCTACGCGGACGCCCACGTCCGCTCGCGCGCTCAGTCCGTCCTATGTCATGCGATGTCCCACACCGGGCTGTTCAACTATCCCACCCGGGTCGGCGTGCAGCACCGCAATCTCGGCGGCCGTGACCTCGTCGCCGAGATGATCGCCGCCTGTCACCGGCGCGGCCTGGCCTACGAGGTCTACGTGAGCCTGATCTTCGACCGCTGGGCCTATGACACCCATCCCGAGTGGCGCGGCGTCGACTCGCGCGGCCAACCCGGCTTCGAATTCGGTCTGCAGAGCCGCTATGGCCTGGTGTGCCTGAATTCGCCCTACCGGGACTATGTGCGCGATTTCATCCGGGAGATTTGCGAGCGGTACGAGTTCGAAGGCATCTTCTTCGACATGACCTACTGGCCGGGGGTCTGCTACTGTGGCCACTGCCAGCGGCGCTGGGCCGCGGAGGTCGGGGGCGACCTGCCGCGCACGGTAAACTGGACGGATGAGCGCTGGGTGCTGTTCCAGCGCAAGCGCGAGGAATGGCTGGGCGAGTTCGCGGCCCTCGCGACCGGCACCCTGAAAAAGTACCAGCCTCTCGCCAGCGTCGAACACCAGTCCTCGACCTTTCCGTCCTGCTGGATCAAGGGCGCCTCGCACTCCCTCGCGCCGCCTAACGACTTCCTCCAGGGCGACTTCTACGGCAGCACCCTGCAGGGTTCGTTCGCCCGCAAGCTCCTCAGCGGACTTTCGCCCGGCCAGCCCTACGCCTACGCCACGAGCTACTCCCCGACCCTTTTCGACCATACCGGCCACAAGCCCGAGGTCCTGCTCGCCGCCAAGGCCAGCGCCGCGATCGTCGACCACAGCGCCTTTCTCTACATCGATGCCATCGACCCGGTCGGCACGATCCAGGTCGGGGCGCACGACGCCCTGGGACGGGTGTACGACCGGCTCGAGCGCTACTTCCCCGAGCTCGGCGGCGAGCGCGTGGCCGACATCGGGATTTATTACTCGCTCGATTCCAAGTTCGACATGCGCGACCAAGGCCGCTCGGTCGACGACGTCGGGACCGACGACACCCACACGACGTCGGCCATGAACGTCGCCGCCCGCCTGCTCACCGCCCACCTGCCCTTCACGGTCATCACCGCGCGCCAGCTCGGCGAGCTGCAGCGGTTCAAGGTGCTGATCGTGCCCAATGTTCACCACCTCTCGCCCGCGGAAGCCGAGGCCCTGCGCGCGTTCGTGCGCGAAGGCGGCGGGCTGTACGCCAGCGGCGGCACTTCGCTGGTCACGACCGCGGGGCGGAAACTGGATGACTTTCAACTCGCCGACGTATTCGGGGTGTCGCTCGTAAAGGCCGACTGGAAGCCCTACGAGCACTACGTCGCCCCGACCGCCGCCGGCGCAGCGGTGTTCTCCGCCTGGGATGCCGCGCATCCGCCGATGACCCGCGGCTACGGTTTCGAAGTCAAGGCACACCTCGGCGCGGAAGTGCTGGCCACCACCACGCTGCCCTGGCCCGCGCCCGATCCGTCGCGCTTCTCCTCCATTCACAGCAATCCGCCTTGGGTCGCAACGCAACGCCCCGAGGTGGTCGACCATCGCTTCGGTGACGGGCACGCGATCTATTGTGCCAGTCCGCTCGAGGATATCGAGGGCCTGCGGGACGAATTCATCCGCCTCGTGCGGCGGCTGCAGCCGGCGTTCACCGTCGAGACCGAAGCGCCGGCTACCGTGGAAGTGACGCTGTTTCACCAGCCCGACCGCCGGCGCCATGTGCTGGGGCTCGTCGACATCCAGCACGACCTACCCAATCTCCCGGTCGACGGCATCACAGTGAAGCTGCGCCTGCCAAAACCCGTGCGCCGCGTCCGCCTGCTCCCGTCTGGGAAGACGATCCCGCATCGGACACGTCAGGGCGTGGTCACCTTCACCTTGCCGCGACTCAGGACGCTGGCCCTGGTCACGATCGAGCACGGCTGACGGTGCTCCGCCGTCCAAACGGATTTGCATCGGGGTGCGCCTTCCAACCCGGTTGTCATTCTGAACGAAGTGAAGAATCCAGTTGGACACGATCAAAGTCCGCGGCGAACTCTCACTGGATTCTTCGCTCCGCTCAGAATGAGAAACTGCACCATCGCGGGTTTGACGACCCGCCCTTAGTCGTAGCCCAATCGGCGCTAGGCTGGGCCCAGCGACGAAGTCAGCCGGGTCACGTGAGTAAAGGTCTCGGTCAGATTCGCTCCGTCCTGCCGGTGGCGAATCACCAACTTGGGAATCACGGCGCCGTCCTCCGTCGCACAGGTGAATGTGATGCCGCCGGTCGGTCCCCGCTCGATCTTTAGGTCGGCCCGGACCACGCCCCGGTCCGTCAGCAACGGCCAGCGCCGCGCCTCGATGCGCGCGATGCACTGCGGCAGGCGTGGCACGATCCGCACCTCGTCCGGGGCGTTGGGATCGACGCCCAGGAGCAGTCGCGCGACCTTCAGGGGTTCGGTCACGTTCACCAGGTTCAACGCGCCACAGCCTTCCTCCAATTCGACCTTCCCCAGGGCGTCGGGCGAGTAGGTCCGCTCATAGAAATGATAGCGCGAGCTACGCTCGAGTTGGTAGGCCGGCTGTGGCGGCGCGTCGTAGGTCGCGCGCGCGAGCCAGAGTAGCGACTTGTCGGCCAAGTCCAGACGGTCGTAAAGCAGCATCGTCTGCAGCGCATAGCCCTCGCCGTAGGACGGACCGCTGCTCAGCCCGCCGCGGAAAGGCGGATCCCACTGCGGCCAGAAGCCGTACCGGTCAAACTGTGCCCGGCGCAGCGGCGCCTGATAGAGCCGCTCAAACGTCTTCTGGCACGGGCCGGCCAGCGGCCATTGCGCCGCCACCGGGTCGAGACCCAGAACGTCGGCATACATGGAGGCCACGCCATTATGCAGGCCGGTTCCGCGGTTCACCGGCTCGTCGAGGATCTTCTGGTCCGGCTGGTGCGTATCGGGCCGGACGCCCCACATCCAGGAACCGTCAGGGTAAAGCATGGTGGCCTGCATTTTCCGCTCCAGTGCCGCGGCCGTCTCCCGATAACCGGCCGCGATCCGGGGATTCCCCGTCTCCTCCTCCAGACCTGCCGCGGCCCGCAGCGCGAGATTCGCTAGGTTGTTCTGCACGCAGCTGCAGTAGTAGCCGTCCACTGAGCAGCCCGGGCCAAATTCCCCGGTGCCAGCGATCAAGCCCTGCTGCTTCGCCTGATGTTCGAGGTACCGGACCGGAGACGACGGCCCGTGCAGGAAAGCTCGCAGCGGGGCGCGGAACGGATGGTGCGCTGGCAGGTGTCGCCAGAGCAGGATCATCCCGATCACGATCGCCGCCGTCCCATCGATCTCGTCGCCCGCTTCCGGTTCGCCGGGCCGGAGTTTTTCCGGAAAGGCGTAATAGCCCTGCTCGTTCCGCGCCACGCTCTGGATCAGGCAGTGCGACACGAGGCAGGCGTGCTCCAAATAACCCCAGGCCACCAGCTCGCGCACAAATGTCCCGGCATCGCGCGTCCACATCGTGTCCCACCACGGCCGCGGCGGCACCGAGGCCCGCGTGAAACCAGGCGGATAGCCTTCAGCCGTGCGCCGCAGGATCAGGTTCTCCCGCAGCACCCCGGCCAGCGATTCGGCACACTCCCGGGTGAACAGCTCCGCCTCAGGCGATCCGAAAAACGCCAGCGCGCCGGGCTGGTCGGCGGCGGGAGAAAGGCTGTCGGCCGGGGGCAGGGTCGTGTCCATGCCCATTCAGCCCACTTGCACCACGATTATCTGCCCGTCGCAGGTCACTTTGTCGCCTGCGCGCAATTTCTTGCCCCGCTGCGTCTCCACCACGCCGTTCAGCAGGACCTGGCCGGCGCTAATCACCGACTTGGCCTCGCCGCCAGTGGCGGCCAGGCCGCCGAACTTGAGGAACTGGCACAGCTCGATCGGAACTTCACGCACGCGCACCATGCGCGGGCCCGCTGCAGATGGGGTCGCCATGAAAGTGACGGCCCCGATCAGGGCAGTTTCGCCTGCACCAGCTTGCTCGCCGCACCAAAATCGATGACTCCCGCCTCGGGGCGCTGCTTGAGCGCGGCGATGACCTTGCCCATTTCCTTTTTGGATAGGGCGCCGGTCTCCTTGATCACCTCGGTCACGAGTGCCTCCAGCTTCGCCGGGTCGAGGCCCTTGGGGAGATATTTCTCGAGGATGCGAATTTCCGCCTCGTTGGCCGCGACGAGGTCGGCGCGACCGCCCTTTTCGAATTCCGCCTTGGCATCCGCCAGGTTCTTCACCGCCTTCTTGAGCGTCGTGAGGACCAGCGCATCGTCGAGCGGCTTGCCGGTGTCCATCTCGGCGCGCTTGATCGCCGCATCGGCCGTGCGCAAGGCCATCGTGGTGGCGGCATCGCGGGCTTTCATCGCGACGATGATATCCGCGCGGAGGGTTTCATAAATCGTAGGCATGGACGCAGCGTGCGGGGTCTGCCCGGGGTGTCGAGCCGACACCGCACGCGGCACGGGAGATTGGAAATAGGAGTTGGGAGTTGGAAGCACGCCTGCGTCGATCTCCCAACTGCCAACTTCCAGCTCCCATTCGGGCGCTCGCGGCGAGCGCCCGAATTGCGCCGGAGAAATCCGGACGACAGGAGCGGCGCACTGTGCTAACGTGGCCGCATGCGAATGACCAACCCCAGATGTATGCCCGCGTGCTGGCGGGCGATGCCTCCTACAACGGGCGCTTTTTCATGGGCGTGCTGACGACCGGGATCTACTGCCTGCCCGCGTGCAAGGCGCGCAAGCCGAAGCCGGGCAACGTCCGGTTTTTTCCCACCTGCGAAGCCGCCCGCGAGGCGGGCCTGCGTGCCTGCAAGAAATGCCATCCCGACGATTTTGCCCGCGGCGCCGATCCGGTGCTCGAGACCGTTGAGTCACTCGTGGCCGAGGTCAGGACCGCACCGGCAAATTTCCCCGATGCGCGCGCCATCGTCCGCCGCTCGGGCTTTGGCTCGACGCGGGTGTTCGAACTCTTCCGGCAGCATTACCACACCACGCCGGCCGACCTGCTGCTGCGGGCCCGCCTCGATCTCGCCACGCGACACTTACTAGCCTCGGACGCAACCCTGTCCGAGATCGCGCTGGAGGCCGGGTTTGAGGCGCTGTCCGCTTTCCATGATAATTTCCGCCGGTTGAACGGCCTGACCCCCACCGCTTACCGCGCCTTGCGGGACGGCGGGGCATTTGAGATCGCCCTCCCGGAAGGCTATCTCCTGCCCTACCTAAGGCGGGCACTCAGCCGCGATATCCACAGCCTCACCGAACGGCTGGAAGGCGATATCTACACGGCTGCGGTGCAATTGAGTACGGGCCCGGCAGTGCTCACTCTGCGGCTTTCTCCACGGAAGATTGAAGTAGCTCAGGCATTCTGCCTGCCATCAAACCACGAAGCAGGCTGGAAGCCTGCGCTACTCCCCGAACTCCACGCTTTGGTCGTCGGCCTGCTCGGCCTAGACGAGGATGCGGCGGCCTTCGCACGGCTGGCCAGGAAGCTCGGACTGGCGCGGCTCGTCGCCGGACGTCCCGAGCTGCGTATCAGCCGGACTCCGTCGGTTTTTGACGGCCTGCTCTGGTCCATCATCGGCCAGCAGATCAATTTCCCTTTCGCTTGCCTGCTCAAGCGCCGGCTCGTTGAGCGCGCGGGAACGCCTCTTCCCGGCGGGCTCTACGCGCCGCCAACGCCTGCCGCGGTCGCGGCGCTCGAACCGGCGGATCTTCTGCCCCTTCAGTATTCCCGGCAAAAGGCCGATTACATTATCACGACCGCCCGGCTCATCGTCAGCGGAAAACTCGACCTCGCCGCCCTTGCCACCATGTCCGCCACGCGCGCCGAGCGCACGCTGCTCGCGATCCGCGGACTCGGCCCCTGGTCGGTCAATTATCTGATGATGCGCTCCCTCGGCTTTCCGGACTGCGTGCCGTTGGGTGATACCGGCGTGACCAGCGGCTTGCAGGCCTTGCTTAAATTGGAGGAACGCCCCGATGTGGATGCGACGCGACGCCTGATGGCCGTGTTTTCGCCCTATCGCAGCCTCGCTACCGCGCACCTTTGGCAGTTCAATCAACCCATTCCCACATGAGACAATTCTACGACACCTTTCCCACGCCCGTGGGTGACTTCACCGTCGCCGTTGACGCCAATGGCTCTGTCATTGCCGCCGCCTTCGGCGGACTCGCTGAACTCCGTGATCGTTTCGCCGCGGACGAAGTGCTGCACGAGCCCGCGCGGCTCGCTGGAGCCAGGCGCGAAATCGCCGGCTACTTCGCGGGGCGGCGCGAACCGTTCACGCTCAAGCTCGCGCCCAGCGGGACGCCCTTCCAACAGAACGTCTGGGCCGCGCTGCAGCGCATTCCCTTCGGTGCGACTCGCACTTACGGGGAACTGGCGGCCGATCTCGGCAATCCCGGGGCCGCCCGCGCCATCGGCCGGGCCAATGCGACCAATCCAATCTGCCTGATCATCCCCTGCCATCGTGTCATCGGTGGCGACGGCTCCCTCACCGGTTATGCCTTCGGCGAGGAACTCAAGGCGCAGCTACTGGCCCACGAGGGTGTGATCGCGGCGGTGTAGGTAAGGCGGGGTATCCTTAACCCGCACTGGGTGGAAAAGAGCCGTTCGGCTGAAAAAATCCAATCATCATTCGCACTGCAATTGGCCGAAAGCGGCGTGTTAGGGATAACGCACCCTACCTCGCCAGAATCGCCTTCGCCAGCGCGCTGATCTTGCCCTGATCCTTTACACCCGGTGACGACTCCACCCCGCTGTTCACATCAATGAAGCGCGCGCCAGATTGACGGATAGCCTCGGCGACATTGTCCGGGTTAAGGCCACCCGAAAGAATCCATGTTTTGTTCGGATGCGCCTGCTGGTGTCGCGCGAACTTGCCCCAATCCCCGGTACGGCCCGTGCCGCCAAACTTCTCGGGATCGAACGTGTCCAGCAGGAACGTCCCGGCCGGCGGCAGCAGCTCCACCGGCACATCCACCGCGGGCGGCAGTTTCGGCGCCAGCCAGAGCCGGTTGACACCCACGGTTTCAGCCCAGCTCGCGATGGTCGAGGCCGGCAGGTCGTAGCGGAAATGAACCTGGAAGAAATCGAACCCGGCTGCATTCATCCGCGCCAGCTCCGCCAGCGAGGGTTCGACCGTCACGGCCACCAGGCGCACGTGGGCCGGGTGCCGCGCCAGGCGCTGGAACGACTCCAATGGCAGATAGCGCGGTGACTTCGGGTAAAGGTTGAAGCCGAGGAAATCGAAGCCGGAGTCGGCGGCGAAGGCCGCATCCGCCGCGGTTGTCAGCCCGCAGACTTTCAGCCGGATGCCGTCAATCATGGTCAGAATGCGTTGAGACTCGCGATCACGTGGTCCACCTGGGCATCCGTCAGCTCCGGAAAGATCGGCAGGCTGACGCAGGTCGCCGCCGCCTTTTCCGCGACCGGAAATGAACCCGGGCCATAGCCCAGGTTTGCATAGCACTTCTGCAAGTGCAGCGGCACGGGATAGATGAGGTCGGTCCCGACCTCATGTTTCGTCAGGTGCTCGCGCAACGCATCGCGGCGCGGGTGGCGGATCGTGAACTGGTGGAAGACAGATTTGCCGTAGTGCGGCTGTTCCGGCAGGCGGACGTCCGCCAGCTTGATGCCGGCGAGATAGCGCGCCGCGATCGCCTGACGGCGCGCAGTCCAGGCGGCGAGATGCGGCAGCTTGACGTTGAGCAGCGCGCCCTGGAAGCCGTCCATCCGGAAGTTGCCTCCGACAATGTCGTGATAATAGCGCCGGTCCGAGCCATGCACGCGAATGTGACGGGCCCGGGTGTGGAGTTCTTCATGGCGCGAGACGAACGCACCGCCCTCGCCACAGCCGCCAAGGTTCTTGGTTGGATAGAAGCTGAAAGTGCCGGCATCCCCGATCATGCCGACCGGCGTGCCCTCGTACCTGGCCCCCACGGCCTGCGCGCAATCCTCGATGACGAAGAGCTTGTGCTGCGCCGCGACGGCCATGATCTCGTCCATGCGGGCCGGCTGGCCAAAGAGATGCACGATGATAATGCCCTTGGTGCGCGGCGTCATGGCGGCCGCGAGTTTGGCCGGGTCGAGATTGAAGGTGCCTTCCTCGATATCGGCAAAAACCGGTGTGGCGCCGACGTAATTGATGCCCCAGGCGGAAGAGATGAACGTGAACGGTGCGGTGATGACTTCATCGCCGGGGCCAAAGCCGGCCAGCATGCCCGCGACATGCAGCGGCGCCGTGCCGCTGTTCATGCCTAGTGCACGGGGATAGCCCAGCGTCGAGGCAAAATTCCGCTCAAAATCCTCCACGTCCTTCCCGAGGCAGAAACGCGTGGCGTCGTAGGTCGCAGCCAGTGCCGCGAGGGCCGGTTCGCGCAGAGCGCGGTGCTGGAGGGAGAGATCAAGGAAAGGCACTTTCATGCGGAATCCCGCCAAGAAGGCACGGGCCGGTGACGGTGGCAACCCGACAAAAGACCGCGGTTGATGTGGCAGGGCGCGTTATCTCTAACGCGCCTGCCGAAACTCGGTGGTACCCAACGCGGCGGGTTAGGGATAGCCCGCCCTACCCTCGGTCGACTCAGTCGGCCGCATCCAACCCCACCGGCGCGTTCCGCATGTAGGTGTCGTAGATGATCGAACCCAGCGCCCACACAAAGGCCAACGTCATGACGCAGCGGCCGACCGTGGCGACATGCGCAGCAATGATGATGTCATGGTTGATCACGTGCCAGTGCTCGAGGAGGTATTCCCAATCGTGGCCTTCCACTTCCTTCCCGGTTCCGCCCGAGAGCAACTGCAGGTTCAGCATGCGGGCGTCCTGAATGTACGGCGCAACATCCAGGGTCGAATGACCGGTCCACCACAGCCCCACCGCGGCCGCGAACGCATCGTTGTTCTTGAAATAAAATGCCAGCGTGATGACCAACGGCACGAGCACCTGGTTGCCGCTCCCCATGAAGACGATCAGCGTCCGATTGTCGGTCAGCAGGGCGGTGATCGTGTGACCCGCCTCATGGAACACCAGGTGCACCAGGTGCATCACCCCGGGATCCTGGCCCAGATCCACGAGACGCACCGTGAAGTAAGGCCAGGTCCAGACGATCAGGACCAGCAGCAGGACCGCGCGGCCGGCGAGGCTCACGATCGAGCGCCGACGGTCGCCAGGAAAAAGAACCGTCAGCAGGAGTTGCATGGCTACGGTTCCAGACTCCCTCTTGGCATGCCGCAGGGCGAGCCGCTAACCCTTGCGCGCTCCCAGCGCCTTCACCGTCGCCGCCACCAACGCATCCAGGCTCGGCTCCTTGGCGGAAAAGTCCACCGGTACGCCAGCCTGTTTCATGGTCTCGGACGTTTGCGGACCGATGCTGCCCGCGAGCGGCCGGTGCGCCTCCTGGGCGAGTTGCAGCACGGCGGCCTGGTCCACAAACGACTGCACCGCCGACGAGCTCGCAAAGAGGATCGCGTCGGCGCCCCGGGCCCGGAACTCAGCGGCGGCCGGATCGGAGGAAAGGTCGTTCTTTTCCGTCTGGTACACCTGCAGGCAGTCCACGATCGCCCGCGCTTCTTCCAGCTTGGTCACGAGCACCTCGCGATTCCGGTTGCCGGTCACGACCAGGACCTTCGCGTGGTCCAGGCTGCCGGTGGCAATCAATTCAGCCGCCAGGGCTTCGGCGGTTGCGGTCGCGGGCTGGCATTCGACCTTGAGGTGCAGGGCCGCGACCGCATTGGCCGTGGCTTCACCCACGCACGCGATGCGGATCAGGCCAAGCGAGCGGATGTCATCGAACACGCGGAAGAACTCCTCAAAGTAGAAGCGGACGCCGTTCGCGCTGGTGAACGCGATCCAGTCATACCCGCCCAGCTCGGGAAAGACCTCCGCGAGGTCCTCGTTCCGCACCGACTTCGTCACTCGGATCAGCGGCAGCTCCAGTACATCGGCGCCAAGCGCGGCGAGCTTGGCGTGAAGTTCGGAATTCTGGTGTCCGGCGCGGGTGAGGACCACGCGACGGCCGGTGAGCGGGAGCGCGTTCATTTCAGACCGAGGGCCTGCAGGATGCGCCGGGCGGCCGGGTCCGGGGCGTCGAGGTCGGCCGGCACCAGCGGCAGGACCCGCGAGCCGGTCTGCTCGTGGAAGAAATACAGCCGGTCGCCCGCGGCGTGGGCGCCAAACGCGGTGTGGCAGCCGCCGCCCAGCGCCGTCTGCAGCGCCCGCTCCAGCCCGAGGCCGCGCGCCGTCGCAGCGTCAAAGACCGGGGCGAAGCGCGGCACGTCGGCAGTGCGGCACTGGATGGCAATGGCCCCCTGCCCCACGGCCGGCACCATTTGGTCAAAATCCAGCGGACGGAACTCGAGGCCCGGCCAGCCCGCGATCCCAAGCCGCTTCATGCCCGCCGCAGCGAGCACGGTACCGTCGGCGACCTTCTGCTCGGCGATCTTGCGCAGGCGGGTGTCCACGTTGCCCCGGATCTCCGTGAACGTGACCGCGGGAAACAGCCGCGCGAGCTGCAGCCGGCGGCGCGGGCTGCCTGTCGCAATCAGGGCTGGCGCGATCACGCCGGCGCGCAGCACGAGTACATCCCGCGTGTCGGCGCGCGGCATATAGCCGGCGATGGCGAGACCCGCGGGCATTTCACCGGGCAGGTCCTTGGTGCTGTGGACGGCGACGTCGGCCTCGCCGCGCAAGAGTGCCTGCTCAAGTTCGCTGGTGAAGAGACCCTTGCCGCCCTTTTGCTCGAGGGACCACTCGGTCTGCCGGTCTCCCGTGGTAACCATCTTCATCAGCTCAGCCTCAACGTGGAGGGTGCTGCGCAGGTGTGCGGCCACCATCTCGGACTGGGCAAGGGCCAGCGGACTTTTCCGGGTGGCAAGGATGAGTTTGCTCATGGGAAATAAAAAGGGGCGCAGAGCAGTGTCCGCGCCCCGGGGAATTTGGCAATCGTGGCGTCGCTTACGAGTAAGAAGCCTGCACGCCCTTGAGGTTTTTCTTGGTCATCCAGGGCATCATGCCGCGGAGGTAGGCGCCGGTCTTCTCGATCTGGTGCTTCTCGCCCTTCTGCAGGAGCGCGTTGTACTTCTTCAGGCCGCCCTTGTACTCGCGCACCCATTCGCGGGTGAACTGGCCGGTTTGGATCTCCTTCAGGATCTTCTTCATCACGGTCTTCGTCTGCTTGTTCACCACGCGCGGGCCGCGGGTGATGTCACCGTACTTCGCCGTCTCGGAAATCGAGAAACGCATCCCGGCGATGCCGCTCTCGTACATGAGGTCGCAGATGAGCTTCAGCTCATGCAGGCACTCGAAATAGGCCATCTCGGGCTGGTAGCCGGCCTCGACCAGGGTCTCGAAGCCTGCCTGCACCAGCGCGCTGGCCCCGCCGCAGAGCACGGCCTGTTCGCCGAAGAGATCGGTCTCGGTCTCCTCCTTGAAGGAGGTCTGCAGCACGCCGGCGCGGGTCGAGCCGATGCCCTTGGCCCAGGCCAGGGCGGTTTTCTTCGCCTGCTTGGACTTGTCCTGGGCAACGGCGATCAGCGCCGGCATGCCCTTGCCCTCGGCATAAAGGCGGCGGACCATGTGGCCGGGGCCCTTCGGGGCGACCATGATGACATCGATGTCCTTGTGCGGCTTGATGAGGCCGAAATGGACCGCGAGGCCGTGGCTGAAGATCAGCGTCTTGCCCTTAGTGAGATTCGGCAGGATGTCCTTCTCATAGACGTCAGCCTGCTTCATGTCGGGCAGACCGACCATGATGACGTCGGCGCGGCGCACGGTCTCGGCGGTATCGTAGACCTTGAAGCCGTGCTGCTCGGCGACGGCCTTGGACTTCGAGCCGGGATAGAGGCCGATGATGACGTTGCAGCCGCTCTCCTTCAGGTTGATCGCGTGGGCATGGCCCTGCGAACCGTAGCCGAGAACGGCGAGGGTCTTGTTTTTGAACACGCCGAGATCGGCGTCTTTATCGGTGTAGACTTTGGCGGGCATGGTGAAAGGCGGTGGGCTTGGTTGGCGGGTGGAGTTGAGGTTCTGGGGAAATAAGACCGGGGCTTACAGCCTAAAGCTCATCGCTTGAAGCCGCGTCGAGCGCCCCGTGTTTAACGCTTCAGCGCGAGGCGGCCGGTGCGGGCGAGTTCGAGGATGCCAAACGGTTCGAGCAGGCCGAGCAGCGCGGTGACCTTCTCGTCGTCGCCCGTCGCCTCGATGATGATCGCATCGAGCGAGAGGTGGACGATCTTCGCGCGGAAGATATCCTTGATTTGGAGGAGCTCGGGCCGCGTGCGGTTGTCGGCGCGGACCTTGACCAGCACGAGCTCACGGGCGACGGCCTGGCCTTCCTTGAAATCGAGCACGTCCACCACGTTGACGAGCTTCCGGAGCTGCTTGATGACCATGTCAAGCGCCGCGTCGTCGCCCTTCAGGACGACCGTGATGCGCGACGTCGTGGCATCGTGCATCGGGGCGACGTTGAGCGTGTCAATGTTGAAGCCGCGGCCGGAAAACATCCCGGAAACGCGTGCCAGCACGCCGAACTTGTTCTCAACGATGACGGAGATCGTATGTCGCATGGGGTCTGTGTTGCTTGGGTGAAAGGTGATGGTGGACGCCGAGGGACTCGAACCCCCGACCCCCTCGGTGTAAACGAGATGCTCTAACCAACTGAGCTAGGCGTCCGCGCCGAGGGTGGAGGTAAGCGATTGCAGGGCGGTTATGACAAGGAATTATTCCGGCGGTGGTTTGCGCCATCATGTCATAACCGCGGTGCGCTTCGGCTTGAGCAGACCCTCGCGAATCATGAGCTCGGCGTTCTGCAGCGCATTGAGCGCCGCGCCCTTCCAGAGGTTGTCGCCCGTCACCCAGAACGAGAGGCCGTTGTCGAGCGCAGTGTCCAGGCGGATGCGGCCCACGCCGCACTTCACCTTCTCCGCAAAATCGAGCGGCGTCGGATACTTGCCGTGCGCGGGGTCATCCACCAGCTGGGCGCCGGGAAAGGCGGCGATGGCCGCCCGCGCGGCCTCGACACTGACCGGGCGTTCGAATTCGGCCGTCACGGCGACCGAGTGGGCGCGCACCACCGGCACGCGGACGCAGGTCGTGGACACCTTGAGACTCGGGAGGCCCATGATCTTGCGGCTCTCGAGCATCATCTTGGTCTCCTCGCCGGTGTAGCCGTTCGGGCCGAAGGTATCAACCTGCGGCAGGACGTTGAAGGCGATTTGATACGGGTAGACCTTGTGCGTGATCGGCGCGCCCTTGGCATGCGCCTGAATCTGGCCCTCGAGCTCGCGCACCGCCTCCGCACCCGTGCCGGAAACCGACTGGTAGGTGGACGCAAAATACCGCTTAAGGCCGAAGGCCTGATGCAGCGGCCACAGCCCCATCAGCGTGACAGCGGTCGAGCAATTGGGATTGGCGATGATGCCCTGGTGGCGACGCAGGTCCTGCGGATTGATCTCGGGAATGACCAGCGGAACGTTCGGGTCCATGCGCAGGGCGGAACTCTTGTCGATGACGAGGCAGCCGGCCTTGACCGCATCCGGCGCCAGCGCACGGGTGATCGGGCCGCCAGCGGCAAAAAACGCCACGTCAATGTCGCCGAAAACGCCCGGCTTGGCCTCCTCGATCGTGACTTTCTTCCCGGCAAACTCCACGACCTTGCCCGCCGAACGGGCCGAGGCGAAAAGCCTTGGCACCACCATGGGGAAATTTCTTTCGCCCAAGAGCCGCAGCAGCTCTTGACCGACTGCACCTGTGGCGCCGACGATACCGACTGTGAAGGATGATGTTTTCACGATGGAGTCTCCAATGGAACAGGTCACCAAAACCTGCACCCGCCTCGGTATCAAGCCCGCAGCGCGGATTCTCGTGGTGCGTCTGGGAGCCCAGACCCTGCAGTTTTTCAACCAAGGAAAGCTCATCCGGAGTCATGCCGTCTCCACCTCGCGCCGTCCGCCGTCCAACATAAAAGGCTCGCTGGGCACGCCGCGCGGGCTCCACGAGATCGCCGAACGCATCGGCGACGGCCAGCCGCCGGGCATGGTGTTCAAGTCCCGCGTGCCCACCGGCCGTCACTATTCGGAATTCGCCGATGCCGGCACCCACGACAACCTGATCACCACCCGCATCCTGTGGCTGAGCGGGCTCGAGCCGGGGGTAAACCTCGGCGGCGAAGTCGATACCTACGCGAGGTACGTTTACATCCATGGCACCAACCATGAGGACCGCCTGGGCGAACGGATGAGCGCGGGCTGCGTGCTGATGCGCAATCTCGAGCTCATCGAGCTCTACGACCAGGTCCGCACGGGCGACCAGGTGCTGATCACCGACTGAGCCAACCGTCCAATTCGTTTGCACCCTCGCGCGTCCAGCCCTTGCGTGGCGGATTCTGTCACATGATTGGCCTTCGCGACGATACCGACTCCGCCCCACCGCCCCCGCCACCGAGTCATGCACCCGCGCTGGCCGCGAAGCTCTTCGTCGAGGGCGGCTGGCTGCACGATGGCCTGCAACTCGAGCATCGGCCTCAGCAGGAGCAGATGGCCCGCACTGTCGCCGCCGCCATGAAGGCGGACGAGCCGCTGCTGTTCGAGGCCGGCACCGGCGTCGGCAAATCCCTTGCCTATCTCCTGCCCGGCATCATCCATGCGATCGACCAATCAAGGCAGATGATCGTGTCGACGCACACGATCGCGTTGCAGGAGCAGATCGAGACCAAGGATCTGCCGCTCTGCCGCCGGGTCCTCAAATCCCGGCCGGAGCTGAAGCCCTACGCGGACTTCAAGAGCGCCGTGCTGGTCGGGAAATCCAACTATCTCTGCACCACCCGCCTCGCCGCGGCGTTGCGCGACAAGCAGGAGCTGTTCGCCACGCCGGAACATAGCGAACTCCAGCGGATCGCCACCTGGGCGGCAACAACCTCCGAAGGCCTGCGGCACGAGCTGTCGCCCGCGCCGGCCTCCGAAGTCTGGGAATGGGTCAGCGCCGATTCGTCCGCCTGCTCCCGCAAGCACTGCGATGGCGAACGATGTTTCTACCAGCGGGCGCGCGCCCGCATCCGCCTGGCCAACGTCATCGTGGTGAACCATTCGCTGCTGTTCACCCACATCAACGCCGGAGGCGCGGCGGAACGAGGCGGCGCGCGCGGCGTGCTGTTTCCCGACGATTTTGTGGTGCTCGACGAGGCGCATACCGTGCCCGAGGTGGCCACCGAGCATTTCGGCCTCCGCCTCAGCAGCTACGGCACGGACCGGATGCTCAAGTACCTCTACAATCCCAAGACCAAGCGCGGCCTGCTCGCCAAGCACGGCGGACCGGTGGAACAGCAGCTGGTGGCCGACGCCCTGGAAGCGGCGGTGCAATTTTTCGGTTTCCTGCAGGATCGCCTGCTCGACAAGCAGCCCATCGTCCGCGTCCGGTCGGAAGGCGCGTGCGAGCCCTGGCTCGATGGACCCCTGCTGGCGCTGATCAAGGCCGTCGGCCTAAGGGCTGACAAACTGGACGAAGGCCGGGATCGCGACGAATTGCTCGACCAGCGGGGACGCCTGAAAACCTACCAGACGAGCCTGAAGCAGTGGCTCGCCGTCGCGGACGAAAAGTTCGTTTACTGGCTCGAACGTTCCGGGCGGCGGCAGAACATCGTCACGCTCCGCACGGCACCGATCGACGTGGCCCCTTACGTCCGGGAGGAATTGCTCCAGCGCAACACCGCGGTCGTTTTCACCAGTGCCACGCTCGCCACCGGCGGCCAGATTGAGCCGTTCCAGCACCGCATCGGGGCCGACGACGCCCGGGCCGTGGTGGTCAACTCCCCGTTTGATTACCAGCGCCACATGCGGGTGTACGTCGCAGCGGACATCCCGCTGCCCACCGCCCAGGGCGCCCGTCTGGCGATCGAATCACTGGCCGACTACATCCGGTTTTGCGCCCTGCGGGTGGCGGGGGGATCCCTGGTGCTTTTCACCAGCTACAACGACATGCGCCTGATCGCGGATATCGTCGCCGGGGACTTCACCCGCGAAAACCGTCCGTTTTTCATGCAGGGCCAGGATTTTTCGCGCACGGAGCTGACGCGGCGGCTCCAGGAGGCCGGCAACGGGATCCTCTTCGGGACGGACAGCTTCTGGGCCGGCGTTGACGTCCCGGGACCGGCGCTTTCGCAGGTCATCATTACCCGCCTGCCCTTTGATCCACCCACGCATCCGGTCGCCGAGGCCAAGAGCGAGTGGATTCGCGACCAGGGCGGCAACCCGTTCAATGAACTGACCCTGCCCGACGCCCTCATCAAATTCCGGCAGGGCGTGGGCCGGCTGATCCGCACCGCGACCGACCGGGGTATCGTGACCATTCTGGATTCGCGGATTCTCGCCAAAACATATGGCCAACTCTTCCTCGACAGTTTACCCCAATCGCAGTTTACCAAGCTGACACGGGAATTACGTAACGCCCAATTTCATCCTTTCGCCTAAGCCCTCGCCGGGCACGATTAATCCCTTCTTCATGACCACGCTCCGCGCGTCAGCGCTCACTGATATCGGCCGGGTCAGGCAGAGGAACGAGGATCGTTACGTGCTGGATCTGGAAACCGGGCTTTTTGGCGTGGCTGACGGCGTGGGTGGACTGCCCGGGGGAGCGGAAGCTGCTCAACGTGTTGTGGATGAATTAGCTGCATCGATCAGAGACGTGCCACATGGGAAGAAACCCGACCTGACAGCCATCGTGCATCAGATCAATCTCAGCGTGCATACCTTGGGCACCAAACTCAGCCCGAGCATGGGCATCGGTTCAACTCTCACCTTCGGATATGTGGGCGACAATGCGCTGCACCTTGCCCATGTCGGCGATTCGCGCTGCTATGGACTGCGGAAGGGTGCGATCCAACTGCTCACGGAGGATCATTCAGTCGAGAACGAAGCCAAGATGCGCCGTTCCCGGGGTGAGACGGTCTATTATCATGAGGCCAACCGGAATGCGCTGACCCGCTGCATTGGCCAGCCCACCCCGCCGCAGGTCGATCTGATTGACCATCCGCTCGAAGCCGGAGACCGCTATCTTTTTTGCACCGACGGCGTCACGCGTCTCGTGCGCGATTCCGAGCTGACCGACCTGATCGACCGCGAAGACTCGCTCGACGAGATTTTACACGAGGTTGTGTCCCTCGCGGTGCGCCGCGGTGGACCGGACAACGCGACCGCGGTCCTGATCGCCATCGACGAGGTCGCGTGACGCATGGCGTCGCGGGTGGAACACTTTGAAGCCTTGGTTCGGCAACAGCCGGACAACGCCCTTTTCCGCTTCAGCCTCGCCCAGGCCCTGATGGGCGAAAACCGTCCGGCGGAGGCGGTGAGCCATTTGGAATTCTGCGTTGCGAGCCGGGCGGACTGGATGGTGCCGCGCATATTGCTGGGAAAAATCCTGCTTCAGCTGAGCCGCACGGCCGAGGCCAACGCCCTTTTCAGCGAGGCACTGGGCCTGGCGGTGGATCAGCATCACGAGGATCCCGAACGTGAGTTGCGAGCCCTGCTTGGGGAGACCTGATCCCACCCACCCGAACAAACCCGGGATTGGTGCCAGAGGCCGGGATTGAACCGGCGACCAAAGGCTTATGAGTCCTCTGCTCTACCACTGAGCTACTCTGGCATTAGTTTGCTTACCAACACTTTAGGCACCTGCACTTGACTCTTTCTACAGTCGTTTTCTACAGTGGAGCATGGAAAACGAGGCTCCCCTGAAGGTTTCGGTGTGGGAAAGAACGAGTGTGCAGTGCCTACTGCGCAATAAACAGAGCGGAGGGTACTACGCGCGCTTCACAGTGTCCGGCAAGCAAAAATGGATCGCCCTGGACACCGACGTTTTTACGGTCGCGAAACTCCGCTTGGGGGACAAAAAGGCCGAGGTCGAGAAGCAGCGCGGCAGCGTTGTCAATGTGGACACCGGCAAAGCCAACATGGGGGAGATCATCACCGTCTACCTGGCCCGGACCCGTGCCAACCCCGACTTCAAGCCGGCCACCATCAAGGCCCGGGAAACGGCACTCAAGAAGCTGACCAAGACCTGGCCCGGCTTTGCCATGCTGGAGCCCAGCCAGGTCACTCCGCCGGCGATTTACGACTGGGTTTCCCGCTTCAAGACCGAAGGCACCAACTACGTCCCACCGGGCGCCAAAACGGCTTTAAAGGGCAATAGCGCCACTTCCGTGAACCGCGCGGTCGACACCCTGCGCCGCCTGATGGACATCGCCCTGGAGAAAGGGCAAATCCACGGAAACCCGGTCCATGTCAAACCGCCGACCGGCCGCCTCAAGAAGAAGGTCAAAACCCCGAAGCTCAACCTGCCTTCCCGGGCCCAGATCGAAAAGATGCTCCATGCCATGGAAAACAATGGCGCCGCCGGGGGCTGGGGTCGCGAGGCGGCGGATATGTGTCGTTTCCTGATCTTTACGGGTGCCCGGATCAGTGAGGCCGGACTATCGGTGTGGGGTCATGTGGACTGGTCTCGAGGGCAAATGCTGATCCTCGGCACCAAGACGGACTCTTCGGAACGGTTCATCCCCCTCTTCCCTGCCCTCAGGAAACTCCTCAAATCGATCATGACCCGCCGGAAGTCGGCCGCCCACTATGCGCCAAGCCGCAAGGCTGACCTGAGGGATACGGACCGGATTTTGCGCCTTTCCGAATGCCAAAAGTCGATTGATTCGGCCTGCATCCGGGCCGGGGTGCCGAGGGTCACCCATCATGATTTCCGGCATTTGTTTGCCACTATCTGCATCGAATCCGGGGTCGACATCCCCACAGTGGCCGGATGGCTCGGTCACAACGACGGCGGCGTCCTGGCCATGCAGACTTACGGGCACCTTCGTCGTGAACACAGCCAGAAAGCCGCGAAAAAGGTGAAATTCTGAGCATTTCGTTACGCGGAATCTACCCACGCCCTCCACTACTACTATTGAATGCGAATGAGACTCTCGAAGAAATCCCGTGCAGTCGCGGCACATGCGCCAAGTCTAAGAAAGCGTGCAATAGACAAATTAATTCCTACATATCTTACTTTTTCACGTCGTCGTGAGATATTCCCGTGTTACCTTGCGGCGTGGATAATAGATAAGGCCAGAGGCGCCTTCGAGCCAGCACGCTCATTACGGACTCTTTCATGTCCCGCACATGCCACAGGCAATGACCGAAAACAGGCTGGATGATAACCCTGCCAAGTGTGCTTCGAGGTTGCCGCCGTTGTTTCAATCCGCGCCCCGCTCCGAGGAGCGGGGCGATG
>CAIRTK010000004.1 GCA_903881475.1 uncultured Opitutia bacterium | reverse complement strand
TTATATCGAGACGTTTTACAACCCGACGAGACGCCACAGCTCGCTCGGTCAGATCTCACCTGTGGCCTACGAAATACAACAACAACCGAAAGACATCAAAGCCGCCTGAATTGGTGTCCATTCTTTCGAGGCAAGCCCACCCGCGCTGGCGAAGCAGGCCCCCGCCGCAGCCGATAACCCGCTCACGACTTACATGTCCGCATGGATGACGCCGAAGGATCTTGAGCTCCTTAAGGCCAAACCGGAGGACCCTGGTTTGGGAGCGGCCCCGGACAAGGGGCCCGGCGGATCCGCCGAAACCGGCATGCTCGATGGCTTGGTGCGCAGCGACAACGGACTGTCGCCAGGCAACGCGGCCCCCGCCGGCTTGTCATCGGCCGAGCGCCGACCCAACCCCTATCTCGCCGAATTCGCCCCGGACGCTGCATCGTTGGCCGGAATGATGGAGTTGCCCGGCCTGCCGGCCCCGAACGGACCGGGGACGGCGCCCGCGGCGTCCATGCTGGTCCCAGTCCCCAACGACCCGGGCCCGGCCAAAACGGAGGCCGCTCCTCTGGACCTGCTCAAACCACCGGCCGACGCGAAATATTTCCCGCAATTGAAACGTTTTTAGGGCTTGGTTTTTCCGGCGGCGGGGGATGTTCTAGCCGGTTCAACCATGGCATTGGCACTTATTTTTTCCGGTCAGGGAGCCCAAAAGATTGGCATGGGACGCTCGCTATTCGAGCAGTCAGCAGCAGCCCGCGCGCTGTATGCCGAGGCGAATACCGTACTTGGCTGGGATTTGTCCAAAATCTCCTTCGAAGGGCCCGACGCCGAGCTGACCCAGACCAAGGTCTGCCAGCCTGCGCTGTTCGTGCATGGCCTGGCGCTGCTCGCCGCCCTGCGGGAACGGGGCGGCCTGCCGGCTGGCGAGCCACAGTATGCGCTTGGCCTGAGCCTGGGCGAGGTGACGGCGTATTGCGCCGCCGGCGTGTTTGACTTTGCGACGGGCCTCCGGGTGGTCGCCGAGCGCGGCCGGCTGATGCAGCAGGCGTGCGAGCAGACAACCGGCGGCATGGCGGCCATCATCGGCGAGGAACGCGCCAAGGTTTACGAGCTGTGCCGCGAGTTCGACCTCGAGGCCGCCAATTTCAATGCCCCGGGGCAGATCATCGTTTCCGGCGAGAAATCAAAAATCGACACGGCCGTCACGGCCGCCAGGGAGCGGGGCATCAAGAAGGTCATCCCACTCAATGTCGCCGGCGCCTATCACTCGCGCCTGATGGAACCGGCTCGCGCCGCGTTTGCGGCTTATCTGGAGCAGATCCCGTTTGCGGCCCCGCAATTCACGGTGTTCACGAATACCACCGGGCGGACTGTCTCCGCGCCGGCCGACCTGAAGGCCGCGCTGGTGAAGCAGGTCGTTTCCTCCGTCCTCTGGGAGGATTGCATGCGCAGTGCCGCGGCCGCAGGCGCGGTGGAGTTCTGGGAACTCGGGCCGGGCGGGGTGCTGGCCGGGCTGGCGCGGCGGACCGAGAAGACCTGGGCCGTGAGGAGCTTTGCCGAATTTTCCGACCTGACCGCCTGACGATGCCCCATAAGTACACCCGTAATTTTTGCATCATCGCCCACGTCGACCACGGGAAAACCACGCTGTCCGACCGCCTGCTGGAGCATACGAACACCATCGCGCAACGCGTGATGACCGACCAGCACCTCGACTCGATGGACCTCGAGAAGGAGCGCGGCATCACCATTAAGTCGCACCCGGTCACGATGACGTACCGCGCGAAGGACGGGCACGACTACAAGCTCAACCTGATGGACACGCCCGGCCACGTGGATTTTTCCTACGAGGTCTCGCGCAGCCTCGCCGCCTGCGAGGGCGCGGTGCTGCTGATCGACGCGGCCCAGGGCGTGGAGGCCCAGACCGTCGCCAACGCCCACCTTGCCTTCGCCCAGAAACTCAAGGTCATCCCGGTCATCAACAAGATCGACCTGCCGAGCGCCAACCTCGAGCTCTGCACCCGTCAGCTGGAGGACATCCTGTCGATTCCCGCCGAGGAGGCGATCCTCGCCAGTGGCAAGTCCGGCATCGGCATCCAGGACATCCTCGAGGCCGTGGTGAGCCGCGTGCCACCGCCGCGCTGGGCGGCGTATCCGCAGCTCCGGGCCCTCGTGTTTGACTCGCTCTACGATTCCTACCGTGGCTGCATCGCCTACGTGCGCGTCTTTTCGGGGACCATCAAGGCCAACGAGATGATGATGCTCATGAGCAACGGGCAGAAGGCCGAGGTAAAGGAAGTCGGCGTGTTCATGCCGAAGATGACGAAGATCGCCTCCCTCGGGCCCGGCGATGTCGGCTACATCGTATCGAGCATTAAGAACACCTCCGACGTCAAGACGGGCGACACCATCACGCATGCGGCCCGGCCCGCGACGGAGATGCTGCCTGGCTACAAGGAGGTCCGCCCGCTGGTCTTCTGCGGCCTCTATCCGCTCGAAAGCGACGACTACGAAAAGCTCAAGGCGGCGCTGGGCCGCCTGCGGCTGAACGACGCGGCCTTTGTGTATGCCTCGGAAAGCTCGCTCGCCCTGGGCTTCGGCTTCCGCTGCGGCTTCCTCGGCCTGCTGCACATGGAGATCATCCAGGAGCGCATCCGCCGCGAGCATGACGTGGAGATCATTTCGACCTATCCAAGCGTGATCTATCATGTGATCAAGCACGGCGGCGAGGAGATCGATGTGGACAACCCGGTCAACATGCCGGATCCGGGCACGATCCTGGAGATCAGGGAGCCGACGATCCGCGCCTCCATCATCCTGCCGAACGACTCGATGGGCGACATCCTCGCGCTGATCATGGAAAAGCGCGGCGTCTGCGAGCACACCGACACGCTCGACATGAACCGGGTGATGCTGAAGTGCGTGCTGCCGCTGAATGAAATCCTCGTGGATTTCAACGATCGCCTGAAGAGCATCACCCACGGTTATGGCTCGATGGATTACGAGCTGGGCGATTACATCGCGTCCGACCTGGTCAAGATGGACATCATGATCAACGGCGACCCGGTGGATGCCTTTGCCTGCATCGTGCACCGGGAGAAAGCCGAGGGCAAGGGACGCCAGCTCTGCGAGAAACTCGCCAAGATCATCCCGCCCCAGATGTTCAAGGTCGCGATCCAGGCCGCCATCGGCGGCAAGATCATCGCGCGCGACAACGTCCGCGAAATGCGCAAGGACGTGACCGCAAAATGTTATGGCGGTGATATCAGCCGCAAGCGCAAGCTCCTCGACAAGCAGAAGGAGGGCAAAAAGAAGATGAAACAAATCGGCAAGGTTTCCATCCCACCCGACGCCTTCATCAAGGTGCTGCAGAACAACTGATCCCTCCCATGTTCGGCCTGTTTGAATCGCAAGAAGCCAAGGCCCGCGAAACCGCGGCCAACTGGCTGGAGCTGGCGGAAAAGGTCTGGTGCTTCCGGCGCGACCTGCTGCCGTCTAAGGAAGCCGAGGAACTGCGCCGAAGCACCGAGGGACTGCGCCAGCAGCTCAAGGCCAAGGTCGGGGCCGCCGAGCTCAAGCTGGGCATCGAGGCGCTTGAGGAGGTGCTGAGGCGCACGGGCGGGGCCTTTTATCCCAAGACCGCACTGGTCGAGAACGTCGAGTTCTTCCTTGTGGCCGCGATCGTGATCATCGGGCTCAAGTCGTACTTCGTGCAGCCCTTCAAGATCCCCACGAACTCGATGTGGCCGACCTACAACGGCATGACGCCCGAGATTTTCGCCAAGCCCGCCGACGAGCCTGGAGCGCTGACCGAGGCGGTACGCGTGGTGACCCGGGGCGCATGGCCGCACCGGCTTGACGCGCCGACGGATGGCGAGGTCCTGGTGCCGGTTTACGGGGCCGAGAACCGCGGGATCGTGCATTGCCAGATCGTGCCAGGCCGCACGTGGCTGATTTTTCCGATCCAACTGCGGGAGTACACGCTGCTCGTCGGCGACCGGCCGGTCACTGTGACACTGCCGCTTGATTTTGATTTCGATTGGGTGGTGTCCGATGCTTTTTTCCCGTCAACCCAGGGCCGGAGCACAGGCGAGTTCATCGCCTTCATGCAGGCAAAGATCAAGGCGCATGAGTTTGAATTGCAGCTCGTCAACGGCCAGCCGACGCCCTGCATCCGCACCGGCCGCTTTGTAAAGACGGGCGAACGCGTGTTGTCGTTTGACGAGCTCACCGGTGACATGCTGTTCGTCGATCGTGTCAGCTATAACTTTGTCCGGCCGCAGGTGGGGCAGGGTTTCGTCTTTGGTACCCGCAACATCCCCGGCATCGGTCTGGACCAATATTACATCAAGCGACTGGTCGGAACGCCCGGCGACACGATCCAGATCCATGAACCCGCGGTCTACCGGAACGGCCAACCGATCACCGGGGCGGCAGCCTTTGACCTTAACGCGCACCGGGTCGGCCAATATCACGGTTATTTCTACGGTCCGTCCGGTGGGCGTGCGCAGTTTCTGCTGAACGAGGAGGATCAGCTTACAGTCCCAGCGAACTCCTTTTTTGCGATGGGCGACAATTCCGCCAACAGTGCCGACGGACGTTATTGGGGCTTTGTGCCCGCCAAGGATGTGGTCGGCCGTCCGTTATTCATCTACTTTCCATTCAGCAGTCATTGGGGCCCTGCCCGGTAGTCTTTTCATAGGCATATTACGCACAATGAATATTATGTTAAGTAAAGGTGCGCATGAGTGAGCCTCGCCATGGCTGGCTCATTGATGGCGAACGGCATGCCGGCGTTCTGTTGCACCCGACCGCCCTGCCCGGTTCCTATGGCATCGGATCACTGGATGAAAACGCCGTCGCCTTTCTGGAGTTCCTTTCGGCCGCGGGCTTCAAGCACTGGCAGATCTGTCCGCTCGGTCCGACGGGTTACGGTGATTCGCCCTACCAGTGTTTCTCGGCCTTTGCCGGAAATCCTTATCTGATCGATGTCGCGGCGTTGGTGCGCGCCGGACTGCTGACCGCCGACGACGTCAAACCCCTGCAGGCGCTCAATGCCGACCGCGTCGATTTCGGCGCGCTCTACGCGCTCAAGTGGCCTGTCCTGTTCGCAGCCCATGCCCAGTTTGTCCGGAGCGGCCGAACGCTTCTGCCGTATGGCGATTTCGAGGCCTTCCGCCGCCAGCAATCCGTCTGGCTGCCGGATTACGCCCTGTTCTCCGCCTTGAAGGGTCACTTTGCCGGCCAGCCTTGGTGGGAATGGCCCGTTACCGCCCGCACCCCGGCTAGCGCCCGCAAAACGACGCTTCCGCGCCAGCTCGCAGAACGCATCGAGGCCTTCGAATACATCCAGTACCTGTTCTTCGGCCAATGGACACAGCTTCGCGCCAGGGCCACTTCGCTGGGGGTTGGCATCATCGGCGACGCTCCCATCTTTGCCGCGCTCGACAGCGCCGATGTCTGGGCCAATCTCCGGCTCTTCCAACTCGACCCGAAGACGTCCCGGCCGGTGGCCGTGGCGGGTTGTCCGCCCGACTACTTCTCGGCTGACGGCCAGCTTTGGGGCAATCCCCTCTACGACTGGCCGGTCCATGCAGCCGATGGCTACGCGTGGTGGCTGGCCCGGCTCCGGGCCAACTTTGCGCTCTTTGATATCGTGCGCATCGATCACTTCCGGGGTTTCGAGGCCTACTGGTCGATTCCCGCGGGTTCGGCGACGGCCCGGCCCGGCCACTGGGTCCCGGGGCCGGGCTTGGATTTTTTCCGCGCCATTCGTGCCGCCCTGCCCGAAGCCAAATTGATCGCCGAGGATTTGGGCACGCTCACCCCCGAGGTCATTGCGTTGCGCGAAGCCACCGGTCTGCCCGGAATGGCCGTGCTGCAGTTCGCTTTCGGCGGAACTTCGGACAATTATTACCTGCCTCACAATCAGCGCGCCAACTGCGTCGTCTACCCCGGCACGCACGACAACGACACGACCCTCGGCTGGTACGCGACCGCGGACGAAAAGACCCGCGACCATGTGCGCCGCTACCTGCGCGTGAATGGCCAGGACGTGCACTGGGATTTTCTGCGTTCCGCCTATGCGTCGGTCTGCGCCCTTGCGATCATTCCGCTCCAGGACTTGCTTGGGCTCGGTTCCGCCGCCCGCTTCAACAGTCCGGGCGTGCCACAGGGAAACTGGTCGTGGCGTTTCCGGGCCGAACAACTGCGCGCGCTGAGCGATGGCGCGTCCGCCTATTTGCGCGAGTTGGCGGAGCTGTACCGGCGGTGAACGTAGCGCAGGCATCCTGCCTGCGCTACTTCAGCAGATGCCCGCAAATAAGTGGGAGCACTTCCGTCGCCGCATCCTCGAGCACATAGTGTCCGGCGTCGGCGATCCGTTCGCAGCGGGCGGCGGGAAACAGCTCCTGCCAGCGTGCGAGGAACGTAGCGTTGAAGCAAAAGTCCCGGCCGCCCCATACGATCAGCGTTGACCGGTCCTTGAACTGGACGAGGCCGGCCTCGACCGCCTTCAGCGTGGTCCAGCTCGGATGCGCCGGGCTGAGCGGGATATCGCGCACAAACGCGCTGACCGCGACCCGGGCGCCCCAGGACTCATACGGAAAGAGATAGCCGCGCTTTTCCTCCGGCGTGAGTCTGCGCCGGTGCATCGCCATCCAGGTGGCGGGCCACGCGAAGCCATTGAAACCCCGAACCAGCAGTGGGCCGATAAGTGGAATTTTGCACCCTGCGATCCTCGCTGGAATCCGCTCCGACGCGAAGGCGGCCGTATTGAGAATCACGAGCCGGCCGATCAATTCCGGATGGCGCGCCGCAAAGCCGAACCCGATCGCTCCGCCCCAATCGTGGACCACCAGATGCACGCGCTTGAGTCCGAGCGACGCCACCAGTCCTTCGATATCCGCGATCCGGGTCGCCAGCGTGTAGTGATAGTCCCCGGGCTTTTCCGACAGCCCCATGCCGATGTGATCCGGCGCGATGCAGCGCACCGTCGGCGACAGCTCCTGCACGAGCTGCCGGTAATAAAACGACCAGGTCGGGTTGCCGTGCAGCATCAGCACGGCCTCATCGGACCGCGGCCCTTCATCCAGATAGCTCAGGCGGGCGCCCTGCGCCGTGACAAATGACTGCGGCGTGAACGGGTAGAGCCGCGCCAGCCAGTCGGGAATCTGCCCCGGGGTCACCATTCGAGCGCGAGCATCAGGCAGTTGAGCCCGCTGCCAATGCCGAGCAGACCGACGCGGCTCCCCTCTCTTACCGCGCCCGCGTCGATCGCCGCGGACAGCGTGGCGGGCAGTGCCACGGAACCGGTGTTGCCGAGGGTTTCAAAGGTCGAGAAATCCTTGGCCAGATCCAGGCCGAGGGTCTCATAGAGTTTCCGGCGATGGGTGCTGCCGACCTGATGGCAGATGAAGCGGTCAAACGAGTCCGTGCTCCATCCGGCGGCACCGGTAAACTCACGCCACGTCTCCTGTGCGAGCGCGACCCCCGCGACCAGCAATTGCTCCGAATCCGTCTGCATGGCGAGCGCCTCGGTCCCATGGGTGTCACCCTGGCAGAGTTCGCTGTGCTGCGTCGCGGCGCGGGCGACGCCGCCAAGGAGACGGTGCGCATGGCCGTCCACCAGGGAGCGGTGGCAGACGACCGCCGCCACGGCGCCCGACCCGATCGTGAGATTGGCAAAATAGGGTTTGATCTCATTCCGGTTCAGTGGCCGCTCGAGCAGCGTCGCCAGGGTTTGCTCGACGAGCGGCCGGCCGTTTTCCCCGGCGACCACAAGTGCGCAGCGGATCTGGCCGGACTCGATCATTCCGGCGGCGACCGTCAGGGAGTTCAGGAAACCGAGGCAGGCGTTGGAGACATCGAAAATCTGCGCCGTGGCCGGCAGTCCGATCTTGCGATGCGCGAACGATGCCGTGGCCGGCTCCAGCATGTCGCGGCTGACAGCGGCGTGAATGAACAGCTCCACCTGCTCCGCCTTCAGTCTCGATTTGGCCAGCACAGCCTTGCCGGCGGCGGCGCTGGCATCAGACGGACGCGTGCCCGCCGGCCACATCCGGCGCTCGCGGATGCCGGTCATGAGCTCGAGGCGGCCGGCCGGAAGCTTCAGCCGCTCGTAGAGCGGGCGCAGGCGCTCCTCGATCTGGACCGAGCTCCAGCTCTCCTCCGGCAACGCGACGGCGAGGGCTTCGATGCAGACGTTCTCGAACTTCATGCGGGCCTCATTTCACCGGCCGCATGGCGAGGCGGATGATTTCCTGGTCGAAATAATTCGAACCCAGCCCGGCATCGACCACGAGGGTCGTGCCATTAACGCCGCTGCTGCGCTCGCTCAGCAGAAAGAGCACGGTGTTGGCGATCTCCTGCGTCTCGAGGTTCTTTTTCCGAAAGGTGAGTTTCTCGGCGTAAAGGTAACTCTCCAGATAGCCCGGGATACCGGCCGAGGCGCTGGTCTTGAGCGGCCCGGCCCCGACCGCATTGAAGCGCACCGCGGTGTCGGCGCTGAACGACTTCGCCAGGAACCGCACGCACGACTCGAGGGCGGCCTTGATCGGGCCCATGTAGCCATAGTTGTCGGGCGTGACCTGCAGCGAGGAGATGCCGATCGTCACGACCGATGCCTGCTTCACCAGCAGCGGCTTGAACGCCCGCGCCACCTCGACCAGCGAGAAGGCCGATACACCCGTGGCCTGGAGAAAATCGGCGCGCGTCGTCTCGTGGAACGGCTTGAAGCCCTCGCTGTAGTTGGCGAACGCGATCGAGTGGACAATTCCGTGCAGCGCCGCGTGGCCGGCGGCGGCAACTTCCCCGGCGAGCCGGTCCACCGCCCCCGGCTGCTCAACATCGCAGACAAACACGGCCTTGCCCGCGAGCTGCGCAGCCAGGGACTGCTTTCGCGTCTCAGAGCGGACGCTGTAGAGCACGCGGGCGCCCTGCTCCTCGAGCGATTCGGCGACGAACCATGCGACGCTCTTGCGGTTGGCGACGCCGAAGACAAGGAAGGTCTTGCCGGTCAGCTGGAGAAAATCGCTCATGCGGCGGGTGCTCCCTCCGGCGTTTTCCAGGCCACGGCAAACTCCACGGTAAGCACCCGTTTTTCACCGCTCTTGATGCTGCCGCTCATCATCGTGAAACCGCCGAGGACTTCCTTCCGCTTCACCTCGATGAGGATGGTCTCGCCGGGATAAACGGGATTCCTAAACCGGACGTCGCTGATCTTCGCCAGCAGCGGCACGCCCGCGCGGCTGCCCTGCCCCGCCATCGTCCCGGCCATGTACAGCGCCCCTGTCTGAAAAACGGCCTCGCACAGCAGCACTCCGGGTGTGATCGGTGCGCCCGGGTAATGGCCCTGATAGAAATCCTCGTCGGTCCGGAAGGTCCGCCGGGCGACCAGGCCATCGGCCGTCTCGGAAACGATTTCGTCCACGAACAGGAATGGCGGCCGGTGGGGAATCAGGCCCAGAACGATCGGACTCGCGCTCATGCCGAGACCGGGGTTGGCGTAGCAGTAGGCTGGCGCTGGCTGAAAAGGAACTGGTCGATCTTGTTGGCGGTGATCACCCCGTAATTGATCGTGCCGAGCCAGCCCGACATGATGATGCCCACGGAGCCCGCATGATAGAGCCCCGGGAGGTTTTCGGACAGCTCCATCGAGACCTTGAGGCCCTCGAATTTGGTGCCGAAGGAGGTGCCGCCCTGATGCGTGGTATAACGCTCGATCGTGCGCGGAGTGGCGGCTTCGGACCAGTCGATCTTGGCGCGTACCCCGGGGATATACCGTTCGAGCGCCCCAATCGATTCCTCCACCAGCCGGGCCTTTTCCCTCTGGTAGTCCGCCTCGTCCAGCCGCTGCCAGTCGGCATAGCGGCCGTTGAGGGAAACCACGACCGTGTAGCGGTCGGAGCCGGGACGGGTGTCGGGATAGTAAACCGAGAAGGTGCGGCTCGTGGTGTGAAAGTCGGTGAGTTCCTCGCTGCTGAACCGTGGGTTGGCCGAGGTGAAAACGAGGTCGCCGATGTGCGGGATTGTTTCCCCCTTCCGGATGCCAAGGTAAACCTGGCAGGAGCTGGCGTTGATCCGCACAGCCCGGGCCGCCTCGACATAGTCCGCGGGAAAATTCTGCTCCCCGGCGAGCCGGAAGATCGTGTTCTTGATGTTGGCGTTGGACAGCACGGCCTTCGCCCGGATAACCCGGCCGTTGCCGGCGACGATGCCGGCCGCCACCTTCCGGCCCTCGCGCTCCTCCACGAGGATCCGGTCGACCAGCACCTTTTTTCGCACCTCCACGCCGTTCTGCTTCAGCTCGGCGAGCATCTTCTCGATCAGCAGGTCCGAACCGCCGCGAAACGTATAGACCCCGGAGCCCATGAAATTGGAGAAGACGATGCCGTAGGTAATCGCGGGATCGTCGAGCGTCGAGCCGTTGGCGTAGGCGATCGGCTCCATCAGCAGGCGCTTCACATCATCCCGGCCCGGGAAAAACCGCTCGAGCATCTCGCCCGTCGTCTCGGGGTTGTTGTCGTAGAAATTCATTCGCCGCAGGTAGTCGTAGAATTTCTCCACATGGGCGGGATCGAGCTGGAATTGCTCGACCAGCACCCGCGTATAATCCTCCCGCGTGAAGGTCGTCCAGACATCCATCTGGGGATTGATGAAGCGGATGTCCTTCAGCTGCACGATCGAGTTGGCGATCTCCTTCGTCCAGTACTTGCGGCACGATTTGATCATGCCGACCGGAAAGCCATGCAGCGAGATGTCGAAAATATGCCCGCCCTTGCGCGTGAACCACGTCGCCAGCCCGCCCAACTGGTAGTGATGCTCCAGGAGCAGCACCTTGTGACCGGCCTTGGCCAGCACGTTGGCGCCGGTCAATCCGCCCAGACCGCTGCCGATCACGATTACGTCGTACTCGTCGGCCACTCCTTTAAGCCAGTCATAAGCCATGGAAGGAGCAGAGTGAAAGCGGTGCCGCAACGAGGGCAAGGGGTTTTGTACCCGGCCGGCTCCCTCTTTCTGCCGCGCCCCGTAGCAGCCGACGTAAGGAGGCTGGGCGCTGTTACATGTCCAACCAGCCTCCTTATGTCGGCTGCTACTGACGGAATACGAACGATCCTTAACGCGGAGCGTTGTCCCTTGAAGTCGTCGCGGGCGGAGTCGCTGGCGCCAGGACCGCTGCCGGCGTTGATGATCCCGACGGCGCAGGCACGGCAATGCGGGGGCTAGGTGCCGGTTTCACTGGCGGCGTTCGATTCGGCGTCACTGCCGGCTGGGTTGTTGCCCGCGACGCGACGGGCGCATAGACTGAGGTGGGTGCCGGCGCGGGTGTGGCCGAGGTTCGCGACGCGGAACCCGCGGCGTTCCATCCGGAGGGATTCCGGGCTGAGCCGGTGACCGTTGCGGCCGGCGGCTGACTCGTGGCCGGTGGGCGGGCCGCGGTGTCCGGGCGGCTTGAGCGGTTGCGGTCATCAGGGCGCGAACGGTGCGGCGGAGGCGGGGTGCCCGGGAAGGGCCTGGGGCTCACGATGTCCGGCCACGGCCGGTGGATGCCGTGCGGCGGCGAGGGCGGGCGGTTGACCGGCGGGCTCCAGGGATGCCACGCGGGATCGCTTGGAAAATTCGGCCGGCCGGGTGAACCGGGACGATACCAGCCGCGGTGGCGGTCCCCCACCCAGATGCTGTGGCGACGCCAGTCGAACTCATAGCTCAGCCAGTATCCTGTCGGATATCCGTATCCAAAGGCCAGGAAGGGCCCGCCATAATAATCCGGATCGGCCACGTAAACGACGTCGGGATCATAGCGTGGCACGTAAATGACGTTGGGCTGGGTCGGCACGATTTCGATCGCTCCGTCGTCCTCGATGAACTGCTGCTGCGGCGTATTGGCCAAGGCTCCCGTCGCCCGGGCCCGCGCGCGCAGCCGCTGGACCGCGGCCATCACCTCGGGCTGCTGCGCTAGAAACGCCGTGCCCATCTGCTGCGTCCATACAAGGTTATCGTCCATCCACTTGATGACCTCGGGATACCGCGCCAATGCCTTCACACTGTCGTTCCAGGCCTGGCTGTCGATCTCCGCGGCGGAGCCCGCCGCGTTCAGATAACGCGCGGCGAGCACGATGTCCGTGGGGACCGTCGAGGCGGGCAGAATGAGCGCAACCAAGGCATCAGGATAGAGGGCGATGGGACCGAGCAGCTGATCGAGTTGCGGCTGGGTCAGCTGGACGTCGGCATCAGCCGCGGTGGCCGGCGCCTGGGCCCGGGTCGAACCGGGCAGCAGCACCGTCAGGCTCAGGGAAAAGGCCAGTGACCGAATCAATGACAGGGGTGATTTCATGGGGTTGGGGTTTCCGATGCGACAGGTGACAACGGGCTTCGTGCCGCGCGGATCAGCTTTTTTGCAGGATATGATAGTTGGCCATCGAAATTCCGCTGAGCATCGCGCCTACAATGCCGAGGAATCCCTGGTCGGTCCCGCAGAGATAAAGGTTGACGAGCCCGGTCCGGCCCTGGCGGTTTTTCTCGGCCGCGCCGTAAATCGCGCCGCCGAGATGGCCCGTGAATTTGGTGATGGTGCGCGGCGTGAACATGTCGGTGGCCACCGTGGCCCGGGCCAGCGTGCCCGCCTCCGGCAGGGCGGGCAGGAAGCGCTGCGCACTTTCTTGCAGCGCCTGATACCAGCGCCGTTTGTCCGCCTGATAGGCTTCCTCCGGCAAATGCGCCCAGCCATCGTAGCGGGCCAGACACGTACAGCGGAAGATTCCCTCGGCCAGTTGGAGTTCCGGACCGTAATCGAAGTTGTTGGGGATGCAGATCACCCCGCTCCGCGGATCAACCTGGTCGGCCGGGCAGGCGTAGTCGAACCGCGCGGAGTCATTGAAAAAGACGATTGTGTCACTCCCCCACCCGAGTGCGGCCGGCTGCCGGTCGAGGATCGTGATGGTCTCCACGAAGGACAGCCGTCCGGGCAAGGCTGATGCCTGGGGTCCGGGGGCCGCCGGTTGAATCAGCCGGGCGGTTTCCGGCGCACCGATGGAGGAGATGACATTGTCCGCGGAAATCTCCTCGCCGCTGTCGAGCACCAGGGCCGCGGCCCGGCCGTCCCGGGCGACGATCTGCCGGACGCCGCATTTCATCCGGCGCTCGCCACCCGCCGCGCGATACTTCTCCAGGAGCACGCGCAGGATGACACGGACACCTTCGAACGGCCGGGCGAAACCCTCGAGGAAAAGCGCTTTGAACATGATCACGAACTGGCCGAATTCCATGTCGTGCTCGGTGGCACTCCCATAGTACATCAGCGGACAGAACAGCATGTCCTCCAGCAAAGGATCGGTGAGGTGTTGACGGACGATTTGGCGCGCCGAGACCGGCGCGGCATCCAGCGAAACGTCGTCATAGCTTCGCACCGCGGCCGTCAGGCGGCGAAACCCGTCGGTCTGCGCCGGAAAGCGGGCGGCGACTTCGCCCTCCAGCACGGCGAAGTCGTTGGTGAAGCGGAGTGAAGTCTCGCCGCGGGGCCCGAAGGCGATGCGCGACTGCTTCTGCTCGCACAGCGCGAATTCATCGCGGTCGATGCGCAGCTGCCGTAGCAGCTTGCCGAGCGGCGTGCCCTTGATGCCGGGCCGCACGTAGTTGGTCATCGCATGCAACCCCACGTCGAACTTGCGGCCGCCCAGACTGTAGAAACTGTTGAGGCCGCCGACCGCGTTGTGGCGCTCGAAGATGCACACGCGCTTGCCGAAGTGTGCCAGCCGGATGCCGGCCGCGAGGCCGGACATGCCGGCCCCGATGATGGCGACATCGTAATGCGAGCGGGTGTTCATGCGGGTGACACGGGCAAAACAAAGGGCCGGGAAATGCTTCCCGGCCCCGTCGAAAGGTCAAACCCGGCGCTCAGCTCTTGGCGCTGAGCGCGTTGAACTTGGGCGTCAGGTAATCCGCGCAGCTGTCGAGCGAGGCCAGCTGGATGTAGTCCGCCTCCGGGACCTCGATGCTGTGGCGTTTCCGCAGCTCCATCACGATGTCGAGGAAGTCCATCGAATCGAGCTGGAGCTGATCGCGCAGGCGCACGTCGGGCTTGAGCGCGCTCAAGTCCTCATCGGGCGCGATATCAGCGATAATATCGATCACCACCTTCTTGCATTCGTCTTTGGTCATATGGGCTGAAGCGAGGGACTTAGGCGGCAAAGCGCTTAACAATCAACGTGGAATTTATCCCCAGCATGCCGAAGGAATTATTAAGGATGGTATCCACTTTCGCAACCGTGCGCGGCTGATTCAGCACCAGTCCGGGCAGCGCACAGGCCGGATCGAGCTGGTCGACGTTGATCGTGGGATGAACCGTCAGGTCATCGAAGGACGGCAGATTGCCGGCCAGCTCCAGCGCGCCGGCCGCGCCCATGCAATGGCCGATATAACTCTTGGTATTGTTGATGTGGGTGACGGGGCAACCCTCGCCAAACACCGCCCGGATCGCCTCGCACTCCTGGATGTCGCCCAGCGGCGTGGCGGTGGCATGGGTGTTGACGATGTGGATGTCACGCGGCTCGAGCCCGGCCCGGCGGATGGAGGCGCGGACGCATTCGGCCTGGCGCACGGGATTGGGCAGCACGTAATCGCTGGCATCGGAATTCACGTGGTAGCCCGCGATTTCGGCGTAGATCTTAGCGCCGCGGGCCTGCGCATCCTCCAGCCGCTCCAGCGTGTAAAGACAGCCACCCTCCGAAACGACGATACCATTGCGGGCGAGGTCAAACGGCCGGCTGGCCTTGCTGGGATCCGCGTGCGTCGCCAGCGCATTCTGGCTCTTGAACCCGGCAAAGATCCCGAACGTGTGGATGCTCTCGCTCACCCCGCCGCAGATCGCCAGGTCCACCTCGCCCAGGCGCAGCATCTGCGCGGCGTGGATCAGGCCCAGGTTACCGGCCGCGCAGGCGGCGCCAATCGTGTAGGCCGGACCGGTGACACCCAGGTTCAGCGAAGCTTCCCCGGCCGGGTTGTTGGCGACGGTCCGCGGGTTGTGATAATGCGACCAGAACTTCGTGTCGTAGTTAAACTTCGAGATGTTGTAGATTTCGTTCTCCGTCTCGACATTGCCATGCTCGGTGCAGCCGATGTAGATGCCCACGCGGTCCTTCGGCTGGGCGTCCCAAGCCACGCCGCTGTCCGCCAGCGCCTCGCGGGCGCAGTAGATGCTAATGCTGCCGGCGCGGGTGCCGACCCGGACCTCCTTCTTCGTCTGGTGCCGCAGCGGATCGTAGTGACAGACCCCCGCAAGCTGCGGGCCCATGTAACGGATTTCCATCCGCTCGATGCCCGCCACGCCGCTGAGCAGGTTCCGCCGGAATTCGGCGAGGGAGTTGCCGTTGGGGGCTGTCAGACCGATTCCGGTGATGACGATGCGGGAGGGCTTCATTCGTTGGGAACGGAAATCGCTAGCCAACCCGTCGCCGAAAGCAATACAAGCCTCACCGCATGAACGTGCTTGTCGTCGGGGGAGCCGGTTACATCGGCAGCCATTGTGTCCGCCAGCTGATCGCCGCGGGGCACCGTCCCGTGGTGCTGGACAACCTCGTCTATGGCCACCGCGCCGCGCTCGCGCCCGGGGTGCCGCTGCACGAGTTCAACCTCGGGGACGAAGCCGCTGTCGAGCGCCTGCTCCGCGCGGAGCGGATCGAGCTCGTGATGCACTTCGCCGCCTACTGTTACGTGGGCGAGTCCGTGACCGATCCGCTCAAGTATTACTTCAACAACGGGGTCGCGACGCTGCACCTTCTGCGCGCCATGCTGGCGGCCGGCGTAAAGAAATTCGTCTTCTCCTCCACGTGCGCCACCTATGGCGTGCCGGCCGCGTTGCCGATCACCGAGCAGTCGCCCCAGGCGCCGATCAATCCCTACGGCCAGACCAAGCTGGATGTGGAAAATGCGCTCAAGGCGATCGCCCGCGCGCATGGCCTGAGTTTCGCCGCCTTTCGGTACTTCAACGCCGCGGGCGCGGCGGAGGACGGCGCCATCGGCGAGGACCATTCGCCGGAGACGCACCTCATCCCCCTCGCGTTCGATGCGGCCGGCGGCCGCCGGCCGCAGATCGAGATCTTTGGCACGGACTATCCCACCCCCGACGGCACCTGCCTGCGCGACTATGTCCACGTCGACGATCTCAGCCGGGCCCACATCGCGGTATTCCCCAAACTCGCCGCGCCGGGAGCCGCCCTGTTCTACAACCTCGGCACCGGCCGGCCGACCTCCAACCGCGAAGTGATCCGCGCCGTGGAAAAGATCACCGGAAGCAAAATCAAGATCGTCGAAAGCCCGCGGCGGCCGGGCGACCCGCCCGCCCTGTACGCCGACTCGACCAAGGCGCAGCGCGAACTCGGCTGGACCATCAAGTTTCCCGACATCGACTCGATCGTCGCCACGGCATGGAAATGGCACTCGGCGCATCCTGGGGGCTACGGGCGCTGAAAGATGCAGGGCGCTGCCCCCTGACCTCACCCCGCGCCCGGACGCTACGCCAGCCGCTTCTTCAGCGCGGGCACGGTCAAGCCCAGTTCCGCGGCGGCAACCTTCAGGTCGCCATTGGCCGCCGCGACTGACCGCTGGATCATCTCGCGGCTGATGCGGTCCAGCAGCGGCCCGTCTCCCTTGCGCAGTTCCGCAAACAGGAAATCCAGGGCCCGGCCGGTGGTGAGGGCCGGTTCGCCGGCCGCGACGCTTTCCGCCACCACCCGCGCCGTGGCCAGGGCCACGTGCTCCGCGTTGGCCGTGCGCAGCGTATCAAAGGGTGAATCGCTCGTATCCGTGCCCGCGCCCACGGTGGCCTCCGTGCTGGTCGCGCTGCGGATCTCCGCCGGCAGGTCCTTCACGAGGATCGCGTCGCCCTGGGCGATCACCGCGCTGCGATAAATCACGTTTTCCAGCTCCCGCACATTGCCGGGCCACGGATACCGCGTAAGAACCCCGAGGGTCTCGGCCGACACGCGCGTGACATGGGTCTTGCGCTGCTTTGCGAGGTTCTGGAGGCAGAAATCGATGATCGGCGGGATGTCCTCCGCCCGCTCGCGCAGCGCCGGCATCTTGATCCGCACGACATTGAGGCGGTAATAGAGATCCTCGCGGAAAGTCTTGGCCTTTACCATCGCCTCAAGGTCCTTGTTCGTCGCACCAATGACGCGCACGTCGACCTTGATCGTCTCCGTGCCGCCGACCCGCTGGATTTCGCCCGCCTGCAGCACCCGCAGGATCTTCGTCTGCGTCGCGGTCGCCATGTCACCGATCTCATCGAGAAAGATCGTGCCGCCGTCACACAGCTCGAACTTCCCGAGCCGCTGGCCCGTGGCGCCGGTGAACGAGCCGCGCTCATGGCCGAACAGTTCGCTCTCGATCAGGTTGTCGGGGATCGCCGCGCAGTTGACCGCGATGAACGGCTTGGCCGCGCGGTGGCTGTGCTTCCAGATCGAACGGGCGACCAGTTCCTTGCCGGTGCCGCTTTCGCCGGTGATCATCACGGTGACGTCGCTGGCGGTCACCTGCCCGATGATCTTGAACACCTCCTGCATGACCGGCGAATTGCCGACGATGCCTTCCTTGTAATCCTCGGTATTCAGGGCGGGCTTGTAGTCGCCCGCGGCGCGCAGGTCGGCGTGGGTCTTCAGCGCGGCCTCCGCGATGGCCAGGACCTTCGGCGGATCGAACGGCTTCATCACGTAATCGAACGCCCCGTATTTCATCGCCTCGATGGCGGTCTGGGCCGTGCCGAAGGCCGTCATCAGGACGACCAGCTGGCGCGGATTGACCGAGCGGATCAGCCGCAGGGCCTCGATGCCGCCCATGCCGCCCATCCGGACGTCCAGAAACACCAGGTCCGGCACCGGGCCCTTCTTCACCAGCGCAAGGCCCTGCTCGCCGCTGGCGGCCTCGGCCACGTGGTAGCCGCGCGAGGAAAACACCCGGGTGAGCGAGTAGCGGATCTCGGCGTCGTCGTCGATGATGAGCAGGGACGGGGGTTTGGCGGCGGTTTCAGGCATGGAACTTCAGGAGGGGCCGCGAGTCGCCAAATGAGCGCTGGCGCTTTCGCAAAGCGGGATTTGATTACTTCACATGCTCAGCTGGTCAATCAACTTGTTCCGCGTCCGCGGCATTCAGCTCGCGGTTCACGCCAGCTTTTTCCTGCTGCTGGCGTACGCCGCCTATGACGGCTGGCAGGCCGGCGGGCTGGTCCAGCTGGCCTGGAGCGTCGCCCTGCTACTGGTGTTTTTTGCCTGCGTGGTGCTCCACGAGCTCGGCCACTCCTTCACCGCCATGCATTTCGGCGTCGGCGTCCGGCGCATCCTCCTTATGCCCATCGGCGGGATGGCGGAGTTCGACGCCATCCCCCGCCAACCCTCGCGCGAACTGCTGATCACGCTCGCGGGACCCGCGGTGAATTTTGCCATCGCGGCGATCCTGTGGCCACTGGTCGGGCTCCCGGAAGGCTGGCACCTGTTCGGGTTTTACGACTTCCCGGACGACGGCGTCGGCTTCGCCCAGCTGCTGCTGCACTGGAATCTGCTCATGGGGTGCTTCAATCTGCTTCCGGTGTTCCCCATGGACGGGGGCCGGATCTTCCGCGCCCTGCTCGCCACCCGCCTGCCCTATCTGCGGGCCACGTTCTGGGCGGCGACCGTGGGAAAAGTTCTGGCCATCCTGGCCGCGTTCATCGCGGCCGCGATCTTCCACAATTATCTCACTGCCGCGCTTTTCGGCTTCATCTACGTCGCCGGCGAAGCGGAGTACCGCGCCGTGCAGCGCCGCGAGGTCGAGGATGAGCACTGGCGGGCGCTGCTGCGCCAGGCCTACGACGCGCCGCCCTTGACGGAGGAGCCGCCGCTGCTGGGCCCGTGAGGTGGGCCGGCGTCCCGTGCCGGCATGGAGGAACAGGTGAATCCATCGGAAAGCGGAGCCCGCCTGATGTACGATGCCTTGAATGCGGACACGGGACGTGCCCGCCCACCTGCTGACCGGCATCGCACGCGGTTTGCCGCTGGTCACGTCCGGCGAAATCGTGTTGGGTTCCGCGCGGCTCCGGCCTTAACCATGCCCTTTCCCACCCGGAAAAACCGCCTCGCCCTGAGTCTGCTCTGCCTGCTCCTGCTCGCCGCCAATCTCTACGTTTTCTTTTCGCGCGGCTGGGAATCGTCTTTCTACCCCGAAAGCTACGCCACGCTCAACTACCCGCTCGATGCGCCCAGCCTGCGGGAGTGGGTCGTGGAAAAGGGCAACGTCCTCCGGCTCGACCTCGCCTGGAACCGCACGCCTGCGCAGTGGCGGCTCCTGGTGGACGGCAAGCCGGTGCAGACCATGCCCGGCGACGCCCCGCGCCTGCAGATTGCCGGACCGGTCTTCGACGGTTCCACCAGCACGCCGCTCGACGACTTCAAGCACGCCTATACCCTCCAGCCGCTGCCGGCCGGGACGGGGCCGGACCTCACGTTCACGGTCAACGAGATCTCCGCCGAATTTTACCGGAAGAACGGCATGCAGTTCGCGAACGACGTCTACCTGGTCTCGACCGACCTGCCCGTCGGCAAGTTCAAGCGCCACCCGCTCAGCTACTGGGTGGATGATTACGCCTACATCGGCGCTGACAAACTGGCGGCCGCGGACCGTGTCGTGCGCGAGGATGTCGGCATCAAGGAGAGCGACGACACCCTCACCCGCATTACGAAGGTCATGCGCTACCTGAGTCCCCGGCTCGCCAACTCCGGCGGCGTGCCCAAGGATGACTTCCGCTGGATGGATCCCTGGTCCATGTGCCAGGAGATGATCAACGGCAACGGCAAGGGTTGGTGCACCCAGAACGCCCAGATCTACACCTTCCTCGCCAACCGCGCCGGCATCCCCACCCGCTTCGTCTTCGGTGCCAATACCCAGGATGATGTCATCGTTTACAGCGGGCATTCCTGGGCGGAGTCATGGGTGAAGGAGCAGAACCGCTGGACCTACGTGGACATGACGCAGTCCCTGTTCGGCGTGGCGGACAAGCACGGCGCGCTGCTCAACACGGCTGACATCCTCCAACTGTGCCAGCACGATGCCTTCGACGGAATCACCGCCCGCGTCTTCAAGGACTGGCACTGGAAGAACCTGCCCGTCGAAGCGGCGCCCTTCACGCCCGTGACGGTGCCATTTGACGCGGTCAACTGGCTCGCGAAGCAGGAGTACACCCACAATGCCATCATCAAGTACCGGCATCCGCCCAACGTGGAGGATATCCGCGGGGTGTACTCGATGCTTTTGAAGGACCGGACGTTCGCCTGGGAGAATTTCAAGCGCTACCTCTACGACCCGCCCGCCGCCTATTCCCTGCTTCCGACCGACGGTCCGCGGACCTACCTGATCCGCCAGACACTCTTTGCCGGGTTGATCGTCGCGCTGGTTCTGTCCGTCATCGCTTGGCTGCGCCGGCCATGACGGTATCGCCCGGATAGCCCTGCAGCGTTCAGCCAGGTCGGCGGGAACTCGCCGGCGGCCCTCCGTCAAGAGCGGGCAGCGAATCAATTCTTCTCCGCCGATTACCTGCTGCGCACCTGGGCCGGTCAGCCGGCCCGGCCGATCCGGGTCCAGCGCAGCGTGCAGAGCAGGCTCGCAACATACGCGGCCAGCACGAGGCAGCCGAGCGCGTGGCTGCCCGCCCACATTCCCAGATACTCGGAAAATCCGCCGAGCGTCGCACCGATCAGGTTCGCGCCGAACAAGGCGGACGGATTGTCCGAAGCGCGCAAGGTCGTGGAAAAGATCAGTCCCGCAAAAAAGACGGGCAGCGGGACGGCCACCAGGGTCCACGCCACGCGCAGACCCAGCGGCAGGGCGAGGATCAGCTCGCGCGGCACCACGAACAGCGCCAGCAGTGCGACGAACAGCGGCGCATACCACCAGGCGTTGAAGGTCTGGAGAAACCTTCGCGCAACCCCATTGGCCAGCAGCACCATCAGCAGCACACCGGTGATGACCACCGTGGTCACCGGCCACGTGCCGCCAAAATAGAGCGAACAGTCCCCGATGGCCTTCGTCTGGAGCAGCAGGAACCCCCAGCCGAGGAAAAAGAAATGTCCATCCGCAGATCCGAAACCCCGGCCGCGCAGCGCCGCGACTGCGAGGACGGAGAGTGCCGCCATCAGGCCGATCACAATCGCATAGTCGGTGGGCACACCGCGTCGCTCGAGGTAAAGGTAAGGCCAGTCATCGGTGGCAAGGGCGATTGCCCGTTCGCCCGCCACACTGAGGGTCCACGGGCCGATGACCTGCGGCGGCGGTCGCGCCGGGACGCCTTTGCGCGCGACGATCGCAAGCGCCCCGGGTTTCAGATAGACGAGCGGCGGAGCCCCGGTGGCCTCCCCGACCATGTGCGCCAGCTTCCGCATCAGCCATTCGCGCCCGCCGACGAACCAGACTGCCATGGCGCCGCCCTCCCGCACACGGCTGAAGGCCTGGCGGAAACTCTCCACGGTGTAGATGTAGCCGTCGAGCCGCACATTCGCCCCATAGCTAAACAGGGCCTGGCTGTCCAAGAAGCCGAATGCCACGAGATCAAAGCGGTCGGTCGTGCGCTGTAGAAACGCCCGGCCGTCGTCGATGTGCAGCGTGACGCGCGGGTCGAGGTAGGGCGCGGCGGCATTGAGCCGGTTGCTCAGCCCCGGGATCGTCGGGTCGATTTCCACCGCATCCACGTGGCTGGCGCCGTTGAGCAGTGCGGTCTCGACGTCCATGCCGCCGCCCGCCCCCAGCACCAGCACGCGGTCCAGGCGGCCCAGGAGCCGGTAGGGCAGCTGGGTATTGCTCAGCCATGGGAACCATCGTGTCGTAGCGCCAGCCGCGCGGCGTGTAGCGGCGCAGGTCCACGGTCGCGTGCAACTGATAGAAGTCCTGGTTGACGCGAAGGGTGTAGATCGGCGGGTCGCGCATCGTCCGCAGGCCGCCAGGCGGCGCCCCGGCCGGCTGCTCGACCACGGATTGACGGAAGGCGGCGCCCGGCGGGGATGCCGTCACCAGCCGGTTCTCATCGATGGTGATGTAGTAATAGGGCGACCAAAAAATCTCCCGGTGGCCGGCTGCCAGCCAGACCGTGCCGATCGCCAGCACGCCGGATCCGATGCTCCACCAGCGGGGCCGCGGCCCACCCAGGCCCAGCCCAATCAGCATCACCGCCGTGAGGCCCACCAGCGGCGAAAACGACAGCAGCGAAAACAACCCAAACGCCAGCGTGCCGGCCAGACTGCCCGCCAGGTCCCAGGCATAGGCGCGCAACGCCGGCAGGCGGCTGAATTGCAGGCCGACGGCTTCGCCCAGCGGCGCGAACATCGCGGCGTTGGCGAAGAAAACCAGCAGCAGCCAGAGGTGTCCGCGCAGGCTGCCCTGCATGGCGCCAAACCGGAATTCGCCTTCTCCCGCCGGCACCAGATCGTTGCCCAGCCAGAGCAGCAGGATGATGTCGGCCGCGAACAGCGGGAGAAAGAGCCGGAACAGTCCCCAGCCGCGCGAACTTACCATGGCGCCGATGCCCAGTCCGAGAAACGAGCTGATCAGGAGCAGGTTCGCATAGTAGGCCACGAGGCGCACCTCGGACGGCACCCAGCGGATCACCATGAGTTCCAGGAACAGCGCCGTGAACGAGAGGATGAACAACCGCCAACCTGAAGAGACGGAAGCAGGGTTGGCAGGGATCATTTGGCGGGGAGTGCGCGCGGAACCCTGGTTGCCCAGACGCCGGGCCGCCTGCGGAGGAGAGGAAGAATGAAATTCAGTCGGTCTTCGTTATCGCGCTTGTGACGGCGGGTCAAGGCGGGCCCCCTCCGGACCCGTCCCGTTGGGAAATGAAACTGGCGCGGGCCTGCTGCAAGTACCGGGCGCGGTTCATGGACGTCGCCCCTGAACGAAACAGGCCGCCGTTGCCGGCGGCCTGAAATTTGGTGGACCCTAGCGGGTTCGAACCGCTGACCTCCTCAATGCCATTGAGGCGCTCTACCAACTGAGCTAAGAGCCCGTTTCCCAACTACGGGAGGTGTGGAAAATCAAAGTTCCCCGCGCGAAGGCAAGGACTTTTTAACCTCCGTCCTCCTCCTTCATCCGGAAGGTCAGGTTGACGGTCTCGCCCTTGTGGTCCGGCCGGGCCCCGATGGACCGGAAGCGGCTGATCGCGTCCAGCACCGCCCGGTCGAATTCCGCACTCCCCGATGAGCTCGTGATCTGGGCGTTGGAGACCGAGCCATCCGCTCCCAGGCGAAATTGTGCCACGGCGGTCAGCGAATCGCTCAGGCCCGGTGGCTTGTCCAGGTTCTCCTGCATATGTCGCTTCACCAGGGCGAAATAGGCGTCCATCAGCTCGCCTTCCTCGCGCGTCAGGGCCTTGCCCCCCGCCCCACTCTTGCTGGAGGCGGACCCGCCCACCACGCCGCCGGCAATGCCCTCGGTATCGATGTGCGTCACTTTCGGGTTGCCGCCGGCTGCCGCCGCGCGCGCCGCCTTGTTCTGCCGGTCAAATTCCTCCTTGGTCAGGCGCTTTTGCTCCGCCTCGCGCTCCTTCTTGATCTCCAGGTTGGCCTTCGACACCGCCTTGATGATCTTCCGCTTGATCTGCCGGGAAAAATTCGGGGCCGTGTTGTCGCTGGGTTTTGGCGGCGCCTTGGTCACCGCCACGGGCTTCTCGACCGGGGCCTGGGTCACCTGGGGCTCGGGCGCGGTCTCCGCGGGCGGCGAAACCGCCGTCGCGGGCGGGGTGAGCACCGGGGCCGGCGGCTCCGGAAGCGTCAGCTTGACCCCGCCCTCAACCCCGAGCGCCGGCGCCTGGGTGGCGGTATAATCGTCGCCCGCCCCGGCCACCAATTCGAAGACCTTGGGCGGATCCTTGACCTGCGTCTCCCATGCGTAGGTAAAAAGCAGGATCACGCCCACCAGCAGCGCGTGAAGCGTCGCCGACAAAAGCAGGGCGCTGGGTGAACGGGCGGTCATGGCTTCACGGCAACTACGGGCGGGCGGAAAAAACCTTAGGCTGGGCGCAGGCTCATCGCGGCTTAATTCGGCGTCTGCGTGTCCAGGGTGAACTTCAGCAGGTTGTTCTTCTTCAGCTCGTCCATGAGCTGCACGACCTTTTCATAGGGCAGCTTGGCGTCGCCCTGGATCCGGATGATCGGGACCTTGGAGGACGTGGCATATTCGTGGAGCCGGACCCTGAGTTCGCTGAACGACACCGGCACCGGGCGGTTCTCCAGGTAGTAATTGCCGCGCGCGTCGATCGCGATCGCCACGTAGCGGGCGTCCTTGTCGGGTTTCACCTGCGGACTGCGCGACTCGCTTGGCAGGTTGACCGGAATGCTCTGCTCCTGCTTGGCGGACGTCGTGATCATGAAGATGATCAGGAGCGTGAACCCCAGGTCGATGAGATTGGTGACATTCAGCTCCGAGATCGGATGCTGCGCATGCTTGCGGCGGAAGGTGCGGGCCATGGCGGAGGACTCCGGGGCTCAGCTCTCGAGCTCCAGCCGGTCGGCCAGCGCGCTGGCGAAATTTTCCAGCTCGGTGATGAGCTGCTTGGTGTTGCCGAGGAGGAAATTGTAGCCGAACACCGAGGGGATGGCGACCACCAGGCCCGCGATCGTGGTAAGCAGCGCGGCCGACACGCCGGGCGCGAGCGTCTTGATGCTGGCCGACTCCTGCACCGCGACCGCGCTGAAGGCCTCCATGACGCCCCAGACCGTGCCCAGCATGCCGAGGAACGGCGCGCCGGTGACGATCGTGGCGAGGAAGATCATGCTCGATTCGTACCGCAGCGTCTGGCGGGACAGCGCCCGTTGCAGCGCGTTCTCCGCGTGCTCGAGGCGGGCGCGCGGCGTGGTGTCGCCCTTTTCCTTGGAGATGGCGGCGGCGCGCCAGTAGGCCTCGATCGCGTCGGTAAAGAGGTCCGCGTAGGGAATCGCGCGCTTGTTGCGGAACGACTCCGGCAGGCTGAGCAGCGTCTTCTGGTCGTTGAGGTGCGACTCGAAGGCCTGGTTCAGCTGGCGGAGCCGCTTCAACTCAAAGTGCTTCCCGATCATGATCGACCAGGCGATGATGCTGAAGACCGCCAGGCCGCTGGTGATGATCTGGCCGACAACGTCGCACTTGAGGAAAACATCGATGAGGTTGGTCGTCGCGAGGACGGGTGAAAAAAGGACGGTGTCGGGCATCGCGCCAAAGAGTTGGAGGGTTTGGCGGACGCGTTCAACGGAAATTCCCGCCGATCGCGCGCGATTCTGTTTGCGGGCGGACGCCGGGGATTTTTCGCTGCTTCCCCGCCCCATGAATTTCAAAACGCGCACGCTGCAGGAACTCCGCGACCGCCGCGGCGTACTCGCCTCCAAACCGGCCCTGCTGGGCTTCGACGGCTTCGTCGACACCATCGTAGCGCCGGTCGCGCTCCGGGCCGGCCAGGGCGAGAACTTCACGCCGATCAGCACCATCACGGAGTTTGGCCAGCGCATCCTCGGCGCGGCCGGCAAAAGCACCAACATCGAGTTTTACCCGCGCATGGACAAGCTGGGCGGCAACGGCCCCATCATGGCCAGCGCGCTGCTCGCCCATGGCGCGCCGGTGACATATGTCGGTGCCCTCGGCCGGGCCTCGATCCACCCGGCCTTCGCCGAATTCGCCCGCCGCGCCACCGTGATCTCCCTTTGCGATCCCGCGGCGACGACCGCGGTCGAGTTCACCGACGGCAAGCTGATGCTCGGCATGATGCGCAGCCTCGACGAGATCACGCCGGAACGCATCAGCTCGGTCATGGGCGACGGTGCCCTGATTGCCGCCCTCGGTGCGGCGGACTTGGTCGGCCTGGTGAACTGGACCATGATCCCGAACATGACCGCGATCTTCACCGACCTCGTCACCCGCGTCCTCCCCCGGGTGCCGGTCCGCCCGGGCCGCGGATTCTTCTTTGACCTGGCCGATCCCGAGAAGCGCTCGCAGGCCGACCTGGTCTACGCCCTCGAGACGATCGCCCAGTTCGAACAGTTCGGCCGCGTCACCCTCGGGCTCAACCTGAAGGAAGCCCAGCAGGTCTTCACCACCCTGGGCTTTGGGACGGAAACCGAGACGGAGAGCGGCCTGCGGGCGATGGCCGAGAAAATCCGGACCCGCCTCGATCTTACCACTGTCGTCGTCCACCCCAAGGAATCCGCCGCCTGCGCGACGCGCGAGGCCACCTTCTGGGTCCCCGGCCCCTACTTCGCCCAGCCGCTGATCACCACGGGCGCCGGCGACCATTTCAACGCCGGCTTCGCTGCCGCCCAGCTGATGGGCTGCTCACCCGAGGCCGCGCTCGGCTTGGGGGTCTGCACCAGCGGCCATTATGTGCGGACCGCCCGCAGCCCCTCCCTCGGCGATCTCGAAACCTTCCTCGCGAACTGGAAATAATCCCCCACGCTTCCACCCATGCCCCTGAAATCAAAGACCACCGGCCGGCTCATCTCCTTCGAAGGCTCCGAGGGCAGCGGCAAGTCCACCCAGCTTTCCCGCCTCGCCGCGCACCTGCAGAAGACCGGCCGCGAGGTCGTCTCCACCCGCGAACCGGGCGGCACGGAGATCGGCGAGCAGATCCGCAACATCATCGTGCATAATTCCAAGGGCGACGAGATGTGCGCCGAGACGGAACTCCTGCTCTTCACCGCCGCCCGGGCGCAGGTGGTGCGCGAGGTCATCGCCCCCGCCCTCACCCGCGGCGCCGTCGTGCTCACCGACCGGTACCTCGACTCCTCCACCGTATACCAGGGCATCGGCCGCAACCTTGCCGCCGATCCCGTCGCGCAGGTCAACCGCTTCGCCGTCGGCAATGTCATGCCCGACCTCACGATCGTGATCGACGTGCCGACCGAGGTCAGCCTCGCCCGCATCCGCCAGCGCGCCTCCGACCTGCCCGATCGCATGGAGCGTGAGAACATCGATTTCTACAAAAAGATCCGCGAGGGCTACCTGCTGCTCGCCCGGGGCCTGCCCGACCGGTTTGCCGTGTTTGACGGCACGCTGGGCGAGGACGCGCTGGAGAAGAAAATCTGGGCGACCGTGAAGGAGCGCCTCGGCTGATCTGGCCGCGGCTGCCGGCCCCTCGCGGGCTTGGCCCGAACCGGCCGCCCGATCCCCTGCACCATGACTACCGCCATCCCGTGGCCCGCAGCCCTCGCCGGCAGTCCCGTGGTGGCGGTCATCGAGCAGGCCATCGCGCGCCAGCGCCTGTCCCACAGCCTGCTGCTCCATGGCGACGATCATGACACCCTGGCCGCGGTCGCCCTCGCGATCGCGGACCGCCTGCTTAACGTCCCATCGGCCAGCGCATCCTTTGCCCCGGACCAGCATCCCGACTGCTTCATGCTCCGGCCCGCGGGCAAGATGCGGCAGATCTCCGCCGACGCCACGCGCGAGCTGATCGGCAAGGTCCAGGTCTCGCCGGCCGTAGCCCCGCGCAAGGTCGCGATCCTCCACGAGGTCGACCGGATGAATACAGCCGCGGCGAATGTCTTCCTCAAGACCCTCGAGGAGCCGCCGGCCAACACCACCCTGCTGCTGCTGACGACGCGGCCCTACGCCCTCCTGCCGACCATCCGCAGCCGCGTGCTGCACTTCCGCTTTCCGTCGGCCGCCGCCGCCACGGTGGCGGATGGCTGGACGGCTTGGCTCGAGGACTACCGCAGCTGGCTCGCCCGGTTGACCGAGGGCGTCAGCGGCAAGGCCGCCATCGCCGACCAGGTCTTCACGCTCTACGGCCTGGTCGCCCGCTTCAGCGCCGTGCTGGATTTCGCCACCACGGAAGTCTGGAAACAGCAGAAGGAAAAACTCCCGCCCGATCTCGCCGATGACGAACAGGTCGCCATCGAAACGGGCATCGCGAACGGTCTCCGCGCCCGGCTGTTTGCCGAGATCGAGGCCGCCACGCGCACGTTTGCCCTGCCCCGGCTCGCCGCCGGCGACGAACGCATGCGCCGGGCGTACCCGGCCGCGATCGAAAGACTCGAGCACGACGTCGGCCTGCTCCGGCTGAACCTCAACGAATCCGCCGCGCTCGAGGACTTCCTGCTCGGCTCGCTCCGGCTATGGACCCAGCGATAATCCGGCGTCCCTCCTTCTCCCCACCTATGCGGCGTGTCCTGCTCGCCGCCCTGCTCGCGTCGTTGTCTCTCTGCCCGGCGCTCCATGCGGGGGATGAGGACTTCCTAAATTCCGCCTCACTCGCGGAATTGCAAGCGCAGGCCAAGGATTACGCCCGCCTGCAGCCGAATGCTCGCAACCACCGCTACCAGGCGTTCTATAACCTGCTGAAGCAGGTCGACGTCAGCGAGAAAGCCAATTGAGCCCCGCGTCAGGCCGAGGGGCTGATCCCAAACGTCAGCAGATAACGGCCCGGTTGGATGCGATACTGCGGGAGGGTGTCCGGCCCGCAGCTCGCCGTGCCGAGTCCGCGCTGGGCATAATCAAGATTCACATGGACCTCGGGCCGCGGGTTCAGATCGGTCGTGTGCTTCGCCACATAGAGATCGTGGGCTGTAAAATGGCTCGCCGACGCTTCCATGGTTTTCGCCGCGGTAAAACGTACACCGGTTCCCACGCCATCCGCCAGCTGAAGCCAGCGCGCGCCCGTATGGTTGCCGTGCTCCTGTGGCACGATGTAGGGCACATACTGCCCGGCGACGGTGCTGCGGTGCCGCGCCACAATCGAGCCGCGGTTGCGGTCGGAGTAATTTTCCAACGGTCCGCGGCCAAACCACTCCAGCTGTTCGAGACCGGCGGGCAGCACGAGCGAAACACCAAGCCGCAGCAATTCCGGCAAAGCCCGGTCCACGTCGAAGTGATTGGACACCGCCAGCGTGCCATCGGGCTTTACGTCGTAAACGTGCGTGTGCGTGATGGACTTCCTTGCGCCGGGGCAAAACCAGCGCTGATGGAGCGTGAAGCGCTGCGTCCCATCCCGTCCGGCCTTCCAGTCGGCCTTGGTCTCCGCCAGCTCGATCCGGTCGTAGCCGGCCTTGCGGCAGCGATCGAGCAACCGGTCGCCGCCCCAACCCACCACGTCGAACAGCTTGAGCCCGTCGTTGTCCGTCGGCGCCCGCCAGATGTTGAGCTGCGGGCCCCGCACGATGACTTCGCGGCCTTGCCAGGCCACATGTTCAAGGACCCCGAGGTCACTGCGCACGGTGAACCCAAGGTCTCCAGCTTGGACCTGCCATCCGCCGGCCGTCGTTTTCACTTCTACCGGCGCACGCCGGCCCGTACCGGCCGGCGTGCGGGGCGCGCGTGCGAACGCCGCCGTCGGCATGGCGATCTGCTGCCACGCACTCTCGTGCCCCGCCTCGGCCCAGGCGTTCGCGGTGCGCAGGAAAAAGCGGAACGTCACGTGCACCTCGTCCGACGCCGCCAGGCCGAGCCTGGGCCACGCCAGCGTGAAATTTTGGGCGGTTTGCGGTGCAGCGGTGAGTTTTGGCAGCGCGCCTGATTTCACCGGCGCGCCGTTGACGAGCAGTTCCCACGTGCCGCGCAGGTCGGCGAGTGAGGTGAACCAGCGGCGGTTGTGAAGTCGGAAACGGCCGCGCCTGGCCTCCACCGCCTCCACGCTCACGGGTTGCGCGAGGTGCTTGTACTCGAACAGGCCTGGATGCGGCGTGCGGTCGGGCCAGACGAGCCCGTCGCACACGAAATTCTTGTCACTGGGCTCGTCGCCGAAATCGCCGCCGTACGCCCAATACGCGCGTCCCGCGGCATCTCGACGCCTGATGCCATGGTCCACCCACTCCCAAATAAAGCCGCCCTGCAAGCCCGGATAGCGGTCGAAGGCATCGAAGTAATCGCCGAGGCTGCCGTTGCTGTTTCCCATCGCGTGGGAAAACTCGCACATGATCAGCGGGCGCCGCTGGTCGGGCGCCTTCCGGTCCTTGGCCCACGCTGCCATTTTCCCGATCTCAGGATACATCGGGCAAATAATGTCGGTCGCCGTCTGGCCGGTCTGCCAATTCCACGTGATCGCGCCTTCGTAATGAATGAGACGGCTTGGGTCGCGGAACCGGATCCAGCCGGCCATCGCATCGTGATGCGCGCCATAACCGCTCTCGTTGCCGAGCGACCAGGCGAGAATGCAGGGATGATTTTTGTCGCGCTCCACCATCCGCACCGCCCGGTCAAGGAATGACGGCGCGTAACGGTTGTCGCGGCACAACTCCTGGTAAAACGCATGCGACTCGACGTCCGCCTCGTCGAAGACATACAGCCCGTACTCGTCGCACAGGTCGTACCAGTGTGCGTCGTTCGGATAATGGGAGGTGCGGACGGCATTCACGTTGAACCGCTTCATCGTGAGCACATCACGGAGCATGCCCTCGCGCGTGACTGCCTTGCCGGTCGTGTCGTCGTGTTCGTGGCGGTTCACGCCCGTGACGCGCACCGGCGCGCCGTTGACCAGCAGCTGGCGGGCGCGCACTTCAACGCGGCGGAAACCTACCCGGCTCGATGTGTGTTCCACTTCCCTGCCATCGGGCGCTAGGAGCGTCGTCACGATGGTGTAGAGATTGGGACTTTCGGCCGACCAGAGCTTGGGCGCTCTCACCGGCAGATCCAGCTCCACGAGCTTGCGTGGATTCCGCCAGAAATCGTTGGCGTGCGGCACACCTTCGGCCGGTTTGCGCAGAACAGGTTTGCCCTTTGCGTCGTACAACTGCACCCGCACCTTGCAGCCTTTCGCCTCCAGATCCGGCGCGCCCAGCCGCACGGAGACCCGCAGGCGGCCGTCGCGGAGATTGTCCTCGAGGTCGCCGCGCACAAACACGTCCTCCAGAAAATAGGCCGCCTGCGAATAGAGATAGACCTCGCGATGGATTCCGCCCATCCACCACTGGTCCTGGTCCTCGACGAAACTGGCGTCGGACCACTTGATCACCACCGCGGCGAGCGTGTGCTCCGACCCGGCGCGCACATAAGGCGTCAGGTCGAACTCCGAGGGCAGACGCGTGTCCTTGGCCAGGCCCACCGGCTGTCCATCCAGCCATAGGTAGAGCACGCTCTCCGCGCCACCGACATGGAGGATCACCCGGCGCCCCGACCAATCCGCTGGCACGCTCACCATCGTGCGGTATAGGCCGGTCGGATTGGCCTCAGGAACTTGGGGCGGCGCGTCCGGAAACGGCATGATGATGTTCGTGTAATGCGGGCGGTCATGCCCGTGCATCGTCCAGTTGCTCGGGACGGGCAGTTTCGACCAGCTGGCATCGGGGCGGAAATCCGGCCGCACAAACTCCGCCGGCACGTTCTCCGGCCGGTCCACAAGCCGGAAATCCCACGCGCCGTTCAACGACCGCCACCATGGCGAATCCTCACGGCGATTGGCACGGGCGGCGACGGCCGTGTGATACGGGAAAAGGGTCGCCCGTGCCGCCAGCCGGTTGAAGGAAAGCGTTTCAGGCGATTGCCAGGTTTTGAGCTGACCGGTTTGGAGCAGTTCCATATGGGGTAAATCAGGGTGAATCCGAGAGGATCGCCGCCACAAACGCCGCGCGCGTTTCCATGTGCGGATTGTGGCCGGAATCAGGGATGGTCTCGATGCGGGCGCGCGGGAAATGACTCAGGATGGCCGCGCGATCGGCTTCCTTCACGTAGCGTGATTTTCCGCCCGCGATAAACATCGTCTCACCGGCAAACTGATCCGCCGGGAGCAGCGCGTCCGCCTCCAGCGCAAGCAACGCCGCCGTCAGCACCGGCAGGTTGATCTGCCACCGCCAGCGTCCCTCGGGGGTCCGCTCCAGGTTGGTCGCCAGAAATTTCCGCATCGCCCAGTCGCTCACCTGCGCCTCGAAGCCCTGCTCCGCCGCGGTCCGCGACGGCAGCGTCGCGAGGTCGAGTCCGTTCATCGCGGCAAATTCCGCGCGGTGCTCGGCCGAGTGATAGTCCTTCGGCGCAATGTCCACCACGACCAGCCGCTCCACTCTTTCCGGATGCCGGCAGGCCAGCAGCATCGCCACCTTCCCGCCCATGCTGTGGCCCAGCAGGGTCACCCGCGGCAGTCCCTGCGCCCCCAGCCAGCCCAAGACATCGTCCGCCATCGCCGCGTAGCTCATCTCCGGGTCATGCGGCGAGCTCCCATGATTGCGCAGGTCGAGCGCTAGCACATGGAACCGGGCCGTCAGGTCGCGGCCGGCCGTCTGCCAGTTGCGCGACGAGCCCAGCATCCCGTGCAGGATGACGAGCGGCGGGTTTCCCGCCCCACCCAGATCTCGATGAAAGAGTGTCACCACGCTCACACGAAACACCGGATAACTTACTGCAAGCAAGGTTCTGAAAAATTTTCGTGTGCTTCGCCCGTTTCGTGGTTTCCTCAGCGTTCTTCATGCCGGCCGAGAAACTCACCCCGATGATGCAGCAGTATTTCGAGGTCAAACGCGGCCTGCCCCGCGACACCCTCCTGCTCTTCCGCCTCGGGGATTTCTTCGAAATGTTTTTCGACGACGCCGTCGTCGCCTCGAAGCTCCTCGGCCTGACCCTGACCAAACGCCAGGACCACCCGATGGCGGGCATCCCCGCCCATTCCTGCGACGCCTACGTCACGAAGCTCCTCGCCGCCGGCAAGAAGGTCGCCATCTGCGACCAAGCGGAGACGGCCCAGCCCGGCCGGCTCGTGAAGCGCCAGCTGACGCGCATCCTTTCCCCGGGCACCACCCTCGCCGCCAATCAGCTCGATGCCGCGCGCAACCATTACCTCTGCGCCCTCGCGCTCGATCAGCAGGGGCTGCATGCCGCCTGGCTCGATCTCTCAACCGGCGAGTTCAAGATCGCGACCGATCCCAACATCGCGAACCTGCTCCCGGTCCTCACTGCGCTCGACCCGGCGGAGTTGCTGGTCATCGAGGGCGAGCTTGCCCGCTGGGCCGCCGCACCCCACGACCAGGCCGCGATTCATGCCCTCCAGGCCTTCTGTGGGTCGCGCCTGTGCTCCGGGCTGTCCGGCTATCACTTCGAGACCGCCACCGGCGCCAAGACGGTGATGGACACGCTTGGTGTGCTCAACCTCCAGGGTTTCGGTCTGCTCCATTCGCATCCCGCGCTCGGCCCGGCCGGCGCGCTGGTGTACTACGCCACGGAAAACCTCTGCGCCAAGCCCGAGAACCTGCGCGGCCTGCAGGAGTACCGCAGTGCCCGCACGCTGCTGCTGGACCCGGCCACGTTGCGCAATCTTGAGATTTTCTCCTCCAGTCGCGGGGCCCGCGAAGGTTCCTTGCTGGGCGCCATTAACCGCACCACGACCTCGACGGGCGCGCGCCTGCTCGAGCGCTGGTTGGCCTCGCCTACCCTCGACCTGCCCGAGATCAACCGCCGCCAGGCCCTCATCGGCGAATTGCTGGCCCAGCCTTCCCGGCTCGCCGCCCTGCGCGAACAGCTGGCCGGGGTGCGCGATATTCCCCGCATCCTCGGCCGGCTGCAAAACCGCCTGCGCAATCCCCGGGAACTCGGCGGCGTGAAGGACACGCTCCTGCAGCTGCCAGCGATGCGGGCCGAGCTCGCGGCGTTCGGCGGGCAACTGTCGGCCGGCTATCAACCGCGACTCGCCGAGCTGCCGGCATTGCGCGACCTGCTCGCCCGCGCCCTGGCGGACGAACTCCCGAACGATCTTGCCGACGGCAACTACATCCGCTCCGGCCACGACGAGGAACTCGATCGCCTTCGTTCGCTCACGACAAACAATAAGACGTGGCTCTCCGAGCTCGAGCGCACCGAGCAGGAGCGCACCGGCATCCGCAGCCTGAAGGTCCGGTTCACGAATAATTTCGGTTACTACATCGAGATCACCAAGGCCAACCTCCATCTCGTGCCGGCCGACTATATCCGGCGCCAGACGACCGTCGGCGGCGAGCGCTACGTCACCGAGTCCCTGAAGCTGAAGGAAAAGGAGATTTTCCACGCTGAGGAAAACGCCCTCGCCCGCGAGCTCGAACTCTTCAACCAGCTCATCGCCGCGATCCTCGACGAATCCGTCCTCCTCGCCCAGACCGCCGACGCCGTCGCTGAACTGGATGTGCTGGCCGGCTGGGCCGTTCTCGCCCGCGAATGGGACTACTGCCGGCCCCTGCTCGACGAGGGCGAGGTCCTCGAAATCAGCGAGGGCCGGCATCCGGTCGTGGAGCAGATGCTCAAGGCCCCCGATGCCGCCCTTGCGCGCGGCACCAGTCAGGCCTTCGTGCCCAATGACACTTTGCTCGCCTGCGACGATGCGCAGCTCGCCCTCATCACCGGCCCAAACATGGCCGGCAAATCCACTTACATCCGGCAGGTCGCTCTCATCACGCTGCTCGCCCAGGTCGGCTGCTGGGTCCCGGCGAAATCGTGCCGGGTCGGCCTGGTGGATCGCATCTTCTCCCGGGTCGGCGCCAGCGACGATCTTGCCCGGGGCAACTCCACCTTCATGGTCGAGATGAACGAGACTGCGAACATCCTCAACAACGCCACCCACCGCTCGCTCATCATTCTCGATGAAATCGGCCGGGGCACCTCGACCT
>CAIRTK010000003.1 GCA_903881475.1 uncultured Opitutia bacterium | reverse complement strand
CGTCTCCGCCAACACGCCCGAGCTGAACGACCTCGCGGTCCGCGCCTTCAACGTGCACGGCCGCTACCGGCTCACCGCCAGCGGGTTTGCCTACGATATCCGTTTTTCGCTCGTGACCCCGACGCAAGTGCGCGTGGACATCACGAAGGGCTCCGCCGGCACGCCGTTTTCCTCGGATGTCGCGACGGGCCGGAACGGCATGGACGCCCTCCTGCGCGCCGCCGACATCGCGGTCGTGAAGACGAACGGCCTCGGGTTGAAGGGATTTTTCACCGCGAAGATTGCCTTCATTGGCGGAGGTGGCGGCCGCCGCGAGGTCTACACCAGCGACCTCTTTTTCCACCGGGTGACGCAGGTCACCCATGACAACGCGATCGCCCTGTTTCCCCGCTGGTCGCCGGATGGCGGCAGGCTGCTCTACACGAGTTTCTTCAAATCGGGCTTCCCGGATATTTTCCAGATCGACCTTAACTCATATCAGCGCACGTCTTTCGTGAGCTTCAAGGGCACCAATGGCGGCGCCCGCTACAGCCCGAGCGGCGGCCAGGTGGCGATGGTGCTCAGCGGCGAAGGCAATCCCGAGGTCTACATCAGCAACGCCCAGGGCCGGCAGGTTTCCCGCAAGACGCGCTCGGACTCCACCAAGGCCTCCCCGTGCTGGTCGCCGGACGGTTCCCGGCTCGTATTCGCGATGGAACCCGGTCCGCAGCTCTACATAATGTCGGCGGGTGGCGGCACCCCCTCGCGGCTCGTGTCGGGCTTTAGGTTCACCGCGGAGCCGGATTGGAGCCGGACGAACCCGAACAAGATTGTCTGCACGGTCCGCCCCGATTCGTACCAGATCGCGGTGTATGACCTGTCCAAGGGCTCGGCGGAGATTGTTTCCAAGGCCCCGTTTGACGGCATCGAGGCCAGCTGGCTGGCCGACGGCCGCCACGTGGTTTACACCGCGCGTGACCGGCGCACGAGCCGGCTCTGCATCCTCGACACCGAGACGGGCAAGAGCACGCCAATCAGCCCGATCAGCTTTGGCCCGGCGATGCAGGCGAGCGTCTGGACGCCGCAGTAATTTGAGGCGGGTCTCTGGCCCGCGCTGACTGTCCGTGGTAGGGCCGACCGCGGGGCGCGCCGTCTGAAGTCATACCTCGACGCTCGAGGAGGGCCCAGCGGTCCCGCCCTACCTTCGATCCCACAACCCGCCCGCAAAAAAGCCGCGCCTTTTCGGGCGCGGCTTTTTGTCGGGCGAAATGAGTTCGCGGCGGCCTTACTTCGTCGCGGCGGCGAAGTTGGCCTCGGCGGCGTCCCAGTTGGCGACGTTCCAGAAGGCCGCGATGTAGTCGGGACGGCGGTTCTGGTAGTTGAGGTAGTAGGCGTGCTCCCAGACATCGAGGCCGATGACGGGCTTGCCCTCGATGCCCGCGACGGCCTTGCCCATCAGCGGGCTGTCCTGGTTGGCGGTCGAGCCGATCGCAAGTTTCTTGTCGGCCGTGACGTAGAGCCAGGCCCAGCCGGAGCCGAAGCGCGTCGCGCCGGCCTTGGCGAACTCCTCCTTGAACTTGTCGAAGCCGCCGAACGTGGCGGTGATGGCCTCGCCGAGCTTGCCCTTGGGCGTGCCGCCCTTGCCGGGTCCAAGAATGGTCCAGAAGAAGGAGTGGTTCGAGTGGCCGCCGGCGTTGTTGCGCACGCCGCCGCGGATCGCCTCGGGGACCTGGCTGAGGTCGGCGATGAGGGCGTTGACGTCGAGCGCGGCGAGGGCCGCGTGATCCTTGAGGAGGTTGTTGGCGTTCGTGATGTACGCCTGGTGGTGCTTGTCGTGGTGGATTTCCATCGTCTTTGCATCGATGTGCGGCACGAGGGCGTCGAAGGCGTAGGGGAGGGCGGGAAGAGTGTAGGCCATGATGTTATTTCGTTTTACAGGTTGAAGGGAAACCCCGGGAACGTGCCGCGACTCGCCGACGCCGTCAACTGCCGAGGCGGATTTGCCGGGTCATGGACCGGGGATTGGACATCCGGTTCGCGGGTATTGGTAGCGCAGGCATCCTGCCTGCTCCGAGACTTGGTCCGTGGTAAGGCGGGCCCGTCCTACCTTTCGGAGCAGGCAGGATGCCTGCGCTACTTTCATTCCTCCTGCCGCTTCAGCTTGAAGAAGGCTTGGATCAATTCCCGGCACTCGTCCTCGAGCACGCCGCCGGCGGTCAGCTCGACGTGGTGGTTCACGCGCGGGAGGTCGTTGAGATTGGTCGCGCCGCCGAGGCAACCCATCTTCGGGTCGGGCACGGCGTAGCAGACGCGCTTGAGCCGCGACATGAGCGTGGCGCCGGAGCACATCGGGCAGGGTTCCTTGGTCACGTAGAGCGTGGCTCCCTCCAGCCGCCAGTTGCCGAGTTTCGCGGCGGCCTGGGTGAGCGCGAGCATCTCGGCGTGCGCGGTCGGGTCGTGCGCGCCCTCGACGGTGTTGTGCGCCGCGGCGATGACCTCGCCGCCCAGCTCGATCACGGCGCCGACGGGCACCTCGTCCAGTCGCCAGGCGTCGATGGCCTGGTTGAAGGCCAGGCTCATGAAGAAGGCATCGTCGCGCACCAGCTGCGACGGGAAGCGCTTCTCGAACGGACAGGGCGGGGGAAGGGGATCGGCCATGGGTGCGTGGTGGGTCGGGTGGACCGAGGGAAAGCCTTGCTTACGGGGGGCGTTTCCGCCTTACAAGGGGCTTTTATACCGCTGACCCACCTATGACCCAAACCACGTCCGACACCCCCCACCATGGCTGATAGCAATTCGATCGAAGTGGAGGGCAAGGTCGTCACCGTGCTGCCGGGTACCATGTTCAAGGTGCAGCTCGCCAACGGCCATGTCGTGCTGGCGCACATCTCGGGCAAGCTGCGGAAGAATTTCATCAAGATCGCCGCGGGCGACACCGTGAAAATGGAGATGAGCCCCTACGATCTGGAGAAGGCGCGCATCACGTTCCGCGTCAAGGAACAGAACACCGGCTACCGTCCGCCGCCGCCGCGCCGCCGCTTCTGAGCGCCGCCGCCGGCAGCGCCGGTTTTCGTCCCTTTCCACGCCATGCGGGTTGATCACAGCCGGGCCGCCCCCGCGTTTGCGAACGATATCGAAGCGTTCCTCGCCTTCCTCGGGCTCGAGCGGGCGCTGTCGAAAAACACGCTCTCGGCCTACCGCAGCGATCTCGACCAGGCCGCGGCCTTCCTCGCGAAGCGGGGCGCGGCCGACTGGCGCGGCCTGACCCGCGCGCAGGCGGCGGAATGGATCCACTCCCTTAACGGCCGTGTCTGCGCACCGGCCAGCCTGGCGCGCAAGCTCACCGCGCTGCGCGGGCTCGCGCGCTTCCTCGTCCGCGAGAAAATCCGCGACGACGATTTCACCGACCTGTTGTCCGGGCCGAAGCTTACGCGCCGGATTCCCGGCACGCTCACGCCGGAGGAAATCGGCCGGCTCCTGGCGGCCCCGACGGGCGGCGATGCCCGCGCGCTGCGCGACCGGGCGCTGCTGGAGTTGTTTTACTCGAGCGGCCTGCGGGCATCGGAGCTGGCCGGGCTGACGTTGCAGCAAGTGAACCTTGAACAGGGGTTTCTCCGGGTGTTTGGCAAGGGCTCGAAGGAACGCGTCGTGCCCATCGGCGGCCGGGCGGCGGACGCCTTGACGACGTACCTGGCCTCGGGCCGGCCGCAGCTGGTGAAGGCGAAGACCGGCAGCCAGCTGTTTTTGAATCCGCGCGGGACCGCGCTTTCCCGCGTCGCGCTCTGGATGATCGTCAAGAAAAACGCCCAGCGCGCCGGGATCACCAAGAACGTGAAACCGCACGGCCTGCGGCATTCGTTCGCCACGCACCTGCTCAGCGGCGGGGCGGATCTGCGCGCGATCCAGGAAATGCTGGGGCATGCGAGCATCTCGACGACACAGATTTACACTGCAGTCGAATCGAAGCGGCTGTTGGAGCAGCACGCGAAGTTTCACCCGCGCAATCGCGCGAAATGACGTCAGTGCTTCGTCAGAGAGGGATTTTCCCCGTTTTTATTACTTCCAACGACTTGCAATATGTGTTTTCAATGGACTCGCGCTAATCGGCCATGACCACCCCAGCCATCGTGCATATCCACCGTCGCTTGAAGCTGGTGTTGATCGGAATCGTCGTATTGGCCGGCTCGTGGCTCAAGGGCCAGACGGTGCTCTCAGGGACCTATAACACAGCCAGTAGTGTTTCCGGCAATTTCATCATCAATGCGAGCGGTAGCGCTACATTTCAATCGGGCTACACCTTTCAGGCCACGACCAACCTCACACTAGGCAACTATGCCACACTGAATTGGAACCAGAATGGTACCATCGCGGGCACGGCGATCACTGCCGGCACCTCGGCCGGATCCTATGGCGCCATTGTCGTAGCAACGAACGATTCGCTGACCTTGGACAGTGCGACTTCGATGACCGGGGATATTTACCTTTATAGTAACAATGCCGGATCAACGATCATCAACCAGGGCACAATCACGCAGAACTCGGGCACGGGCTATCTTTACGTGCAGACGTTCACCAACGCGAACGGCGGCGTGATCCAGGCGAATGCGGGCAGCAACCTGTACATCGGCTACTACTCGGGGGAAACCATCACCAACGCGAGCGGCGGCACGATCACGGCGAACGGCACCAACGCGAACATCTATTTTCAGAACATCATCAACAACGGCACGATCAACGCCACGAACAACGGTACCTTGTATTTCCAAGGCGCGAGCAACACGACGGGAAACTTGGGTACCGTGGTGCTGGCGAGCGGCGGCCAGGCCCTGCTACAGGGCACGTTCGACAACACCAGTGCGACACTGACTGCCCCGACGGGTGGCCCGTATGAACTCTACGGTGGAACGATCAATAACGGCACAATTGCCGCAGGAGCCCTTACTTTCACCAGCAATGGGGGTGCGCTGAACAATGTAAGCTACACTGGTGATTTCAATCTGCCCGCAAGCACCACGGTGAGCTTCACGGGTGGCAGCACGACCTTCACAGGGAGCAATCTGACGCTGGGGAATTATTCCACGTTCAACTGGAACCAGAATGGGACGTTGACGGGCAAAACAATCACCTCAGGCACCACGGCAGGCAACTACGCCTATATCGATGTCGGCACCAACAACGCCCTGACGCTGGGCAGCACGACGTCGCTGACCGGGGACATCTACCTCTACAGCAGCAACAGTGGCTCGACGATCACCAACCAGGGCACGATCTCGCAGAACTCGGGCACCGGTTATATCTACGGACCGACGGTCACCAACGCGAGCGGCGGCACGATCACGGCCAACGCCGGCACCAACCTATATTTTGGCTACTATTCGGGAGAGACCATGACCAATGCAAGCGGCGGCACGATCACGGCGAACGGCAGCAACGCGAACATCTTTCTCCAGAATATCATCAACAACGGAACGCTGAACGCGCAGAACGGCGGCATCCTATACTTCCAAGGTGCGACCGGCACGACGGCCAACCTGGGCACCGTGGTGCTGGCAACGGGGGGGCGTGCGCTGCTCCAAGGCACCTTCGACAACACCACCGGCACGGCCACGCTCAATGATCTGACCGGCGGCGTCTTCGAGCTTTACGGCGGCACCATCAACGGCGGCACCATTGCCACGGGTGCGCTGACCTTCACCGGCAATGGGGGTACGCTGAACAATGTCAGCTACACGGGTGATCTGAACCTGCCCGCGAGTACCACCGTGAATTTCACGGGAGGCAGCACGACCTTCACGGGGACCAATCTGACGCTGGGAAATTATTCCACACTGAACTGGAACCAGATCGGGACGCTGGCGGGAAAGGCCATCACGTCGGGAACGACGGCGGGCACCTATGCTTATTTCCAAGTTGGCACCAACGACGTGCTGACCCTGGACAGCGCGTCGACATTGTCCGGCGACGTTTACCTCGCGGGCACGACCGGGTCGACGGTCAACAACTACGGGACGATCACGCAGAACTCGGGCACGGGCTATCTGTACGCCCCGGCATTCAACAACTACGGTACGATTACGGCGAACAGCTCGCTGAATGTGGGTTATTATTACAACACGGGCACGACGAACGAAAGTGGCGGCACAATCACGGCAAGTGGTAGTGGGACAACGGTTGGTCTGAACAATATCGTCAACCTGGGCACGCTGAACGCGACCAGCAGCGGCATCCTGGAGTTCGAGGGCAACAGCAACCTGATCTCGAACCTCGGCAACGTGGTGCTGACCAGCGGCGGCCGGGCGCTGCTGAACGGCACGTTCGATAATACAGGCACGACCCTGACAGCGCCGACGGGCGGCTATTTCGAACTCTACGGCGGCACAATCAACCACGGGACGATCGGGGCCAACGCCCTCATCTTCACGGGCAGTGGCGGGACAATTGCCGGCGCGACACTGCCGGCGCGACACTGCTGGCGCCAGTGACGCTGCCGGCGAGCACCAGCGTGACGCTGTCAAGCGACACACTGACGGGGGACATCAACCTCGGCGCCTCATCCACGCTGACGCTGAACAACACGCTGGGCAGCAACACGAATATCCCGACCGGGGCGAACGTAAACCTGGGCAACTATTCGACGCTGAATTGGAACCAGATCGGAGCTTTGACCGGAAATACGATCACGTCCGGGACGACAGCCGGCGCGTACGGCTATTTCCAAGTCGGCTACAACGATGCCTTGACCCTGGACAGCGCGACGACGCTGTCCGGCGACGTGTATCTCTCGGGTACCACCGGAGCGACGATCAATAACTATGGCACGATCACACAGAATTCAGGCACGGGTTACCTCTATGCCCCGGCGTTCAACAATTACGGCACGATCATGGCGAACAGCTCGCTGAACGTGGGCTATTATTACAACACGGGCATCACGAACGAAAGTGGCGGCACGATCACGGCGAGTGGAGCCGGCACGACGGTCGGCCTGAACAATATCGTCAATCTGGGCACGCTGAACGCGACCAGCAGCGGCATCCTGGAGTTTGAGGGCACCTCCAACTTGATCTCCAACCTGGGCAACGTGGTGCTGACGAGCGGGGGCCTCGCGCTGCTGAACGGCACGTTTGACAACACGGGCACGACGCTGACGGCGCCGACGGGTGGCAGCTACGAGCTCTATGGGGGGACGATCAACAACGGCACGATTGCCGCAGGTGCCCTGACCTTCAGCACCTCGGGTGGCATCCTCAGCAATGTGACCTATACTGGTGACCTCACGCTGCCGGCCAGTGGATATGTGACGCTCACAGGCTCTCCGGGCACGACCTTCACTGGCAGCAATCTCAACCTGGGGAATTACTCCACGCTCTATTGGAACCAAAACGGCACCCTTACCGGCAAGACCATCACGTCCGGCACCACGGCGGGTTATTATGCTGACATCAACGTGGGTACGAACAATAGCCTCACGCTCGGCAGCACTACGACTTTGACCGGTGACGTCTATCTCAACGGCAACACCGGCTCGTCACTCCTGAACCAAGGCACAATCACGCAGACGGCCGGAACCGGCTATCTCTACGTGCCGAACTTCACCAACACCGGCACGATCAATGTCCAGGGCGGGACGCTCTATTCCTACTACACCCTCAACAACACCGGCGGCACGATCACGGGCACGGGTCTGATTCAGGGCAATGTGGCGTTCGCCGGCGGCACCATCGCTCCCGGCAATAGCGGCATCGGCAGCCTCACGTTCAGCAACGGCACCTTCGCGGTCACCAACACCGCGGTCCTGGACATCGAGGTCAGCGGCGCCACCTCCGACCGGGTGCTGTTCCTGAGTCCCGCGGCCAACGTCAACATCGGCTCCGGCCTGGTGACGCTCAGCCTGACGCTGCTCAGCAACCCCACGCTTGGCACGACCTACAACATCATGACGATCACCTCGGGCTCGAACACCTTCACCGGCACGTTTGCCGGTCTGCCCAGCTCAGGTTCGACCTTCTACGCCAATTACGGCGCCAACGATTACCAGTTTACGGTCAATTACCTGTCGTCCGGCGTGACGCTCAACTTCATCGCCGTCCCCGAACCCAGCACCTACGCCCTCATGGGCGCGGGTTTGACGCTGCTGGGTTTCCGCTCGTTGCGTCGCCGCCGTCCGTCCGGTCCGAAGATCTGATCAGGCCGCCCAAACCGTTTGTCACCTATTAGGTGACAAACGGATCTGGGCACAGGGCTTCAGGAGTGGGGTGGTGGGCGCCGTTTGCGAAACTCGATTTCCTCCACTTCTTCGGGGGATCATGGTTTCATTTCTCTCGCATGCTCCGGCCGCGACGACGGACGAATCCCTCATCGACGCCTACTCTCACGCGGTCTCGGGTGCCGTCGCCGCCGCGCATCCCGCCGTGGTCCATATCGAGGTCCGCGGTAACGACGCCCCCGGCGGATCCGGCTCGGGCTTCTTCATCTCGCCTGACGGCTATCTGCTTACCAACAGCCACGTCGTTCACGGGGCGCGCGAGCTGACCGTGTTCCTCGCCGACGGCCGCAAGCTCGTCGCCGACCTGATCGGGGACGACCCGGACACGGATCTCGCCGTTCTCCGCGTGAGCGCCGACGAGCTCGCCCACCTGACGCTGGCCGACAGCGCCGTCGTGCGGCCCGGCCAGATTGCCATCGCGATCGGTTCCCCGATGGGGTTTCAGCAAACGGTCACCGCCGGCATCGTCAGCGGACTGGGCCGCTCGCTTCGCGGCGTGTCCGGCCGGCTGATTGACAATGTCATCCAGACCGATGCCGCGCTCAATCCCGGCAACTCGGGCGGTCCGCTCGTCAACACCCGAGGCGAGGTGATCGGCGTAAACACCGCCATCATCCGCCCGGCGCAGGGCATCTGCTTCGCCATCGCGAGCAACACCGCCCGCTGGGTCGTGGCGTGGCTGATCAAGGATGGCCGCATCCGCCGCAGCTTTATCGGTGTCGCCGGGCAGAGCGTCCCACTCATCCGCAAGGTCGCGCGCTATCACCATCTCACGCAGGAGACCGGTGTCCTCGTCGCCGGCCTCGAGCCCAACAGCCCTGCCGCCCGCGCCGGTTTGCTCGAGGGCGACATCCTGCTGGCGCTGGATGACGCGCGGACGCCGGCGGTCGACGTCCTGCACAAGCTGCTGACGGGAGACCGGGTCGGGGAACGGGCCATCGTCACGTTTCTCCGCGGCGTCGAGCTGCGCCGGCATGCGATCATCCCGCTGGAGATGCCCGCGCGCCCGTAGCTGGCTGCGCAAGGAGGCCCGATTTGGGGAGATTGTTAGCCACCGCACATCGGCTGCTACGCGCTTGACGGCGCTGGTGATTGCGGAGCCCCTTGACGCATGGCGACGCCGACCGAACAGAACTTTCACGACTACAAGAAGGCAGAGAAGAAGGCCATTGAGCTGCTCGCGGCAATGAAGGCGACGAGCCCGAAGAAAGTGGACATCGAACTCGCGCTGCTCGTCGCGATCTTCGAGCTCCACAAGGGCCAGGTCCCGGCCGACACGGTCGCGGCAATCGTGCAGGGCCACCTCAAGCAGCTGATCCCGCATTACGCGGCGAAGGCTCCGGCGGGAGGCTGAGGATATTTGATCCGGCAATCGCATCGGCCCGGGGTAGGGCGCGTTATCCCTAACGCGCCGCGTCCGGCCGGGTGATTCGGGAAGACGCTGTGGTCCCTTCGGCCGAACGACCCGGTCGCGCCACGGCGGATTAAGGATAATCCGCCCTACCCACAACCCATGGGTGGCCGGCCCGACCCGGAGATTTTTCGCTTGGCCATCCGCCGGTCCGGCGCTTCCTAATGATTCCATCTATGGAAGAACCTGAAGTCCCCACCGAACACCTGAACGAGGAAATCAACCACCATGCGGCGCACGCGAAGGCGAGCTGGACGATGGGCGTTGCGCTGAGCTCGGCGCTGCTGGCGGGCCTGGCGGCCGTCTGCTCGCTGATGGCCGGTCATCACGCCAATGAGGCGATGGTCGAGCAGATCCAGAGTTCGGACAAATGGTCGTACTACCAGGCCAAGGGCATCAAGGCCGCGGTGCTGGAGTCGAAGCTCGAGTTGCTCGAGGCCGAGGGCAAACCGGCCGCCGGCAAGGACCGCGAGAAGCTCGCGGGCTACAAAAAGGAGCAGGAGGAGATCTCCGCCGAGGCCAAGGAGAAGGAACATGCGTCCGAGGAACACCTCCGCCGGCACGTCATTTTTGCGCGGGGGGTCACGCTGTTCCAAATCGCGATCGCCATCGGCGCGATCTCGGCGCTGACGAACCGGCGGGCCTTCTGGTTCGTCAGCCTGGGCTTCGGTTTAGCCGGGATTTTCTTCCTCATCCAAGGCTGGCACTGAGCCGGCCCGATCCGTCAGCGTCGTCTCCATGCCTCGCTTCCCATTCCGGCTTCCGGCGCTCGTGATGTTACTCGGCCTGCCGATGCTGCGCGCGGCCGGGTCCCCCGCTCATGTCGATGATCCGGATGGCCTGCTGCCGCCGGATGCGCCCTCGGCGCCAAGCCTGGAGGCGAAGCTCACCGGCTTCGAACGGGCCTCCGGCCTGAAAGTCCTGGTCCGGTTTCAGGCGAAGTCCCCGTCGGCCGAGGAGGACAAGGTCGACGGCGCCTACATGCATGCGCTCGCCACCCGGCTGGGCACCGTGCGCCGGGGCGCGCTGGCCGTCTATTTTGCCGACGAGGATGACTGGCGGGTCTGGATCGGCGATGAATCGACCCCGGGGTTTGTCGGCCAGCCCGGGACGGCGGAAGCGTTCACCAAGAGCGGCCTGATGCACGCGAAGAAGGAGGCGCTGCTGACCGCCACCCGGGCGGCGGGCGATGCACGCTTCGCGGCGCTGCAAAAGGCCGCGCCGCCGGGCCATCCGCCGGCGCCGGCGCGGCGGCTGGCTCTGGAGGCTGACGCCCTGCTGGACGGCCTGATCGGAAAGCTGTCGGCGCATTGAGCCGCGGGAAGGCCGGAATGCGGGAAATTTATGGCCGGATGGTTGACGCACGATGAGGGTCGGTTGAGCTTGGCCGGTAACGGCCGGTCCCGTCATCCCATTGCTGTGAAATCAAAGCCCACGTTCGAAATTGCCATCGACCCGGCGAGGAATATCGCGCGGCTGCAATATTCCGGGAAAGTGACGGCGGGACACATGCCTGACTGCGTCGGGCAGATCACCTCACTTCTGCCACGGCTTCGCGCCGGATTCACGGTGCTGGTTGATCTGAGCGGATTGGATTCCATGGAAATCGACTGCGTGCCCTATCTCTCGGGCATCATGGACTTCTGCCGGGCGCAGGGTGTCGGCACGGTGATCCGGGTCATTCCGGACCCGAGCAAGGACATCGGACTCAACATCCTGTCGCTGATCCATTACCGGGGCGAGGTTCACATCGTCACCTGCGACACGCTGGACGAGGCGGAGAAGCTGGTGGCCTGACCGTGCGCCGGTCCGGCGATCCATGAAGCAAAAAGCCCTCCAGCGCTGCACCTGGGCGGAGCATGACCCGTTGATGCGCGCCTACCACGACGAGGAGTGGGGTGTGCCGGAGCGCGACAGTCGCGCCCTGTGGGAGAAGCTCATGCTCGACGGGTTCCAGGCCGGGCTGGCGTGGGTCATCATCCTGCGCAAGCGCGACGCGTTTCGCCGCGCCTTCAAGGGGTTCGATCCCAAGATCGTCGCAAAGTTCAGCGCCGCGGATGTGAACCGGCTGATGCAGGACGCCGGGATTGTTCGCTCACGCGCAAAGATCGAAGCCACGATCGGCAACGCCCGCGCCTATCTGGCGATGCAGGCGGCGGGGGAGGACTTCTCGACCTGGGTCTGGACGATGGCCGGCGGCAAGCCGATCCGGAACACCTGGAAGAAGCCCGGAATGGTCCCGGCGAAGACGCCGCTTTCCGAGGAGATTTCCGCCGCCTTGAAAAAGCGGGGGTTCAAGTTTGTTGGCCCGGTGATCGTTTACGCCTGGATGCAGGCGGTCGGGATCGTCAACGACCACATCGTCGGCTGTCACCGTCGCGGCCGGTAGCAGCCGAAAGGAGGAGGCTGGGATGGGCCGGGCAGCGCAGGCATTCTGCCTGCAGAGGAAAACTTGGAGGCAGGCAGCATGCCTGCGCTACTCCGGGCCGGTGGGCGGCCCGCACCTCAAAACCCGTTTGCCAAGCGGGGGCCGGGTGTGAACATCGCCCCATGTTTACCCCCGGAACTCTCGGCACTCCCCTTACGGCGGGTGCCACGCGTGTCATGCTCCTTGGCTCCGGCGAACTGGGCAAGGAGGTCGCCATCGAACTCCAGCGGCTCGGCTGCGAGGTCATCGCCTGCGACCGCTACCAGAATGCCCCCGCGATGCAGGTCGCGCACCGGAGCTATGTGTTTCCCATGCTCGATGCGCTGGCGCTGCGCCGCGTGATTGCCCGGGAGAAACCGGATATCATCGTCCCCGAGATCGAGGCCATCGCGACCGATGTGCTCGTCGAGCTTGAGCAGGCCGGCCAGCGCGTGGTGCCCACGGCCCGCGCCGCCCAGCTCACCATGAACCGCGAGGGCATCCGGCGGCTGGCCGCCGAGCAGCTGGGCTTGCCCACGTCGCCCTACCGTTTCGTCGCCACCGAGGCGGAGGCGCTTGCGGCCGCGACGGTGCTTGGATTTCCCTGTGTGCTGAAGCCCCTGATGTCGTCCAGCGGCCACGGCCAGAGCGTCGTGAAGACCGCGGCCGATCTGCCCGGGGCGTGGCGTTACTCGCAGGAAGGCGCGCGGGCCGGCTCGGGCCGCTGCATCGTCGAGGGGTTCATCCGCTTCGACTACGAGATCACCGTGCTCACGGTGTCGGCGGCCAACGGCGTGCAGTGCTGCCCGCCCATCGGGCATGTCCAGATCGACGGCGACTACCGCGAAAGCTGGCAGCCCTGCCCGATGTCGGAAAAAACCTGGGCCGAGGCGCAGCGCGTGGCGAAAACGGTCGTGGCCGCGCTCGGGGGCTGGGGGCTGTTCGGCGTCGAGTGCTTTGTGCGCGGTGAGGACGTGATTTTCAGCGAAGTCAGCCCGCGGCCGCACGACACGGGCCTCGTGACCATCGGCAGCCAGCAGTGGTCGGAGTTCGCGTTGCACGCGCGCGCGATCCTCGGCCTGCCCGTGCCGCCGATCCGGCTGCTGCGGCCGGCGTTCAGCGTCGCACTGCTGGGGCAGGGTGACGGCGTGCCGGTCTTCAGCGGGCTCGACGCCGCGCTGGCGGTGCCCGAGACGCACCTGCGGCTCTTCGGCAAGCCGGAGTGCCGCGGCCACCGGCGGTTGGCGGTCGCGGTGGCGACCGGCGAGAACCTCGACGAGGCCAAGGCCCGGGCGCGTGAGTGTGCCGCGGCGGTGAAGATCACGCTGACGAAGCAGTGAGCGGGCTGACGGCGGCGAGCGGATTTTTTAACACGGAGAGCGCAGTGGACACAGAGTACGGAAAGAGCTGAGGCAGAACTTCGAGGTACGGCGAATCCTCCGGCTGAGTCGTGGTTTTGGAGTAGCTCAGGCATCCTGCCTACATCGGATTAAGAGCAGGCAGGATGCCTGCGCTACGACGGCTCAGCCGGAGGATTCGCCCTACCGCCCCGCGGGCTTGCGCTTTTCCTGACGGACCAAAGGCTTCGCGCATGATGCCGACTCGCCAGGGCTCCTTTCGCCTGTTCCGCCTGTGGGGCATTGACGTGCACCTCCACTGGTCGTGGTTCGTCGTGGCCCTGTACTCGATTTCCACGCGGATCCCCAACTATGCCTCGCCGGTTTGGGGTGTGCTGGAATATCTCGCGCTCTTCCTGATCGTGCTGATGCACGAGTTCGGCCACTCGCTGGCCAGCCGGAGTGTCGGTGGACAGTCCGACCAGATCGTGTTGTGGCCGCTGGGCGGGGTTGCCTACGTCAATCCGCCGCCGCGGCCGGGAGCCACGCTTTGGAGCATCGCAGCGGGTCCGCTCGTCAACGTGGTGCTGCTGCCCGTCCTGTTCGCGCTGTGGTACCTGGATCACCTCCAAGGCTGGCGCACGGCGTCGCAGGATCTGCATGCCTTTATCCGGGCAGTGCTCATCATCGATGTCAGTCTGCTGGTTTTCAACCTGCTGCCGATTTATCCTCTCGATGGCGGACAGATCCTGCGGTCGCTGCTGTGGTATCCGCTCGGCAAGGCGCGCAGCCTGATGGCGGCCACGCTCATCGGTTTTGTGGGAGGCGTGGCGCTTATCGGCGTGGCGATGTGGGAAACTTCGCTTTGGCTCGGGATTCTGGCGGTTTTCCTGCTGTCGAACTGCTGGCGCAGTTTTCAGGTGGCCCGGGTGTTGCGCCGAATGGAGCAGCTGCCGCGTCGGCCGGAGTTTGCGTGCCCCGTCTGCCAGGCGTCGCCGCCCATCGGAAATTACTGGCGGTGCCGGCAATGCGGGCAGGCATTCGACATGTTCGCCACCGCGGCGGTCTGCCCGCATTGCGGCGCGTCGCACGAGACCGTGACCTGCCCGGACTGCGGCAATGCCAAGTCACTCCATGCCTGGGATGTCACCCTTCGCGACGTATGAGCGCGGGTGCACGGCGATGACTGCGGCGGAAGGGATCCCCGGGCGCGAGGTGCACTGCGCGGATGCGATCGCGTGGATGCGGGAACACGGGCCGGTCGCGGGCGCGAGCGCGGTGACTTCGCTGCCGGACGTGTCGGAGCTGGGGGTCTCGCTGCCGGTATGGCGCGCGTGGTTTCTGGAGGCGGTGCGCCTGGTGGTCACGACGGTCCCGGATGAGGGAGCGGCGCTGTTCTTTCAATCCGACATCAAGCGGGACGGCGCCTGGATTGACAAAGGATCGCTGGTGGTCCGCGCCGCGGAGGAGGCGGGTGCGCGCGTGCTTTTTCACAAGATCGTATGCCGGCGCCCGCCCGGACTCCTGACGTTGGGGCGTCCCGGCTACACCCACCTGATTGCCGTCTCGCGGACGCTAAAGTGCCCCGACGTGCTGCCGATCCCGGATGTCATCACCGATCCCGGCCGCCCGCCGTGGGTGCGCGCGATGGGCGTGCGGGCGGCGGCGCACGCGGTGCGGTTTGTCCGCGATCAGGCGGCGGCGAGGACAATCCTCGATCCGTTCTGTGGTGTGGGCACGGTGCTCGCCGTGGCGAACCTCCTCGGCCTTGATGCCGTGGGGGTCGAGCAGTCGAGGAAACGCTGCGGGCAGGCGCGCCTGCTCATGTTGGACCCGGGCGAGCTGTAGCGCGACGGGCCGGACCCGTTTTTGGCGGGTTGCAGGTTTCGGGCGAACCCCTATCTCTAGGCGGATGAGATTATCCCTCCTGTTCCTGTGCTCTTCCCTGACGGTTGGCGTGACGTTGGCGGATCCGGCGCCGGAATTTACCACCACGGCCTCCGGGCTGAAGTATGCCGTGACCAAGCACGGCACCGGCGCGCAGCCGCAAGCGGGGCAGGTGGTCCTTGCGCAGTACACGGGCACGCTGATGGACGGCACGGTGTTCGACACCTCCCGCGGCAAGGACGGGCCCTTCGCCTTCACGCTCGGGCAGAAGCAGGTGATCAAGGGATGGGATGAGGGTTTTGCCCTGCTGCATGTCGGGGACCAGGCCACACTGATCATCCCGGCCGCGCTGGCATACGGGAACAAACCGGCCGGATCGATTCCGCCGGGATCCACCCTGAAATTCGACGTGGAGCTCGTCGCGCTCAAGGACCACGCGCTGGCGGACGCCCTTCGCGAGGCGTTCAAAGCCGGCGGCCTGGTGGCGGCGCAGAAGCGGTATGCCGAGCTGAAGGCCGCCCAGTTTGGCGATTATTACGTCAGCGAGGCCCAGCTGAACGGACTCGGCTACCACTATCTCCAGAAAAACCAGCTCCCGGAAGCGCTGGCGATCTTCCAGTGGAACGTGGAGCAGTTTCCGGCCTCGGGCAATGTGTATGACAGCCTCGGCGAGGCTGATATCGCGGCGGGTGACCGCGCCCTGGCGCTGCAGAACTATGCGAAGTCGCTCGCCCTGGATCCCACGAACAAGAATGCCGTGAAGATGCTGGCGGCGCTTAAAGCCACGCCGGATGCACCGGGCGCCTTGGCAGGAATGCAGGCGAAGATGCAGCTGGAGGATGAGTTCGACGCCACCGACGAGGCGCAGTCGGCCGGCAAGCCGGTCAATCTCCCGGCGCTGCGCACGAAACTGGATGCCTTTCTGAAAAGCTATCCTGACTCCGACGCCGGCGCGGGGCTGGTGCGGGATTATTTCTACCTGGTGGAGACCGCGAGCCTGCCGCTGGCGGTCATCGAGTGGCGGGCGTTTGCGGCCAGCCCGAACCCCAAGATCCGGGAATTGGCCGAGTCGAAGCTCAAGCTGGCGGAGCTGATGGAGCACCCGATGGAGCTGACGTACACGGCGGTCGACGGCCGTGTGGTCGACCTCGCGAAATGGCGGGGCAAGGTGGTGCTGATCGATTTTTGGGCGACCTGGTGCGGGCCGTGCCTCGAGGAACTCCCCAACGTGAAGCTGGTGTACCAGCGGTATCACGACGAGGGCTTTGAAATCGCCGGCATCTCCTTCGACCAGGCCCACGATGCGGCGCATCCGGCGAAGCGGCAGAAGTCCGCGGCGGAGTTCCAGGCGTTTACCGCCGAAAAGGACATGCCGTGGCCGCAGTACTACGACGGCACGTATTGGAAGAATCCCCTGGGCAGGAAATACGCGATCCAGGCCATTCCCGCGATGTTCCTCCTCGACAAGACGGGCCGGCTGGTTTCGACGAACGCCCGCGGGCCCAAGCTCGAGCAGGAAGTGATGCGGCTGCTGCGGGCGAAGTGAGGGACGGCAGTTCCCGCGTATCACGCGGATTTACGCGAATCCAGCAGGCCGGAGCTTGCCCACCGTTCAGGTCGATCTAAAATTCGCGCCGATTCGGGTGATTCGCGGGCGGGACTGGGCGGCTTGCGTTCAGCCCGGCGAGACCCGGGCGGCGAGCATGGAGCGGTAGGCGCTGCGGTATGACCAGGCCAGGTAAAGCTCCAGGGCCAGGAAGACGACCGCCATCGGCAGGCCCGAGTGCTCAAGGAAGGTGTGAAACAGGACGCTGTTAAGGATGAAGGGCGCGAAGAGCGCCAGGGCCAGGGGCAGGAAGCGGTTCGACACGAGGAGTGCGCCGACGATCAGGAGCGTCGTCCCGATCAGTTGCATCATGTAGCCGCTCTTCATCAGGGCCCCGGCAAACGCCATGGCGTTTTCGGCCATGGCCACCTTGGGCTGCGGGATGAAATTGAAAAAAAGGTTGAGCCCGAAGACGAGCAACGGGAGGCCGAGGACGTAGCGCGCGATGGCGGGTAGGACGTGGTTGGGGGATTTGCCGGAGGAGGGCGGGGTGGTGTTTTCCATGGAGCTTGGGGTTAAATGTTCATCGGGTATGCAGCCGGATGAGCGAGAACGCGAGTCCAGCCTTCAGCGGGGCATCGTGGGCAGGTGCTCGGCGAGCCGGGCCATGGTTTGCTTCGCGCCCTCAATGGCGCCGAATTCGCGGACGATCCGGTCGCGCATTTCGGCCGACGGAAAGACATGACGCACGGTCAGCCGGGTCTGATCCGGACCAACATCCTCAAAGGTCCAGGTCGCCGTGAAACTCACGCCCGGTCCGTCCTCCCGGCCGCCGCCGTGGGAATAGACGATGCGTTCCTGCAGGACGATTTCCTTGAACACGCTCTTGTTGGGATAATTCACGCCGTCCGGGCCGCGCATAATGTGCTCCCACACCCCGCCGACGCGGAAATCCATCCGCTTGATCGTGGTGGAGAAACCGCGCGGGCCCCACCATTTCACGACGTGCTGCGGGTCGGTCATCGCCTGCCAGACAAGGGCTCGCGGCGCGGACAACACTCGTGAGACCACGATCTCATTGGTCTCCACGAGTCCGGCCAGCCGCTCCAGGCTTTGCGTCATGCCGGCGCGGTAGCCGTTGGTAAACCGGTCGGATCCTTCCGATGTGGTCAGGAGGCGTGAACGCACGGTGACGGTGGTAGTGCCCTTTTCCTCCATGAAGGTGATCGTGTGCCGAAACTCGAACATCAGCGCGCCCTTGGCATCCAGGGCGCCGCAGGTCATGACCAGTTTTTCCGGCGGGGAAACCTCGGTGAACTGCCCGCCCATCGGATAGTCGGTGCCGTCTGGCCCGCGCATCACATCGTAAATTTTTCCGCCTGCGCGGGCGTCCCACTGGCAGACCGGGTTGGTGAACCCCTTGGGGCCCCACCACCGGGCGAGGCGCTCCGGCTCCGTCCAGGCGAGGAAGACGAGTTCGCGCTGGGCGGCGAAGTCCCGGGTGATGACGATTTCCTGATCGGGGGAGGGCTTATTTTTTGCGGGCATGACGCTTGGTCTTGAGGGTTGGTTTTTTGGCCTGAAGTTCCTGCAGGTAGGCGTCCAGCCGGTCGAGGCGCTCCTCCCAGTGCCGGCGGTAGTCCTCGAGCCAATCCACGGCCTCCTTCATCGGCTCGGCCTTGAGCCGGCAAGGGCGCACCTGCGCTTCGCGGCTGCGTGTGATCAACCCGCAGCGCTCCAGCACGCGGAGGTGCTTGGAGATGGCCGGCAGGCTCATGTCGTGCGGTTCGGCCAGTTCGGTGACTGAGGTCTGCCCGGACGTCAGCTGCGCTAGGATCGCGCGCCGTGTGGGATCGGCGAGGGCGGAAAAAGTGAGGCTGAGTTGATCGCTGACCATCGGGGTTTTGCTTTGTATTTAACCAAATGGTTAAATAAAATTGATGCGTCAAGCCCCTTTCCTTTACCGCATCATTTTGCCGTTTTCAGCGACCTTGCCGAAGAACCGGGCTCAGGCGCCCTTGGCCGTGTAATCGCGGTCGCGCGTTTCGCGGCTCAGCGCGAGGGCGGCGAGGGTCAGCAGGGCCGCGCCGCTGAGGTACCAGCCCACCGCCCGCAGCCCGTGGTGCGTGGCCAGCCAGGTGGCGATGGAGGGCGCCAGCGATGCGCCGAAAATCCCGGCAAGATTGAAGCACAGCGACGAACCCGTGTAGCGCACAGCCGGGGGAAATAATTCGGACAGCAGCGTCCCCAGCGGCCCGTAGGTCAGGCCCATCAGCGAGAGGCCGAGGATCAGGCCCAGCAGCACGCCGGGCAGCCCGGCACTGAACAGCGGCCCGAACCCCAGTCCGTAGAGGACGATCGCGGCCGAAACCAGCATCAGCACGGACCGCCGGCCATGGCGGTCTGCCAGTACGGCGGAGAGGGGAATCGTCAGGGCGAAGAACAGCACGCCAATCAGCTGGTAGATGAGGAATTGCCCGCGGGTATAGCCCAGTTGGGTGGTGCCCCAGCTCAGGCAGAACACCGTCACGAGGTAGAACAGCACGAAGGTCGCAAGCGCCATGACCGTGCCGAGGACGACGGCGCGGCCATGACGGCGCACCACATCCAGGATCGGGACCGCCACGCGCGTGCGCTGATCCAACGTCTGCTGGAACACCGGCGTCTCCGTGATTTTCAGGCGCACATACAGGCCGACCAGCAGGAGCCCGCTGCTCGCGACAAACGGAATCCGCCAGCCGAAGCGGAGAAACTGCGCATCCGTCAACGTTGCCGACAGCAGCAGAAAGATGCCGCCCGACGCGAGAAAACCCAGCGGGGCGCCGAGCTGGGGGAACATCCCGAACCACGCGCGCCGGCCGGCCGGCGCGTTTTCCGTGGCGAGCAGCACCGCGCCGCCCCATTCGCCGCCGAGCCCGAGGCCCTGGCCAAAGCGACAGCCGGCCAGCAGCACCGGGGCGAGCATGCCGATCGAGGCATAGGTCGGGAGGAGCCCGATCAGCACCGTCGAGAGGCCCATTGTGAGCAGTGCGGCCACGAGGGTGGCCTTGCGCCCGATGCGGTCGCCGAAGTGGCCGAACACCACCGAGCCGATGGGGCGGGCGAAAAACGCGAGGGCGAAGGTCGCCAGGGATTGCAGGGTGGCGGCCGCGGGATCCGATGCCGGGAAAAATTGCCTCGGAAAAACCAGGACCGCGGCGGTCGCGAAAATATAGAAATCAAAAAACTCGATCGTGGTCCCGGCCAGGCTGGCGAGCAGCACGCGGCGCGGGGAATTGGTGGACGGGACGGTTCCGGGTCGGGTCGGGCTCATGCGGGGCTGCGGGGTGGGTAAGGCCGCCCGGTTATGCCCGGCACCCTCTGCGCGTCAATGCCCGGCGCTTCAATTGGCCCGGGCCAACGCAGGCGGAATGGTTGCGCCCAACCCGGTGGCTTGAGCGCGGGCGATCCAGCGCACTCCACGCCCGACTGCATGGTCCCGGCTCAGTGACTGCATCACGGTGCCAACTCCGGGACGGGCCGGTGCGCTTTGCTGCCGGGCCAGAAGGCGAGGTCGTTCGTCAGCACGTAAATCACCATGGCCAGCATGATGAAGCAGGCGGCGACCCAGAAGAACGGGCTGTGATGCATCCGCTTCCAATAGGGGCCGTGGGGCGGGTGCTCGGCGCGGTGGGCTCCGCCGTGTTGCTGGAATTTGGGATCGTCCATGGGCGGACACAGACCGCGGCGGCGGGCCGAGGTCACCGATTACTTTTAGCGGGGGATTTGGGCCCCTGAACTGCGCGCCGCCCCGGACTTGGGTAGGGCTAGACCCCATATCGTCACCCCGTGATTCCGGCTACGTTGGGGGAATGCCTCTCATCAATGTAGTTCTCACCCTGATTGTCGTCGGGGTCGTCCTCTGGCTGATCAACACTTACATCCCGATGCAGTCGACGATCAAAAGCATCCTCAACGTCGTCGTCGTGGTCGTGGTGGTTCTCTGGCTGCTCTACGGCTTTGGCATCCTCAATCACTCCGGCGACATTCACATGCCGGTGGTGAAGTAAGGAGGCGCCCGAAGCGGGTTGCCCGGGCAATTTTCCCGCGAACCAAGGGAAGGAAACGCGTTCCAATACCAGGTCCTCTGGCGCCGGGGCTCCTGCTCCTTTCCTCCTCTTATTGCCCGGCGATCCCCCGGACTCGCGCATCATGGCAAGATGAACCCGGAAGATTCCCACCTGCAGTGCCCGCTGTGCGGCCAATCCCATCGGGCTCCTTTCCTGGAGCCGGGGCAGCGGGCCCTATGCGTCCGCTGCGGCGCGACCCTGGCGGAACGCGGCCGGCTGGGCCCCGACGCCGCGCTGGTTTTTGCCCTGACGGGCCTGGTGCTGGCCCTCCCGTCGCTGCTGCTGCCCTTCGTGACCCTGACAAAAGTGGGCAATGAACGGACGGTCCTCCTGTCGGGCGGAGTCGAGGGACTTTGGATGTCCGGCTTTGGCCTGCTGGCCAGCCTCGTGCTGTTTTGCGGCATCCTGGCGCCGCTGGGCCTGCTGACCCTGCTCGTTGCGGTACTTTGGGCGGAAACCCGGGCGAACCCGGTCGAATGGCACGAGACTCTCCGCCATTGGGCCCATGGCGTGGAACGCTGGGCCATGCCGGAGGTGCAGATCCTGGGGGTCATGGTCGCATTTTTCAAACTGGGCACGGTCGTGAATCTATCCGTGGGCCCGGGGCTCTGGTGTTATGGCGCCGCCTCGCTCTTCACCTTGCTGGCCTGGCGCCGGTTCAGCCTGCAGCCGCGGGGGCAACAGGCGCGCGCCACGCCGGCCCCGGCTTCCGCATGAAGGCGCTGCGCCCACCGGACCGTTCGTCGGCGACCCACGCGGCGGCGCTCGCGATTTCGGCGGTCATCATGCTGGTCCCGGCTTACAGCCTGCCGGTGATGCACCTGGGCATCGCGGGACAGGTGGCCTCGGACACGACGATCCTGTCCGGCATACTCCAGCTCTGGCGCGATGGTTTGGGGGGCCTGGCGGCGATCGTCTTCACCGCCAGTTTCCTGGTGCCGCTGCTGAAGCTGGCCGGCCTGGGCTGCCTGCTGGTCGCGGCCCGGCACCGGCCCGGTTCCCACGCCCGGCTCCTGACGCGGATCTACGGTGCGGTCAATTTCATCGGCCGCTGGTCGATGCTCGATGTTTTCCTGGTCGCCTTCCTGTCGGGTGCGGTCCGGTTCGGGAAACTGGCGTCGGTCGAGCCGCGTCCCGGAATCCTGGCCTTCGGCGCGGTGGTGGTCCTGACCATGCTCGCCACGCACCGGTTCGATCCGCGGATTCTCTGGACGGAGGCGCCTTCCGCGGGCTCCGGGCCGGATGACGCCCGCGCGGTTCAGGCTGCCGTGCCCCGGCCGAGCGCTTTTCTGAGTCCATCATCCTGAACGCCCGCCACCATGATGACACCCGCGCCCAAACTCTCCCGCTTTCCCGGATTCTCGCTCATCTGGGTCGTGCCCGTAGTGGCGCTGGCTGTCGCCCTCTGGATGCTGGCCCGGGAATGGAGCAACCATGGCACCGAGATCACAATCGAGTTGGCCGATGCCTCCGGCCTCGAGCCCGGCCAGACTGCGCTCGACTACAAGGGAGTCGCCATCGGTCAGGTGAAGCAAGTGGGCCTGGCGGAAGACCTCGGCGGCGTGGTGGTCCACGTACAACTCACCCGGAAAGCCGCGGCCATCGCGCGCGAGGGATCGCAGTTCTGGGTGGTGCAGCCGGAGATCGGCTTTGCCGGCGTCAGCGGGCTCGAGACCCTGCTGACCGGCGCGCCGGCCTCCCGTTTCCGCGGGCTCGATGCGCCACCGGCGCCGGAGAATGCGGAGGAGGGCCGGGCGTTCCTGCTCAGGACCGATCGGTTGGGCGGTCTGCAGGTGCGTGCGCCCGTGTTTTATCGCGATATCAAGGTGGGTGAGGTCGAGGCCGCGCGGCTGGCCGATGATGCCACGGGCGTCGTCGTCCGGATTCGCGTACAGCGGCCCTACACCGACCTCGTGCGGGCCACCACGCGTTTCTGGAATGCGGGCGGTGCTGCGCTGCAGTTCAGCCTCTTTGGCGGCAGCGCGCAGAAGAAATCCCTGCAGTCGATCATCACGGGCGCGATCGGGTTCGCCACGCCCGAGGAGCCCGCCGCGGCCGCCGCCGACGGCGCGCAGTTCCCGCTCGCCAAGGACCCGGAGGATGAGTGGCTCAAGTGGCATCCGGCGATCCCGATCAAAGCTTCGGACACGATGCCCGAGAAACCGGCCCCGTCGAAAGTCGTGCCCGGACTGCTGGGTGGCTGATGCCGGTCCCGGCCTAGCCGATCCAGGCGCGGGCGTTGTAGAACAGCTTCATCCACGGGCTGTCTTCGCCCCAGTTTCCCGGCGCCCAGCTCATGCAGGCCGACCGGAAGACCCGCTCGGGATGCGGCATCATGATGGTGACGCGGCCGGTCGTCGTGGTGAGCGCGGTCATGCCGAACGGGGAGCCGTTGGGATTGAGCGGATATTGCTCCGTGACGCGATGGTGGTTGTCCACGAAACGCGCAGCGACCAGGCCGGAGTTGCTGCAGGCCTGCAGCGCGGCGGGGTCGGCAAACTCCGCATAGCCCTCCCCGTGGGCGGTGGCGATGGGGAGCACGGAGCCCTCCATGCCGGCGAAGAACAGGCTGGGGGTCCGTTCGATCTTCACCGAGACGAAGCGGCCCTCGTAGCGCTCGCTCTGGTTCTGCACAAACCGCGGCCAGTGGCCGGCGCCGGGGATGATCGACTTCAGGTTGCTCATCATCTGGCAGCCGTTGCAGACGCCGAGGGCGAAGGCGTCCTCGCGCGCGAAAAAGGCCTCGAACTCGGCGCGCGCGCGCGCGTTGAACAGTGCGCTCTTGGCCCAGCCTTCGCCGGCACCGAGGACGTCACCGTAACTGAAACCGCCGCAGGCAGCGAGGCCGCGGAAGTCCTGCAGGGACACGCGGCCGCTGAGCAGGTCGGTCATGTGGACATCGACGGCCTTGAATCCCGCGCGGGTGAACGCGGCGGCCATCTCGACTTCGCCGTTGACGCCCTGCTCGCGCAGGATCGCAATCGGGGGCTTATTTTTAACCACGAATGGCACCAAGGGTACGAAAGGTTGGGAACCATCCGATTCAGTCTTCGTGCCCTTGGTGTCCCTCGTGATTAAATCAAAGGTGATGATCGGGGTGATCCCAGGATCGTTCAGGTCCAGTCTCAACGTATGTTCCGATTCGGCGCAGGCGGGGTTGTCGCGGAGGGCGGCGATGCGGCGGGTGACGTCGGACCAGCAGGAGCGCAGGGTCGTGAGGCTCTCGTTGAAGATTTCCTGGCCGGCCCGCCGGATGCGCAGAGCTTGGTGGGGGTTGAGGGTGCCGAGGTGCGTGGTGCAGGCCTTGAATCCATGCTGCCGCAGCGTGAGCGAGACGTCGTCGAGATCCGTGCTGCGCACCTGGATGACGGCGCCGAGTTCCTCGCTGAAGAGTGCGGCGAATGCGTTGTGTCCCGCGGGGATTTCGAGGTCCACGCCCACATGGCCGGCAAAGGCCATTTCCACGACGGTGGCGAGCAGGCCGCCATCGGAGCGGTCGTGATAGGCGAGGAGTTTCCTTTCGTGGCCGAGCTGCTGGATGACCTTCCAGAAATTCTTCAGGTCGGCGGCACTGTCGACGTCGGGCGGCTCCTCGCCAGTCTGGGAAACAACCTGCGCGAGGATCGAACCGCCGAGGCGGTTCCGGCCACGGCCCAAGTCAATCAACAGGAGCACAGTCTCGCCGATCGGTTCGGAAATTTTACAGGAGGTAACGGAGGGAACTGAGGAAGAGTCCTGGCCTCGGGATTTTGAACTCTCAGTTTCCTCCGTTCCCTCCGGTAAAAATGGTTCGGATGCATCATACCGCAGCTGCGGCGTGAGTGAGAGGCGGATGTCGGTGACGGGCGCGAAGGCGGAGATGATGAGCGAAACGGGGGCGGTGATGCGTTTGTTCTCCCCCGTGCCGGCGTCCTGCCAGGCCGTGCTCATGCTCATGGAATCCTTGCCGACGGGGATGGTGATGCCGAGGGCAGGGCAGAGTTCCAGGCCGACGGCGCGCACGGCGGCGTAGAGATCGGCGCCGTCGCCGGGGATCGCGGGCGCGGCCATCCAGTTGGCGGAGAGGTTGACCTTGCCAATCTCGCCGACCTGCGCGGCAGCGAGGTTAGTGAGGGCCTCGCCGACGGCGAGCCGGGCGGATGCAGCGGCGGAGTTGATGGCGACGGGGGTGCGCTCGCCCATGGCCATGGCCTCGCCGGTGTAAACATCGAAGGCCGCGGCGGTCACGGCGCAGTCGGCGACGGGCACCTGCCACGGGCCGACCATCTGGTCGCGCGCGATGAGTCCGCCGAGCGTACGGTCGCCGATCGAAATCAGGAACGTCTTGTCGGCTACAGCCGGGTGGCTCAGGACGCGATGGACGGCTTCGCCGAGTGAAAGGGAGAGTGAAAGGGGAGAAAGGGCGCGGACCAGGGTGGCGTCCGTGCGGTGCATGCGGGGCGGTTTGCCGAGCAGGACCTCGAGAGGCAGGTCGATGGGGGTGTTGCCGAAGTGGGAATCCTGGAGGACGAGCTGCTTCCGCTCGGTGGCCTCGCCGACGACGGCGAAGGGGCAGCGCTCGCGCTCACAGAGGCCCTGGAACACGGCGAGGCTGGCAGCGGGGACGGCGAGGACGTAGCGTTCCTGGGATTCGTTGCACCAGATCTCGAGCGGGCTCATGCCCGGCTCGTCGTTCGGCACGGCGCGGAGCTGGAAGCGGCCGCCGCGGCCGGCGTCGTTGACGAGTTCGGGCAGCGCGTTGGAAATGCCGCCGGCGCCGACATCGTGGATGAAGGAGATGGGGTTCTCGTCGCCGAGGGCCCAGCAGCGGTCGATGACCTCCTGGCAGCGGCGCTCCATCTCGGCGTTGTCGCGCTGGACGCTGGCGAAATCCAGGTCTTCCTGGCCGGAACCGCTGGCCATGGAACTGGCCGCGCCGCCGCCGAGGCCGATCAGCATCGCGGGCCCGCCGAGGATGATGAGCTGGTCGCCGGGATTGATGACGCCCTTCTTGACGTGGCTGGCGCGGATATTGCCGAGTCCGCCGGCGAGCATGATGGGCTTGTGGTAGCCGCGGAGCTCGGTGGCAGGCTTGAAGCCCGAAATTTTTTCACGCGGAGGCGCAGAGAACGCGGAGTTTCCTGAAGCTGAGGGTTTGGGGTTCGGGCCCGCTGCGTACTTTGGGTCCTCTGCGTGAGACAATCCGGGTGCTGCGGCCGGGACTTCCTGCTCAAACGTCCGGAAGTAGCCGTTGATGTTCGGCCGGCCGAACTCGTTGTTGAAGGCGGCGGCGCCGAGCGGGCCCTCGATCATGATGTCGAGGGCCGAGACGATGCGGCCGGGTTTGCCATGGTCCTGTTCCCAGGGCTGGACGGCGCCGGGGAGCCGGAGGTGGGAGACGGTGAAACCGCAGAGGCCGGCCTTGGGCTTGGCCCCGCGGCCGGTGGCGCCTTCGTCGCGGATCTCGCCGCCGGAGCCCGTGGCGGCGCCGGGGAACGGCGAAATGGCCGTCGGGTGGTTGTGCGTCTCGACCTTGCAGAGGAGAAGGATCTCCTCTTCGTGCGCGGCGTATTCGCCGGTCCTCGGGTCCACGAAGAAGCGGCCGCCGCGGGTGCCGGCGAGGACGGCGGAATTGTCCTTGTAGGCGGAAAGGATGCCGTCGCTGTGCAGCTGGTAGGTATTCCGGATCATCTGGAACAGCGACTTTTCCTGCGCCTGTCCGTCGATTTCCCAGGTGGCATTGAAGATCTTGTGGCGGCAGTGCTCGGAGTTGGCCTGCGCGAACATCATCAGCTCGATGTCGTTCGGATCGCGCTGCAGGGCCGTGAAGGCCCGGACGAGGTAATCGATTTCGTCGTCGGCGAGCGCGAGCCCGAGGGCGGTATTGGCGGCGGCCAAGGCGGCGCGGCCTTGCGCGAGCACGGGCACGCTGGTCATCGGGCGGGGCGGCTCATGGCGGAAGAGCGTCGCGAGCGAATCGAAGTCGCCGAAGACGGTCTGGGTCATCCGGTCGTGGAGTTTCGCGGCAAGCGCGCGCAGCTGCGCGTCGCTGAGTCCGGTAGCAGCCGAGGTGACGAGGCTGGCTTGGCCGGTTTGGGTTTCCTCCAGCCTCCTTACGTCGGCTGCTACGAGGTCGTCCGTCGCGAAGTCGACGGAGTAGGCGATCACGCGCTCGATGCGCTTCACCTGGGCGAGGCCGCAGAGGCGGGCGATGTCGGTGGCCTTGGAGGACCAGGGGGAGATGGTGCCCGGGCGGGGGGCGACGATTTGAAGCAGACCGGAGGCCTGGCTGGCGGCGCGGCGGGGACCGTAGGTGAGCAGCTGGTCGAGGACCGAGCGCCCAGCGGGCGTCAGCTCGGAATCCACCTCAATGACATGGACGAACTCGGCGCTGACGTCGCGGGCCGGCAGGCCGGCGGCGATGAGATCCTGAAGAAGCTTCTGGAGCCGGAAAGGAGACAGGGCGGAGGAGCCGCGGAGGATCAACATGGTTGAGGCCGCGGATGCTTCCGAACATCCCTGCCGCGGTCAAGGGGCTGAAAATCAGGTCTTTTTTGCGCTTTCGCCGCGCGGCATCTAGAAAGCCGTTGACCATTCCCACCGCCTCCCCGAAATCAGCCGTTTTCCACCCTCACGTGCGGATCCACAGCCACCCAATCCCTGCAGCCCGGCTTCCCGGCGAGACGCCCCGGACGACAAACGCGGTGTGGGCCGGCAAAACCGCAGGACTGACGGCATGAGCGACCGGATCACCCACGAATGCGGCATCGCCCTGGTGCGGCTGCTGAAGCCGCTTTCCTATTACCAGGAGAAGTACGGCTCCCCGCTGTGGGGCTTCACCAAGCTCTTCCTGCTGATGGAAAAGCAGCACAACCGCGGCCAGGACGGCGCGGGCGTGGCGTGCGTGAAACTCGACATGGCGGCGGGCGAGGCGTTCATGTTCCGCGAGCGCAGCGTCAAGTCGAACCCGCTCGACCGCATCTTCAAGCTGCTGCTCGCGCAGTACAACGAGAAGGTCGCGGCCGGCACCATCCATCCCGAGTTCGCCGACACGGTGAAGCAGTCGTTCGACTTCGGCGGCGAGCTCTTCCTCGGGCATCTTCGCTACGGCACCAGCGGCGGCTACAACCTCTCGTCGTGCCATCCGTTCTTCCGCCGCAGCCCGTGGCCGACGCGCAACCTGGCGCTTTGCGGCAATTTCAACCTGACCAACACCGCCGAGCTCAACCACTCGCTGACGGACATGGGCCAGCACCCGATCTATGCGACCGACACGCAGGCGGTGCTGGAGAAGATCGGCTTCTTCCTCGACGAGGAGCACGAGGAGATCTACCGGCAGCTGCGCTCGCAGGGCCTGCCCGGCGCCGAGATTTCCCGCCGCATCAGCGAGGACCTCGACCTTACCCGCGTGCTCGCGCGCGCCGCCAACAAATGGGACGGCGGCTACACCATCGCGGGGCTGATCGGCAACGGTGACGCCTTCGTGGCGCGCGATCCTTCGGGCATCCGGCCGTGCTTCTGGTGCCAGAACGACGAGTTCATCGCCTTTGCGTCGGAGCGGGCGCCGCTCATGACAGTGTTCGACCTGGCCATCGAGGAGGTGAAGGAGGTCGAGCCCGGCCACGTCGTCGTCATCAAGAAGAGCGGCGCCGTCTCGGCGAAGGCCTTCACGCCGCCGCTGCCCCGCGCCTCCTGCTCCTTCGAACGCATTTATTTCTCCCGCGGCAACGACCTCGACATCTACCGCGAGCGCCAGGCGCTCGGCGGCGGGCTCGCGGACCAGGTGATCAAGTCCATCGGGCACGACTGGGCGAGGACGGTCTTTGGCTTCATCCCCAACACGGCCGAGGTCGCGTACTACGGCCTGATGTCGGCGCTGCGCACGCGCCGCCGCGACGAGGTGAAGACGGCGATCCTGGCGGCGCAGGCCAAGGGCCAGTTGACCGAGGGGCTGCTCGACGAGCTCATCCTGCGCAACTGGCCGCGAGGCGAGAAGGTCGTGAGCAAGGACATCAAGATCCGGACGTTCATCGGCCAGGAAACGATGCGCAACCAGCTCGCAAGCCACATTTACGACATCACCTACGGCTCGGTGCAGCCCGGTGACAACCTTGTGTGCGTCGACGATTCGATCGTCCGCGGCACCACGCTGCGCAAGTCCATCCTCCGCATCCTCGCGCGGCTCAACCCGCGGAAGATCGTCATTGTCTCGACCGCGCCGCAGATCCGCTATCCCGACTGCTATGGCATCGACATGTCGGAGGTCGGAAAATTCATCGCGTTCGAGGCGGCCGTCGAGCTGCTGAAGGAGCGCGGGCAGGCCGCGCTGCTCGCGGAAGTCTACGCACTCTGCCGCGCGGAGGTGGCCCGCGGCGGCACGGTCAACCACGTGCGGAAAATCTACGAGCCGTTCACGCCCGAGGAGCTGTCGGCGAAGATCGTCCAGCTGGTCCGCCCCAAGGGCATCGAATGGCAGGGGGAGATCGAGATCATCTTCCAGACCATCGAGCACCTCCATGCCGCCGTCCCGGCGCACACGGGCGACTGGTACTTCACCGGAAAGTATCCCACGCCCGGCGGCTACCGGGTGGTGAACCAGGCCTACGTGAATTATTACGAAAAGGCCGCGGGCCGGAGCTACTAGGATTTACGAGGGACGAGGGACGAATCGGTGCCGCTTGGACGAAGGGTTGGAAAATGCAAGGCATGGCACCCGGGAAGTATTCCCAAGACCGGATGTGTTCGGTGAACACGCTTGCGAAATCATACCTCGTACCTCGTAAATCGTAACTCCCCAATGAGTCTTTCCTACGAATCCTCCGGCGTGAATTACGACCAGCTCGACGCGTTCAAGCGGGCGTGCCAGCGCGCGGCGCGGACGACGGCGGGGCTGCTGCGGGACCACGGCTATGCGGAACCCGCGAGCACGCGCGGGGAGAGCGCCTACCTGATGGAGGCGGCGGACCATTACCTTGCGCATGTCGAGGAGGGGCTCGGCACGAAGAACCTGGTGGCCGACGCGGTGTACGCCGCGACCGGGAGGAATTTCTACCGGGAGATCGCGATCGATACCGTGGCGACGATCGTCAACGACCTCGCGACCTGCGGTGCGCTGCCGATCTCGGTGGCAATGCACGCGGCCGTGGGCGAGTCGGCGTGGTTTGCCGATGCGGTGCGCATGCAGTCGCTGGTGGACGGCTGGGCCGAGGGCTGCCGGCAGGCCGGCGCGGTCTGGGGCGGGGGCGAAACGCCCACGCTGCGGGGCATCGTGAATGCGGCGACCATCGTGCTGGCCGGCTCGGCCATCGGAAAGATTGCGCCGAAGAGCCTGCGCATCACGGGTGACGTCCGGGAGGGCGACAGCATCATCTTCCTCGCGAGTTCGGGCGTGCAGACGAACGGACTGAGCCTGTGCCGGCTCATCGCGGAGAAGCTCCCGCAGGGCTACCAGACACCGATCGGGCCCGGCGACGACCGCACGTACGGCGAGGCATTGCTGGCGCCGTCGGTGATTTACGTGGCGTTTGTGCGCGAGTGCCAGCGCCGCGGGCTGAAGCTCAACTATGCCGCGCACGTGACGGGCCACGGCTGGCGCAAGCTGATGCGGCTCGAGGAGCCGTTCGTTTATGAGATCACGGCGCCGCGGCCCGCACCGGCCCTGTTTCAGTTCCTGGAAGTATCCGGCCCGATCAGCCGGCGCGAAATGTACGCGACCTTCAACCAGGGCATCGGGTTCGCGGCGTATGTGGATCCGACGTCTGCCGATGCGGTTCTCGCGGCCGCGAAGGCGGCGGGTTACGATGCGTGGCTCGCCGGCCGCGTGAAGAAGGACGGGGTACGCAAGGCGGTGGTGGTGCCGTCATTTGGCCTCACCTTCGAGGGCGATACGCTGCAGGTGCGGTGAGATGACTGGCCGGGCTGCAGCGCCAAGGCGCCAAGGTTGATCGAAAGAGAGTCCGACTTAGGGTCGGCGATGACTCGATCGTTTTGAACACAGAGGACACGGAGAGCACGGAGAGAAACCCTGTTTCACGTCTCCCAGTTCCATTCTTACTCCGTGCTCTCCGTGTCCTCCGTGTTCAAATTCTGGTCGTGCAGAGAGGGTCGAATCGTTTCACGGCCTTCAGCCGCCATAACACTCAAGGTATTTCAGCCCGGTGCTGGTGTTGAAGAGCACGGTGGATTCGTCGGGCCGAATCGTGCCGGCGGCGAGCAGGGTCTTCAGGGCGGCGTAGCACGCGGCGCCCTCGGGGGCGGGAAAGACGCCCTCGGCCGCGCCGACTTCCCGGGTGCAGGCGATCATGTCCTCGTCGCGGATGGCGATGGCGCCGCCGCCGGATTTTCTCAGGGCGTCGAGCATGAGGAAGTCGCCGACGGCCTTCGGCACGCGCAGCCCCGACGCGCGGGTGTGCGCGCCGGTGTGCTCGGCGGCGAATTTCTCGCCGGCTTGGAAAGCGCGGACGACCGGCTGGCAGCCGTCGGCCTGCACGGTGAACATCCGCGGACGTTTGCTCCCGATCCAGCCGAGTTGCTCCAGCTCGTCGAAGGCCTTCCACATCCCGATTAGGCCAGTGCCGCCGCCGGTGGGATAAAGGATGACGTCGGGCAGCGTCCATCCGAGCTGCTCGGCGAGTTCATAGCCGAGGGTTTTCTTGCCCTCGACGCGGTAGGGCTCCTTCAGGGTCGAGACGTCGAACCAGCCCTCGGCAACCTTGCGCCGCGCGACCTCGGCGCCGCAGTCGGTGATGAGGCCGTCGATGAGGGTAACGTAAGCGCCCATCTGCTCGCACTCGATGACATTGGCGCGGGGCGTGTCGCGCGGCATGAAGATATGTGCCTCCATCCCGGCGCGGGCCGCGTAGGCGGCGAGCGCGCCGGCGGCATTGCCGGCGGAGGGGACGGCGAGCTTCTTCAGGCCGAACTGCTTCGCCATCGAGACCGCGGTCGCCATGCCCCGGGCCTTGAAGCTGGCCGTGGGGTTTTGCGCCTCGTCCTTGATGAAGAGTTTCTTCATGCCGTGCTTGGCGCCGAGCCGTGGGGCCGGCAGCAGCGGCGTGAAGCCCTCGCCGAGCGTGACAATGTCGGTGTCGGATTTCACCGGCAGCACCTCGCGGTAGCGCCAGAGGGATTTCACGCGGGTGCGCAGCGACTCCTTGGTCAGCGTGCGCGCGGCCGCGGCGAGATCGTAGCGGGCAAAGAGGGGTTTCCCGCAGGCGGTGCAGAGGTTCTGCGGGACGGTGGCGGAGTGTTCCTGGCCGCAGGCGGTGCAGGTGAGATGGGTGAGATGCACGGCCAAAACCTAGGTGCGGCCGCCGCGGAAAACACGCCCAGAATGCGCGGCGATCCCGGAGCGATGTCCAACCCCGAAGGGCACGGGAATCGCAGAGGATGGCCACAAATAGGCCCAAGGGTTCCAAGGCTTCGAATCGAATCGAATCGCCCGCGCGCCCATAGGCACAATGAAGCCGCTTTCGCAGACCTGGCACCCTTGGGCCGTGATGCGGATGAGCAGCGTGTCGGACAGCACGCTCGTGCCGCCGGTCACGGCGCTGCGGTCGCCGCCGGTCTCGCGGATGACGGGGGCGGATTCGCCGGTGATGGCGGATTCGTCCACAGACGCGGCGCCCTCGATGACTTCGCCGTCGCCCGGGATGACCTCGCCGGCCTGGACGAAGACGACGTCGCCCTTGGCGAGCTGGGTGGCGTCAATGGACTCGAGCGAGCCGTCCTTGCGGCGGCGGCGGGCGACGAGCTGCTTGCGCGACGCGCGGAGGGCGCGGGCCTGGGCCTTGCCGCGGCCCTCGGCGACGGCCTCGGCGAAGTTCGCGAAGATGACGGTGAAGAGCAGCCAGAGGGCGACCTGGAGGACGTAGCCGAACGGGTCCTTCGAGGTGAACAGCTGCTGGAAGGTGAGGATCGCGCCGACGAGCGTGACGAGCATCACCGGGTTCTTGAGCTGCTGGCGCGGGTCGAGCTTCTTGAAGGCGTCGGCCGTGGCGGTGAGCATGATTTCGCGGTCGAAGAGGGAGACGGATTTGGAGCTCATGGCGGTGGAGAGGGAGATGGAGGGTTTGTTTTATGTGGAACTCAGGAAATCAGGGCCGGAAGACTCTGGGCTTTTCCCAGCTTTCCCGAGTTCCACATACAGGGATCAGAACAGGGTGCCGGCGCGCATCAGGAAGTGCTCGACGATGGGGCCGATGGCCAGGGCGGGCAGGAAGGTGAGCGCGCCCACGAGCACGACGGTGCCGACGAGGAGCACGACGAAGGTCAGGCCCTCGGTCTGGAAGGTGCCGGCGCTTGCCGGCACCAGGCGCTTGCCGGCGAGATTGCCGGCGAGGGCGAGGATCGGGACGATCATCAGGAAGCGGCCGACCAGCATCGCGATGCCCAGCGTGGTGTCCCAGTGCGGGTTGCCGTCCGTGGGATTGGCGGTCAGGCCGGCGAAGGCGCTGCCGTTGTTGCCGACGGCGGAGCTGAAGGCGTAGAGGATCTCGCTGAAGCCGTGCGGGCCGGCGTTGTTGAGCCCGGCCAGGCCCCAGTCGCTGATGCTGGCCCAGGCGGTGAAGCCGAGGATGGTCGCGGCGAGCACCATGAGGACGAGCATGACGAGCTTGACGTCGTAGGCCTCGATTTTCTTGCCAAGGTACTCGGGGGTGCGCCCGACCATCAGGCCGGCGATGAACACCGCCAGCACCACGAAGATCAGCATGCCGTAGAGGCCGGCGCCGACGCCGCCGAAGATGACCTCGCCGGTCTCGATGTTGAAGAGCGGCACGAGCCCGCCGAGGGGCGTGAAGGAGTCATGCATCGCGTTGACGGCGCCGCAGGAGGCGTCGGTCGTGATCGTGGCGAACAGCGCGGAGTTGAAGATGCCGAAGCGCACCTCCTTGCCCTCCATGTTGCCGTCGGCCGCGGCGATGCCGAGGTGCTGGTGGATCGGGTTGCCGCCGGCCTCGGCCCACCAGCAGACGAGCGAGCCCGCGATGAACATCGCGAACATGGCGCCCCAGACGGCCCAGCCGTGCCGCTGGTTCTTGACGGTGCGGCCGAGGTACCAGGTGAGCGCGCTCGGGATCGCGAAGATCGAGAGCATCTGGAGGAAATTGGAGAAGGGCGTGGGATTCTCGAACGGGTGCGCGGCGTTGGCGTTGACGTAGCCGCCGCCATTCGTGCCGAGCATCTTGATCGCGATCTGGGAGGCGACCGGGCCCTGGACGATGGTCTGGGTGTCGACGGCCTGGTCGACCATCACGGGCGTCTTACCATCGGCGGCGAGCACGGGCTTGCCGTCCTTGTCGGTCTTGGGGACCTGGATGGTATAGGGCTCATAGGTCTTGGCGACGGTGTAGGGCTTGAAGTTCTGGATGATGCCCTGGGACACGAGGACCAGCGCGAACATGAAGCTGAGCGGCAGCAGCAGGTAGTAGGTGACGCGGATGGTATCGACCCAGAAGTTGCCGATGGTCTTGGCGGTCTGGCGGGCGATGCCGCGCACGAGGGCGGCGGCGATGGCGATGCCCACGGCGGCGGACATGAAATTGTGGATGGTCAGCGCCACCATCTGCGAGAAGTACGACATGGTCGACTCGCCGGAATAGCTCTGCCAGTTGGTGTTGGTGGTGAAGCTCGCGGCGGTGTTGAACGCCAGGTGGGGCGTCAGGCCGGGCAGGCCTTGCGGATTCAGCAGGGCCTGCAGCGGGAGGCGGTCCTGGAAGCGCAGGATGACGTAGGTGAACACGAGGCTCACGAGGCTGAAGACCAGCATGGCGGTCGCGTAGCCGATCCAGCCCTGCTCGCTGGCCGGGTTGATGCCGCACACCCGGTAGGTGAGCCGCTCGAACGGCCGGACGACGCGGTCGAGCCACGTGCGGCCGTTGGCATCGAGCACCTGCACCAGATAGAGCCCGAGGGGCTTGGTGACGAGAAGGAGGGCGGCGATGAAGAGCGCGAATTGGAACCAGGAATTGGGAGAGTTCATGCGGGGAGTGTCATCTATTACATGACACTGGGATTGGGACGGAAGAGGGTGGGTGGCGGGTGGTCAGAACTTTTCCGGGCGGAGCACGGCGACGACGAGGTAGACGAGGGCGGCGAGGGCGATCAGGCCGATGAGGATGTTTTCCATGGCGGGAAGTTGAAGTGAGGGTGAAAGTGAGAGTGAGCGGCCGGGCGGGCTCAGCGGACCTTTTCGCAGAAGTGGGCGTAGGCGATGCAGAGGGCGAAGAAGGCGACCGAGAGGGCGAGGAAGACGAGGTCGGTGTTCATGGCGGCCAGTATCTCACGGCCGGCCGCAGCCGCCTAATCAAGCGGAGCCGCCGGAGCATAAAGAAAACATCAAGTCCGGGCGATGACCGCGGCCGGGATAAAGATACCTGAATGGAGGCTGGCGATTGGCAGTGGGCAGGTGCACCGTGCGGCATGGAAAAACTGCGTTTTGCCGAGCTCGGGCTCTCCGATGAAATCCTCAAGGCCGTCGACAAGATGGGCTTCGAGGAGGCCTCGCCCATCCAGACCGCGGTGATTCCGACCATCCTTTCCGGCCGCGATGTCGTCGGCCAGTCCTCGACCGGCTCGGGCAAGACCGCGGCGTTTGCGATCCCGGCGATCGAGCGCGTGGATCCCAAGATCCGGGCGGTGCAGGTCCTGATCCTCTGCCCGACCCGCGAACTGGCGGTGCAGGTCGCGGAGGAGACGGGCAAGCTGGCGCTGTTCAAGCGTGGCGTGGCCGGTGTCCCGATCTACGGCGGGCAGAGCTATGAGCGGCAGTTCCGGGCGCTGGCGGCGGGCGTGCAGGTCGTCATCGGCACCCCCGGCCGCGTGATGGACCATATGGAACGCGGCACGTTGAAGCTCGACCAGCTCAAGCTGGTGATCCTCGACGAGACCGACCGCATGCTCGACATGGGCTTTCGCGACGACATCGAGAAGATCCTCAAGTCCGTGCCCGCCACCCGGCAGTTGCTGTTCTTCTCGGCGACGATCCCGCGGCAGATCCAGGACCTGATCAGCCGCTATTCGAAGGACCCGGCGTGGATCAAGATCGACTCGGTGGCGCAGAACGCGCCGCAGGTGGAGCAGACCTACTTCGAGGTGGACCGGCGCTCGAAGATCGAGGCGCTCACGCGCCTGATCGACGTGCACGACTTCCGCTACGGCATCATCTTCTGCAGCACGAAGATCATGGTGGACGACCTCGACGAGCACCTGCACGCGCGGGGCTACATGACGGACCGGCTGCACGGCGACATTTCCCAGACGCAGCGCGACCGGGTGATGGACAAGTTCCGCCGCCGGGGCTTCGAGTTCCTGGTCGCGACGGACGTCGCGGCGCGCGGACTCGACGTGGACGACCTGGAAGTCGTGATCAACTTTGACCTGCCGAACGATGCCGAGGACTACACCCACCGCATCGGCCGCACGGGCCGCGCCGGCCGGAAGGGGCAGGCCTTCACGTTCGTGTCCGGGCAGGAAATCTACAAGCTGCAGAGCATGGTGCGCTGGGCGAAGCTCGACATCCGGCGCGGGAAAATCCCGTCGCTGGACGAGGTGGACGAGGCCCGCACGAATGTGTTCTTCGAGAAGATCCGCAGCACGCTCGAGGCGAAGCAGTTCAAGCCGCATGACCGGATGATCGACCGGCTGCTGGACGAGGGCTACGCGAGCACGGACATCTCCTCGGCGCTGATCCATCTGCTGCAGGGCGCCAGTTCGGGCAAGGCGGCCGCCAAGCCGGCCAAGGTTCCCGCACCGGCCGCCGCCGGGCCGAGTGAGGCTCCGGCGCCGAAATCCGCCAAGCCTGCGCCCGCGTGGGTGAAGTCGGCGGCAGCACCGAAACCCGTGGCGGCGCCGCGGCCGGAGCCGGAGCAATCTGTCCCCGAGGGCGATGATGAGGGTGGTGACCACGACGGTCCGCCGCGCAAGTCGAAGTATGAGCGGGCGGCGCGCACGGGCCGCGAGCCGGGCATGGCGACGCTCTTTCTCAACGTGGGCCGCAAGCAGCTCGTGACTCCCGGGGACATTGTCGGGAAAATCGCAGGCGTGACCCGCCTGCCCGCGACAGTGGTCGGGGCGATCGACATCCACCAGCGGCACACGCTGGCGGACGTGGCCGTGGCCGAGGCGGCGTTCATCGTGCAAAAGCTAGCCGGGATCAAACTCAAGGGCGTGGCGCTGGAGCCGACACTGGCGGTGCCGGAGGCGCCGTGATTTCGGATGGCGGATATCGGATCAGGATTTCAGCGGGAAGAAATTGAGGGGTAGATCGTTCGATGGGGCCTGACTTTGAAAACGGGCCAAGTTTACCGATCCGCAATTCGCAATCCGAAATCCGCAATTGACGGTGCAGCCGCTTGACAGTCCGGCGGGCGCGCCGCTATCCCGTTGGCCCCGTATGGAGGCCGCGCTCGATCAACCGGTGCTGGTTTTGAACCGCCTGTGGCAGGCGGTGAACGTCATTGGTGCGCGCCGCGCGTTTGCGCTGCTGGCGCGGGGCCATGCGCACGTGGTCCATCATCACGATGAGGATTTCCGGACGTTCACGATGCTGGACTGGATCGACTTCTCGACGAGCAACCCGCCGATCGAGGCGCTGGAGACGGTGCATACCCCGAGCCGCACGATCCGGCTGCCGCGCGTGATCCTGCTCTCGTTTTTCGACAAGCTCCCGTGCAAGGAGCTGAAGCTGACGCGCAACAACGTCTTCGAGCGGGACAAGAACTCCTGCCAGTACTGCGCGAAGGTCCTGCCCCGCGAGCAGCTCAACCTCGACCATGTCATCCCGCGCGATTACGGCGGGAAGACGACGTGGGAGAACATCGTCTGCTCATGCATCAAGTGCAATTCCAGGAAGGCCAACCGCCTGCCGCACGAGGCGCACATGCGCCTGATCCGGAAGCCGGTCCGCCCGAAGTGGCGCCCGGTCATCTCCCTGGTGCTTGGCAACCAGCATCGCGAGATGTGGAAGGATTTCCTCGACCTGGCCTACTGGAACGTCGAGCTGGACGAGTGAGGAATAATTCCCCGCGAATCGCACGAATGGTCGCGGATGATCGGATCCGGCCTGGAGGTAGCTCGGATTATCCTTAATCCGCCGGGTTTTGATTCCGACGGGCTCGAACCGGCGCGTGAGGGATAACGCGCCCGACCTTCCCGCCCGGCCTTATTTCCCGGAGAACTTCTGGCGCGAGACGAGCCAGAGCGCGGCCATGACGATCAGGTCGCCGGCGACCAGGAAAAGCCGCAGGGGCAGGGGGTAGCGCCGGAGTCCCACCAGCACGAGCACGGCGCTGAGGCCGATGGCGACCAAGGCGACGGTCAGGGCCATTTTTTGCCGGGCGAGTTCGCCGGCATGGGGATCCGTGGACGGGAGGGGTTGTTCAGGCATGAGGGCGGGAAAAGGGTCAGCCTTTCACGAGCGGCAGGCTGATCCGCATGGTGGTGCCACCCGGCCCGGTGGAGATGAGGGCGATGTCGCCATGGTGGGCCTGCAGGATGCGCTTGGCGATCGCGAGCCCGAGGCCGGTGCCGTCGGGCCGGCCCGAGAAGAAGGAGTCGAAAATGCGGTCGCGCACGGCCTCCGGGATGCCGGTGCCGGTATCGGCGAGATCCAGCGTGACGAAACCGTCGGCGGCGGGGCCGAAGGACAGGGCGATGGCCCCGCCGTCGGGCATGGCCTGCGTGGCGTTGAGCAGAAGGTTGAGCAGCACCTGCTGCAGCTGGCCCTTGTTGGCCTCGACGACAAAGGCGTCGCCGGGCGGTTCATAAAGCAGGTGGACCTTGGCCTGGGCCAGCTTGGGGCGGACGAGCACGAGGGTATCGGCAATGATGTCGGCGAGCGCCCAGCGTGAGTGCAGGCTGGAGGGCGCCTTGGCGAAGTTGAGCACGCGAGTGACGATGGACTCGAGCTGGTCGAGCTTTTCCCCGATGACCCGGACGTCGGTCCGGCGCGGGTCGCTGACTGCGAAGTCCAGGCCGAGGCCGCCGTGGAGGAGCTTCAGCACGGTGAGCGGATTGCGGATTTCGTGGGCGATCTCGGCCGCGAGCAGGCCGAGCGTGGTGAGCTGCTCCTGCTTGCGGAGGGTTTCCTCGCTCTGGAAGACGCGGGTGTAGAGCCGGGCGTTCTGGAGCGCCACGGCGCCGAGGCTGGCGAGGGTGGCGCAGACGCGTTTCTCATCGTTGTCGAAGCGGTGGGGCCGATCGGTGAACACGGCCAGAACGCCCAGGACCTCCTGTTCGAACAGCAGCGGGGTCAGCAGGGCGGCGTGAAGGGTGGGGTCGTCGGGCAGGTCGGCGATACTGTGGAAGTCGGCGGAGCGCACGTCCGCGAACTCGACCTGTTTCTTCGTGTGCAGGGCGGCGGCTGCCAAGCAGGCGTGGTCGGGCTGCTCCCCCTCGGGCATGACCGGGGCTCCGGGGGCGTCGAGGGCGCCGAATCGCACGGTACCGCGAGCGGCATCGTGCAGGTACAGCGCGCAGGCGCTGCCCTGGAGCATGCGCCGGGTGTCGCGGGTCAGGGTGTCGAGCAGCTCCTGGGACTCGAGCTTGGCCACGAGCGCCTGTCCGGTGGTGAGCAGGGTCTCGAGCTGACGGGCCTTCGTCTGCAGGGCGCGCATGCGCCAGAGCTGCTGGACGATGAGCGTGGCCTCCTGGGTGAGCCGCTCCAGCAGCGCCAGGTCGGCCGGCGTGAAGTGGCCCGCACGGTCGCCCTCCAGGTCGATCACCCCGATGATCTGCTCGCCGTCGCGCATGGGCGCGGCCATTTCGCAGCGGGCGGCCGGGCGGACGGCGATGTAGCGGGCCTCGGTGGAGACATCGGGGACGAGCAGGGAGCGGGCGTTGAGGACGCACCAGCCGGTCACCCCGTGGCCGAGCTTGAGGCCGAAGTCCTCGGCGCCGCTCGGCAGGCCGAACTGCACCTCCACCTCCAGGCGGCCGGTGCCGGGATTGACGAGGGCGATGGAGCCGGCGTCCGCGTTGAACGTGGCGACAAATTCATCCAGGATTTCCTTCAGCGCGGCGCTGGGATCATCGGCCCGGCCGGCCAGCGAGGTCAGGCGATAGAGGGCGGGCAGCGCCCGGGAATCCTCCGATTGCGGATGGCGGAGACCGGAAACCGGATAGTCGGAAAGGGAGGCAGGACTGGATTCCACGGCGGGCAGGTTTGCTGGAGCCCGCGGCGATTGCCAGAATTTCTCCTCAACCGGGAAGACCACCGCTAATTTCCGCTTATCCCCGCTAATCCGGATTAGCGTTCATGAGCGGAGTTTAGCGGTAAAATGCCTTGGCGGATTGCAGGGCCAAATCCCGGCCCCGTTCACTTCGCAGCGGCGAGCGGAGCGGGCTTGATGATTTCGGCCAGGGTGTCGCGCAGGGTCAGCAGGCGGGTTTCGTCGATGGCCCGGGTGGGCTCGGAGCTCTCGATGTAAAAGGTGTCGATGGCGACCCCGCGCTCGGTGCCGATGCGGGCGAAGGTGATGTCGAAACCATGGTCGGAGATGGTTTTGGCCAGCCGGTAGAGCAGGCCGATCTGGTCGCGCGCCTGGATCTCGACGATGGTGCGGGCCATCGAGAGCTCGTGGTAAACCTCGACGGTGGGCGGAAACGAGGTGTGCAGGCCTTCGCCGGTGGCGGCGAAGGGGCGGGACGCGGCGACGCGCCTCGCTTGGGCGACGATGTCGGGATACAGGTCCTTGTTGGCGATCAGGGCGGCCTCGATGTTGCGGGCGAAGGTCTCCTGGGCCGTCGCGCTCTGGACGACGCCGCGGTCGGGTTCGACGACGTAGAAGGTGTCGATGGCGATATGGTCGGAGCGGGAGATGACCTTGGAGCCGAGGATAGAAAGGCCGGCGACGCTGAAGGCGCCCGCGAGCTTGTAGAAGAGGCCGGCACGGTCCCAGGTGACGACATTGACGACGGTGAGGGAGCGGTTGAGGTCGTCCTTCCACTCGATGACCGGCTTCAGGGAGCCGATGGTGTCGGCGTTGGCGATGGACTTCAGCAGCCGGTTCACCATCTGGATGTGCAGGGTGATCTCCTCCGCGTCGGTCTGGATGAAGTAACGCTCCGGGAGCAGGCTGAAATGGGCCGCGATTTCATCGGAGCTGATGCCGGGGATCTTGCGGGCGATAAGGTCCTGTTGGGTCATTTGCTTCTTCTTTTCGTAACTGGCGAGGATGCCCTCGCCAAGACTCAAGCGTTCAAGCGTGGCGCGATAAAGGCTGGTATGGAGGGTGTCCTTGTAACTGTTCCAGAGGCTGACCGCGGTCCCCCGGGCGTCGCAGAAGGTATGGACGTAAAGGTTGCGGAGTTGCTCGGCGTTTCCGACGAGTTCGGCAAATGCAGCGGCAGTCTGGGGATCATCTACATCCCGCTTCTGCCAGAATCGTGCCATCGCGAGATGATTTTTGATCACAAATGAAACGAGTTCGCGGCCCTCGGGGGATACCCCCAGTCGCTCCATGATCGGCCCGGCGAGACGGACCCCGCTCTCGGCATGGCCCTGGATACCCTGGGACTTGCCGGTGTCGTGCAGGAGCAGCGTAAGGTAGAGCAGGGCGGGGTCGGTGATCTCGTGGAGGGCCTCGCGGTACTTGAGGGTGATCGGCTCGGCGTTGGTGAAGATCAGGTCGAGCTGCCGGATGGCGTTCAGCGTGTGCACATCCGCCGTGTAGCGATGGTAATACTCATGCTGGACCAGGCAGGTCAGGGCGTCGAATTCCGGGATGAACAGCCCGAGGACCCCCAGCTCATGCATCAGCGAGAGCGTGGGGTAAACGGCGCCGGCCTCGGACAGGATGGCGCGGAAACTGGCGATGGCGTCGGGCGAGCGTCGGACGGCGGGGGTCATCAGCCCGGGTGCGGACTGGCGGATGAGGGTGGCGAGGTGGAAGTCGGGCTGGCACCCGAGCTGCTGGCAGTGGCGGAAGACGCGGATGAGCCGGGCAGGGTCATCGTTGAAGACCGTCGGCTGCTGGGCGGCGAGTTCCCGGCCGCGGAGGACGAAGCCGTCGAGCCGCCGGCTGTGCCGGAAGCGGGCGGCGAGGAGGCTCTCGCGCAGCGAGATCGGGCTGCCCTGCGCGTCGCGGCCGATGGTGAGGGCGAGCCGGCTTTCCACGAGCTTGGAGATGCGGAAGATGGACTGCGCCGCCCGGTAGTAGTCCTGCATGAAGTGCTCGACGCGCGGCAGCAGGTCGACCTCTGCATAGCCGAGGTTCTGGGCAACCCGCGGCTGGAGGTCGAGGTCGAGCAGGTCGGTGGCGCGGCGGCTGAGGAAGTGCAGCTCGTTGCGGACGCGGAGCAGGAAATCGTAGGCGCGGTTGAACTCGCGCAGCTCCTCGGCACGGAGGTAGTTTTGCGTGACGAGCTCCTCGATGTCGGCGATGCCGAGCTTCACCCGGGCCATCCACACGGCGTTCTGGTAGTCCCGCAGGCTGCCCACGCCGTTTTTCACGTCGGGCTCCTGGAGGAAAACCGTGTCGCCGTATTTCTCCCGGCGGCGGGCCTGGTCGTCGAGCCGGGCGGCGATGTAGCCCTTGGGATCCTCGGCCGTGGCGAAGGTGCGGTAGGCCTGGGCAAACGCCTCGTACAGGGCGGCCGAACCGGCGACGAGCCGAGCCTCCAGCATGGAGGTCAGGGTCTGGATGTCCCGACGGGCCTCGACGAAGACCTCGTCGACGTTGCGCGTGGAATGGCCGACCTTGAGCCCGCTGTCCCAGAGCGGGTAGAGGATCTCCTGCGAAAGGTGCTCGAGCAGCGGCTTGATGAAGGCCGGCCGGGTCTTGGCGGGGAACAGGAACATCACATCGACGTCACTCAGCGGGCTGAGTTCGCGGCGGCCGTAGCCGCCCAAGGCGAGGAGCGACACCGGCACGGGCAGCTTGCCCTCGGCGCGCGTGTAGCTCGCGATGGCATGATCGAAGAGCCGGGTGAGCATCGTGTCCATCATCGCGGCCCGGGCCTGGACGATCGCCAGCCCCGAGGCCCCGGCCTCATGCCGCCGCCGCAGGGCGGTGTCGCCGGCCTGGAGGTAGGCCTTGCAGGCCGCGAGCCGGTCGGCGACGGGCGCGTCGTCGGCGAAGCTCAGGGGCACGGGCTCAGGCGGCAGGGTGGTGACGGGCATGAAAGGTTTCAGTGAAGGGAAAAGCGCGCGGCGCGCGAGGGGATTTAACCACTTGCCTCGCACGGGGGTGGAGGGTTTTCTCGGCGGTTCCCGAATCAGCATCGCCCATGGCCGAGATCACCAAGAGCTACGAATCGCGCGACATTGAGAAGAAATGGTATGCCGCCTGGCTCCAGGCGAAGTGCTTCTCCGGGCGCGTGCAGGCCGGGCGCGAACCGTACAGCATCGTGATCCCGCCGCCGAACGTCACGGGCGTGCTGACGATGGGCCACGTGCTGAACAACACGATCCAGGACATCCTGATCCGCCGGGCCCGGCTGGAGGGCAAGTCCGCGCTGTGGCTGCCCGGCACCGACCATGCGGGCATTGCGACCCAGACCGTGGTGGAGCGCGAACTGCGCAAGCAGAAGCAGACGCGCCACGACTACGGACGGGAGAAGTTCGTCGAGAAGGTCTGGGCGTGGCGCCAGGAAAAGGGCGGCATCATCCTGGAACAGTTGCGCCGGCTCGGCGCGTCGTGCGACTGGGATCGCACAGCGTTCACGATGGACCCGGCCTATTCGGAGCGCGTGCTGCACGTGTTCGTGGAGCTGTTCCAGCGGGGCTATATCTACCGCGGCAAGCGGATGGTGAACTGGTGCCCGGCCTCGCTCACGGCGTTGTCGGACGAGGAAGTGATCATGAAGCCGGTCAACGGCACGATCTACCGCGTCCGCTACGAGCTGGCGGACCGGCCGGGGACGTTCATCGAGGTTAAGACGACGCGGCCCGAGACCATCCCGGGCGACGTGGCGATCGCGGTGCATCCCGACGATCCGCGCTACACGGCGTTCCTTAGGAAGAAAGTGCGCCGCCCGATCGGACCGGCGGCCGAGCTGCCGATCATCGCCGATTCCGCCGTGGACAAGGAGTTCGGCTCCGGTGCCCTGAAAATCACGCCGGCCCACGACAAGACCGACTACGAGATCGGCCTCCGGCACAAGCTGCTGGTCATCGATGTGCTCAATCCGAATGGATCGCTGAACGATCTCGCCGGCCCCGAGCTGGCGGGGATGGACCGTTTTGCCGGCCGGAAGAAGGCCGCCGAGCTGCTGAAAGCCACGGGCGCCCTCGTGGCGGAGGAGCCCTACGCGAATAACGTCGGTTATTCTGAGCGGGCCGATGTGCCGATCGAGCCGCGCCTGACCGAGCAGTGGTGGCTGCGCTACCCGAAGATCGAGGAGGCCAAGGCCGCGGTGCGCGATGGCCACATCAAGTTCTACCCGGAGCGCTGGGCGAAGGTTTACCTGCACTGGCTCGAGAACATCCAGGACTGGTGCATCAGCCGCCAGCTGTGGTGGGGCCACCGGATTCCCGTGTGGTACCGCAAGGGCGCCGACCGCAGCGACCCGCAGAACTGGCACGTCTCCGTGGCCGGCCCGGCCGATCCGTCGAACTGGGAGCAGGAGGAGGACGTGCTCGACACGTGGGCCTCGTCGTGGCTCTGGCCCTTCGCGACGCTCGGCTGGCCCGACAAGGCGGAAATGGAAAAGGCCGGCTTCGATTATTTTTACCCGACCACGACGCTGGTGACCGGTCCCGACATCATTTTCTTCTGGGTGGCCCGGATGATCATGGCGGGGCTGGAGCTGGTCGCGCCAGCCGCAGATCGCAGATCGCAAATCGCAGATCGGGTGTCCGCCGACGCAAAATCGAACTCCGAAGTGCGAACTGCGGATTCCGGGATCGCGGCGCCGACATCTTCAACCCTGTCGTCCGAACAGATCCAACAGCGGATTCCTTTCCGGAACGTCTATTTCACCGGCATCATCCGCGACCAGCAGGGCCGCAAGATGTCGAAGTCGCTCGGCAACTCGCCCGACCCGCTCGACCTGATCGACACCTACGGCGCGGACGGCCTCCGCTTCGGCATCATCTCGATCGCGCCGCAGGGGCAGGACATCCGCTTTCAGGAGGATCGCATCGAGGGCGGCAAGAATTTCTGCAACAAGCTCTGGAACGCCTCGCGGTTCCGCCAGATGAGCGGCGAGGCCGGCGACAACTCCTCGCTGGCCGCCATCGTGGCGCGGCTCGACGCGGGGAAGTTCGACGCCGACGACCACGCCATCCTCGACCGGCTGTTCGCCACGACGCGCGAGGTGGATCGCTGCTTTGCGGAGTTCGAGTTCAGCGCGGCGGTGCAGGCGCTCTACGGGTTTTTCTGGAACGATTTCTGCGACTGGTACGTGGAGGTTTCGAAATCGAAGCTGCAGTCGCCGGACACGAAGGCCAACTGCCTCGCGATCCAGGACCTGGTGCTGCGGCAGACCCTGCTGCTGCTGCATCCGTTCATCCCCTTCATCACCGAGGAGCTCTGGCAGCTGCTCGGCTACGGCGCGCCCGCCACGTTCATCGAGGACGCCCACCTGGAGAATGCCTCGCAACTGGCGTCGGCCTCGCTGATGCACGGGCTGGTGCTGGATCACGGGCAGGTGGCGACGGTGCAGGGCCTGAAGGCGTTCGTCTCGCAGGCGCGGGCGCTGAAGGCCGAGCACAACCTGGCCAGCCGCCGCGATGTGAAATTTTTCATCATCACCGGCGACCATGAATGGGCGGTGCTGTCGGCCAACCTGGCCAAGCTGGTCCGCCTGACCGGCGCGGCCGAGCTCGTGCGCCGCGACCGGGTCGAGGGCGCCCCGGCGGCAGTGACGACGCTCGGCACGCTCTACCTCGATCTTGCCAGCACGGTGGACGCGGGCGTCGAGAAGGTCCGGATGAAAAAGGAACTCGAAGCGCTGGCCAAGCACATTGCGGCGACCGAGGCGCGGCTGGCCAACGAGGCGTTCGTCCGCAAGGCCCCGCCAGCCGTGCTGGAGGGCGCACGGAAGCAGCTCGCCGAACAACAGGCAAAGCGCGGCGAACTCGAGCGGTTGCTGAAATCCTTGGGGTAGGGCGGCGTCTCCGACCCGCTCCTTGGCCGCACGAAGGCAGGGCAAAGACCTGCCCTGCTTCTCGCGACCGGCGGCTTACCTGCTTTTCGGCTCCACCGTCAATGTCACGTATTACGTGACACTGACGGCGGGGGCGGATGCATCGGGGCGCTTGCTGAAACCTCTGGGTTGGGTCTTGCTGCGGGCATGGCCAACCCGATCCGCATCCTCGCTTTTTCCGGCAGTGCGCGCCGGGAGTCCCTGAACCGGAAGTTGCTCGCCGTCACGGTGCAGGCGGTGCGGGAGGCCGGCGGCGAGGTGACGCTGCTCGACCTCAACGAGGTGCCGCTGCCGCTTTACCACGGCGACCTCGAGGACGCGGAAGGACTGCCGGCGAATGCGGTCAAGATCATCGATCTCATCACCTCGCATCAGGGCCTGCTCGTGGCGTCGCCCGAGTACAACTCGATGATCACGCCGCTGCTCAAGAACACCATCGACTGGTGCACCCGCGCCGACACCAACCCGCTCACCGGCAAGGTGGCGGCGGTGGTCTCGGCCTCGCCCGGCATGCTGGGCGGCGTGCGCTCGATGCAGCTGGCCAAGCAGCTCTTGCTGCACCTCGGCTGCCACGTGGTGCCCGCGCAGTGCATCCTGCCCAAGGCCCATGAGGCCTTTGACGAGAAAGGCGCGCTGAAGGATCCGCGCACACAGAAAGCAGTGCAGGCCCTGGCGGCGGACCTGGTGCGGACGGCGCGGCTGCTGACGGCGTAGCGGCCCTCGGACCAATCGCGAAGAGGCAAAGGCCTGAGCCAAGCAGAGAACTGATCTTCCGATCAAACTTTGCGACTTTTGCGTCTTTGCGTTTCAAACCCGCTCCCCGCATTGTTGCTGCGGGCTTGCCCGGGCGCCGGGTGGGCCTAGCGTTGGCCTCTCATGAAGAAAGCGCTCATCACCGGCATCACGGGTCAGGATGGCTCCTATCTCGCCGAACTCCTGCTGGCCAAGGGCTACGAGGTCCACGGGGTCATCCGCCGCGCCTCGACCTTCAACACCAGCCGGATCGACCACCTCTACCGCGACCCGCACGTCAACAATGTGAAGCTGCACCTGCACTACGGCGACCTCGCCGACTCCGTGCAGATGGTGAAGCTCCTCTATCAGCTCCAGCCGGACGAGATCTACAACCTTGGCGCGCAGTCGCACGTGCGGGTGTCGTTCGACATCCCGGAATACACGGGCGACGTCGACGGCTTGGGCGCGCAGCGCATCCTCGAGGCCATCCGCGAGGCGGGGCTCGTGAAGAAGTGCCGCTATTACCAGGCCTCGTCATCCGAGATGTTCGGCAAGGTGCAGCAGGTGCCGCAGACCGAGACGACGCCGTTCTGGCCGCGTTCGCCCTATGGCTGCGCCAAGGTTTACGCGCACTGGCTGACGGTGAACTACCGGGAGAGCTACAACCTCCATGCGAGCAACGGCATCCTCTTCAACCATGAGAGCCCGCGGCGCGGCGAGACGTTCGTCACCCGCAAAATCACCCGCGCCGCGACGCGCATCAAGCTGGGCCTGCAGGACTCGATTTACCTCGGCAACCTCGATGCGCAGCGCGACTGGGGCTACGCGAAGGAATACGTCGAGATGATGTGGCTGATGCTGCAGCAGGACAATCCCGACGACTACGTGGTTGCGACCAACGAGACGCACAGCGTGAAGGAATTCTGCCAGGAGGCCTTCGGCCTGATCGGCCTCGACTGGCAGAAGCACGTGAAATATGACGAGCGTTATGAGCGTCCCGCGGAGGTCGACCTGTTGATCGGCAATCCCGCCAAGGCGCGCCAGAAGCTGGGCTGGGAGCCCAAGGTGCGCTTCAAGGAGCTCGTGAAGATCATGGTCGAACACGACCTCGAGCTGGCCAAGCGCGAGGCGCAGATCGCGCAACTGCCGGGTCCTTCCAAAGCCCCCTTCGCCTGATGATTGGCCACCAAAAGGCACAAGGGCTCCAAGGTTGTGAATCGACTCTCCCGCGCGCCTATAGGCGCAATGGAGACGCTGCCGTAGCCCCTGCGACCTGGCGCCTCTTCGTGGCCGTCACCGGATTGCTCCCATGAAGCTCTTTATCGCAGGTCACCAAGGCATGGTTGGAGCGGCATTAATGCGGCGCTTCACCCGGGAAGCTGAGGTGGATTTGGTCACACGTTCGCGGGCCGAGCTCGACCTGACCTCGCAGACGGCGGTCGACGCATTTTACGCCGCTGAACGACCCGACATCGCGATCATCGCCGCGGCCAAGGTCGGCGGGATCCATGCGAACAGCACCTATCCGGCCGAGTTTCTCCACACGAACCTCGCCATCGCCGCGAACACGATCCACGGCGCCTACCGGCACGGCGTGAAGCGACTGCTGTTCCTCGGCAGCTCGTGCATCTACCCGAAGCTGGCGCCGCAGCCGATGACGGAGGACAGCCTGCTGGCGGGTCCGCTGGAACCGACCAACGAGGCCTACGCGATCGCGAAGATCACCGGGCTCAAGCTAGCGCAATATTACCGCCGGCAGTACGGCGTGCTGTTTCATTCGGCGATGCCGACCAACCTGTATGGCCCGGGCGACAACTATCACCTGCAGAACTCGCACGTGCTGCCGGCGCTGATCCGCAAGTTTCACGAGGCGAAGGCGGCCGGCCGGAGCGAGGTCACGGCGTGGGGCAGCGGGGCGCCGCGGCGGGAGTTTCTGCACGTCGACGACCTGGCGGATGCCTGTGCGTTTCTCCTGCGGCAGGACAAGCCGCCGGACTGGATCAATGTCGGCACGGGCACGGACGTGACCATCCGGGAGTTGACCGAGACCGTGGCCGCGGTCACGGGCTTCACGGGCCGGATTGTCTGGGATGCGACCAAACCCGACGGCAGCCCGCGGAAGCTGATGGACGTTTCGCGCCTGACGGCGCTCGGCTGGCGGGCGCACACCGGCTTGCGCGACGGCGTGGCGAAGACCTATGCAAGTTTCCTGGCCGAAAAAGCTGCGGGTACGTTGCGCAACTGATATGGTCGTCCCAATGAGATCTTTGTTTATTGCCAGTCGGACCGGGGTGGAGCGCGTTGCCCCCAACGCGCTTAAGGGCTCGGCCCGCGCGCTTTGGCCTTCGAAGTCAAACAACGCGTTGAGGGCAACGCGTTCCACCGTGGACTGACATGAACGACGACGAGGAATTCCTGCCCGAGGGCGAAGCGGCGACGCCCAAGAAATCGTTCTGGGCGCACCTGAACGACCTGCGCACGGCGCTGGTCCGCTCGGGCATTGTGATCGGCATCGCCCTGGTTGTCTGCCTGCTGCTCTCGGACAAGCTGATCGCGATCCTGGAATATCCGCTGTCCCGCATCGATATGTTCGAGAAGCCGCAGCCGACGGTCAGCCTGCAGATCGGCTCGACCAAACTCGGCCCCTACCCGGTGACGGCCGAGCAGTTCGCCGGGCTGCCGCCGGGCGAGGCGCCCCAAGTCGTGTTCCAGGTCGGGGTGGCGAAGGTCGGCCAGGAGCAGGTGGCCACGCTGAAGCTGCTGCCCGCGCCGCCGGCCGGCACGCCCACGCTGCGGGTAAGGCTGCATAATTTCGGCCCGGCCGAGGCGTTCTTCGTGGCGTTCCACGTCGCGCTCTATGGCGCCCTGATCGTGTCGGCGCCATTCTGGGCGTTTTTCCTCGGCCAGTTTTTCCTGCCCGCGCTGAAGCTCAAGGAGCGCCAGCTGCTCCTCAACTGGGTCGGGTGGAGCGTACTGCTGTTTTTCACGGGCGTCGGCCTGACCTATTTCGGGCTGCTGCCCCTCGCGCTGCGGGCCTCGATCGAGTATTCCCATCTGCTGGGATTCGAGGCCTTCGACTGGCGGGCCGACGAGTATATCGGCTTCGTGGCCAAGTTCATCTTCGGCATGGGGCTGGGCTTCCAGTTTCCGATCATCGTTCTGCTCCTGGTGAAGCTCGGCATGGTGACCCACCAGCAGCTGGCGCATTATCGCCGGCATGTGATTGTCCTCTCGCTCATCCTGGGCGCGGTGCTGACGACCCCCGAGGTCATCACCCAGATCTGCATGGCCGTGCCGCTCTACATCCTCTACGAGGCCTGCATCTGGATCGCGTGGTACTGGGACTGGAAAAAGCGCAAGGCGGGCGGGGTGATTGACGTGTGACAACGGCGGCCGCGGCCACGCATGATTTTCTTCAAAATCATCCTTGGCCTGGGCTTGCTGGCGGCCGCGGTTTTTGTCGCCGTGGCCTGCTACGACCGGCATCGGCGGCAGGCCTACAAAGCGATGGCCGACACGCATGACCTGCAGGCGAAGATCTATTCCAATTTTGGATTCAGTCTGCTCGGTCATTTGCTGGCGCTCAAGACGGGCAAGCCCTACGCGACACTGGTAGATGAGACCGTCTGTGCGCCCCTCGGGATGGCCAGTACGTCTTTCGCGCTGAGTCCGGCGGAAAAGAGCCGGCTAGCTCCAGGACATGATATGAAAGGGAAGGTGGTGCCGAACTGGGACCACGATGTGATGGCGCCAGGCGGGGGGCTTAAGTCCGACGCCGATGACCTGCTCAAATTTGTTGAAGTGAACATGCAGGAACAGGGTTTCGGCCTGGCACGCGCCCTGGCCCTGTCGCGCCAGACCCACTTCCGGCGTTCCGGTAGTGATGTCGGCCTGGGCTGGCAAATCCGCTGCAGCGTGGAGCGTCAAACCGTGCTGTGGCACAACGGCGGGACGGGCGGCTACATCAGTTTCCTGGGCTTCGATCCCGCCGCGAAGATCGGTGTCGTGATCCTTTCAAGCTATGGCGACGCCATGGCTGGCGATCACTCCGTCGATCAGATTGGTTTTGAGATCCTGCGTCTCGGATCCAAGGTTTCCCTCGCCGTGCCGTAAATGGGGCATGCGTGATGGATTGATGCGGCCCCGGCCGGCCCATTAGTCCAACCGCCGGCCGGCCGCCGTCGCCCGATTTTCCCTTGCGCCGGGCGCCGCACCGTGCGGCCATGACGGTTCACCATGATCGCACCCGAGACCTTCAACCACATCGAGAACATCACCAAGCGCGCCGGGCACTTGTGGAGGTTTCTTTGACGTCGATCAAAAGCAGCGCGAGATCGAGGCGATGGACGCCCAGATGGGCGCGGCGGGATTCTGGGACAACAACGAGCGGGCGCAGAAGCACATCGCCAAGCTGAACGCCCTCAAGCGTGCGGTGCTGCCGGTCGTCGCCTTCAAGAAACGCGTGGACGACGCGGCGGTGATGGTGGAACTGGTCGAGGCGGCCGACGGCGCCGAGCGCGAGACGTACGCCAAGGAACTCGACACCACGGTCGCCGCGATGGTCGCGGAGCTCGACCAGCTGGAGATCGCGTCCTTCCTCACCGGCCAGTTCGACAAGAACAACGCCATCCTCTCGATCCAGTCGGGCGCGGGCGGCACCGAGTCGAACGACTGGGCGGACATTCTCTTCCGTATGTACAACCGCTGGGCTGAGCGCCGCGGCTTCACCGTGGAGGTGCAGGACGTGCAGGTCGGCGACCAGGCGGGCATCAGCAAGGCGACGCTCCTGCTCAAGGGTGAGAACGCCTACGGCTATGCCAAGGCCGAGCGCGGGGTGCACCGCCTGGTGCGCATCAGCCCGTTCGACTCGAACAAGCGGCGCCACACCTCGTTCTGCGCGATCGACGTGATCGCCGAGATCACCGAGGACATCCAGATCGAGATTCCCGACAGCGAGATCCGCACGGACGTCTACCGCTCCTCCGGCAAGGGCGGCCAAGGCGTCAACACCACGGACTCCGCGGTGCGGCTCACGCACATTCCCTCGGGCATCGTGGTCGTGTGCCAGAACGAGCGTTCCCAGATCAAGAACAAGGCGGCGGCCATGAACGTGCTAAAGGCCCGCCTCTACGAAAAGAAGCAGGACGAGCAGCGCGCCGAGATGGACCGGTTCTACGGCGAGAAGGGCGAGATCGGGTGGGGCAGCCAGATCCGGAGCTATGTGCTGCAGCCCTACCAGATGGTGAAGGACCTGCGCACCGGCATGAGCACGAGCGACACGCAGGGCGTGCTGGACGGCGACCTCGACCGCTTCGTCAACGCCTGGCTGCGGGCCGGCTGCCCGCGGCATCGCAACAAGGATATCCAGATGGAGGAATAACTCCCCCGCGGGGCGGGGAAATTCGAAGGTCGAAATCCGAAACTCGAATTTGCGCTTCGATCGCTGAACGTCGAACATCCAACCTTGAACTTCGAACATCGAACCACAGCAGGCGGAGGACGGGCCTCTGATTCCCACAGGCAATCAAGGGAGAGGACTTCGAGTTTGGGAGTTGGACGTTCGCTGTTCGCTGTTCGCTTGGAAACCCGGGGCTGCCCATGAGCGACCTGCCCTACGAGCACATCAGCGCCCTGCTGGCCAACCAGCCGCTGTTTGAGGCGAAGACCTGGCAGCTTTCGCCCGAGGCCTGGCCACTCAGTCCCGACCAAGTTGCCCAGCTCGAGGCCATCGGCGGCGCCTGCGTCGAGTTCCACCAGGCGCTGGAGACGCTCTACCTGCGCTCGGTGGCGGGCAAAAACCTCCTGCGCAACAAGCCGCTCGTGGCGCCGTGGGTGGCGGACTACCTCGACCGGGGGAAGCCCGCCGCGCTCATCGCGCATGCCCGCGATCCGAAGAACCGCGGGGCGTTTCCCGCGGTGCTGCGGCCCGACCTGCTGCTGACGGACGACGGCTTCGCGCTCACGGAACTCGATTCGGTGCCCGGTGGCATCGGGCTCACGGCCTTCCTGAACCGGCTGTATGCCGCGGGCGGGGTGCTGGGCGGGAATGATGCGATGATCGCGAATTTCTACGCGGCGCTGGCGGCGCTGCGGCCGGACACGCGCAATCCGTTCATTGCGCTGGTGGTGAGCGACGAGGCCGCGACCTACCGGCCGGAGATGCAGTGGCTCGCGCACCAGCTGCAGGTGCAGGGCCGGCGGGTGTTTTGCGTCTCACCTGAGGAAATTTTCCCGCTGGGTCCGCAACTCTGCGTCGATGTCGACGGCAATCCCGAGAAGGTCGACGTCATTTACCGGTTTTTCGAGCTGTTCGACCTGGCGAACATACGTACCGCCCGGTTCATCTTCGAGGCCTGGTCGGCCGGCGAGGTGGCCATCACGCCACCGATGCGGCCGTTTCAGGAGGAAAAACTCACCCTGGCGCTGTTTCACCACCATCTGTTGCAGGACTTCTGGGCGGAGACCCTGAGCGGCCGGGCGCTCAAGCTCCTGCGCGTCCTCATCCCGCCTTCCTGGGTGATGGACCCGGCGCCGCTGCCACCCGGCGCCGTGCTGGATGCCCCGCGGGCGGCGGGCCGGGCGCTGCATGATTGGCGGGAACTGGCTGGAGCGACCCAGAAGGAACGCGACCTCATCGTGAAAATCTCCGGCTATCACGAGACGGCGTGGGGCGCGCGCAGCGTCATCCTCGGCAGCGACAGCTCGCGGGAGGAATGGCAGGAAGGGGTGGACCGGGCGGTGGAGCTGGCCCCGACGAACCTGCATCTGCTCCAAACCTACCGGAAGCCCCGCCGGGTGCGTCATCGGGTGTATGAACGCGAGGCTCCTCGCGCGGCCCGCGAGGTGGACGGGAGGCTGCGGCTCTGCCCCTATTATTTCGTGGTTGGCGGCGAGGCCAGGCTCTCGGGGGCGCTCGCGACGTTTTGTCCCCCGGACAAGAAAATCATCCACGGCATGCAGGATGCGGCCTTGCTCCCGGCTAGGGTTTTCTCCTTAAACGAAATCCGTGTGTAGTTCCGCCGTTTCGCCCCGCGTTTCATTCCTGACCAAGTCGCAGCGCTCACTTCTCGTGGCTGCGCTGATGGCCCTCGGTCCGGTGGCCCTGCCGGTGGTGGCGCAGGTGGATCTCGCGACGGTCCGCACCCGGGCGGACGACGGCGACCCCGAGGCGCTCAACATCCTGGGCAACGCCTATGCCAACGGCCAGGGGGTTTCGCAGGATTATGCGCAGGCCATCCGCTGTTTCACGAAGGCGGCGGACCGCGGGTTTGCGCCGGCGCAGTTCAATCTGGGCATGTTGACCGAGCTGGGCCGGGGCATGACGCCCGACAGCGGGGCGGCCTTCCAGCTCTATCTCAAGGCGGCGGAGCAGGGTTTCGCCCCCGCCCAGTTCAACGTGGGCAACATGTACGCCAACGGGATTGGCGTGGTCCGCGATTATTTCGAGGCGGCGCTCTGGTTCCGGCAGGCGGCCCAGCACGGCGTGCCCGAGGCGCAGTACAATCTTGGCCTGGCCTACGAACTCGGCCGCGGGGTCGTGAAGGATGAAGCGCAGGCGCAGAAATGGTACCGGGATGCCTCGAACAACGGCTATGCCCGGGCGCGCTACAACCTGGCGCTCATGCTGGAGGACGGCCGGGGCTCGGCGCGCGATGAGAAGGCGGCGGCCGAACTGTACCGGCAGGCGGCGATGCAGAATTTTGCAGCGGCCCAGAACAACCTCGGCATCATGATCGCTGAAGGGCGCGGGGGCCTCGTGTCCTCGCTGCCCGTGGCGTATGCTTGGCTGTCGCTGGCCGCCGACAACGGCGCCAAGAGCACCGGGCGCGATCTGCTCACGCAAAAGCTCGATGCCGTCCAGCTCGCCGCCGGCAAGGCTGAGGCCGTGCGGTTGCGCGGCGAGATTGCGGCGCAATTTGCCCCGGCCCGGACCGCCGTGGCGGCATCCAAACCGGCAGCGGCTCCCGCCGTGGCCGCGCCGCCGGCGCCGATGGACCCGAAGCTGACGGCCGCGCTGGACGAACTCGACAAGCTTCGGGCGGCCAATGCGGCGCTTACCGCATCCATGCAATCGCTGCAGGGCGAAAAAAACACCCTCGAGCAGCGCCTTGCCTCGGCGGCGGGCCTGGACCAGGCGGCGGCCGCGGCGACGGCGCGCGGCGACCAGCTGTCCCAGGAAAACGCCACGCTGCAGGCCCAAGGCCAGGCGGCGGCCCGCCAGATTGCGGAACTTCAGGCCGCGCTCACCGCCGCCCGCGCCACCACGGCCCGGCTGACAGCCGACAATGCCCAGGCCAGTGCCGCGGCAGAATCCGGCGATGCCGCCACCGTCAAGGAGCTCCGAACCCAGGTCGACCAGCTTGCCCGTGACAACGCCAGCCTCGTGGCCCGGCTGAAGGAAGCCGACGATGCCACCGCCAAGCTTTCGGCTGACAACGCCCGGCTCGCGCAGGCGGCTGCCACGCCGGCCAACAGCGAAAATTCCGGCCAGGACAACACCCGGCTGACGATGCTCGTGGCGGACAACACCCGCCTGAACGATGAGATCAAGCGCTCCACGGCCGAACTCAGCTCGCTTTACCGCCAGCTGCGTATCGCGCAGGCCAAACTCACCGAGTCCGGCGATGGCGCGAAAACCGGTTCCGCCGCCGACGCGGCCTCGGTGGAGGCCCTCACCCGTCAGCTGGACGACCAGCGCGCGGCCGACGAGAGATTGACCGACGAGAACCGCCGTCTCACGGCCGCCCGTTCCGCCACCCCGGATAATTCCGCCGAGCTCGCGGCGCTGCAGTCCGAGAACGCCCGCTTGAAGAAGGCGGCCGAGGACAACGCCGCCGCCGCCCGCCAGCTGCAGGCGCAGGCCGAGGAAACCGCGCGGGCCTAAAATGCGCTGGCCGCCGAAAAGGCCTCGCTCCAGCAGCGTCTCGCCGCGGCCCAGGCCCGGTCGCCGGCGCAGGATGAACTGGCCGCCGCCAAGCAGGACCTGATTGCGGCCCGGCGCGAAACCGAGGAGTTGCGCGGCGAGGCCGAAAGCGCGCAGGCCAATCTCAAGGTGCAGGCGGCCAAATTCGAAGCCCAGCTGAACGAGGCCCGGCAGGCCGCCGCCGCCGCGGCCACGCAGGCGGCCGGCGACAAACTGACCGGGCAGCTGGCTGCCGCGCAGACGCAGATTACCGCGCTGTCCAAGGCCAACGACGAGCTGAAGGTGAAGAACGACGAGCTGACCGCGCAGACGCAGGAACTGCTGGCGCGACAGAACGCGGCCGGCCGCAGCGAGTCGACCCAAGTGGCGCAGCTGCGCTCCACCCTGGCCGCCGCCCAGCAGGCCCAGGCGGCGGATCGCGAGACGATGGGCAAACTCACCGCGCAGCTCGACGGCGCCCAGAAGCAGATTGCCGCCCTGACCGGCGCCAACCAGGACCTTGGCACCAAGAATGACGAACTGACGGCGGAGACCCAGAAACTGCAGGCTCAGCAGGCCGGGGGCAGCCGTGCCTCCGCCGAGGCGGCCCAGTTGAAGGCCGCCCTGGCCACCGCGCAACAGGCCGCGTCCGAGGCGGGCGACAAGGCGGCCAAGCTCACGGCGCAGCTGGCCGACGCCCAGAAATCCAATGCCGCGCTGACCAATGCCAATCAGGATCTTGCGTCCCGGAATGATGAGTTGACGGGCCAGAACCAGAAACTCCAGGCGCAGCTGGCCGGATCCGGCCGGGTGACGGCCGAGCTGGCGCAGCTGAAAGCCTCGCTGGCCGCCGCGCAGGAGGCACAGGCGGCGGACCGCGACCGGCTCGCGAAGGCCCAGGCCGACCTCGAGGCTGCGCAACGCGCTGGCGCCGAGGCCGCGGCGACCAAGGAATCCCTCGCGGCGGCCCTGCTTGCGAGGGACAACGCCCGCAATGACGCGGCGGCGGCCGTGGCGGAGAAAGAAAAACTTGCCGCCCAGCTGGCGAGCCTACGGACGGCCAATGACAAGCTCGCCGCCGAGAACCAGCGGCTGTCTGCAGCCCAGCAGTCCGGCTCCGAGGATCGCGACACCGGGGCGAAGCTGGCCGCTCAGCTCGACGCCGCCGCTCGCGCGCTGGAGGAGAAATCCAAGGCGGTCGCCGACCTGAGCGCGGCGAATGAATCGCTGCAAAAGGACCTGGAGGTGGCGAAGCAGAGCGTCGCCGCAGCGCTCGCCGCCCAGGCTGCCGCAGCCAAGGCGGCGCCAAGCGACGCGATGAAGCTGGAAATGCAGACGACGCAGGACCAGGTCCGCTCGCTGGAAGCGCAGATCGATGAAGACCGGAAGAATTCCGCCCAGGAGATCTCGACGCTGGCGGCCCAATTGCAGCGTTCCCGCGAGGCCAACAAGTCGCTCGCGGAGGCAAACCGCGTGCTCCTCGAGTCAAAGAGCGCCGAGGACGCCACGCCCAGCCCCGAGGTGGCCGCGCTGAATGCGAAGCTGCGCTCGCTGTCCGCCGAGACCGACAAGCTCCGGGCCGAGGAGCAGCGCCTGGCCGCCGACAACGACCGGCTGGCCGGCGAGAAGCAGACGGCCGAGCTCACGGCCGCCCAGCTGAAGCAGGCCGACGCGGCGTCGCGCACCCTGGTGCAGAACGCCCAGGCCGAGGCGGACAAGGCGCGGGCGGATCTTGCGACGCTGCAGGCCAAGCTGGCGGAATCGGACAAGGCCGTGGACCAGCACAACGCCAGCGTGGCGGAGCTCACGGACCTGAACACGAAGCTCACCAGCGAGAAGACGGCCCTGGAAGCCCAGCTGGCCCAGGCGAAACAGGCGACGGACCAGCTCACCAGCCAGTCGGCGGCGAGTGCTTCCACCGTCACCCAGCTTGCGGCCGCGAACGACAAATTACAGGACCAGCTGAAGGAGCTCACGGCCAAACTCGCCGCGGCGCAGGCCGAGAGCGCGCGGAGCACGCAGGCGGCGGATGACGCGGCTGCGCTGCGGACGCAACTCACGGCCGCCCAGGCAAAGCTGGCGGAATCGGACAAGGCGGTGGAGCAGCACAGCGCGAGCGTCGCGGAACTGACGGGTGCGAACGAACGGCTGACGGCGGAAAAAGCGGAGCTCAAGAAGTTGCTCGACGACCAAAATACGCTGATCGCCGGATTGCGTGCCGACAGCGACCGGCTCGCGCAGTCCGAGCAGGCGCGCCTGAGCGCCGAGCAACGCGCCGCCGCACTGGCGACGGTCACCAGCCAGCTGGCGGCGGCCCAGCGCGACAACGCCAGCCTCCGGTCCGACAATGCCCGGCTGAACGAGACGATGCAGGGCATCGACCGCGATCGCACGACGCGGATCGCGCAGCTGCAGCAGGAGAACGCCGCCATCTCCGCGCGGCTGCGGCAGGCGCAGGGCACGCTCGACCAGATTGCGAACGCGGCCCGGGTGATCGGGGGCGGGGCGCTGACCCCGAGTGCGAATTTCGCCGCGACTTCACCGGTTCGTCCCGCTGCGGCGGTCCCCGTCAATGCCGTCCCGGCGGTGCCGGAAGCCCGCACGCATGTGGTGCAGGAGGGTGATTCACTCACGCGGATCAGCGTGCGCTACTACGGCACGGCGAACCGCTGGCAGGAGATTTACGAGGCGAACCGCGAGATCCTGCAGGGCGAGAATGCCCTGCGGCCGGGCCAGCGGCTGAAGATTCCGTGAAGGCGGGTTGAGGGACGGAATCGCGTAGCCCGGGCTTCCGGAGTGTCCGCAAGCGAACGCGGGCGTGCGGGAGAGAACATTGATCCTTCGGCTTCGCTCAGGATGACGGGAGGGAAGGGGGCATGAAAAAGCCGCGCGGGTGGCGCGGCTTTGGGGTGTCACATCGCCAGTTTCAGCGAGGGCTCCGGGCCGGTCACTTCCCCGCCGGGCAGCGGCCCCAGGTGATACATGATCACCTGCCGCTCGAGGTCCTGACGCGACAGGGTGCTCGTCAGGCCTGACGGGGTGCCATCCGGCAGCACATACTCCCAGAGCTGGGCGCGCTGGATGATCTGTCCGGCGGAGTCCGGTTGCTCGTCGAGCAGCACGCGCGCCACCGACCCGGTGCCAGGGCGGTTGGCCGACTCGGCGCGGGCGAAACGGATGACGCGGATCCCCGGAGTCATGCCGCGGCTTCCTTGCTGCGGACCGCGGCGGCGGACTTGGCGGCCTCCGAGGCGAGGTGCGCAAAGAAGGTGTCGCGCCGCTCGCGGGCGACCTTGACGTCCTTCGTGCCGAGCGAGCGGCGGATGCGCTCCTTGGTGAAGGGCGTGGGATGCACCGTGTAGTGCAGGAACCAGGTCCCGTGGTTGTCCCACAGGTGATGATTCGGATTCTCCGCGTCGACGCGGATTCCGGGGAGTTTGGTGAGGTTGGACATGATGCGTGATGGTCTGTGGTGGGCAGGTTCGCGCATCAGGGTGTGAAAACAAAAAACCGACCTGGGCATCAGGTCGGTCTCGTCTTCGGGAGCGCTTTTGGTTCGGAGCCCTTGCGGGTCCCGCACATCCGAGGTTTCCCTCGATCCACCGTGGCCGCTCCCGGCCCGGTTGGCAGAACCGGCTTGTGGAGGGCCGATTCGTTCCTGATGCAGTGCGGAACATGGAAGTAGGCCGCGCGCCGTCCAGCTTTTTTTTCAGCCGGCATCTACCCGGAAACAGGTGCTTGCCGTAATTTACTTGTTCCCAGTCGTTTGGCGAAAGTGCGGCGCAACGGGAAATTCCTCAAACGGCCGGAAACAGCCGCCGTAGCCCGGCCTCGGACGCTTCGGTCACGCCCCTTTCCGTGATCAGACCGGTCACCAGACGTGCCGGCGTGACATCAAAAGCGGGATTGGCGGCCGGGCTTCCCAAGGGGGTGAGCGAGACGGCCCCGATGCCGCCATCGGCGAGAAGGCCGGTGAGGTGGGTGACTTCGTGGGTGGCGCGTTCCTCGATGGGAATCTCGCGGAGGCCGTCACGCAGCGTCCAATCGATGCTGGAGGAGGGCACGGCGGCGTAGAAAGGCACGCCGTTGTCACGCGCGGCAAGGGCCTTCAGGTAGGTGCCGATCTTGTTGCAGACGTCGCCTGTCGCCGTGGTGCGGTCGGTGCCGACGATGACGAGGTCGACCTGTCCGCGCTGCATGAGGTGCCCGCCGGCATTATCCACGATGATGGTGTGCGGCACGCCGTGATTCAGGAGCTCCCAGGCGGTAAGGCTCGCGCCCTGGTTGCGCGGCCGGGTTTCATCGACCCAGACATGGATGGGGAGGCCGGCATCATGCGCGGCATAGATGGGCGCGGTGGCCATGCCAAGATCGACACCGGCGAGCCAGCCGGCATTGCAGTGGGTGAGCACATTGACCCGCCCGCCGGCTTTTTTCGCCGCGGCCAGGGTGCGGAGGAGCGGCAGGCCGGCGGCGGCGATGCCGCGGTTGACCGCGACATCCTCGTCGCAGATCTCAAGGGCGAGTTGCCGGGCCGCGGTGGCGCGGGTGGCGGGTGCGAGGGGAGCGACGTGGGTGCGGACACGGTCGAGCGCCCAGCGAAGGTTGACGGCGGTGGGGCGCGTGGCGAGCAGGGTGGCATGCGCGCGGGCGAGACCGGCGTCGGAGGCATCGGCGCGCAACCCGAGCCACAGGCCCCAGGCGGCGGTGGCGCCAATCAGCGGGGCGCCCCGGACGAGCATGGCGCGGATGGCATGGGCTGCATCGTCGAGCGTCGCGAGGCGGGCGGTGACAAACGCGTGAGGCAGACGGGTCTGGTCGATGATTTCGACGGCCGCACCGTCAACGGCCGGCCAGATCGTGCGGTAGGCTCGGCCGGAGACGTTCATTTAATTCAGGATTTCGGACACCGGAAACCGGCTAGACTTCCACTCTAGGCAGACCGCCTGCCTGATTGATTTCTGGATTCCGGTCTGTCCGGTTTCAGCAACCTGCAATCAGGACAGCGTCACGCCCCTGGCCTTGGCCGCGCGGAGGAGGGCGTCGGCCATGTCGGAAGGCGTGGCTGCGACCTCGATGCCGCATTCCTGGAAGACGGCGATCTTGGCGGCGGCGGTGTCCTCGGCTCCGCCGACGATGGCGCCGGCGTGGCCCATGCGCCGGCCGGCGGGGGCGGTGGCGCCGGCGATGAAACCAGCGACGGGCTTCTTGCAGTTGGCCTTGATCCAGCGGGCGGCCTCGACCTCGGCGTTGCCGCCGATCTCGCCAATGAGGATGATGGCGTGCGTGTCGGGGTCGGCGTTGAAGAGCTTGATCACGTCAAGGTGCGACGTGCCATTGACGGGGTCGCCGCCGATGCCGACCGAGGTGCTCTGGCCGATGCCCTTGGTGGTGAGTTGGAAGACCGCCTCGTAGGTGAGCGTGCCGGAGCGGGAAACGACGCCGACATGGCCCTTCTTATGAATATAGCCGGGGGCGATGCCGATGCGGCAGCCGCCGTTCGAATCCTTGCCGGTGCCGGGGGTGACAATGCCGGGGCAGTTCGGGCCGACGAGGCGGGTCGGGCTGCCCTGCATTGCGCGCTTCACGCGCACCATGTCCTTGATCGGGATGCCTTCTGTGATGGCGACCGCCAGATCGAGGCGGGCGTCGACGCATTCGAGGATGGCGTCAGCGGCGAAGGGCGGCGGGACGAAGATCACGGAGACGGTCGCGCCGGTCGCCTTGGCGGCTTCGATCACGGTGTCGAAGATCGGAACCTTGGCGCCCTGGTGCTCGAAGAACTGGCCGCCCTTGCCGGGGGTGACGCCGGCGACGACCCGGGTGCCGTAGTCGAGCGAGAGCTGGGCATGCTTGGCGCCGAAGGCGCCGGTGATGCCCTGGACGAGGATCTTGGTTTCGGGAGTGATGAGAATGGACATGGGTAGCGCTACGCGCGGAGTTCGAAGATTGAAGATGAAAGATGGAAGACGAAGGATGCCTGGTCCGGATAGCTTACGAAGCCTTGCGGTGATGGAGGGTGATTTCGTTGCCGTCCGGATCCTTGACGATGAACATGCGGCAGGGCGGAAATTCCATCACTTCGTTCGCGATATCGGCGCCGGCCGCCTTGACCGCCGTGAGGGCGGCATCGAGGTCAGCGACTTCCAAGGCGAGGGCCGAGGCGGTCTTGCCGGGCATGGCGTTGGAGATGGCGAGGGCCTGGCCGGCGATGTCGTACTCGATCCACCACTGGCCGGGGGCGAACTCGATCTGAAAGCCGACCTTCAGGCCGAGCAGACCTTCGTAAAATGAACGGGCGCGGGCTACGTCGGTGACGGGGTAGAAAACGAAGGCGAGTTCCTTGACTTGGATGCTCATGGGGAGGGTTGCTTTTACAGGAGGCAACTGAGGAAACGGAGATCGATGATGGAGTTTGGATTCTCTGCTATGCCGTATGCTCCTGTGAGAAGGTCAGGCGACGAGTTTCACGATTTTCTGGGCGGCGTCGGCCATGGTGTCGCCAGAGACGAGGGCGAGGCCGGAGCCGGCGAGGGTGGCCTTGCCGGCGAGGACGTTGTTGCCCTCGAGGCGGACGACGAGCGGGAGCTTGAGGCCGACTTCCTTCACCGCCTCGACGATGCCGAGGGCGATGACGTTGCAGTCCATGATGCCGCCGAAGATATTTACGAAAATCCCCTTCACGTTCGGGTCGCCGAGGATGATCTTGAACGCCGCCACGACCTGCTCCTTCGAGGCGCCGCCGCCGACGTCGAGGAAGTTGGCCGGGCTGCCGCCGAAATGCTTGATGATGTCCATCGTGCTCATTGCGAGGCCGGCGCCGTTGACGAGGCAGGCGATGTTGCCGTCGAGGGCGATGTAGGACAGGCTGGCCTTGGAGGCCTCGATCTCCTTCGGGTCCTCCTCATTGAGGTCGCGCAGCGCGACGATCTCGGGATGGCGGAAAAGGGCGTTGTCGTCGAAGGAGACCTTGGCATCGAGCGCGAGGACCTCGCCCGCGGGGGTGGTGATGAGCGGATTGACCTCGACCATGGCGGCGTCGGTTTCCCAGTACATCGTGTAGAGGTTGCGGATCAGCTTGCTGGCGTTCTTGGCCTCGGCGCCGGCGAAACCGAGCTTGAAGACGAGTTCGCGCACCTGGAAATCCGCGAGGCCGTAGGCCGGGTCGACGAAGACCTTGTGGAGCTTCTCCGGCGTGTCGTGCGCGACCTTTTCGATTTCGACGCCGCCCTCGGTGGAGGCGACGATGACGGGCCGCGACGAGGCGCGGTCGAGCAGGATGGCGAGATAGTATTCCTTTTTGATGTCGCTCGCCTGGGTGAAATAGATCGTCTGCACCTTGCGGCCGGCGGGGCCGGTCTGGATCGTGACGAGGGTGTTGCCGAGCATCTTGCCAGCCTTTTCCTTCGCCTCGGCCTTGGTCGGGCAGAATTTCACGCCGCCCTTGAAGCCGTCGGTGAAGGTGCCCTTGCCGCGGCCGCCGGCGTGGATCTGGGATTTCACCATGATGGCGCCCTCAGGGAGCGACGCGAGGGCGGTATCGAATTCCGCGGCGGATTTGGCGGTGGCGCCCTTGGGCGCCGGGACGCCAAATTTCTCGAACAAGGCCTTGGCCTGATACTCGTGGATGTTCATGGGGAGGCGGTTAGTAAGCCAGAAACCGGCCGGGATAGGCACGCAAAAAAGCGGCGCAGCCCCGGTCGTTAGCCGGAATGCGCCCGGGATTGCGTTCGGCTAATGCGATGTCACGCTCGCGCCCCATGCAATCGCACGAGGTCCTCCGGGAGGTTTTCAAGAAAACCAGCGCGAAACAGATCGCGGCGGACCTGGGGCTGTCGCTTTCCCTGATCTACAAATGGACGGAGCCGCCCTCCGACGATGCCGGCAGCGGCGCGAACAACCCGCTCGACCGCGTCGGCCAGCTGGTCAAGTCCACCCGGGACCCGCGCATCGCGCAATGGGTGGCGGAGCAGACCGGCGGTTTTTTCATCCGGAACCCGGCGAGCCTGAGCCATCCCGGCCAGCTCATCCCGCTGACCAACGACATCGTGCAGGAGTTTGCGGACATGCTTGCGACCATCGCCTCCTCGGCGGCGGACAACAAGATCACGCCCGAAGAGGCGAAGAAGATCCGCGCGCGCTGGGAGGAATTGAAAAGCGTGACGGAGAGTTTCGTGCGGGCCTGCGAGAGCGGCAACTTTGGCGGGGTGCATCAGGCGGCGGCGACGGATGCGGAGAAGAAGGCGAGGCGGGCGGAATCCTGAAGCAAGGCCGAACATCGAACGCTCAACTTCGAACGTCCAACCCCGAGGTCCAGTCAATGGCCTCGTGACTTCGAAGTTCGATGTTGACCGTTCGACGTTCCTTTCTCGGGTCATCTAACGGACAGCCTCGTGACCTCGGCTGCTACCGGACCAGTCCGGGCTAAATCCGCCAGAACGGGTGGCGCGTGATGCCGGCCTGGGTCTTGAGGCGCCAGACCTCGAATTCCTCCTCGCCAAAGCCCTTGAGCAGCGCGGTCTCGCTGCCGGTGCCGAGCAGCATGGCGTGCTCGGCGAGCAGGTCGGCGACCGCGGGATCGTGGCGCACGGCGGCGGAGAGCACGAGATCCTCGCCGGTGCCGAGGGCGCAGAGCCGTGCCGCGATGTTCACCGTCGTGCCGAAGTAATCGAGCCGCTCGTTCTGGTTGATGGCGATGCACGGGCCATGGTGGAGGCCGGCCTTGAGGGCCAGCGGATGCGGGGCATGGGCCGCGCTGACGCCGGCCGGCAGCTCGTAGTCGTCGGGCCGCGCGAGATAGCGCTGGGCCCGCACCAGCGCGCGCAGCGCCGCGCTCGGCTGGGGAAAAACCGCCATGATGGCGTCGCCCATCGTCTTCACGATGGCACCGTCCTCGGCGGCGACGGCGGCCTTCAGGATCTCGAAATGGGTCTGCACCCGGCCGAAGGCGCGGGCGTCGCCGATGTCCTTGTAGAGCTGCGTGGAATTCTTGAGGTCCGTGAAGATGACCGTGAGCGAGCCCACCGAAACCTGCCCGCCCGGCCGCAGCACCTCGCGCGAAAACAGGTCGCGGAACACCTGCAGCGCCGTGACCTCGGCGGCGGTCGTCGACTGGTCGCTCCACTCAACGTGCTCGACGACCGCCAGCTGCGCCGTGTCGCCGGGATTGGACAGCGTGAGCGCGCCGCCCGGGGCGAGTGCGAGTTCCCCGATGACGCTGGACTGGGCGGTGAGGGTGATTTCAGCGGCAACGCCGGCCCCGGGCTCGACGCGGAACGCGATGGGCGAAGCGAGCCCGGGCGCCCTTACGCGATAGCGGCCGGGTTTGAGGGCGAGCACCAGCGGCCGGCTTTCCGTCGGCTGGAGGAGTTGCTGGGCGACGACATGCGGCGTGACCTGCGGGCCGCCCACGCAATAGTCGACGCGGGGGACACGGCGGATGGCGGCGTTGGGGGTGAACGTGAGCTCGACCGACTGGTCGAAGTTGGCGGTGAAATCAATCTGGCAGGTGTCGCAGTGCGCCTCGCTGTTCAGCGTGCCGAGCGAGGCCGAGGTTGCCTTCGCGCCGCGGCAATGGGGACACAGGACATCCCAATGGAAGTCGAGCAGGCCGGCGCGGGTGGCGTGGAGGAAGAGCTTCAGCGTCTGGCGGCGGTCACTGTGCCAGAGATCGGCAAGTGCATAGGGCCGCATGCGTTGGCTGGCGAGATCGTCGGCCGAGGTCACGAACTCGGCCAGCCGGGCCACGAGATCGGCGGGCTGCTGCGCGTCGCCGGTCAGCGTCCGGCGCGCGGCCGCCAGCCGTTCCGGCGCGCCTTGGGCGAGGGTGGGCCGGTGCGCGAGCTGGGAGACGCGCAGGCCCTGCCGGGCGAATTCGTCATAGCGGCGGAAGACGCGCTCGGTGGTCGCGCGGGCCTGGCGGCCGATCGACAGCGGCAGCGCGAGCCGGCCGAGCAGGTTGGAGGGCGTGAGCCGCATCTCGTAGGTGAGCGTGGTGCCGCCGCCGGCCCGGGGCGCGAGCTCGCAGCGCATGATCATGTGCGAGACGGGGCCGCTGACATAGCTACGCTCGACGGCGTAGCGCCACGGTTCCTGCCACTCGAAGGCGTGCTCCTCCCATTCGATGACGATGCCCATCGCCACGGCGCGCAACCGGCGGTGGGCGGATGTGCTGGGCTGGACGGTGACGGGCGGGTAACCGCAGTCGCGGTTGAAACGGTCGGTATTCGAAACGAGCGGCCAGAGAGCGTCGGGCGGCGACTCCAGCTCCCAGGTCCATTGAAACAGTTGCTCGGGATGCGGCATGGCGGCCGAGCTGATACGAGCCTAGCGCCCGAGCAGATGCTTGGTCAGGAACGCGGTCTGCAGGGCGGAGAGTTCCTTCAGGCCGGTTTGGGCGAGGGCGAGCAGGCTCTGGAGCTGCTCCGGCGAAAAGGTGGACTCCTCGCCGCTGCTCTGGACCTCGACGAACTGGCCGCGGCCGGTCATCACGACGTTGGCGTCGACCTCGGCGTCCTTGTCCTCGATGTAATTGAGGTCGAGCAGGGCCTGGCCGTCGCACAGGCCGACGCTCACCGCGGCAACTGAATCGGCGAGCGGATTTTCGGCGAGCTTGCGGTCGTCGAGCAGCCTTTGCACGGCGAGGCGGGTGGCGAGATAGGCGCCGGTGATGGACGCGGTGCGCGTGCCGCCGTCGGCCTGGAGGACATCGCAGTCCACCCAAAGGGTGTTGTCGCCGAGTTTCTGGAGATCGACGACGGCGCGGAGGGAGCGGCCGATGAGCCGCTGGATCTCGACGGTGCGGCCGTCGAGCTTGCCCTTGGAAATGTCGCGCGGCTTCCGCTCCAGCGTGGAATAGGGCAGCATGGAGTATTCGGCGGTGAGCCAGCCGCCCTTGACGCCCTGCTGGCGCATCCACGACGGCACCTTCGGCTCGATCATGGCGGAACAGATAACGCGGGTGGCGCCGAAGGCCACGAGCACGGAGCCCGTGGCGTGGGGCGCGATGCCGGCTTGGAACGTGATGGAGCGCAGCTGGGCGGCCGAGCGGCCGTCGGAACGGGAAGACATGATCGGAAACCGTAGATCGCAGTTCGCAGTTCGGGAAGACAGATCGTCGTGCCGGGTGCAGAAAGGTCGGGGTCAGCGCGATCCTCGGGCGAAGCGGAGACGAACTCCAATCTGCGAAGTCCGAACTGCGATCTCCGGCCCGCGCGTTCCGTCCGTCTACGGCGAGAGCGGCCCCTCCTCGCGTTCGTGGGGCGTGACGGGGGGGAGCTTGGCTCCCGCCTGCCGCGACATGAACGAGATGAGCCGGTCGTTGAAATCCTTGGCCGGGTCGTGGCCCATCTTCTTCAACGCCTGGGTAAGGGCGGCGACCTCGACGAGCCGCGCCATGTCGCGGCCGGGGCGGACGTAAAGCTCGATGTGCGGCACGCGGAGGCCGAGGACCTCGTAGAACTGCTCCTCGAGCCCGGTGCGCTCCTCGACGACCTCGGGGGTCCACTCTTGGAGCGAGATGACCATGTCGATGCGCTTTTCGAGCCGGATGGACTTCACGCCGAACATCTCAGCGATGTTGATGATGCCGATGCCGCGGCATTCCATCCAGCCGCGGTTGAGCGGGCGGGAGGTGGCCATGAGCTCGCGCTCGTCGAGGAGCTTGATGACAGTAAGGTCGTCGGCGACGAGGGAGTGGCCGCGCTCGATCAGGGCGAGGGCGCACTCGCTTTTGCCGACGCCGCTGCTGCCGCGGAGCATCACGCCGACGCCCTTGATGTCGAGGGTGGTGGCGTGCTCGGTGGCGCTGGGGGCGAACTCGTTGTCGATGCAGAGCGTGGCGAGGTTCACGAAGTTCATCGTGATCATCGGCGTGCGGAGCACGGGCAGGTTCATCTCCGTGGCGACCGCCATCATCGGGTGGGTGGCGTGGTAGTTGCGGGTCAGGATGAGGCAGGGGATCTGGCGCTTCACCATGGCCTGCAGGATCTCGATCTGCTTCTCCTGCGGCAAGGTCTTGAGGTAGGTCATCTCCGCGGCGCCGAGGACCTGGATGCGCTTGTTCGCGAAATACTTGAAGAAACCCGTGAGCGCGAGCGAGGGCCGGTTGATGGTACCCTCCCGGATGAGTCGGTGCAGGCCGGCCTCGCCGGTGATGACCTCCAGCTTCAGCTTCTCGCGGTAGGTCTCGAAGAAATGCGCGACGGTGATGCCGTGGATGGCTTTTTGCATGGGGAGGATGACGCGGAAAGTAGTGAGTAGCGGGTAGCGGGTAGCGAGTAGAAAACCGGCGGATGCGACGGGGCTGACAGGTCGAATACGCGCTACTGGCTACCCGCTACCGGTCTCACAGATTAAAATCCTCGCCGAGGTAGAATTTCCGGGCCTGCTCGTCCTTGATCAGGAAGTTGCCGGTGCCCTCGGTCAGGACCTTGCCCTGGTGGATGAGGTAGGCGCGGTCCACGATGCGGAGGGTTTCGCGGACGTTGTGGTCGGTGACGACGACGCCGATGCCGCGGGCCTTGAGCTGGAGGATGATCTTCTGGACCTCGGCGACGGAGATGGGATCGATGGCGGCGAAGGGCTCGTCCATCAGCAGGAACTTGGGCCGCGTGACCAGTGCGCGGGCGATCTCGAGCCGGCGGCGCTCGCCGCCGGAAAGGGTGTAGGCCTTCTGCTGGGCGACATGGCCGAGGCTGAGTTCGTCGAGGTGCTGCCGGACGCAGGCGGCGCGGTCGCGGCGGGGGACGTTTGTCGTCTCGACGATGGCGAGGATGTTCTCGGCGACCGTGAGTTTGCGGAAGACCGAGGGCTCCTGCGGGAGGTAGCCAATGCCGTGGCGGGCGCGCTCGTGCATGCGCAGACGCGTGAGGTCGGTGCCGTCGAGGGTGACATGGCCGGCGGAGGCCGGCACCAAGCCGACGATCATGTAGAACGTCGTGGTCTTGCCGGCGCCGTTGGGGCCGAGGAGGCCGACGATTTCGCCAGCCCGGAAATGCACGCTGATGCCGTTGACAACGGTGCGGGTCCCGAAGGATTTGACGAGGCCCGCGGTGCGGATCTCGGCGACGGGAACGCTCATTTGGCGGGGACAGGTTTCGCGACGCCGTCGCCGGGCGTGGCGGACTTCGACGAATCAAAGCCCAGGTCACGAATCGGCGGGCCGGTGAAGTTGGATTTCTCCACGATCACGCGGCGCTCGCCGCGGAGCATCGTGATTTTCTCGCCGGCACTCGTCCAGCCGGTGCCATGGTCGATCAGGACGGGATTGATCGTGAGGATGACCTTGTCGTCATGCGGCAGCACCTCGGCGCGACCGCAGGTGGCTTCGCGGTCGCCCTGAACGATGACGACATGGCCGGTGGCGATCATGTACTTGAATTTGTCCAGCGTGGGCACGGTGGCGGTTTTGTCGCCGACGCCGAGGGCGGAGAACTCGAGCCGGTCGCAGAGGATCTTGAGGTTGGTGCCGGTCAGGGTGACGGAGCCCGTGCAGACGCCGTGGGTTTCATTGCCGACGCTCCACATGTCGGCGTTGTCACAATCGAGCGTGGTCTTCTGCGGGGGCTGCTCGGCGTTGGCGGACAGCCAGAATCCGAAAATGCAGCAGAACAGGACGAGAAAGGGCTTCATTTGATGAGGTTCTTCAATTCGGCGTTGAAAACTATCCGCACGCGGCCGTGCAGCGAAACCTTTTTATGGGCGTGATCATAGGTCCACTGCGTGCCCGTGGCCTCAAGGTCGTCCCGGATGAGGCGCATGCCCTGGTCGCCCCGAGCCAGGTCCTCCTTGATGAGGACGGTCGCGGCGGTGCTGAGAATGACGGTCTCGACGCGGTTGGTGGCGTCGCCGGAGAAAGCCGTGAGGTTCAGGTTGACGACGTTGATCTCGCCGCTGGCGGGAAAACTGGCCCGGGAGCCGCGGAGCGTCATCGAGTGGTAATTCTCCTTGGTGAACAGCGCCGACATCCAGTTGATGGCCGGCGCCAGCGTCGTGGCGCCCAGCGCTGCGCTGGTCAGGCCGCAGCAGGCGAGCAGGCAGAGCGGGCGGCGGAGGCGTTTCACCGGTTCGGCGCTAGACACGCGAGGCGAGGAGGTGTTCGCAGATTTCCCGGACGGCGCCCCGGCCGGCGGGCCGGCGGGTGACGTACCGGGCGACGCGGAGGGCGGCGGGCATGGCATCGGGCACGCTCACGCCGACGCCGGCCCAGGCCATGGCGGCCGCGTCAATGTCGTCATCGCCCATGAACACGCACTCGGCGGAAGTGAACCCGAGCCGGGTGGCGAGTTCCTGCAGCGCGGTGAGCTTGTCGATGCGGCCCTGGATCACATGGGGGATCTTGAGCTCGGTGGCGCGGACGGTGGTGGCCACGGAAGGCCGGCCGCTGATCCAGGCGACAGTGACGCCGGCCAGCTCGAGACGCTTCAGGCCCATGCCATCGAGGATGGAGAAGACCTTGGACTCGGTGCCATCGGAGCAGATCCGCACGGTGCCATCGGTGAGGACACCGTCGACATCCATCGCGAAAAGCCGGATGCGCGACCAGGCGGCGCGGGAAATCTTGGCTGGGGTTTTCTTAGAGTGAGGCATGGGCGCGGGCACCGGACTTTCCCTGTCATTCTGCGCTTCGCCTGGAATGACAATGCTTATCCCATCCAGGCCGTGATCTGCTCGATCAGCTTGTCCTTGGTTGGGCGGTAGGCGTCTTCGAGTTCCGGGGCGAAGGGCACAGGCAGGTCGAGCGCGCCGATGCGGAGCGGGGCGGCCTTGAGCGAGGCGAAGTGCTCCTCGGTGAGCCGGGCGACAAGCTCGGCGCCGAAGCCGTGCGTACGACGGCCCTCGTGCACAACCACGAGCCGGCCGGTCCGGGTCAGCGAGGCCTTGATGGTTTCGAGGCGGAGCGGAGAGAGGCCGCGGAGATCGAAGAGGTCGAAGCTGTGCTCGTATTCGGCGGTGAAATAATCGCAGACCTCGGTGGCGGTATGAACGATCTCGCCGTAGGTGACGAACGTGGCGTAGTCGCCTTTGCGCAGCTGTTTCGGCTGCCAGACATTGCGGTAAGCCGGGTTCCAGACGACGGGCTGTTTCTTGCAGCGGTAGAGCGCCTTGTTCTCGAAGAGAATCACCGGGTTGCCGTCCTCGTAGGCGGCGAGGAGGACGTCAAATGCGTCCTGCGGGGTGCTGGGATAGAGCGCCTTGATGCCGGGCATGGAGAGGAACATCGACTCGAGTTCCTGGGAGTGGAACGAGCCGAGCTGGACCGTGCCGCAGGGAAAGCGCAGCACCAGCGGGCAGGATGCGCCGGAGCGGAAATGATAGGTCGCGGCGTTCTGGGTGATCTGGGTGACCGCCTCGGTGGCGAAGTCGGCGAACTGGAACTCCTCGATGGGCCGGTGGCCGTTGCCGGCGAGGCCGATGGCGTAGCCGGTGCAGGCGCTCTCCGCGAGCGGGGTGTTGAACACGCGCGGACGACCGAACTCGGTCAGCAGGTTCTCGGTGACCTTGAAGGCGCCGCCATACACGCCGATATCCTGGCCAAGGATGATGGACTCGGGACGCTCGGTGAGGATTTTGCGCAGCGCAGCGTTGAGAGCCTGGGCGAGGTTGAGCGAAAGGGGCGCGGCGGGTTCGGCTTTCCAGGGGAAAGCGGACGCATCGGGGGCGAAGAGATCGGCCTCCATCCCGGCGGGGTCGGGCTTGGGGATGGCAAGCGACGCGGTGACGCAGGCTTCAATGTAGCTGCTGACCTCCGCATCAATGGTGTCGAGTCGCGCCGTATGGCCGGCGGCGGCAAGCCGGGCGCGGAACTTGGGCACCGGGTCCCGGGCAAAGTAGGATTCGCTTTCACCCGGCTTCATGTAGTCACAGGTGTCGTAGGCGGCGTGGCCGCGGAGCCGGAGGGTGTGCGCTTCGATGAGTATGGGGCGCGACGTGGCGCGGACCTTGGCAATGGCGGCGGAGAGAGCGCGGGTGCAGGCCTCGACGTCCGTGGCGTCTACCTCGAAACCCTCCATGCCGTAGCCGGCGGCGCGGCGCCAGAGCTCGGTGCCGGCGGCAAACTGTTCGCTCATCGGGGTCGAGTAGGCGTACTCGTTGTTCTCGATGACGAAGACGACCGGGAGGGACAGCAGCGAAGCGAGATTGAGCGATTCGTGGATGTCACCGGTACTGGACGAACCGTCGCCGAAGAAGGTGAAACCGACGGCGGGGCGGCCGAGACGACGCTGGGAATCGGTGGCGCCGGCGACGTTTGAAAGCATGGCTCCCAGGTGCGAAATCATCGGAAGCGAGCGGGTTTTCGGGTCGCCGTGATGGATGTTGCCCTCGCGGGCCTTGGTGGGGCTGGCGGCGTTGGCGAAATACTGGTTGAGGTGATGGCAGAGGTGGTCGCTCCAGACGAGATGGCCGCCGAAGTCACGGTGGGAAAAGGAGATGACGTCGACGGACTTGTCGGCAAGGAGGGCGAGCGGAACGATGAGGCCCTCGTTGCCCTGGCCGCCAGTGACGGTGCCCTTGATCAGGCCCTGGCGGTAGAGATCGAGGATCCGGTTGTCGGCGGTCCGGGCGAGCTGCATCCAGGCGTAGGTGCGCAGCCAGGCATCGGTGGGCGAGTTCTCGAGCTCCGCGGCACGCAGGTCGCGTGACGCCAGAATGGCGGGAGGTTGGGGAAGAGCCATGTCCAAAACCCAACGTTGGGCGCGCTGCGAGCCGCGGGCAAGCGATAGATTAGGCCTTAGAAAAACTCGTCGATCAGGCGGAAATAACGCAACCGGGCTGGATCAGGATCTTTCAGGCCATAGCGCGACAAAAAGCGATCTGCCCAACCGTTGCCCAAGTTCCGGTCGAGGCTCCGCCCGATGAGAGCAAGGTCGCGGTAAGGATCGCCGATTCCAGCGCGGCCAACATCGATAAAGCCGCTCAGCCGTCCCTCCGTGATGATCACGTTGGGCAGGCAAAAATCGCCGTGAGTAAAGGCGGTCGCTTCGGAAGCGGGACGGGTGGCGAGCATTTCCCCATAAAGATCCGCGGGGTTCCGACCAAGATTGGCGGAATCAAAATTCGTGTTATCAACCTGACCGGCGTCGAGGCGGACCTTGGATTCCATTACGCAGTCGTCGATCAAATGACGGAACGGGCAATCATCGATCGGCACGGCGTGCAATTCGCGCAACGCATCGGCGAGCAGGTTTACGATTGAATCGGGCGGCAAAGCTGAGTTTGCGGCATCGGCACCTGGCAGCGCGCTCATCAGCAGGAAGTCACGGCTAGAATCCTGTATAAAATCGACTACGTCAGGAACGGGCGCCCGATCCTTCAGCCAGCGTAGGCGGGCGGTCTCGCCACAGAGCGAATGGAGGGGATCGCGTATGAGTGCCTTGAGGATCAAATCGAGTTTGCCAGATTGGGTCAGGCGATACACCTCAGCGCGGGACTCGCCGATGGCAATGTGTTGCCACGAACGCGCCGCCAGATCCGCGGCGAGTCCAGATGGCAACATCAAGAGCTGGCTCATAGCGATAGGGTTTCGCCCGGCTGCATGACTTTGACTGCTTGACCGGCGCGGCCGGCATCGGCGGCGAAGGCGCTGGGGTCGGTGCGGATTTTGGCCGTGGTGTTGTAGTGCATCGGCACGGTGAGTTTTGGCTGGAGCAGGGCGATCGCCTCGAGCGCATCGGCGGGGCCCATCGTATAGCGGTCGCCGATCGGCAGCAGCGCCACATCAAGGCCGTGCCGGCCGATCAAACGCATGTCGCCGAAGAGCGCGGTGTCGCCGGCGTGATAGAGCGAACGGCCGCCGGTGCGAAGGAGATAGCCGCTGGCCACACCCATGGGCTGGTTCAGCCCGCCGGGCAGCTCAAGGGAGGAGCTGTGGATGGCTGGGGTCATGTCGAGGCGTCCCCAGGGGAGCGAGATGCCGCCTCCGGGCATGAGGTCGATCGTGGTGGCGCCCTGCGCGGCGAAATAGTCCGCGAGCTCGAACGGTGCGACGATCGTGGCCTGGTGACGCCGGGAGAGCTCGAGGGCGTCGCAGGTGTGGTCTTCATGGGCGTGGGTGCAGAGCACAAAGTCGCACGGCACTGCGGCGGGATCGACGACCCCGTGGGGATTCTCGCTGAAGTAGGGATCGAGCACGATCCGGGCACCGGCGACCTCCACCAGAAAACACGAATGGCCGAAATAGGTGAGTTTCATCCGGCCTGCAGGGTGGCGGAAGCAGCCGCTGGCGTAAAGCCGGGTGCGCGCCCATGGCAAGGCCATGAAGCCCGGCAGGTTTTACCGGAAATTGACCACCCCGGACTGGAGTCGTCCGGGCTTGGTGCGTTATGGCTTTAAACCCGCCGAACGCATTTCCCGCCATGACCGCCCAAATCCTCTTCGCGAAAAAACGCGCCACCGAGACCCGCGCCCATTCCATCGTGGTGAGCGACACGGGATTTTATTGGCGCGAGCTGCCCGGCGTGGCGGAACTGACCGCCGCGCTCCGCACCGAGCGGTTTTCCCTCATCATTGTCGATCACGCCGATCTGGCGGAAAATCCGCTGGTCTACGTCGAGTCGCTGCGCATCGGCCAGAAGGACACGCCGGTGCTGGTGGTCAGCGAGGAGTTTGCCCTGGAAAACGTGGTGCGGGCGATCCGCGTCGGCGTGAAGGATCTCTTTCATCCGCCCATCGACTTGGCGGCGATCGTCGAGCGGATTTATTCGGTGCTGAAGCCGGAGCTGGGCCCGGCCCGCAGCACCCGGCTGGACGAATGGCAGGAGCTGACCGTGCAATTTGCCGACCGGGTCACGATCCCGCCGCTGGTCGGGGTGGAGCGCCGGGTGGGCCCGCCGCGGCGGGCGGCGGACCTGGCGCAAGCCGGCCAGCTGGCGGAGCTGGCCGCGGTGCGCGAAGCGCTCGCGGGCGCGCGGGCGCGCCAGCAGGAACTTGAGCAGGAGGTCGCCCGGCTGGCGGCGAATCCGCCGGGCATGGCGGTGGCCGTGATGGATGACACGGTGGAGCGCGAGTTGGCGGCGGAGCGGCAAAAGCTGGAGACGGGCCGGCAGCTCGTGATGCAGCTCGGCCGGAAATTCGAAACGGAGTTTGCGGCCTGGAAGGCTTCCGAGATGACGGCCCGGGCGGAATTTGCCCAGCGCGAGCAGGCTCTGGCCGACCAGCAACGCGAGCTTGCCGCAGCCCGGGAAAAACTCGACGTGGAGCTAATGCTGGTGAACGACACCAAGGCAAAAATGGCGGCGGAGCGCGTGACGGCATCGGTCACCCAGGCCGCGGAAAAGGAGGCGACGGCGAAGTTGAAGCAGCTCGTGGTCGGGCAGTCGGCGCTGACCAAGGCGAAGGAGAAATTGGACCTGGAGCAAGCGGCCTGGCGGACGGCGCGGGCGCAGGCGGACGCCGAGCTGGCCACGGCGGTGGAAAAACTCGCGGCTGAGCAGGTTTTGGCAAACGAGCAGGCGGCGGACATCGCGGCCGGGCGGAAGGAACTAGCGGCCGGGCGCGACCAATGGGAGCAGGACAAGCGGGAGCTGGCAGCGAAGGAGGCGGACCTCCAGGAGATGCAGGAGCAGGCGCACGTGCTGGCCACGCAGGCGGCGCAGACCCAAGTCCAGCTGAAAGCGGAGCTCGCCGCACTGGCGGTGGAGAAGGAGACTTTCGAACGGCAGGCCGAGGCCCTGGAGGAACGCGTGCGGCAGTTTGAAGCCAGGCAGCAGCAGGTCCGGGCGCAGATGGTGCAACTGTTCTCGGCGGGGTGAGCCGCTGTTGCGGGCTCAGCCTCCTGATCTCGGCTGCTGCGGACGGAAAAGGCTCAGTCCGTCACGGGTTTTGAAATGGCGTCGATCCGCTGCATGAGCCCGGGTGTGAGCTGTTCGGCCACGGCGAGGGCCCCGAAGTTTTCCTGCAGCTGCGCGGGCCGCGAGGCGCCGAGGATGACGCTGCTCACGTGGGGATTCCTGAGGCACCAGGCGAGCGCGAGGCGCGGCAGGGAAGTGCCGAGTTCGGACGCGACGCCGGCAAGCTGCTTCACGGCGGCAATCTTTTGCGCGAAGGCCGGGTCGCCGGTGAGGCGGTCGCGCAGCCATTCCATGCCGGGCGTGTTGAGCCGCGAATCGGAGGGCACGCCGTCATTATATTTGCCGGTGAGCAGACCGGTGGCGAGCGGCGACCAGATGGTGGTGCCGAGGCCGGGCGAGCGGTAGAACGGGGCGTATTCCTTTTCCACGCGGGTGCGATGGAAGAGATTGTACTGCGGCTGCTCGACGACGGGGTGATGCAGGTTCAGCCGGGCGCAAAGCTCGAAGGCCTCGCGCAACTCCGCCGCGCTCCATTCGCTGGTGCCCCAGTAAAGCACCTTGCCCTGCGTGATAAGGTCATGCATCGCCCGGGCGGTTTCCTCGATCGGCGTGTCCGGATCGGGGCGATGGCAGTAATAGAGATCCAAGTAATCGACCTGCAGCCGCTGGAGGGCGGCATGGCAGGCCTCGATGACGTGCTTCCGGGAGAGGCCGACCTGGTTGGGGCCCTCGCGCTCGGCGCCAAAGAAGACCTTGCTGGAGACGAGGAATGTATCGCGCGGCCAGCCGGATTTTTTCAGGATCGCGCCCATGACGCGCTCGGCCTGGCCATCGGCATAGGTCTCGGCGTTGTCGAAGAAGTTCACCCCCGCGTCGTAGGCGGTGGTCATGAGCTGGCTCGCGACGGGATCGCCGATCTGCTTGCCGAAGGTGACCCAGGCGCCGAAGGAGAGCGCGCTGACTTTGAGGCCGGACGTGCCGAGGCGACGATAGGTCATGCTCATGACGATGAACATGCACTCCCGCTGGAACTTGTCTAGGGTTCGCGTGAATTGGCCTTTGACTAAGGGTGGGCAGGCGTCCCGTGCCTGCATTAAGGCTGGATGCAGGATTCTGCTTTAGACTCGAATCGACCGACGCGCGGACGCAATGCGGGCACGGGACGTGCCCGCCCACCTCTACTCTAACGGTCAGCGAAGAATTTTTGCGCAGCGGCCAGGTCGGTGGCGACCAGGCCGTGGCCGCCCGGGGAAGACTGCAGGGTCACGGTGGCACCGCCCGCCCGGAGCAGGGCGGCCAGATGCGGCGGATGCGTGGCGGGTACCATGGGATCCTGGGTGCCGCTGGCGATCAGCACGCGTTTCCCAGCGAGCGAGCCGGCCGGCGCCGGCTGATCGAGCACGACCATGGGGCGCAGGAGGATGGCGCCGCCAAGAACAGCGGGGCGCAGCTGCAGGACCGTGGCGGCGATGTTGGCGCCATTGGAGAAGCCGACGGCGATGAGCGTGCGGGGATCGAAGTGGTACTGTGCCGCGGCCGCCGCGATGAAGTCGGCGAGCTCATGCGTGCGGCGCGTGACTTCGGCGGGATCGAATACGCCCTCGGCGAGCCGGGCGAAGAAGCGGGGTGCGCCGTGCTCGGTGACGTTGCCGCGTGGACTGAGCAGGGCGGAACCGGGCGAGAGTTTGCGACCGAGCGATAGCAAATCGTGCTCGTTGCCGCCGGTTCCGTGGAGGAGCAGGAGCGGGGGAGCCGCGGGATCGGTGCCGGGTTCGAAGCGGTGGTGATAGGAGAGTTTCATGGATTGATGACCAGCGGGGGCAGGGCGGCCTCGATTTCGGCGCGATGCGGCTCGAGGAGCGGGGGCAGGCCGAGCTTGGTGCCGAGGGTTGCGAGGGGTTCGTCGATGGCGAAGCCGGGCTGGTCGGTGGCGATTTCGAAGAGCACACCGGCAGGTTCGCGGTAGTAGATGGACTTGAAGTAGGCGCGGTCGATGATCGGGCTGATATGCAGGCCGGTGCGGGTGATTTCGGAGTGGGCCTGGGACTGGCTGGCGTCCGTAGGCGTCCGGAAGGCGACGTGATGAATCGTGCCGGCTCCGTTCAGGCCGCGGGGCAGGGCAGGGTCGGTCAGGAGGTCAACATACGAGCCCGGGCCGCCGCCGGCGACCGTGTAACGGGCGCGGAGGCCCTCCTTCCCGACGAGACGATAGCCCATGAGCTTGGTCATGACCGTGGCCGTGGCCTGGGCATCGATGAGGCCGAGTGTGCTGCTGTGGAAGCCGCGAATGCCATGGGCCTCGGGCACGTTCTTGGATGGAGCAGGGGAACGGGGATCGGGTTCATGCGTGGCGATCAGCTCAAGGCGAAGGCCGTCGGGATCGAAGGCGGTGAGCACCTGATCGCCGAAGCGCGTCGCGACGGGCTCGGTAGTGATGCTGAGCTTGGCCAGGCGCTCCTGCCAGAAGGACAAGGAGGCGGCGGGAATAGAGAATGCCGTGGCATAGGCCTGACCGGTTCCGGGGCGGCCACGGCGCAGGCCGGGCCAGGGAAAAAAGGTGAGGGCCGTGCCGGGCGAACCGGCATAGTCACCATAGTAGAGGTGGTAGGTGCCCGGGTCGTCTTGGTTGACGGACTTTTTGATGAAACGAAGGCCGAGGATACGGGTGTAAAAATCGAAATTGGCACGCGGATCGGAGGCCATGGCCGTGATATGATGAAGACCGAGGAGGTTCATGGTGTAGTTGGGTTGGGGTTTTTGTTGAAATCGGTGGTTAGAAAATAGTTTGAATTGGAAGTAATTGGATAAATTTTAGGATTCGAGCTCAGGGAGCGCTCGACTCGGCGGTCTGCGTGGTCGGAAGACCGCGGGCACCAACCTTTTTGCAGAGCCAGCCCAAGGTGAACTGCTCGGCGGACGAGAGGGCGGCGAACTCGCGGGTGATGCTGGCGGCTACCTGGGGGAAAAGCCCGGTGATGAAGGCGCGGCCTTTGTCGGTGAGCGAAACGGTGATGAAGCGGCGGTCCTCCTGGTCGCGCTCTCGCGTCACCAGGCCGGATTTTTCGAGGTTATCGACGATCAGCGTGAGATTGCCGCCGCTTTTCAGGAGCTTGCCGGCGAGTTCGCTTTGGCAGAGAGGCCCGCGATGAAGCAGGGCTTCGAGCACGCTGAATTGGGAAAGAGTGATGTCCTTGGGGAGAACGGTGTGGGCGCGGGCGGTAATGGACTCCGCCGCCCGCATCAGCTTGATGTAGGCGTTGAGGGCATCGATCTCTGCCTTCGTTCCCTGGTAGTTGGTCCCCATATTAATTTGACATCGAAGCAATAAATAATTTGATGTCAAATTATTTTGTATACCCATGTGCCCAAAGCGGCGATCGAGCCGCCCTGATTCCAAGGTGCGTGCGCCTACGCCATGCTATCGAGCTTTTGGATCCGCGGGATGTGCCGGCCGCCCTCGAAGTCCGTGGCGAACCAGATGCGGACGATTTTGAAGGCTTCGTCCAAGGTGATGGTGCGTTCGCCGAGGGAGAGGCAGTTGGCATCGTTGTGGGCGCGGTTCCAGATGGCGACCTGTTCGGTCCAGCAGACGCCGCAGCGAACGCCGCGGATGCGATTGGCGGCCATCGCCTCGCCGTTGCCCGAGCCGCCGATCACGATCCCGCGCTCCACCTCCCGGCTCGCAACCGCGCGGGCTACGGGGAAGCAGAAGTCGGGATAATCGCAGCGCTCCAGGGAGTAGGTGCCGAGATCGCGCACGGTGTGGCCCTCGGTGAGCAGCAGGCCCTTGATGGCCTCCTTGTAGGTAAAGCCGGCGTGATCGGAGCCGATGGCGATGGAAAAGGTCTTTGGCATGGCGGGGTGAACAGCAGGGGGATTGCGCTATCCATTTGCGTGGTCCAATCCAGTCCCAGCAAACAAATTCCCGACTCCATGAACCGCCTGTCACGCTGCCTGATGACCGCCGTCGTCCTTCTGCTGACGGCGGGCTGCACCACCCCCGAGTCACGCATCAGCCGTCATCAGGCGGCCTTCGACGCCTGGCCGGCGGAGGTGCGCGACAAAGTGCGGGCGGGCCGGGTCGAGGTGGGGTTTACGCAGGAGATGGTGCAGGTGGCGTTGGGCGAGGCCGATCGCAAGTCCACGCGAACGACCGCCGCCGGGACCGAAGAGGTGTGGGCTTACTTTGACCACCGTCCCAAATTCTCCTTTGGGTTGGGAATGGGAGTAGCGGGCGGCTCGAGGGCCTATGGCGGCGGGGTGGTCGTGGGCGACAGCGGGTTTCTCGACGACGAGTTCCTCCGGGTGATCTTTGAAGGTGGGAGGGTCGTCGCGATCGAGACGCGGAAATAGCGATTGGTCACAAGCCAACCCGGACCCTTGTAAGAAGCTCGCGGCGGCTTGCGCCATCCGGAATCTATGCAGCACCGACCGAACGCAGAAAGGCAGCGGTGTCGCTCAGATCCGGGAAGACCTTCACCGGACGGTGGGCATGCAGTTCGTCCATGGAATACTGGCCGGTGGCGACGGCGATGGTTTGGGCGCCGATGACTTTGCCGCAGGCGATGTCATGCGGGGTGTCGCCGATGACGAAGACCCGCTCCGGCGGAAACTCGACGCCGAGCCGTTCCCGGGCCCGGCGCAGGGCGACGGGTCCGAGGTCATTGCGCCATTCGCCATCGTCGGCGAAGGCCCCGAAGGGAAAGTAATCGGAAAGGCCGTGGTGGCCGAGCTTGATGCGGGCGCCCTGTTCGACGTTGCCGGTGAGCAGGGCCTGGGTGAAATGCGGCCGGGCGGCGAGGGCGGTCAGCGCGGCGTGGACCCCCGGCAGGACGCGGGTGCTGGGATTGTGCAGGGCGGCTGGTAGCTCGGTGAGGTAGGCATTGAGCAACCGCGCGAGGTTGGCTTCGGTGTCCGGCAAGCCCGCCTTGCCGAATATCTGGCGCATGATCCACCGATCCGTCCGCCCGGCGTAGTCGATGTCATTGAGCGGACGGGCGACGCCGAACTCCCGCCGCAGGCCGGCCTGCAAGGCATGCATGCCGGCTCCGCCCGAAAGCGTAAGCGTTCCATCAATGTCCCAGAGCAGCAGCGTCTTCATCATCGGGCCTGCCGATGAACCGTGGCGGGCGAACTGGCGCAAGATTCTTCGGTGTGGCCGGAACCCCCGGGCCGGGTAACTTACCAAGGCTGAAGGCGTCCTCATCCCTACCATGAAAACAATTCTTTCACTCCTCGTGCTGGCGGGCGGGCTGGTCCTGCTGGCCGGCTGTGCCACCCCCGAAACCCGCATCAACAAGAACCCGGAGGCCTTTGCCCGGCTGACCCCGGACCAGCAGCAGCTGATCAAGGAAGGCAAGGTCGCCATCGGCTTTGACATGACCATGGTGAAGCTTGCCCTGGGTGATCCCGACCGGATCCGGGTGCGCACCACGGCGCAAGGCGAGACCGAAATCTGGAGCTATGTGACGTATGAAGGTGACGACGGGATGATCCTCTACCGCGGCTATTATCACCGTTATTATTACGGCGGGGTGGATCCGCTTTATCCCTATTACCTCGGCTATCCCTCCCGCCACGAGCACGAGCATTTCCGCGTGGTCTTCCGGGAGGGCCGGGTGATCCTGATCGAAAACGAGACGAAATAGGGTGTTTCCCGTCCGTGGCTACCGACCGCGGACCCCCGCTTGGTATTGGGTGGGGGTCTGCCCGGTGAAGCGCCGAAAGACCGTCGCAAAATACTGCGAACTCGAAAAACCGAGCTCGTGCGCCACGGCCGTGACGGTGGCGGAAGGAGCCCGGAGGCGGGTTTGGGCGACGGCGAGCTTGTGGCGCAGCACGTGTTCGCGGGGTGGGAGGCCGACCTCCTCGCGAAACCGCGCCTTGAACCGCGAGGGTGAAAGCCGGACCAGCCGCGCCAGCTGGGGCACGGAGGGGAGTTCGCCCGCCTGGGCCGCAATATGGACCAGGCTGCGCTGGATGCGCGGCGACGGCGAGGCCCGCTGGTTGCGATGGGAGGCGCGCAGCATGGCAAAAAGGTAGCGCAGGATGAGCGTGGCGGTGCCGATGCGGCCGAGCTTGGTCGGGGAGCGTTCGATCGAGGCGAAGATTTCCTCGAGCAAGTCCCGGGTCCCGGGCGCGGCGGCGAAGTGCCGCGAGGGGAGGGTCAGTAGCGCCCGGCGCAGTGTGCGCGAGGCCGCGGCCTCGAGAAAGAGAAGCGGCTGGCCGGCCGGATGCAGCCGGAGAAACATCCAGTAGAGCACGCCCTTTTCCTCCGGCATGCCGGCGGAGTCGTGCGGCTCGCCGGGAAACACCAGGTACTGGTCCCCGCCGCGCAGCCGGTAGATCTCATTGTTGACGCGATAGGTCTGCTGTCCGCGGGCGAGGAAACAGATTTCGAGTCCATCCGGGTGCGAGCGGAGGCGGAGGCCCTCGTAGGCGTTGGCGTACCGGTAGCGGCCGATCTCCACGACGCCGGGAATGCCGACGTCCCGCTCGAACCGCTCCAGCCGCCGCGCCTGCTGCTCGGGCGTCATGACATGCTCGGAGCCCGGCAGGACCGCGACCGACCGGATGTTCGATTTTGTACTGCGCGACATTGTCGGACGCCACGCTTTCCCGCCGCGGGTATGGTGTCGAGCGATGAATGCCACCACCCCCTTGCCCGTGCCGGACTACGCCGCCCCCGCCAAGCTTGCCCCGACCCGCCTGCTCACGCCCGAGCAGGTCGCGTTTTTCCAGAAAAACGGCTATCTGGCGGTCGACAACATCATGCCGGCCGAGGAAATCCCGCAGGTCCGCAAAATCTACGACCGCCTGTTCAACGAGGACCGCGGCCTCACCGAGACTGATCTCTACGACCTGACCGGGGCGAAGGAGAAGGGGAAGAAGGAGGACGTGGCGCAGATTCTGCAGCCGGGCAAGTACGCGCCGGCGCTGCTGGAGACGCAGATGGTGGCGAATCTCAAGGCGATGATGAAGCAGCTGCTCGGGCCCGAGGCGCGGATGGTCGGGGACCACGCGATCAACAAGCCGCCGCACAACAACTCGCCGACCCCGTGGCATCAGGACGAGGCCTACTGGAGCCCGGCGAAGGAATACCGCGGCCTGAGCGTCTGGGTGGCGCTGCAGCCCGCGACCAAGCTGAACGGCTGCATGCATTTCGTGCCCGGTTCGCACAACCTCGAGGTCATCCCCCACCAGCCGATCGGCGACAACCCACTGACCCCCGGCCTCGAAGTCGTGCCCGGGGCGTTTGATTTCAGCCCGGCCGTGGCGTGCGAACTGCCGGCCGGCGGCGCGACATTCCACCTGGAGCGCACGCTGCACTACACGGGGATCAACCAGTCGGACGATTACCGCCGGGCCTACATTGCGGTCGGGACGCAGTTCGAGCGCGCGAGAACCACGCCGCGCCGGTTTCCCTGGCAGGAGCGCCAGCTGGCGGCCAGGAAGACTAAATAGCCTGCAGCATTGCCTGCGGAAACGCGGAGGAGCGGAATCGGGCAAGGAAAGAGGCGGAACCTGCAAGGCCGGCCTCGCGCTTCCCGTGACTGAGTTCCGCCTTTACGTTCTTCGCCAGGCGGGCAGGGCGCTGCCTCCCAGAATGAGGGCGGCGCCCATGAGCTCGTTGGCCGAGAAATGCTCGCGGAAGAACACCGCGCCGCCGATCGCGATGCCGAGGGGCACCAGCATCTGCAGGAGCGAGCCCTCGCCGACGGGCAGGTCGCGGAAAGCCTGCGTCATGAAGATTTGCCCGCTCCCCGCACACAGCGCTCCGACCAGCATAAGGCTCCACGCCAGCAGGCTGTGCGGGGCCCAGCTGGCCAGAGCCGGCCCGCTGCAGAGCAGCAGGCCGTAGGCGCATTGGGCCCCGAAGATGGTCGAGGTGTGCTCGCCCTCGGCGTGCAGCTGGCGGATCGTGACGATGACGTAGGCGGAAGCCATGGCGGAGCCGATGGCGATCCCGTCGTAGAGGCCGAAACCGGAGCCGGTGCGGAAGACATGGGTGACCAGGGCCAGTCCCGCCAACGCCAGTCCGCCGCCGAAGGCGAGGGCCGGACGGAAGCGCTCGCCGAGCATGACAACGGCGAGCGCGGCCCCCATCGCAACATAGGTATTATTGATGAAGGTGGCGCGACCGGCGCCCAAGTGCACGACGGTCAGGTAGTAACTGTAGACACCGAGGCCGCCGATCAGGCCACGGAAAACCAACCGCCGATGCCGGTAGAGATGGCGCGGTTGAAACGACTCGGGTCCGACCCGGTAGACCGCCAGGATCAATCCGAGACCGACGACGAAGCGCACGCTCGCGAGCAGCCAGACGTCGACGGCCTGCAGGGTGCCGAGGGCGCGGATGATGAGGGCGTTGACGGTGAAGCACAGGGCGGAGAGCACCATGAGCCGCACGCCGCGGGCGTGTACGGAGGGCAAGGAGTGTACTGGGGAGGGCTGGGCCATGAGGCGAGGGCGGGTGGCCGGCGCGGGGAAAATAAAAAACCGCGCCGGATGGGGCGCGGTTGCGAGGAGGACGGATTGATGGGGTTCAGTTCCGAGGTCTCACGCCGCCGCGCCGGGTGTCCAAAGGACGCGCCAGAGCAAAGGTTTGTGGAGCACGACCGGGGTGGGCATGGGTCGAAACCGTGGACAGCGGGCCGGGTCAGCGCAAGCGCCGGATTACAGGGCGTGGATCGCGTTCTTGCTGACGGCGAGGCCCGCTTCCTTGACCGCCTCGCTCATGGTCGGATGCGCGTGGATCGTGCGGCCGAGGTCCTCGGCACTGCCGCCGTATTCCATGTGCGTGACGACCTCGCTGATCAGCTCGCCGGCGCCGTGGCCGAGAATCTGGGCGCCCAGGATTTTATCGGTTTTCGCATCGGCAATGATCTTCACGTAGCCGTCGGTGGTGTCGGCGGCGATGGCGCGGCCGTTCGCCGCGAAGTTGAACTTGCCCACATTGATGGCGCGGCTGGCGGCCTTGGCGGCATCCTCGCCGAGGCCGACGCTGGCGACCTCGGGCTCGGTGTAGACGATGGCGGGGACGAGATCCCAGTTGATGTGGCCGGCCCTGCCGGCGATCCACTCCGCGACGGCGGCGCCGTCCTCCTCGGCCTTGTGCGCCAGCATCGGGCCGGCCACCACGTCGCCGATGGCCCAGACGCCGGGAGCGGTCGTCTTGAGGTGGGCATCGACCTTGACGCGCTTTTTTTCGTCGAGCTGCACGCCGGCCTTTTCCAGGCCGAGATTGTCGGTGTAGGGGCGGCGGCCGACGGCGACGAGGACCTTGTCGGCGGGGAACTCGAGCTTCTGGCCATCGCGCTCCGCGGTGAGCACGCCCTTGGCAAAGCCGGAGACCTTGGCGCCGGTCTCGATCCTCAGGCCCTGCTTGGCGAGAATGCGGGTGAAGTTGCGGACAATGTCGTCGTCGTAGGCGGCGACGATCTTCGGCAGGAACTCCACGATCGTGACCTCGCTGCCAAGCCGGGACCAGACGGACCCGAGCTCGAGGCCGATGGCGCCGCCGCCGACCACGACAAGTTTTTTCGGCACGGCCGGGAAGGCGATTGCGTGGTCGCTGGAGACGATCGTCGTGCCGTCGAACTTCATGAAGGGCAGCTCGACCGGTGCGGAACCGGTGGCGATGACGATGTTCTTCGCGGTGACGGTGATCGTTTCCTTCTCGCCCTTGATCTCGAGGGTGCTGGCCGAGGTGAAGGTCGCGGAGCCGGTGAGGACAGCGACCTTGCGGGCCTTGGCGAGCAGCGCGAGGCCGCCGACATTCTTGGCAACGACCTCATCCTTCCGCTTGAGGAAGGTGGCCAGGTCGAGCTCGACCGAGCCGAGCTTGATGCCGTGGGCGGCGGCGTGACCCTTGGCGAACGCGAAGTGCTCGCTCGAATGAAGAAGTGCCTTGCTGGGAATGCAGCCCACGTTGAGGCAGGTGCCGCCGAGGGTGGCACGCTTGTCGACCAGCGCGACCTTGAGGCCGAGCTGGGCGGCGCGGAACGCGCACACGTAGCCACCAGGACCGGCGCCGATGACGATAAGATCGTAGGAATCCATATTTTACAGGGGTAGCGGAGAGAACGGAGTCTCGGTTGGCTCCGTTACTGCCGGGAGGAATCAAATTCCGATGATCAGGCGCGCCGGGTCCTCGATCGCCTGTTTCACCTTCACGAGGAAGGTGACGGCCTGTTTGCCGTCGACGACGCGGTGATCGTAGCTGAGCGCGATGTACATCATCGGCCGGATGACGACCTGGCCGTTGACCGCGACCGGGCGCTCGTTGATCGAGTGCATACCGAGGATGGCGCTCTGGGGCGGATTGATGATGGGCGTCGAGAGCAGGGAGCCGAAGGTGCCGCCGTTCGTGATCGTGAAGACGCCGCCCTCGAGGTCGGCAAGCGTGATCTTGCCGTCGCGGGCCTTGGTGGCGGCGAGGGCGATCTGCTTTTCCACCTCGGCCATGCCGAGGGAATCGCAGTTTTTCACGACGGGAACCATCAGACCCTTGTCGGTCGAGACGGCCACGCCGATGTCGTAGTAGTTGTTCTCGACGAGCGTATCGCCGTCAATCTGGGCGTTGATGGCGGGAACCTCGCGCAGGGCGTGGACGACGGCTTTGACGAAGAAGGACATGAAGCCGAGCTTCACGCCGTTCTTCTTGACGAAGTCGTCCTGGTACTTGGCGCGGAGGGCCATGACGCCGGACATGTCGACCTCGTTGAAGGTGGTGAGCATGGCGGCCTCGTGCTGGGCGGCGACGAGGCGCTGGGCGATCTTCTGGCGGAGCGGCGACAGCTTGCGGCGCGTCTGGCGATCGCCGGCAGGTTTGGCGGCGGCCGCAGGTGCCGCGGCGGGCGCAGCGGCCGGGACGGCGCGGGCGGCGTCGGCGGGCTTGGGCTCGGTGGCGGCGATCATGTCTCCCTTGGTCACGCGGCCGGCCTTGCCGCTGCCAGTGACGGCGGCGGGGTCGATGCCGGTTTCCGTCGCGAGACGGCGGACGGCAGGTGATTGGGTATCGGCGGCAAGGGCCTTGGCCGGAGCGGCAGGTTTGGCGGTGTCCGCGGGGGCCGCCGCGGTTGAGGATGGGGCGGAGTTGGTGCCAGCGGCCGCGTCAATGGAGGCGACGACCTGGCCGATCTTGACCTCGGCGCCGGCCTCGACCTTCAGCGAGATTTTCCCGGCCGACTCGGCGGTGCCTTCGGAGGTGATCTTGTCGGTCTCCAACTCGAAGAGCGGCTGGTCCTTTTTGACGACATCGCCGTCCTTGACGTACCATTTCGCGAGTACGCCGGAGTTGATCGATTCGCCCATCGGCGGGATTTTGACTTCAATGGCCATGGAAAAAGGGAGTTGGGGATGGAAGTTGGAAACTAGAGGGTGAAAGCTTCCTTGAGGAAGGTGGCGAGTTCGTGCCGATGCAAGGCAAGCGAGCCGACGGCGGGCGACGAGGAGGCGTCGCGGCCGGCATAGAGCGGCACAAAGCCGAACGTGTCCGTGAGCAGCGGGGCAATATAGGTCCAGGCGCCCATGTTCTGGGATTCCTCCTGGCACCAGACGACGCGGGCGCCGGAATATTTCCTGGCGATCTCGGCGAGCCGCTTCGCATGGAGCGGATAGAGCTGTTCCAGGCGCACGATGGCGGTGTCGGTGATCTTGTTCTTTTCGCGATAGTCGACGAGATCGTAGTACACCTTGCCGGAGCACAGGACGAGGCGGGAGGGGGCTTTCACCCCGGCGGCGAAGGGGGTGCGGGTGCCGCTGCCGGTGGCGGGGAACTGTTTGTCGTCGATGATTTCCTGGAACGAACCAGAGGTGAAATCCTCGATCCGCGAGGTGGCCGCCGGGTGACGCAGGAGCGACTTGGGCGACATGACGATGAGCGGCTTCAGGAAGTCGCGCTTCATTTGGCGCCGGAGCGCGTGGAAGAAGTTGGCTGGTGTCGTGATATTCGCGATCTGCATGTTGTCCTCGGCGCAGGCTTGGAGGAAGCGCTCGAGGCGCGCCGAGGAGTGCTCGGGGCCCTGGCCCTCGTAGCCGTGGGGCAGGAGGAGCACGATGCCGCTCGCGCGCTGCCACTTGGACTCGCCGCTGGAGATGAACTGGTCGATGACGACCTGGGCGCCGTTGGCGAAGTCGCCGAACTGCGCCTCCCAGATGCAGAGCATGCTGGGATAATCGAGCGAGTAGCCGTAGTCGAAGCCGAGGACGGCGGCCTCGGAGAGGAGCGAGTTGTAGACGCAGAACCGCGCCTGCTTTTCGTCCAAGTTGAGCAGGGGCGTGTAGGTCTCATGCGTCTCGGCGTCATGGAGCACGGCATGGCGGTGGCTGAACGTCCCGCGCTGCGTGTCCTGGCCGCTGAGCCGCACGGGCGTGCCCTCGATCAGGAGGCTGCCGAAGGCCAGCGCCTCGCCAAAGCCCCAGTCGATGGGGCCGCCCTCCTTGAAGGCCTGGGCGCGCGCCTCGAGGAAACGCTTGATCTTGGGGTTCAGCTTGAAGTCGGCGGGCACCTTGGTGAGGCCGCGGACAATGTTGCCGAGCGTCTCCAGGCTGATCCCGGTGGCGACGGGCTTGAAATGATAATCGGGCTGGAAGACCGCGGTGGAACCGTGGAATTTCTTCGCCTCCAGGACGGCGGCGCGCTTGGCGGACTTGGCCGTCTCGGCGGCCTTCGCCTTCTCGAGGTTGGTCTCCAGCGCGCTGGTGTACTCGGCCTTGATGGCGTCCGACTCGGCCTCGGTGATGGTACCCTCGGCGACGAGCTTCTGGCTGAGCACGGCGGACACCTGGGGATGCGCGGCGATCTTCCGGTAGAGGAGCGGCTGGGTGAAGGCGGGCTCGTCGCTCTCGTTGTGGCCGTGCTTGCGGTAGCAGTACATGTCGATGACGACGTCGCGCTGCCACTGCTCGCGGAAATCGAGCGCGAGCCGGGCCACCATGCAGACGGCCTCGGGGTCGTCGCCGTTCACATGGAAGACGGGCGCCTCGATCATCTTGGCGACATCGGTGCAGTAGCGCGTGGAGCGGGCGTCCTCGGGGTCGGTGGTGAAGCCGATCTGGTTGTTGACGACGAAGTGGACGGTGCCGCCGGTCTTGTAGCCGGGCAGCTGGGAGAAGTTCATCGTCTCGGCGACAACGCCCTGGCCGGCGAACGCGGCGTCGCCATGGATCAGGAGCGGCAGCACGCGGCGGCGCTCGGTATCGCCGCGGATGCGCTGGCGGGCGCGGGCCTTGCCCTCGACGACCGGGTCGACGATCTCGAGGTGGGACGGGTTGGCGGCGAGGCGGACTTCCACCTGCTGGCCGGCGGCGGTGTCGAGGACGGCCTCGTAGCCGAGATGGTACTTCACGTCGCCATCGCCGCCGACGGCATCGGGGATGTAATTCTCGGAGAACTGCTCGAAGAGCAGGTCGAAGTTCTTCCGCATCACGCTGGTGAGGATGTTGAGCCGGCCGCGGTGGGCCATGCCCATGACAACCTCCTCGACCCCGACATGGGGGCAGTGCTCGATGATGGAATCGACCGCGGCGATCATCGTCTCCCCGCCCTCGAGCGAGAAGCGCTTCTGGCCGACGTATTTCGTGTGGAGAAATTTCTCGAACAGCTCGGCCTTGTGGACGCGGCGGAGGATGCGGATCTTCTCCGCGTGGGAGAAATTGGCCTGGTTGCGCGTGGACTCCATGCGATCCTGGAGCCAGCGGCGGACATCGACATCCTGGATGTGGGTGTATTCGACGCCGATGTGATCGCAATAGGTGGTGCGGAGCGCGATGAGCACATCCTGCAGCTTCATCTGGCCGCCGCCCAAGTAGGTGCCGACATCGAAGGAGGTATCAAGATCGGCCTCGCCGAGGTCGAACTGGGCGAGGGAAAGCTTGGGGTGGGGCGGCGGCGGGTCGCTGAGCGGATCCAGGTGGGCCTCCATGTGGCCGATCGCCCGGTAAGTATTGATGAGGTAGTGGACGTGCGACTGCTTGAGGCTGTCGATGATCGGGGCGCCCGTGGCCGCGGCACCGGCGGCCGGGGACCCGCCATTGCTGCCGAGGGTGAAGCCTTGGAAGAACGCGCGCCACGTCGGATCGACCGAGTCGGGGTCTTGCTGCCATGCCGCGTAGGCCGCCTCGATGACGGCGGAATTGGCGCTGGTGGGGATGTTCAGGGAATTCATGAAGGGCGATAGGCAATGCACCCAGCAGGCAAACGGCCCGAAGGCGCCGCCGCTGGATACATTATTGGCGATGATTGTCCGAACATTCAGCACGGGCGGGCGACTTAGACAAGCCCGCGGCGTCGGTTTACAGGGATTGCAATCGCGCTTAAGGTGAGTAACAGCGGGATTAGTTTCTGCACCGTGCGCCATGGAACCGCAAATCAAAGCCTCCCTTATCTCGTTGCTGGACGCCATTAAGCGTTCTGACGGCCAGGTCGTCGCGGCCGAAATGGAGCGGTTGGACGATTATCTTTCGCGTGGGCAGTCGGACGGATCCCTCCATCCCCAACTGGAGCATTTCCTCGGGAAGCGGAGCTACGCCAAGGCGCTGATGTTTTTGGGTGGTGAAACCGACATCCCGGCGGGGGCGTGCGGTGGCCGGCCGGCGAAGGGCTGACCATGGGCGGGAGCGGCAAGATTCCGACGGATGGGAGCGGCGGGCTGGGGCAGAATCCGTTTGCCGCGCTCAGCGCAACGGGCCTGCCGGAGAAGACCGGATCGCCGATAACGGAGACTGGAAAGCCGGGAGCTGCTGGACCGGTTCGATCCCAGGGGGCTGAACTGCGGAATCGCGGGCGGGTGGACATCCTCCGCGAGACCGGCAACCGGGGCGGCAAAACCGTGACGGTGGTGAAGGGATTTACCGGCATTGGCCTGCCCGAGAAGGAGCAGCTCGCGAAGAAAATGCGCGCGGCGTGCGGCTGCGGCGGGACGGTGAAGGACGGACAGATCGAGCTGCAGGGCGACAAGCGCGAGCAGGTCGCGAAGATCCTGGCGGACGCCGGTTTCCGGCCGGTATTTGCGGGCGGCTGACCGCAGGTCTTAAGCCGCCAGGCCAGCCGCCAGGATCAGGGCGCCCTTGGCGCGGTTCATGATGTAGATGTGGTAGCCCGGCGCCCCCTGCGCGAGCAGGTCGCGGATCTGGGTGAGGGCCCAGTCGATGCCGATGGTCTCGACGACCTCGGTGTTCTCGGCGGCGACTTCGAGGCGCGTGATGAGTTTCTGCGGGAGGGCGGTGCCGCACAGGGAGGTGAAGCGCTGGATCTGCTTCAGCGAAAGCACAGGCATGATGCCGGGCACGATGGGCACGGTGATCCCGGCGGCACGGCAGCGGTCGACGAAGCGGTAATAGACGGCGTTGTCGAAAAAGAGCTGGGTGGTGACGAAGGAGGCGCCGGCGTCCACCTTGCGCTTGAGGTTCGCGAGGTCGGCCTCGGCGCTGGATGCCTCGGGATGCTTTTCCGGGTAGCCGCCGACGCCGAGGCAGAAGTCGGGATGGCGCGACTTGAGGAGCGCGACGAGGTCGCTGGCGTAGCGCAGGCCATCCTTATAAGGCGTGAAGGTGACCTCGCCCTTGGGCGGATCGCCGCGCAGCGTCATGATGTTCCTAAAGCCGCCGGCGTGGATGCGGTCGGCGATCTCGGACAAATCTGCGCGCGAGTGTCCGACGCAGGTAAGATGGGGCATGACGGTGAAGCCGAACTCGCGCCGCAAGATCTCGCTGATCTGGGCGGTGCGCTCGCGCGTGCTGCCGCCGGCACCATACGTGACCGAGACGAAATCGGGATTCATGCGCCGGAGGGCGCCGGCGGTGGCGCGGAGGGTCTCGACGCCGGCATCGTCCTTGGGCGGGAAAAATTCCAGCGAACGCAGCGGGCGGTGCTGCGCGAAAAGCTCGGCGATGGGCAGATCCGGTGACATATAACGCATCAACGCATAAGTAATCGTTGATATGTGTAAAGATCAGAAAACAGCACCGCCGGGACGAACCTGCGCCCGTGCCGGCCGATCCGGGTTACGGCCCGGGCGGCGGAGGCGGGGTCGCGACCCCGAACACGACATAGGCATCGGATTCCCAGATTTTCCTGACGGAAAAGAAGGGAGCCCGCCACCGGGCGAGGCGAAGCAGGAGTTCGAGCTGCGCCGGAGCGCGCGTCATCACGACGTAATGCAACCCGGATTGCCGCCAGCGCCGCGCCACCTCGGCGGGCTTGAGGCTGCGGTCGAACAGCCACGCCACCTCGGGACTCCACGGGGGCACGACGGTGATTTCCGCGGCGGCCAGCGAACGAGGCAGGCTGACGCCTTCACTCAGGATGCGCGCATGGCCGGGCTGGGACTGCAGGTAACGTGACAGCGCGGCATCCGCCTGCCGGCTGCCGGCCACAAACTGGCGCCCGAGGCCGGGCCATTCGTGCGGGGAAACCCGGTAGGGATTTTTGGGCAGGGTGAGCGTGGCGGGCAGGGTCACCAGCAGCAGGCCGGCGAGGACGCCATTCACCATGACACGGGACAAAGGCGCGCGCGCGGCGGCGTAGAGGGCATAGCCGCCGAAGGCGGCACCCAGGGCGAAGGCCGGGCTCAGCACCCGCAGGGAATAAAAAAGCCCGCCGCCCGTGTAGGGAACCGATAAAAACCAAAGCGCGGCGGCCACGCCAATGCCCATGGCGCACCAGCGGGCTTCGCGCAGGCCGCGCGCCGCATGCACGGCGACGGCGAGCCAGCAGAAGACGGCCGCCGGCGCACACAGCACCAGCGAACTCACGATTTCATTCCAACCCACCCGGGTCGCGAAAGCCGCCCTGGTCCCGGCGGAGAGGCTCGCGGACCAGGCGACGAAGACCGGATTGACGGGAACAATCCCACCAAGGCCCAGGCTGTAGAACGGATTGCCCGTCCGCACCCAGGTGCGCACCGGCCAGGCGAGGGCGAGGGGCAGGGCCATGGCCGCGAAAATGAGCAGGCCGCGGCGCGGCGCGCGCATTACCACGAGGATCCCGAGCCCAAGCACGGGGAAGGCGAGGCCGTACTCCCGCGTGCTGGCGCCGACAATCGCCGCGAGGGCGGCCAGGGCCAGCCAGCCGGTTGCGCGTGATTGGTACCAGCGGGACAGAGCGAAGCACAGCCCGCAGATCGCCATGGCGGTGAGGCCGGTTTCCTGGCCCATGAGAACGGACCAGCTCAGGATCGGCGTGGCGCTTGCGAGCAGCACGGCGCGGCGGGCCGCGGTTTTTCCTCCCCACTCGGTGGCGAGGCGCCACACCAAGTCGTGCAAGGCCAGCAGCTGCAGCCCCACGCCGGCCGAGGTCCAGAGTTCGCGCGTGCTGGCGCCGCAGGCATAGGCCCACGCGTGCAGGCTGGCGACTCCGGGGGGCAGGCTTTCCACCCAGAAGTACCTCGTGAAATCCGCGGCGCTTCGTGGCGGATAGAAATCCAGCGACCCATGGCGCAGCATCTGCTCGGCCAGCCAGCTCCAGCGAAAATCCACGTCGCCGCCGTTGAGCGGTTGCGTGACCAAGCGCCACAGGACCACGGTCCAGAATGCACCGTAGAGCGGAGTCCAGGGTCCCAGCTCCAGCAGAAATGAAAACGGGCCGGTCGATTCGGTTGGAGGAAACGGGGCGTTTCGCCGGCGCGCCCAACGGCCGAACCCGAGGGTCACCAACCCCAGCGAGGTGGCGAGCGTGACGAGCGAGACCGGGATGTGCAGCAGCGCGAAGAGCACAACGCAGGCGTAGATCGCGGCGGCGGATGCGGTGAAACTGGCCGCCAGCATCCACGGCAGGCGCAGGGCCCGCAGGATCATCGCCCCGGGAAGCAGCAGGCCGGCAAGCAGCAATCCGAGCCGGCAAGCGGTAGCGAAAATCTCGGCGGCCATTGGGATGTTTCTTCCGCGCGGTGCCGGGGTTTGCAACGCCGTTCCGACAGCAGGCGGGAAGCCTGCGCCACGCCTACGCCGTCGCGAGTTCGCGGGCCTTTTCCGTCTTCAGCCGGAGCTGGCCGCAGGCCGCGTTGATGTCGTGGCCCTTTTCGCGCCGGAGGGTGACGGAAATGGATGCGGCCCGCAGGATATCGGCGAAGCGTTCCTGCCGGGTGATCGACGGCCGTTTCCACGGGAGGCCCTCGACCGTGTTGTAGGGAATGAGATTCACGTGGGCGTGGAGATCGAGCGCGATGGTGCGGAGGATCTTCGCCTGTTCCAGCGAGTCGTTCACATCCTCGATCAGGATGAACTCCAGCGTCACCATGCGGCCGTGCTTTTCGGAAAACGCCTTCACCGCGGGCAGCAGCTTGGCCAGGGGGAAGGCCTTGTTCACGGGCATGATCTTCTCGCGCACCTCATCCGTCGCCCCGTGCAGCGAGATCGCGAGGCGGAAGCCGAGCGGCTCGTCGGCGAGCTTGAGAATCTTCGGGACCAGGCCGCTGGTGGAAATCGTGATCCGCCGCGCGCCGAACCCGAGCCCCCACTCGGCGTTGACGATGGTGAGGGCGAGGATCAGCGCGTCGTAGTTGGCGAGGGGCTCGCCCATGCCCATGACGACGATGTTGTCGAACGACGCCAGCTCCATGCGGGCGCGGGGCGTGCGGGCGTCCTCGCTGCGGCAGACGTGCAGCAGCTGGGCGACGATTTCCCCGGCGGACAGGTCGCGCTTGAGGCCGGCGAGGCCGCTGGCGCAGAACACGCAGCCCATGGCGCAGCCGACCTGGGTGGAGATGCAGATGGTCTTGCGCGAGTGGTCGAGGCCGACGCCATCCTGGGGCGCGCGAATGATGACCGTCTCAATCAGGGACTTGTCGCGGAGCTCGAGGAGCAGCTTGTCCGTCACGTCCTCGGAATGCTTGTTGAGCACGAGTTCGGCGGGCATGAAATCAAACGTCTCGGCCAGCCAGGTGCGGAGCGGCTTTGAGAGGTTGGTCATTTCGTCCCAGGACGTGACGCGCTTTTTGTAAACCCACTCGAGAATCTGCCGCGCGCGAAACGCCGGCTCGCCCCGCTCCGCCAAGCGGGCCGTGAGCGAGCTGAGGGTCTCGCCGGTGAGCGGTGGCTTTTCGGGAACGAATCTCATGGCGCAGGCCGGGTGAGGGATCGGTTCACCGGGCAAGGGCGCGGTTGACGGCGCTGACGATCGCCTTGATGGACGCGAGCTCGATGTTGGTGTCGATCCCGGCGCCGAAGAGGCTGAGGCCGCGGTCGGTCTTGATCTGGATATAGGAGACGGCGCGCGCCTCGGCACCCTTGCCGAGGGAGTGCTCGGAGTAGGAAAGGACCTCGAACTTGGGCAGCGGGGTCGTGCCGAGCGCGCGCACAAACGCATCGATGGGGCCGTTGCCTTGGGCCGAAAGCTGATGGGGAGAGCCGTCGAGCTGGACCGCTGCTTCGCACTTCACGTCGCTGTCACGCTCCATGGTCTTGAAATGCCGGAGGACGAGCGGAGTGGTGCGCTGGAGGTATTCGCGCTGGAACGCGCCGTGGATCTCTTCGGGCGTGAGCTCGGTGCCCTTCGCATCGGCGAGATCGTTGATGATTTTGCCGATTTCCCGGTGCATGAGCTTCGGCAGCGAGAAACCGAATTCGTTCTCGAGCACGTAGGCGACGCCGCCCTTGCCGGACTGGCTGTTGATGCGGATGATGGCCTTGTAGCTGCGGCCGATGTCCGCAGGATCGATGGGAATGTAGAGCACGTCCCACGGCCGGCCGGGCTGCTGGTGGGGCCACGATTTCTTGATCGCATCCTGGTGCGAGCCGCTGAACGCCGTGAACACGAGTTCGCCGGCGTAGGGCTGGCGCACGGGGACCTCGAGCTTGGTGCAGCGCTCATACACCTCGCGGATGCCGTTGATGTCGCTGAGATCAAGCCCGGGATGGATCCCGTGGGTGTAGAGGTTTAGGGCGACGGTGACGATGTCGAGGTTGCCCGTGCGCTCGCCGTTGCCAAAAAGCGTGCCCTCGACGCGGTCGGCCCCGGCGAGCAGCGCCAGCTCGGTGGCGGCGATGCCGGTGCCGCGGTCATTGTGGGTGTGGAGCGAAACGATGGTGCGGTCGCGGCGGGTGAGATGAGTGCACATCCACTCGATCTGGTCGGCGTGGATGTTGGGCGTGGCGTACTCGACGGTGGCGGGGAGGTTGAGGATGAGCTTGTTTTCCGCCGTGGGCGACCAGGCATCGGTCACGGCCTCGCAGATCTGCAGGGCGAACTCCAGCTCGGTGCTGGTGAAGCTCTCGGGCGAATACTCCAGCTGCAGGCGGGTGCCGGCGGCGGTGAGCGGCGCCATCTGGCGCCGGAGGAAGGCCACGGCCTGCGTGGCGATGCGGATGATGTCGGCCTGGCTGGCGTTGAACACATACTCGCGCTGCTTGGGCGAGGTCGAGTTGTAGAGATGGAAGATGACACGCGCCGCGCCCTGCAGCGCCTCCAGCGAACGGGTGATGAGATCCTCGCGGCACTGGCAGAGGATCTGGATGGAGACGTCCGCCGGGATGCGCTTTTCCTCGATGAGCCGGCGGCAGAAATCGAACTCGATCTGGGAGGCCGAGGGAAAGCCGATCTCGATCTCCTTGAAGCCGACCTTCACGAGGAGGTCGAAGTACTCGAGCTTCTCCTCCACGCTCATGGGCTGCGCGAGCGCCTGGTTGCCATCCCGCAGGTCGACGCTGCACCAGAGCGGGGCGTGCGTCAGGGTGCGGTTGGGCCACTGGCGGTTGGGCAGGGCGACGGGCGGAAACGGACGGTACTTCGTAACAGGGGCAGATTGCATGGCAGCGAAACGGACAGGGAAAAAGTTGGAGGGAAAAAACCGGTGACGCCATCCCGGAGACGGTGGAAAACCAACAGGGCAACGCACGATCGACCGCCAGCGGCGATTCAGAGATCGTACGCGGAAGTAAGTCGAAGCGCCTGGGGCGGGTTTCGCATGGAGCGAGCGGAGTTAGGGCAGGGCTCCGCAGGCTGTCAAGAAGGCCCGGCCCGGGTGTAACCGGGGCGGCAAACGGCCCGTCTTGCGTGTTGTGCCAGAGTTCGCCCATATCCTCCTATGCCTGAAGACGAGTCGTTCGACCTGGTCGGCTGCCTTGACCGCGTGCGCCAGCGCGATCAATCCGCGGCGCGTGACTTGGTGGAGCACCTTTACCCGCTTGTCATCCGCATCATCCGGGCCCATCTCCCGCGCCGCGTCGCCGAGGAAGACCTTGCGCAGGATATCTTTCTAAAAATGTTCACCCGACTCGAGCAATATCAGGGAGCCGTGCCCTTTCCCCATTGGGTGTCACGGATCGCGGTGACGACCTGCATCGACCAGCTGCGCGCCCAAAAGCGCCGGCCGGAGTTCCGGTGGGCCGACCTCTCGGAAAACGAGGCCGATGTGCTGGACGCGGTGCTGACCAACGAAAACGACGTGGAGGCGGGCGATGCGCTGGCCGCCCGCGAACTGGTGCACAAGCTGCTTGCGCAGCTGAAGCCCGACGACCGCATGGTCATCCAGCTGCTGGACCTTGAGCAAAAGACCATCGCTGAAATCAGCAACCTCACCGGCTGGAGCCAATCCCTGGTCAAGGTCCGCGCCTTCCGGGCCAGACGGAAGTTGCAGAAACTCTTCAAGGAATTAGAACAAAAGGAGCATTCATGAACCCCATCGATCAAAAATGGCCCCGCCTCGCCGCCGCCGTCCGCCGCGCCCCCGATCCCCGCGACCCTGCCGCGCCCTACGGTTTCGCCACGCGCGTGGCCGCGCTGGCGCTTGCTCAGGAACGGGCGGTCGCCTCGCTGTTTGAACGGTTCTCCTGGCGCGCCCTCAGCGTGGCCGGGCTGCTGGCCGCGGTCTGTCTCGCGAGCAACTATTCCACCCTGGTCAGCGCTTTCCAGAATGAATCCGTGAGCGTGGATGATCCGGTGTCGGAGATCGTCGACATCGCCTCCTGAGCATGGACAAGACTTGGAAAGTCGTCCTGGTCTTCATCGGTATTTTTGCCGCCGGCTTGGTGGTGGGCGGGCTGGTGACGCTCCGGGTGGTGAAATACTTCGCGCCCCCGCGCCTGGGCTCGCCCGAGCAGTTTGGTCCGCAGCTGATCAAGCGTTTCACGACGAAACTCGAGCTCACGCCGGAACAGCAGGAAAAGATCAAGCCCGTGATCGCACAGGGCGCCGAGGAGCTGCGCCAGATCCGCCGGACCACGTGGCTCAGCTCGCAGGCGGTCATTGACCGCATGGAAAGCGAGATCGCCGCCCAGCTGACCCCGGAGCAAAAGGTCAAGTTTGAGCAGATGCTGGCCGAGCAGCGCGACCGGCTGAAGCGCTTCATGGAGGAGCGGGCCCGCCGAATGAAGGACGGCCGTCCGCTGGGGGAGGGATCGCCTCCGGCCCATTGAAATAAGGTGTTGCGCGGGTTGTGAACCGGGGCATGGTCCGCAGCGGCCAGGTGCCATGCATGGGCAGGCGCGTGAACTCCGCCAGGGCCGGAAGGCAGCAACGGTAACGACGTCCTCCCAGTGCCGTGGAGTGCCTGGCCACCTCTTTTTATTGCGGATCGTGGAGGGCGGAAACCGGATAAGTCCGGAGCCCGGTCAGTCGGACCCCGGCGATGCAGACCGGGCGGATTCAGCGGGCATTTATTTTCAAGGTTCCGCTCCTGCGCGTTTTCGCGCCGCCGGGTCGCGAGTTTTGATTTGCGCTTTCGGATTTCGGATTTGGTCTTGGCCCCAGTGTCCACGGGTTACCAGGTCATCGCGCGCAAGTGGCGGTCCCAGACGTTTGACGACGTCGTGGGCCAGGATCACGTCGTGCGCACGCTGAAAAACGCCATCACCCGCGGCCGGATTGCGCACGCCTACCTCTTTGTCGGCCCCCGCGGCACCGGGAAAACCTCGCTGGCGCGCCTCTTTGCCAAGGCGCTCAATTGCACCGGCGGCCCGAAGGCGGATTTTGATGTCAACGATCCCGCCTGCCTGGCCATCGCCGAAGGGTCGCACCTGGACGTGATCGAGATCGACGGCGCCTCGAACAACGGCGTCGACCAGGTGCGCGACCTGCGGGACACGGTCCGCTACGCGCCCGCGCAGGGGAAGTTCAAGGTCTACATCATCGACGAGGTGCACATGCTCTCCGTGCAGGCGTTCAACGCGCTGCTGAAGACACTGGAGGAGCCGCCGGCGCACGTGAAGTTCGTCTTCGCCACCACCGACCCGCAGAAGGTGCTGCCGACGATCGTGTCGCGCTGCCAGCGGTTCGACCTGCGGCCCATCCCGCCGGCGCTGATCGTGGAGCGGCTGAAGAAGATCGCCCTGGCGGAGAAGATCAAGATCACCGACGCGGCCCTGGCCTGCATCGCCCGCATGGCGGACGGCGGCATGCGTGACGCCCAGTCGATCCTCGACCAGATGATCTCGTTCTGCGGCGGCGAAATCTCCGAGCCGGACGTGCTGGATGTCTACGGCCTCGTGGCGGCGGAGAAAATTGCGGCGCTGGCCGCGGCGCTGGCGGCCGGGGACCATGCACAGATCGTGGCCATCGTGGACGAGTGCGATGCGAACGGCCGGGACTTGGTGCGGTTGCTGACCGACCTGCAGGCGCAGGTGCGCACGGCTTTGCTTGACGCCATCGCGAAGGGCGGCCGCAGCGATCTGCTGGGCGGGGAGCCGTTGACGACGGAGCAGATCACCCGGCTGCTGGACGGCCTGCGCGAAGGCGAAGGGGCCGTGAAACTGGGCCTGGCCGAGAAGATCAATTTCGAGGTCACGCTGCTGAAGGCTGTCGATGCCAGCCGGGCGCGCGCGATCGACAGCCTGATCAAGGAACTCGCGGCGCTGGCGGACGAGGCCCCGACCCCGGGCGCCGACGGCGAAAAAAAAAAGGACTGATTGACCGGTTGGAAGCGCGGCTGACGGTTGCGCTCGGCCTGACGGCCAGAGTGGCGGGCGCCAGTCCCGCTGACACCGCGGGCACCCGGGCCGAACCATCCGAGGAGGCGGTGCCGGCGGCCGGCGGGATTGAACCGCCGGCCGAGAATGGCGCGAATGTCTGGCCCGACGAATCGGCCGAGGTGGCCTTCTTTGCCGAGCAGCGCGAGCAGGGCGTCCCGGTATCCGTCTCCCGGGCCCCGGAAGCCGGCGAAGAAGTGGAGGGAACCGGCCCGCTGCCTGCCCTGGACGAATTGGTGAAGCGAATACCGCCGGAGGCGCGCGAGCTGATGGACGAACTATTCCGGGCGAAATTCGTGACCGTCAAACGCGTGCCCAGGACGGCGTTGAAGGAATAGGGGTGCCTGCCGGGGAAAGGTCCGAGGCCGGCCTCAGGCCCACGTGGGGCCAAGGTCTTTGCGGCCAGCCACGCTGCGGGCATACAGGTACGCTTCCACGCTCCGGCCGGCGAACGGCGCCAGCAGTGGCACGGGTTCCCGCCGGTAGAGGCCCTCGGCCACACCCTCGAGGAGATCGAGTTGGGCGAGGCAGGCTGCATCCACGGACCAGACCTCACCGGTGACTCCAGCATGGTCCCCGGCCAGGGCGACCATGCCCGGATAGCCGTCGAGCTGGTAAAGCCGGAATCCCGGCGCGGTGCGGGCTTCGCCGACGAAGGCCTGCCTGGCGAGATGGGTGTGATTGCTGCCGCCGCGTTTCAGGGTGCCGTAGACAAAAACGAGGCTCATGGAGCGATGGATGGTGCCGCTCAGGCGGATGCCGGAATCTCAATCACGACGGCGGTGGTGTTATCGCGGCCCGAGGCCTGCACCGCCTCCTCGACGAGCCGCTGGGCGGCGGATTGTCCGGCGCGCTCGGATGAAGGCGCCCGGATGAGTTCCTCAAGGTGATGATCCCACAGTCCGTCGATCAGCCCGTCCGAGCAGATCAGGAACCGGTCGCCCGGCTGGTGGCCGACGGCGCCGATGTGCGGCTCGACAAACTGGTGGCCGGCGCCGAGGGCTTGCTGGAGCGCGTTGCGGCGCGGATGCATGCGGGCCTCGCGCTCGTTGAGCTGGCCGCTGCGCCGCAGGGCGCCGACATGGCTGTGATCGTGCGTGAGCTGCGTGAGTCCGCCGGAGTGCGGCAGATAGTAAATCCGGCTGTCCCCGAGATGGGCGAAGTACATCCATTCCGGCGTGAACCAGCCCAGGCTGAGCGTGGCGCCCATGCCGGAGCATTCGTCATACGAGGAGCCGAGTTTCAGGAGGTCGGCATGGATGGACAAAAACAGCTCGGTCAGGACGTCGTTGAATCCGCTCGCCAGGCCGGCGGCGGACATGCGGAAAGCCCGCGGCAGGAGCCGGGTAATGCGGTCAACCGCGATGCGGCTGGCGAATTCCCCGGATTTCGCGCCGCCCATGCCATCACTCACCGCGAAGACATAATCAGCGCCCGCCAGCGAAGCCTGGCCGGTCTTCCCCAGATAACGCACCTCGTGTCCGTCGAAGGCGAGGGCGAGAAAGGCATCCTCGTTGTTGGCCCGGAAGCGGCCGCGGTCGGTTAGGGCGGACCAGTGCAGGCGGGCTGGGGGAGGCGTGGCGGGGTTTTCCATGGCTCAGCCCGTGGGTTTCAGCGACACGGGGCCGGCGCCGCCGTCCAGCAATGTGGCGAACTCGAAATCGATGATGCAGAACCGCCCGTCGGAGGCGCGGTAGGTGATGTTGCGCAGCTCGCGATCCTCGTGCCGCACGCCATATTTTTCCAGTTCGGCAAAGATCTCCGCCTGGCGTTCCGCGCTCAAATGATCCACCCGGGTGCCGCAGTTCGTCGTCACAATCTTGAGCTGCGCGGGGTCGACCTCCAGGAGGCGGGGCACGAAGCTGCAGCCCTTCGCCTCCAGATGGCGGAGCACGCGCACCTCGTGGTCAAACCGCTCCTGGGCCTGGTGTCCGCGGAAAGTCTTGTGCACCCGGCTGTCATAGCCGATGCGAACCAAGGCGCGGGCGGTATCCTTCATCTCGTGCATGGCGGTTAGGCCGCTAGTTTCGGAGCGGCCGGGGCGCTGGCAAGCATGATGACCCGGTTACGAAACGTGCTGGCAGTGAAATTGATGGCGCAAAATGTGACATGGCGGCCAGTTCTGATTGCCTCTGGCATGTAAGGTGCTGAATTGGTCCTGAGTTTTTGATGCCCCGGTGGAGAGTCCAAGGCGTCCGCACTCACTTCACTGAAAGATCCCGAATCCCGTCCCAAAACCAAACACTATGGCCAAATACAAACTGGAATACATCTGGCTCGATGGCTACACGCCCCTCGCCAGCTTGCGCAGCAAGACCCAAATCAAGGAATACGCCAGCTTCCCGAAGCTCGCCGAACTGCCCGCCTGGGGCTTCGACGGCAGCTCGACGCAACAGGCCGAGGGCAAAAGCTCGGACGTCGTCCTGAAGCCCGTGGCGGTTTTCCCTGATTCCACGCGCAAGAATGGCGTGCTCGTGATGTGCGAGACCTTCCTCCACACCGGGGTCGCGCATCCGACCAATTCCCGCGCCACGATCCCGGATGATCCGGACACCTGGTTTGGCTTCGAGCAGGAATATTTTCTCTACAAGGACGGCGCACCGCTCGGCTTCCCCGCTGGCGGCTTCCCCGGGCCCCAGGGCCCGTACTACACGGGCGTCGGCTACAAGAACGTCGGCAGCGTGGCCCGGGAGATCGTCGAGAAGCACATCGACATCTGCCTCGACGCCGGAATCAACCTTGAGGGCATCAACGCCGAGGTGGCGAAGGGCCAGTGGGAATTCCAGATCTTCGGCAAGGGCTCCAAGAGCGCCGCTGACCAGATGTGGGTCGCCCGTTACATCCTCTCCCGCCTGACCGAAAGCTACGGCATCGACATCGAGTGGCGCTGCAAGCCGATCCTTGCCCCCTTCCAGCAGCCGCTGGACTGGAATGGCTCGGGCATGCACTCCAACTTCTCGACCAAGTATATGCGCGAAGTGGGCGGCAAGGAGTACTTCGAGAAGCTCATGGCGGCATTCAACAAGCACGTGGGCGAGCATATTGCGGTCTACGGGCCTGAGAATCATCTCCGTCTCACCGGCCTCCACGAGACGCAGTCGATCGACAAGTTCAGCTACGGCATCGCCGACCGCGGCGCCTCGATCCGCGTCCCACACAGCTTCGCCAACGCCGGCTACAAGGGCTACCTCGAGGATCGCCGTCCGAACTCCGCCGCCGACCCGTACCTCGTCGCCGGCCGGATTCTCAAGACGATCCAGACCGTGCCCACGACCTGAGCCGACCCGCAGTTTCCGATCGTTTCGCACGGCGTCATCCCGCAAGGGGTGACGCCGTTTTTTCTGGGAAGGAGCGGCAGTGACCGGCAGCGTTTTCCATCAACGCAAATCGCGCCGTGCCCACCCCGATTAACACCTCTCGCCCACCGTCCCGCGTGTCTCCCTGGGAATGGCTGCAGACGGCATTGCTGCTGGTCAATCTTGGCTGGACGACGCTCTGCCTCGGCGGGTTCAGGCCGGAGACCATGGTGATCACGAGCGTGTTGAATGGGCTGCTGCTGGCGGTGCATCTGGCCGACCGGGCCTTGGCTGGCGAAGGCCGTGTCTGGCGCACGCATCCGGCCGGGTGGTGGCTGCTGCCCTTCCTGATCTATGCGGCGGTGAATGTGCTCCGGGTGACGCCCGTGCCTTGGCTGGGCTGGCGGGACTGGCTGGGCTGGGCGCAGATGATCCTGGTTTTTTGGGTGGTACTGAATGGCATCCGCTCGACGTCCACGCGCACGGCACTCTTTGGCGGATTGGTGCTGCTGGCTTTGGTTGCGGTGGGCCTGGCCTGCTACCAGCGCTTCGTGAAGCCCGACTGGCTGATGATGGGCCGGACGCAGGCCAATCAATTCATCGGTCGCGCGAGCGGCAGCTTTGGCATTCCCAACAGTCTGGCGGCGTTGCTGCTGCTGCTGATTCCGCCGCTGGCGATCCTTGCCCTGCGGCAAGGGAAGGGCGCGGTATGGCGTTTGCTGGCCGCCTTGGTTACCCTCACTCTGGTCTTTGGCCTCATTCTGACAATCAGCCGTGGTGCCTACCTCGCGCTGGCGCTGGTGCTGGCGGCGTGGCCGGCATTCGCCGCGGCTGGACCCTGGTGGCGGCGAGTCGGATTGGCGGCGCTGGCGGGCCTGGCCGTGATCGTGGCACTCGGCTCCCTGTATCTTGTCGTGCCCAAGGTCCATGAGCGCATCCTGCAAATGAAGGCGGATGCCGGTGAGCGCACGCGACCCATCATGTGGCGGGGCGCTTGGCTCATCTTTCGCGATCACCCGGCCTGGGGCGGCGGGGCGGGCAGCTATAATGTGCTATTCGAGAAGTACCGCCCGGAGGGCTATCAGGATGAGCCGCTTTGGCCGCACGATGACTATCTCAACACCCTGAGTGATTACGGCGCCGTCGGCTTTGTCTTGTTTTTCGGGGGGGGCGCGGGCGTGGCGTGGCGCGGCTGGCGCGGGCGCGCACCCCGGGCGCGCGACTGGCTCGATGAGCCGGCGATGGCCGGCGCGATGGTTGCCGGTCTGGCGGCGTTCGGCCTGCAACTGCTGCTGGAGTTCCATTTCAAGATCCCGGCGCTGGCCATGGCCTTTGCCGTGATCACGGCCCTGCTGGTGCAACGCGCCTGGCCCATGGACGATGCCGTCCCTGTGGCATGGTCCATGGCAAAGGGGGCGGCTTTGCTCGCAGCACTGGGGGTTTTGCTCGCGTTGGGATTTTGGGTTTTCCCCTATTATCGCGGCGAGGCGCTCCGTTATGCCGCGCGGCAATCCATCAACCGGCTAGCGACGACGGATCCTGCGCCGGCGGTGGAGCGGGCGACCTTGGAAGGCGCCCGCGCCGACCTGAACCGGGCGGTTCAATGGGCCCCGGCCAACGCCCAGGCTTGGGCCGATCTCTCCTATGCGACCTCGCTTTGGGCCCACATGGAGCCGGCGCAGTCAATGGAACTGGGGCGCAAGGCGGAGGAAACTGCGGGACGGGCGCTCGCCCTGTCCGAAGTCGTGCCGGAATTCTGGCTGCGCCGGGGAGTGGCGCTCGACATGCAGGGACGCCGGTTTGAAGCGGGGGAGGACTTTGTGCAGGCCTTGGCGCTCGCCCCGGCGAATGCGCATGTCTGGTTTTATGAGGCCTACCATCTGGGGTTGAATCCGAGCGACATGGCGATGGCTTTGGCGGCGACGGACTTCTGCTTGCGTCTTGACCCTGGGAATCGGGAGGCCCAATCATTGCGCCAGCGATTGGCATCTAGCCGGCCGGCGCATTAACCCTCTGATTACTATGCGAACCAAACTGCTTTCGTGGATTCTCCTCTGTGGCGTTGCGGTGTTTTTTGCCGCTTCCGCCCAAGCCCAGCAGGGTCGGGTGGCCGGGCGGATCGTGGTCGCCAAGGTCAAGGGCACCGTCACAGCTGTCGAAAAGACCACCAACGTGCGCAAGGAACTGCACGACAACGACGCCATCACGCAGAACTATGTGGTGACGACCGCGCTGGATTCCAGCGTCATCCTGGTTTTCTCGAACGGCTCGACCATCAACCTTGCCCAGGACTCGACGCTCGCGATCGACGAATTCCTGCAGGATCCCTTTTCCTCGCAGTACTCGATGGCGACGGCGACGGAGGAACCCTCCACCTCAAGCACGAAACTGACCCTGACCCGGGGCGAACTCGTGGGCAACGTGAAGCATCTCCACAAAGACGCGGGCTCGTCGTTCTCGGTTAACACCCCGGTGGGCGCGGCCGGTATCCGCGGCACGACGTTCCGCATCGTTTTCCGCCCGGACAGCTCGGGCAAGGCGTTCTTCACCCTCAGCACGGCGGAAGGTGTGGTCATCCTGACGGGCACCAACAGCGCCACCCAGCAGGTCTCGGTGGCCACCGGCAAGGAAGTCGTGGTGACGGTCGAGGTGAACGTCGACGCGGCCACGGGCGCGGTGACCATCACGGCTCCGCCGCAGATCCAGCAGGCGACAAGTATTCCCGCCGCGACCCAGGCCACGATTGCCGCGGCCGTGCAGCAAATCGTGCAGACCGCTGCCGCGACTACCTTCACCTCGTCGACCACGAACGTCACCACGCCAACGCCCACGCCGACGACGCCTCCTGCGTCAACCCCGCCCGCCGCCTCGACACCTGCCAGCCAGACCACGTCTGGCGACGGTCAGTAAGCTGGCCCGCATGTTTCACGACCGCCCGGATCGCACGCGATCCGGGCGGTTTGCTTTTCCGAGCTTGAGTCGAGGACCCGGCCTCACGGCCCCGATCCCGGCAAATCTGCTTTCATTCAAACGGGTCGCCGCCTAGCGTCCGCCGCCGTGGCCCAGCCGAAAAAGAAAACCGCCCTGTCGTGGCTGCGCTGGCTGCTGCTGCTGGCGATTCCGGCACTGTGGTGCGTATTGAGCGGCTTTGGGTATTTGGAATTTCTGGAGAACAAGCTCCTCGATCTACGTTTCCGGGCGCGTGGTGAACTCGAGGCGCCGGTTAAACTGGTCTATGTCGATATCGATAACGAAGCGATTCAAGCGTACAAGTGGCCGTGGAATCACAGTCGTTTTGGGCAGGTGGTCGACGCACTTTTTGATCATGGCAAGGTGAAGGCAGTGGGCTTCGACCTTGTGTTCTCAGAGAATTCCCGGGCCGATTTTGGCCTGAAAGAACAGAATGAGGGAAGGCGCCTTTTCGGTCGGTCGATTTTTCGGCACCGGAATGTGGTGCTTGCTGCCAACTACGTGCCCGGCCCTGGCCTGATGCAGGCGAAAAAGGAATTCCCTTGGATTTTTGACGGCTTCACCGATCGGAACAAGAACGATACTCCCGAAATGCCAGGCGTGCCTATCATGGGACCGACCTGGGGAATTCCCGGTCTGATCGATACCTACAAAGGCGAGGCCCGGGCAGCGCCGATTTTTGCCGATACACCGGGGGACACGTTCTATCCGCTTTCGCTACGGCTCGCCTTGATCCAGTGGGGGCTTACGACCGAGGCCTTGAAGCGGTTCCCCGATCGCATGGAGGTGCGGCGCCCGGACGGTGAGCTGGTCACTTCGATCCCGCTATTGCGTGGACAAATCGTGGAGAGCACTTGGTTTTCGCACTGGCTTTCGCCGATGAATCTGCGCTGCAGTGTCGCTGACCTTGGTGAAAACCTTGCCCTGCTGGAAAGCAAGGATCCGGCTAAGCAGGCCATCGGCCAGACTTTTTTTGCGCAATTCGAGGATGCCATCGTGCTGGTCGGACCGGTCGATCCGTTGCTGCAGGACTTGGCGAAAACGCCGTTCGATGATGTGCCTGTTCCTCAGGTTGGCTTTCACGGTAACCTACTGAAGACGTTCATCTCTGGAATTTATCTGCGCCGGCTTCCAGATTGGGCAAACTATGCACTGACTTTTTTTCTGACCATCTCGGTGGTTTTTCTCGCGCTCACGGAAGGAGCGAAGGGAATTCGTTTCAAGCTCTTGGCGCTTTTCGTCGTTGCGCTATATATTGCAGCGGCAGTCGGGTTGTTTTCCACTTACCATCTCGTATTGCCGATGTCCGCCCCACTTGGGGCTACGATCATGACCAGCTTGGTCGCGGTCGGCTGGCAATTGATCGACGAACAGAAAGCCAAGGGCCGCATCAAGGGAATGTTTGGGACCTATGTCTCCCCGCAGCTGGTTGAACGCATGGTCGAGTCGGGCGAGAGCCCGCAGCTTGGCGGCCATGACGCCGAGATCACCGCCTACTTCAGTGACATCCAGTCATTCTCCACGTTTTCCGAAAAGCTGGGCTCAGGACCGCTGGTCGAGCTGATGAACGAGTACCTCACGGCCTGCACCGACATTGTGCAGGAGGAGGGCGGGACACTCGACAAGTACATCGGCGACGCGGTCGTGGCGATGTTCGGCGCGCCGATTGCGGTCAAGGACCACGCCTATCGCGCCTGTGTCGCCACCCAGCGCGTGCACCAGAAGCTCGGCGAACTCCGCGACAAGTGGAAGGGCGAGGGCGGGAAATGGCCGGAGATCGTTTGGGAGATGCAGACGCGCGTCGGCCTGAACACCGGCGTCTGCATGATCGGCAACATGGGCAGCCGCACGCGGTTCAACTACACCATGATGGGCGACAACGTGAACTTGGCGGCCCGCATGGAGAGCGGCGCGAAGAGCTGGGGTGCCTACACGATGTGTGCCGAGGCGACGAAGCAGGCCTGCGAGCAGCATGGCGGCGACCGCGTCGTTTTCCGTGCGCTGGGCCGGATTGTGGTGAAAGGCCGTACGAAACCCGTGCCGATCTTCGAGATCGTTGGACTGAAGGAGACTCTGCCCGAAGGTGCCCGCGAATGCATCGCCTTGTTCGAGCAGGGGCTGGAACGGCATTATGCCCGCGATTGGGACGGCGCGATCGCGCTGTTCCGGCAGAGCCAGGCCCTTGAACCCAACCAACCCGGCAAGACACCGGACGTGAAGACCAACCCCTCGCTCGTCTATATTCACATCACTGAAGGCTATAAAGAGGAACCGCCACCGCCGGACTGGGACGGCGTGTACGTGATGACGGAAAAATAGCGCCCTGCCGTGCGCTTTTTTCCGTCATCACGGGGAGAAGGGAGCAGGGATAATGGAGAAAGGAGGTTTGACGGCTGCGCGTGGGCTGATTTGGAACCGATGCGGCTGAGCCAGCGCGGACAGATGAAGCGCAGCAGGAATTTCCCTGCGCCGTTTCCCCCGCTTACGTCTCCCGATCCTCAAATAGCGCCCGGCGCTATTTGAGGATCATGTCCTTCACCGTCTTGCCGGCCGGGATCATCGGCAGCACGTGCTCCGTGTAGGGCACGATGATGTCGAGGACGAACGGGCCGTCATGGTCGAGCATCTCCTGGATAGCGGCCTTCAGCTCGCTCTTCTGGTGGACCCGGCGGCCCTTGACGCCGAAACCCTCGGCGATCTTCACGAAATCAGGATAGAGGCCGCCGAGATTCTCGGGGCTGCCGACATTGGATTCATCACCGAGGATGGTGTTGCCGCGGACGCTGCCGTAGAAACGGTCTTCCCACTGCACGACCATGCCGAGGTGCTGGTTGTTCAGGATCATCGCCTTCGCGGCGATCTTCTCGATGTGCGCGGTGGCGAGCTCCTGGATGTTCATCATGAACGAGCCGTCACCATCGATGTCGATGACCTCCTTGTCGGGGAAGGCGACCTTGGCGCCGAGCGCCGCGGGATAGCCGAAGCCCATCGCGCCGAGGCCGAGCGAGCTGATGTAGCGGCGCGGCTCGTTGAAACGGTAGAATTGCGCGGCCCACATCTGGTGCTGGCCGACGCCGGTCGTGATGATCGCGTCGCCCTTGGTCAGTTCATACAGCGCGGCGACCGCCTCCTGCGGGACGATGTGCTGGCTGTGGTCGAAGCGGAACGGCTGCTCCTTCTTCCACGTCGCGATCTGGGCGTGCCAGGCGGCGGTGTCGGGGGCCTTGAACTTGCTGGCCGTGGCCAGTTCGTTGAGCCGGGTGAGCGCGGGCTTGATGTCGCTGACGATCGGGAGCAGGACGCGCTTGTTCTTGTTGTGTTCCGAGGCGTCGATGTCGATGTGGACGATCTTCGCGTGGGTGGCGAATTTGTTCGTGTCCCCGGTGATGCGGTCGTCGAAGCGCGCGCCGACGCAGAGCAGGAGATCGCACTGGTCCACGGCCCAGTTGCCATAGGCGGCGCCGTGCATGCCGAACCACTGCATCGAGAGCGGGTGGGTCTCGGGAAAACCACCCAGGCCCATCAGGGTGGTGGCGACCGGCACGTTGGTTTTCTCGGCGAACGCCTTCAGTTCGGCATGCGCGCCGGAGGAAATGATGCCGCCGCCGGCATAGAGGACGGGCTTTTTGGCCTCGCCGATCAGGGCGAGGACTTCCTTGAGCTGTTCGTCGGTGGCGGTCTGGGTCGCAGTGGCGTACGGATTGCGGAACTCCACCGTGGCCGGGAAGACAGGCTGGAACTTCGCCTGCTGGACGTCCTTCGGCAGGTCGATGATGACGGGGCCGGGCCGGCCGCTGCGGGCGAGATAAAAGGCCTCTTTGAATACGCGCGGCAGCTCATGCACGTCCATCACAAGGTAGGAGTGCTTTACGATCGGCAGCGTCATGCCGTAAAAGTCGGTCTCCTGGAACGCCATCTTGCCGATGTATTTCGAGTAAACCTGGCCCGTGATCGCGACGAGCGGGATGGAGTCCATGTACGCATCGGCGATGGCGGACACGAGGTTGGTCGCGCCGGGGCCGCTGGTCGCCATGCACACGCCGACCTTGCCGGTGGCGCGGGCGTAGCCCTCCGCGGCGAACGAGCCGCCCTGTTCATGGCGGGGCAGGATGGTGCGGATCTTGTCGGTGCGCGCGAGCGACTGGTGCAGCTCCTGCGACGCGCCGCCGGGGTACGCGAAGATGACATCGACGCCCTCGCGGATGAGGCACTCGACGACGGCGTCGGAGCCCTTCATTTCGCGGCCGATCTCGGCCTTGGGAAACGCAGCGGGGGAGGTTTGGTCTTTTTTCATGGCGGTAAAATGAGGCGGAGGGACGGCGAGATAACACAAATTTGGGCGCCCGTGGCAAGCCGCCTTCGCGCAGGCTTCGGCGCGCCAGGGCCCCTGGAACCCCCTTTCGTGTCATAACGATTTCGGTTGGCGCGACCCGGCGCGGGCGGCACGTTGGCCGCATGATCAAACTGCTCTTCATCGGTGACATTGTCGGCCGTCCCGGCCGCGACATCATCAACGAGCGGCTCGCCGGGCTGCGCCGGGTGCACAGCCTGGATTTCGTCATCGCCAACGGCGAAAACGCGGCGGCCGGGGCCGGCATCACCGGGGTGATCGCCAAGTCCCTCATCGAGGCCGGCATCGATGCGCTCACGCTAGGCGACCATGTCTGGGACCAGCGCGGCTGGGAGCATGAAATTACCCAAACTGAGCGAGTCTGCCGCCCGGCCAATCTTCCCGCGTCCAATCCCGGCTCGGATCACCTCATCATCGAGCAGCGTGGGTTCCGGGTGGCGGTGTTCACGGTGCTGGGCCGCACCTTCATGGGTCTGAAGGCGGATTGTCCGTTTCTCTGCGCCGACCGCATGCTGGAGCGCCTGAAGGGCCAGGCGGATGCCATCGTCGTAGAGATTCATGCGGAGGCCACGTCGGAAAAACAGGCGCTCGGCTGGTATCTTGATGGCCGCGTGACGGCCGTCCTTGGCACGCATACGCATGTGCCGACGGCCGACGCCCGGGTGCTGCCCAAGGGCACGGCGTTCATCTGCGATGTCGGCATGACCGGTCCCTATGCCAGCGTGCTGGGCCGCCAGGTTGAGCCGGTGGTGGCGCGCTTTGTGGATGGGATGCCCCGCCGGTTCGAGGTCGCGACAGAGGATGTGCGGCTTTCGGGGGTGCTGATCGAGATCAGCCCGTCGATGGCCCGCGCCGAGAAGATCGAATTGCTGACGGTGCGAAAGTAGGAGGTGGCCGGAAGAACCGGCGCCGGCCCTAGTTGTGCACCACGCCGGCCTCTCGATAGGAGCCGAGGCGGCGGTACCGGTCGTAACGCGTGCTGACCAGTTTGTCGGCATCCAGCGCCCGCAGGTCGTTGAGATGCTTCAGCAGCGCGTATTTCAACGCGGCGGCGGCTTGGGCGGGATCGTTTTGGGCGCCGCCCATCGGCTCGGGCAGCACTTCGTCCACCACGCCGAGGCCTTCCAGCGTGGCGGCGTTGAGTTTCAGCGCCGCGGCGGCCTGCGGAGCCGCGGCGCGGTCCTTCCAGAGGATTGCCGCGCAGCCCTCGGGCGAGATGACCGAATAATAGCTGTTCTCGAAAATGAGCACCCGGTCCGTCACGCCGATGCCAAGCGCACCGCCGGACCCGCCCTCGCCCACGACGACGGCAATCGAGGGCACCCGGAGCATGGCCATCTCGCGCAGGTTGACCGCGATGGCCTCGGAGACGTGGCGGGCCTCGGACTCGACGCCCGGGTAGGCGCCGGGCGTATCGATGAAGGTGATGACGGGCAGGCCGAACCGCTCCGCCGTCTTGAACAGCCGCAGCGCCTTCCGGTAGCCCTCGGGCTGGGGCATGCCGAAGTTGCGCAGGATGTTTTCCTTGGTGTCCCGGCCTTTTTGCTGGGCGATGATCATGACGGCCTCGCCGTTAAAGAAAGCGGTCCCGCCAACCAAGGCCCGGTCATCCCGGAACTGACGATCACCGTGCAACTCCTGGTAGCCTTCGCAAATCATTTCGACGTAGTCCAAGGCGTAGGGTCGCTTGGGGTGGCGCGCGATCTGGACCCGCTGCCACGGCGTCAGGTTGCCGTAGATCTCCTTTCGCGCCTGGTCGATGCGCTTCTCCATGGCACGGACCTCGGAGGACAGGTTGACGTTGTTTTCGAGTGACTTCTGGTGGATCGAATCGAGCTCTTTCGTCAGTTCCAGCAAGGGCTTCTCGAACTCCAAGGCGTAAACCGGCTTTTGCATCGCTTCAAAACTACCGGCGCCGCCCTTCCGCTGTCAACGGACGGGGAAATCACTTGATGCCATCGGTTTGCTGACCGGGATTCTTCAACTGATCCTTCCAGCCTTGGATTTTTGCCTGCGCGCCGAAGTGTTCCGCCCGGGCCTTGTCGCCCCGCTCCATCCAGATGCGGGAGAGGGTGGTGTTGATGAACAGGTCATCGGGCCTCAGCGCATGGGCCCGCTCGGCCGCGGCCAGGGCCGGATCCAGCCGGCGCAGGGAGAAATTGACCTCCGAAAGCGCATGCCACGCCTCGAAGGAGGCCGGCGCCGCAGCCGTGGCCTCGGTGAGTTTCGCCAGCGCCGTCTCCCCTTCGCCCAAGGCGAAGTCCGCCGTCGCATCCTCGATCAGGGTCTGCAGTTCGTCGTCGGTCATGGGCAAGTGCGGCCAGTGTGGCCGGGTCGGAAGAAAAAGAAAGGACGGCCTTGCGGGCCGTCCTGGCGCTGAAATGGACTGCCTGGGGGCTTACTTCTTCAGGTCGGCCTCGACGCTGATCGAGATCGCGACCTCATCGCCGACGGCGCGGCCAATCATGGCGGGACCGTCCACCCCGAAGTCGCGGCGGTTGATCGTGGCACTGGCCTCCCAGCCGGAAACCTGCGTGCCGGGCATCATGCCGGCACCAAAGCCCAGGGACTTTACGGCCAGCACGACCTCCTTGGTCACGCCCTTGATCGTAAGGTCGCCCGTGACATCGAAGGAGTCTTCACCGGTCTTCTTCCACGCCTTGCTCTTGAAAGTGATGGCCGGAAATTTGGCCGCATCGAAGAAATCAGGGCTCTTCAGGTGGCCGTCGCGCTTGTCGCTCGCGGTGTTGACGCTGCCGATGTCAATGGTCGCCTCGACCGAATTGGCGGCCGGATTGGCGCGATCCACCACGATGGTGCCGCTGAACTTGGTGAAGCTACCCGGCACCTTGCTGAACAGGTGGCGGATACCGAAGCCGACGGAGGAATGCACCGGATCGATGCTATAGGTCTCGACCGCGGCGTTCGCGGAGGCGAACAGGCCGAGGGTCAGGACGGAGGCGAGAACAAGACGGGTGAGGTTTTTCATGGTTGTGGAAGAGCTGAACAGTGAAGCGAAGTTTGCCCGCGGCGCAACTCACACGATCAACATCGCGTCGCCGTAGCTGAAAAACCGGTATTCCCGGGCGATCGCCTCGGCATAGATCTCATGCAGCCAGCCGATCCCCGACGTCGAACCCGGCGCGAGAAACGCCGCCACGAGGCACAGCAGGGTGGAACGGGGTTGGTGGAAGTTCGTGATCAATGTGTCCACCCCCCGGAATGCGTATGGCGGATAGATGAAAATCCCTGCCTCCCCAAAATAATCCTCCTCTGGCACTCCTGATCTTCCATCACCCCCCTCCTTTCTCCCGCTTGCGGGACGGGCTTCTATCCCCAAGAAGTCCTCGAGCGTCCGCACCGTCGTCGTCCCCACGGCCACGCGCCGCCCCGCGGTCTGGACGAGGGCCTGCCGCGTCGCTGCCGGCAGCTCGTAAAGCTCCCGGTGGATGTCATGGGCCTCGACGGTGTCGGTCATGATCGGCCGAAAGGTTCCGAGCCCCACATGGAGCGTGATCTCCGCGGTTTTCACACCCTGGGTCTCCAGCGCGGCGAGCAATCCCGGAGTGAAATGCAGCCCGGCGGTCGGTGCGGCGACGGCCACCTGCCGGGCGCGGTTGGCATAGACGGTCTGGTAACGCTCGAGATCGTCCACCCGGTGCGAGTCATCCTTGCGCTGGATGTACGGTGGCAACGGTACCTCGCCCAGCTGATTGGCGATGACGGTAATCGGCTGGTCATCGCGGGTGGCAAACTGCACGACGGCGGAGCCATCGGGCTCCTTGGCCTGGACCGTTCCCGTGAACGCGCCGGAAGGATGGGCGAACGTCGCGCCCATCGACAGCTTCTTGCCCGGCTTGATCAGGCAGCGCCAGGTCTGTTCGCCCGCGACGGGGCGCAGGAGAAAGCATTCCACCTGTCCGCCGGTGGGCCGTACTGCCCGCAGACGGGCGGGCAGCACGGCGGCATTGTTGCGGAAGAGCGTGTCGCCCGCGCGGAGAAACAGGGGCAGGTCGGCAAACGTGTGGTGCGCGACCGTATGGGCTGCGCGATCCACCACCAGCAGCCGTGACGCATCGCGCCGGGCCGCGGGCGACTGGGCGATCAGCCGGGGCGGCAGGGCGTAGTCAAAAAGGTCGGTCGCAAGCGAAGGCATGCCCCGTCACCACGCCCAAATCGGCGCGGGGAGGCGAGTCGTAACTTGTGGCGGCAGGTGGGCCCGGCGAGGGCGGCAGCGAAAGCCAAGGCCCCTTGCCAAAGGCACGGCCCGGCATACACTGGAAACATGGCGAGCAAACCCCTGACGGCGGCGAAGATCGCGGCGGCGCTCAGCGCGCTGCCCGGCTGGACATTCAAGCGTGAGGCGCTGGTGAAGACATTTACGTTTGGGAATTTCCGCGAGGCCCTGGGCTTCATGGTGCGCGTCGGGTTTGAGGCGGAGGCGCTGGACCACCATCCGGAATGGACCAACGTCTACAACCGTGTTACAATCCGCCTCAACACGCATGATGCCGGCGGCAAGGTGACGGAGAAAGACTTCGAGCTGGCCCGGCGGATTCAGGCCGTCTCGTGGGTCGGCTGATCGGGGTCGAATCCCGGCCGGCTTCGCGGGCGCCAGATCGCGGCGATCAAATAGCCGGCCACCGTCGCGAAAAACACCGCCAGGCTCAGCCGCATCCATTTCGTGCGCACCCACCCCTGGTCGGGCCAGTAGTATTTGAGCAGGTCGGCTTTCGGGCCGGAGGGCCCGGGCTGGGTGACTTCCACGGGCAGGGCTGCCTTGATCGCCGGGTTGGCGAGCAGGTGGTCCAGGTAGTCCGGCTCGGGATAGGGTAGCACGGGAAACCGGGCGGAAGCGAAGGCCGCCGGCCCCTCGCCGGAATAGTAGCGGCCGACCACCCCGATCTGGCCCATGGCGTAGCCGCGCATGGTCGGCACATCGTGGATCGTGTGGCTGCGAACGAACTCCCCGCCCTTGAGTCCGACCCACCCGCACCACAGAACCGCCAGCGAAATCAGCGGAAGGCGAAGTCCCGGCCGCGTTTTCACGGACGTGACGAGGCCGTGGCAGAGCAGGGCGTTCGCGATCACGCCGACGGCAAAGATATCGTAGTAGCGCGGGGCGAGGGCCGGCGCCGGGAGGCTGCGCGCATAGGCGATGCTTGCGATCTGGAGGGTGGTCCAGACGGCGAGGGCATAGCCGGCCAGCCCGACGACGGCGCGGCCGCGGACGACGAAGACGGTGGCCGCGAGCGCGGGCAGCCAGAGCATCCAGCCGAAAAGGTCGGGCTGCATGGCGGGCCAGGAGAAGGCGTGCAACGCAGTGTGCAGCAGGTTGCCCGGCTCCACTCCGCCGGCCCCCAGCGTGGGACTGCGCAGGATGATCAAGGTCCCCGCGGCGAGGGCCGCAAGATTGACCGCCACGGCGCCGATCAGGGCCGGGCGCGCCACGGTCGAATGCCGGGCCCGGTACGCACAGATCAGGAGGGCGGTCAGCGGGGCGAGCAGGCCGCTGCCGAACGACAGCACGCCAACGAGGGCTGCACCGCTGGCAAGCCACCACCAACGGTCGAAGGCCTCCAGCCGGCACGTTCCTATGACCTGGAGGACCGCAGTGAGCACGAGCAGTTCGACGCACGACTGGAAACCCCAGAGGCAGCTCGCATAAAACAGGGGCGATGCCAGCCAAGCCGCAGCGACCAGCCCGCCCAGGGCCACACCGATGGAGGGGCAACGGCGCAGCGCATGGTAGAGCAGAAAACCGAATGCGACCGAGATCAGGGCGTTGTTGACGAGCATTTCCGCCAGCATGTCCCAGCGACCGGTGAGCCGGTACAGGGTGTAGGCGATCAGGCGGGTCACCACGATGAGATGGTCCCCGTGCGGGATGACGAAATTGTGCCAGGTCAGTACGTGCTGCGCATCCTGCACCACCAGATGGGTCGCCTCCGCGATCCACTGGTCGTGAAAAGGCACGGGTGAGCCGGCGTAAAACACGAGGGCGCTCCGCCCGGAAAAAATGATGCCGCCCGCCAGCAGGGCCAGCCGCCACGCCTGGGGAAAAAAGCGGCGTTCGGGCGGGGCCGGCATCGGGGCGCTATTTGCCGAGCGGCAGGCTCACGCTGGCCCCGGCCGTGGACGGACGGTCGGAGCCCAGCTGCGCCCAGCCATGGAGCGTGGTGCAGCCGGTGAGGCCGGAAAGCGTGAGCAGAGTGACGATGGCGAGGAACGCGAACCGCGGGAGGCGTGCAGGCATGGCGGAATGGGTCAGTCGCGGACCTGGCCAGTTCCCTCGATGATGAACTTGTGGGTGCAGAGCTCGCGCAGGCCCATCGGGCCGCGGGCGTGCAGGCGGTCGGTGCTGATGCCGATCTCGGCGCCGTAGCCGAACTCGAAGCCGTCGGTGAAGCGGGTGCTCGCGTTCCAGTAGACGGTGGCGCTGTCGACCCGGGAGAGGAAGAGGCGCGCGGCGGACGCATCGGCCGTCACGATGGCATCGCTGTGGTTGGAGCCGTCGCGGTTGATGGTCGCGATGGCGGCCTCGAGCGAATCGACGACGCGGAGGGCGATGACGTAGTCGAGAAACTCGGTGGTGAAGTCGGCGGCGGTCGCGGCGGCATGCGGGATTTTTTCGCGGTCGAGAATGGCCGCGCTGGCGGCGTCGCAGCGCAGCTCGACCTTGTTCGCGAGGAGGGTGCGGGCGACGGCGGGGAGGAATGAGTCCGCGACCTGGCGGTGCACCAGCAGCTGCTCGGCGGCATTGCAGGCGCTGGGGCGGGACGCCTTGGCGTTGACGGTGATTTTCTCCGCCATCGCGAGGTCGGCCGCGGCGTCGATGTAAACAAAGCACACGCCTTGGTAGTGCTTGATGACAGGGATGGTGGAGTGCTCCGCGACGAAGCGGATGAGGCTCTCGCCGCCGCGCGGGATGAGGCAGTGGATCAGCGTGTCGAGCCTGAGCAGGGTGAGCAGGGCGGCGCGGTCGGTGGTCGGGACGAGTTGCACGGCATCGGCGGGCAGGCCGGTCTCGGCGAGCGCCTGCGCGATCAGGGCGGCGAGCACGGTGTTGGTCTGGAAGCATTCCTTGCCGCCCCGGAGGATGCAGGCGTTGCCGCTTTTCAGGCAGAGCACGGCGCAGTCGATGGTGACGTTGGGCCGCGCCTCGTAAATGATGCCGATGACGCCGATCGGCACGCGGACCTTGCGGAGGTGCAGGCCGTTCGGGCGGGTGAAATCCTCGAGCACGTCACCGACCGGGTCGGGCAGTGCGGCTACCGCGCGGACCGACTCGGCGAGATGCTGAAGCCTCGCGGGCGTCAGCGTGAGCCGGTCCCGGGCGGCGGGAGCAAGCGCGGCCGCCTCGGCCGAGTCGAGGTCCTGGGTATTGGCGGCGAGGAGGGCGGGATGCGCGGCGTCGATCAGTGCGGCCAGCCGGGCGAGCGCGGCGTTCTTCAGCGCGGTCGGCGCCGTCGCCACGACAAACGACGCGGCGCGGGCGCGCTGCGCGAGGGAGGTGACGAGCTGGGCGAGATCGGAGGGCATGCGGCAACTAGAGGTATGGGGTAAGTGATCGGGGGCAAGTGCGGGTTGCCGCCCGGAGCAAAACGAAGGGGCTCCCATGCTTCGCCCACCGGGCGGACGAGCAAAACCGTCGGCCTTCCTTGCTCCATCCTCCCTTCTCCTTCCTCCCGTCTCCTTCCTCCCGTCGCGCGAAGCGCGGCTCAGGCGAAGATCGCCTTCTTGTTCAGCCGCCAGATGGCGACGGTCATCACCACCAGGGTGATGCCGGCGAGAATCCCGAGGATGGGGAGGAGTTCGACGAAGGTGCGCCCGGCCCACAGAACCTGAAGGAATCCCTCCATCGACCAGTAAACCAGGGTGAACTTCCCGATCCGCTGCATGAATTCCGGCATGAAGCTCATCGGGAACCACGCGCCGCCAGTGGCGCTCATCACCATGACGAGCAGGGTCGACAGCCCGCTGGCCGCCGCCGCATTGGGTGCGAGCGCGGCGATCAGCATGCCGAAGGAGGAACAGGCCGCGGCCGCGGCCACGCTCACGGCGAGGAGATTTCCCAGGTGGCCGAAGACATCGATGCCATACATCAGGTGCCCGGCCAGGAACATGATGAGGAGCTGGATGAGGCCGAGCCAGACGCCGTAGAGGAAACGGCTCCACAGCAGCTGGGCCCGGGTGACCGGGGCCGACAGGATGCGCTGGAAGACGCCGGTGTTGGCCTCGTCGAAGAACGCGGCGGCGCCGTTGCTCACGGCAAACAGCAGGAACATGATGGCCCAGCCGCCCACCAGGCGCGTGGCGGCGGGGCTCTTCACATCCTTGCCGACGACCTGTTCCTGGTCGATTTTGATGAGGCGGGAGAAAAAATCCTGGGCGCTGGACGGCGCGGGTTTGGCGGCGGGCGCGCCCGGGGCGGGAGCGGCGGCCGGCGCCGGCGCCGCGTTGTCGATCCGGCGCAGGGACGGATCGGCGGGGCTGGCCGGATGGGAGATTCGGCTCAGGCCGAAGTCGCCGGACTCGATCTGGCGTTGGATTTTTGCCGGGTCGCCGCCGAAGGCCGAGGCGACCGTATCGGCAAGGCCGCGGTTGAACTGCCGGAACCGGCTGTCGCCGAGGAATTCCTTGGCGCGGGCCTGCAGGGACTGGCCCAGCAACTCGGGGACGTTGGAAAACAGCGTTCGCTGCAGGAGGCCGTTGACCGTCTGGGCCTCGATCTCGTTGCGCGGATCGGAGAGAATCTTGAGGTGCAGGCCGATGCGGTCCGTGCGGACCACGTCGGCGGGGATGACGACCGCGAAGCGGAAGTCACCCTCGCGAATCATCGGGCGGAGGTCTTCCTCGGTGAGCGGCCGGGTGGTCTGGTCGGGATTGACGAAAGTGGTGACGACGCGGAAGGCGGGGTCGGCTTTCAGCGCATCGACCAGTTTCTGCGCGCCGGGATTGGGGCTGGCGTTGACGACGGCGAGGCGGATGCCGGTCGGGCCGTTATCCTTCTGATTCAGCCCGAAGACCCACCCGAAGATATAGATCAGCACGATCGGCACCAGAAAGGTGACGACCACGGCGGCGCGGTTCCGGCGGAAATTCGCGATGTCCTTGCGGACGAGGGTGAGGATGACGGCCATGTTAGGAGGAATCTGGAACTCAGGAACTCTGGAAGGAAACTCCGGTTGTCGGGAAATTTACGGCGGCAGTCCCTGAGTTCCAGAGTTCCAGATTCAAAATCGGATTGGGATTCATTCCCGGAGGTTGCGGCCGGTGAGGTGGAGGAACACCGCCTCGAGCGTCGGGCGGCCGGCGGTGAAGAGCCGGGGCGAAAGGCCGTGCGCCTCGGTGCGGGCGTAGAAGGCGGAGAGCTTGAAGCCGGCGGCGGCCTGGAAGTGGTGCCGGCCCTCGCGCGTGGTGAGCGTGCCATGGGCGCCGAGCTCGGCCGCGAGCGGCGCGGTCGCGGGCGTGGCGGGGAAGACGATCTCCTCCTCAAAGGGCAGCTGCGTGAGCAGTTCGTCGAGCGTGCCCAGCGCATGGATTTTTCCGTGGTCGATGATGCCGATGCGCGAGCAGAGGCGGGTGGCCTCCTCCATGTAGTGCGTGGAGTAGATGATGGTAAGGCCCTCGCGGTTGCGCTGCTCGAGGAAGTCGAAGATGGCGTTGCGCGACTGAGGGTCGACGCCGACCGTGGGTTCGTCGCAGAGCAGGAGTTTGGGCCGGTGCAGCAGCGCCGCGATGAGGTTGAGCCGGCGCTGCATGCCGCCGGAATAATTCTTCACCGGGTCGTGGCGGCGGTCGGCGAGGCCGACCGCCGCGAGGGCCTCGTCGATCCGCCCGCGCAGCTCCGTTCCGCGGAGGCCGTAGAGCCGGCCGAACGTGTGGAGATTCTGCTCGGCGCTGAGGTCCTGGAAAAGCGCGATGGACTGCGGGACCAGGCCGAGCGCGGTGCGGGTGGCGGGGTCGGCGGGGGTGACCACCACGCCGTCAAGCGTGAGCGCCCCGGCGTCGGGCGAACGCAGCCCGGCGGCGAGCGACATGAGGGTGGACTTGCCGGCGCCGTTCGGGCCGAGCAGGCCGAAGAATTCCCCGCGCGTGATGTCGAGCGACACCCCGTCCAGCGCGGTGAGTGCGCCGTAGCGCTTGGTGACCGAGCGAAGGGAAAGCATGGCTTCAGGAATGGGCTGGATGGGAATTAACCGGACTTGGGACGAAAGGTTACCGGAAACCGTAGGCATTTCGGATTTCGGATAGCGGATACCGAAAAGGGGAACCGCTCAACCCCGTAGCAGCCGACGTGAGGAGGCTGGTCGCGCAGGCCATGTTAAACAGCGTGAGTTTTGACGGCTTACTCCGCAACGGTCAGGCCAGCACCTGGTGGACGCGCTGCGCGGTCGCGGGCCAGTGGGCGTCGGGGATGATTGGGCCGAGGTGGCGGACGGTCTCGGCGCCGAGGAGGGAAGCGGCGCTGCCGCAGACCGGCAGGGGTTTGCCCCGCAGCCAGGCAGCGAGGAATCCGGCCGCCCAGGCATCGCCGGCGCCATTGGTGTCGATGGCGTCGGGAACGAGTACGGGCGCAATGCGGTGCAATTCCGCGCCGCGGGCAAGCCAGGCGCCATCCTTGCCGAGTTTTACCGCGGCAGTGCCACCGTAGCCGGCGAGCCGGCGGGCATGCGCGGCGTAGTCATCGGGTCCGGTGGCGGGCAGGTCGGGAAAGAGGGCGCGGATCTCGTCCTCGTTGGCGACCACGACCTCGAGGCCGGCGGCGAGCTGGGCGAGCAGCCAGCCGCGGGTGGCCCGGACCACCTCGAACGAGGCGAGATCGAGGCTGAGGGTGCAACCGGCGGCGCGGGCGGAAGTGAAAATCGCATCGGCCAGGGCCTGGTTGAACACGACGTAGCCCTCGATGTGGGCGTGGCGCGCGCCGCCAAAATCCGCGGGCGAGATTTCCGCGGGCGAAAGGGTGAACACGGCGCCGAGGTCGGTGCGCATCGTGCGCTGGGCGTCGGGGGTGGTGAGGATGAGCGAACGGGCGTTGGGCAGGTGGCTGAGCTTGTAGCGCCCGGTGTCGACGCCGGCGCTGGCGAACCGGGCCCGGTAGGCGGCGGCGGTGTCGTCGCTGCCGAGCTTGCCGACAAAGGAGGTGCGCAGGCCGAGGCGGGCGGCGTTGAAGGTGGTGTTGGCGGCGGAGCCGCCGGGCGTGAACGCGGGCGGGGCGGGCAGCAGGGCGACGAGCCGCGCCATCTCGGCGGCGTCGATCATGACCATGCCGCCCTTTTCCCCGCCGGCATGGACGAGGAAGGAGTCCGGCACGCTGGCCACGATGTCCATGATGGGGGCGCCGACGCCGATGAGATCGAAGGAGGAGGAGGGTGTCATTGCGGATGGCGGAATTCGGATGGCGGATAGCCGGAAAAATCAGGGAGAGGCTTCAGGGTTTCGTTTTCCGGTTGTCATTCTTCGCTGCGCGCAGAAGGACAAGCTTGGTTCAGCCACTGACCGTCAGATTGGTGGCGAGCAGGGGTTCCTCGTCGACCTCGACGAGGATGGAGTAGTCGCCGGGGGCGGCGAAGGTGAGGTTGCGGATTTCGTTGATGAGGTTGATGCGGTGGAGCGGGCTCTGGGACTCGAAGGGGCGGTCGATCAGGGTCTGCAGTTTGGTCGGATCCAGGCCCATCGACAGGCGCATCCGGTGCGGGCCGGGAGCGCAGTCGGTGAGCGTGAGAAACCAGACCATGAACGGGTGCGTCACCGGGAAGTGGCGGGCATTGATGTTCGAAAAGGCCCCGAGAATGGTGTGCTTGCCGGTGCCCGGATCGATGTGGACGCCGTCGCAGGTCAGCCAGGCGAGAAGCTGCGGTTTCGATTGCATGCCGCGAGTGGGGGGACGGTCGCGGGAGGGGGCAAATCATTTTGCTTGGAGCGGCGGCGCGGGGAGCGCTTAACCTGAGGCGTCATGTCGTTGCCCGTGCTGCCGCCCAACCCGTTGCTCGACTCGCTCGCGGGCTATCCGCGCTGGTTTGTGGCGGCGTGCCTGACCATCGTGGCGGCGGCGGTGATCTGGGTGCTGGCCAAGCTGCTGAAATGGGGCCTGTACCTGCTGATCGGGCTGGTGCTCGTGGGTGGCGCGGCGACGACGGTGTGGCTGCTGGTTCATTCAGGCCGGTAGCAGCCGACGTAAGGAGGCTGGTTGGAGGTGCGACGTCGACCCAGCCTCCTTACGTCGGCTGCTACGGGCGGAATGCACGAGATAAGCAGGGACGGGACAGGCTTTTTCTTGTCACGCGTTGCGGGCCCCGCTTAACCCATTCCCGATGAAATACATTTTCGTGACGGGCGGGGTGGTTTCGTCGCTGGGCAAGGGCCTGACAGCGGCGTCCCTCGGCGCGCTCCTCGAGCTGCGCGGCCTTACCGTCCGCATCCAGAAATTCGATCCCTACCTGAACGTCGATCCGGGCACCATGAGCCCGTTCCAGCACGGCGAGGTGTACGTGCTGGAGGACGGGGCGGAGACGGACCTGGACTTGGGTCATTACGAAAGGTTCACGAGTGGCAAGCTCTCGCGGCTCAACAGCCTCAGCTCGGGCCAGGTCTACGAGAGCGTCATCCAGAAGGAGCGACGCGGCGACTACCTCGGCAAGACGGTGCAGGTGATCCCGCACGTCACGAACGAGATCAAGGAGCGCATTTATTCGGCGGCGAAGGACGTGGACATCCTCATCACTGAGATCGGCGGCACGACGGGCGACATCGAGGGCCTGCCGTTCCTGGAGGCGATGCGGCAGTTCGCGCTCGAGGTCGGGCCGGACGACGTGCTGTTCATCCATGTCACGCTGGTGCCCTACGTGGCCGCGGCGGGCGAGCTGAAGACCAAGCCCACCCAGCAGTCGGTCGCGAAGCTGCGCGAAATCGGCATCCAGCCCGACATCCTGGTCTGCCGCACGGACCACCCGCTCGACGCGGGGCTGCGCGAGAAGATCTCGATGTTCTGCAACGTCCCGGTGAAGGCGGTCATCGAGTGCGCCGACGTCGCCAATTCCATCTACGAGCTGCCGCTGGCGCTGCAGAAGGAAAAAATGGACCAGCTCGTGGTTGATCTGCTTGGGCTCAAGAACCCGCCGCCGAGGAAAAACATCTGGAAGCAGATCGTCCACCGCCTGCTCAATCCCGCGCACGAGGTGACCATCGGCGTCGTCGGCAAGTACATCGAGCTCCAGGACGCCTACAAATCCGTCTACGAATCCATCACGCACGCCGGCATCGCGAACAACTGCCGGATCAATGTCATCCGGATCGACGCCGAGGACCTGG
>CAIRTK010000002.1 GCA_903881475.1 uncultured Opitutia bacterium | reverse complement strand
GGGCTTGAAGATGTTCGACGCGTCCATCGCGCCTTCGGCCGCGCCGGCGCCGACGATGGTGTGCATCTCGTCGATAAAGATAATGACGTTTTTGGCGCGCTTGATCTCGTCCATCACAGCCTTGATGCGTTCCTCGAACTGGCCGCGATACTTCGTACCCGCGACCATGAGGGCGAGGTCGAGGGTGATGACCTTCTTGTCGGCGAGGATCTCGGGCACGTTGCCGGAGGCGATTTCCTGGGCGAGGCCCTCGACGATCGCGGTCTTGCCGACGCCGGCCTCGCCGATGAGGACCGGGTTGTTCTTGGTGCGGCGGCAGAGAATCTGGATGACGCGGCGGATCTCGTTCTTCCGGCCGATGACGGGGTCCATCTCGCTCTTGCGGGCGAGCTCGGTGAGGTCGCGGCCGAAGGCCTTGAGCGCGGGCGTCTTGACCTCCTTCTTGTCCTCGGGCTGCGCGGCGGAGCGCGCCGGGTTGCCGGCGGCGGCTTCCTCACCCCCGCCCTGCTCGCCGGCGGAAAACTGGGGATCGAGCTCGCGGAGGATCTCGTTGCGGGTGCGCTCGATGTCGATGTCGAGCGACTTCAGCACGCGGGCGGCGACGCCCTCGCCCTCGCGGAGGAGGCCGAGGAGGATGTGCTCCGTCCCCACATAAGAGTGATTGAGCGTCTTCGCCTCCTTGCCGGCGAGCGCGAGGACCTTCTTCACGCGCGGGGTGTAGGGAATGCTGCCCTGCGTCTTCGTCTCCTGGCCGGTGCCCACCTGTTTCTCCACGGCGGCGCGCACGGTCTCAAGATCGAGCCCCATCTTCTGCAGCACGCTCACGGCGACGCCCTGCCCGAGCTTGATCAAGCCCAGGAGGATGTGCTCCGTGCCCACATAGTTGTGGTGGAAGCGGTCGGCTTCCTTGCGGGCCAGCGCGAGGACCTGCTGGGCACGGGGCGTGAAGTTGTTCATCGGCTCCTGGGACATAGGCGTGGTGGATAGGGATTAGTTCGGTCCGTCTGAGGACAGAGTAAAGTTGGGTTTCGCGAAATTTGCAAACTCCGCCCGCAGCCGTCCGGCGCGCAGCAGATCGCGCTGGCCGGGCTCGAACTCGCCATGCTGCGCATGCTGGAGATGGCCGGGCTGGGCCTCGATGAACAGGCGGTCGATCACGCAGCGGTGCGCGTCGGGAAACACGCCGAGGTCCACGCCAAGGCGGATCAGCGAGAGCAGGTTCATCGCCTCGCCCGAACTCAGCAGGTGGCCGTTCTGCAGGATGCCGTAGGCCCGGCCGATCTTGTCGAAGAGCTTGCTGGCGTCGGCCTCAAGGAGCTTCTGGCGGGCGTTCAGCTCGTGCTCGATGATCGAGTTGAGCACGGTGCCGAGGCGCTTGATGATCTCCTCCTCCGCCTCTCCCAGCGTGGTCTGGTTGGAAATCTGGAAAATACTGCCGCTCGCGTCGGAGCCCTCGCCGAACAGGCCACGGACGACCATGCCGAGCTGGTTAACCGCGCGGACGACCTTCTCCATCTGGTTGCCGATCACCAGCGCCGGCAGGTGCATCATCGCCGAGGCGCGCATGCCGGTGCCGAGGTTGGTCGGGCACGCGGTCAGGTAGCCGAGGGTCGGTGAGAAGGCGTAGTCGAGCCGGTCCTCCAGCGCGGAATCCAGCTCGTTGATCGCCGCCCAGGTCTTCTTGAGCTGGAAACCCGAGCGCAGGACCTGGATGCGGAGGTGATCCTCCTCGTTGATCATGACGGAAACCGTCTGGTCCTTGCTGATCACGACGCCGGCCCCGGCCTTCGCACCGCTGAGCTCGCGGCTGATGAGGTGGCGCTCGACCAGGATCTGCTTCTCGAGCTCGCTGAGCTCGTCGACGTTGATGCTGAGGCTGCGCTTCATCGGGGCCGTCGCGGCCACGGCCTCGCGGCAAGCGGCGAGCACTTCCTCGCGCTGCGCGGGCTTGGCCCAGCCCGGAAAGGAGTTGCCAGCGAGGTTCCGCGCGAGGCGCACCCGCGTCATCAGGACAATGGCGGTCTTGCTGCTCGCGGCATCGGTCAGCTCGGACGGAGTGTCGATGAGCGACGCAATGGTCATGGGCTCAACGCGGCGGTTTTTGCCCGAAGGAGTGTTTGACTTGGTTGATTTCATCGCGGGTGCGGGCGGCGTCCTCGTAACGCTCGGACTTGATGGCCTCGGTGAGGTCGAGTTCGAGCTTGGTCAGCCGGTCGGAGAGGGTTTTGCGGGCCAGGGCCTTCTGCGGTACCTTGCCGGTGTGCGTGGTGCCCTTGTGCATCGTGTCGAGCATCGGCTCGATGATCGAGTTGAACGTGTCAAAGCACGCCGGGCAGCCAAAGCGGCCGTGCTTCTTGAAGTCGGCCTGGGTGAAGCCGCACTGCTCGCACTTCATGCCGCCGGCCGCCGGCTCAGGATTGAGGGAGGCCTTGAGCAACAGGTCGGCCAGCGAGAAGCCGCTCGGGTCCGTCACCCCCTTCGCCTGCGCGCATTCCTCGCACAGGTCCACCTTGTGCACCTTGTTGTTCACGATCTGGGTGAGGTGCACCGTGGCGGGCTTGGAGCAGAGGTCGCATTTGAGCGGATTGGCCATGGAAAGTCGTTGAAGTTACTGCACGCACCATGCCACAGACGCGCACACTGGCAAGCGCCCGCGCGAATTCCCTGAAAAATGTGACGGCGCGAGTCCGGCTCAGATCCGCGTGCCCTCGACCAGCACCCGCCGGCGGAAGGCCGCCAGCACGTGCTGCGTGATCGGGCCGGGCTTGCCGGTCCCGATTTCGCGGCCGTCGAGCTTCACCACGGGAATCACCTCCGCGCCGGAACCGGTGAGGAAACACTCGTCGGCGACCCAGACGTCGTAGCGCGTCATGTCCGCCTCGCGGATCGGCACGCCCAGCTCCTCGGCGATCGAGAAGATGGCCGAGCGGGTGATGCCCTTCAGCGCGCCTTGGGAGGCGGCCGGGGTGATGAGCGTCCCCTTGTGGACGATGAAGACATTGTCCGCCGTGCACTCGGCGATGTAGCCTTGGTCGTTGAGCATGATCGCCTCCAGGGCGCCAAACTGCCTCGCCTCGATCTTGCCGAGGATGTTGTTCAGGTAGTTCAGCGACTTGATCGTCGGCGGCAGCGCCGCCGGGTTGATCCGGCGGGTCGGCACGGTGACGATGGCGAGGCCGTTGTCATAGTGCTCCTGCGGGTAGAGGGAAATCTTGCTGGCGATGACGAAGATCGACGGCTTCGGACACAGCCAGGGCGCAAGACCGAGGTCGCCCACGCCGCGCGTGATCACCAGCCGGATGTAGGCATCCTTCAGGCCGTTCTGGCGGCAGGTCTCGCAGGTGACGTCGCTCAGTTCCTTTCGCGTCAGCGGCATCTTGAGCAGGATCGCCTTGGCCGAGTATTCCAGCCGCTCCAGGTGCTCCTCGAGCCGGAAAATATTCCCGCCATAAAGCCGGATGCCCTCGAAAACGCCATCGCCGTAGAGCAGGCCGTGATCGAACACGGAGATCTTCGCATCGGCTTCATCGACGAATTTTCCATCCAGATAAATTTTCATGGCAGGTCACGCTAGGTTAGATCGCAAAGGGTTGTCGAGTCCTGCGGGGAGTTTCTGCTTGTGCCGCAAATTCCGCCGGCGAAACGTCGTCGTGTAACCTCGAAAATCATATGCACAACCACCCCCCTCGTTTGCCCGCCGGTTTCACCCTGATCGAGCTCCTCACCGTGATCGCGATCATCGGGATTCTCGCCGCCATCATCATCCCCACCGTCGGCACCGTGCGCGAAAAGGCGCAGCGCACCGTCGACGCGAACAACCTCCGCGAAATCGCCAAGGCCGCCATGATCTACGCCACCGAAAACAACGACCGCCTGCCCGACCCCGCGGCGCTGCAGCAGCAGGGTGTGCTGACGACCGCGTCGCCCGCGTACCTCTGGCCCGCCATTCTCGCCCGCAACGGCATGCTGAACGACCCGGCGTTCTACTTCGCCAAAAACGATCCGCTCTTCAACGGCGCCTATCCCGACGCCATCCTGGCCAAGACCGACGCCACGCGGACGACGCTCGACGCGAGTTTCACGGCCAACGCTGCGCTGAGCTGGGAGTTTGTCGGCGGCCTGAAAATGGGCGATCCCGCCACCACGCCCATCGCGTTCACCCGCGGGCTGACGGCCAGCGGCACCTGGGATACGGCGAACGGAGTCTATAAGGGCACCGGCGGCTATGTGGCCTTCATCGGCGGCAATGTCGCGTTCTACCCCGATGTCGCCCGGAAGTTCGTTTCAAACCGCTCCGGCCAGCTGGTCAGTAACGTCCTCCAGTCCCTGCCCCTGACCGGTCCGGCCAAGGTCTATGCGACAGCCAGCGGCGGGGTCGGGACTCCCGGTGGCACCCCCGCCGAGGCCGGACCCTGAAATTGCCCCGCCTCCACCCACCCGGCCCTTTTCGGTCGGGTTTTTTATTTCCCGCTTTCCCCGGCGCGCCGCGGCCTCCAAGTTCCCCGGTCCGCATGACGCCCGCCCCCACCGCTCCTTCCCGACCCGCGCCCGCCGAGCAGGCCGCCAACACCACGTATATCGTCGGCCACAAGAATCCCGACGCCGATGCCATCTGCTCGGCCATCGCCTATGCGGCCTTCAAGGAACTGCATGGCGAACCCGGTTACGTCGCCGCCCGCTGCGGCAACTCGAACGCCCGCATCGACACGATCCTCGCCCGTTTTCGCCAGCCGCTCCCGGTCTACCTCAGCGATGTCAGTCCCCGCGTGCGCGACCTGATGGCCGCCAACGTCATCTCGGTCACGGAAAGCTCCACCTGCGCCGAGGCCCTTGAGCTGATCGACCGCCACGACATCCGCCTGCTGCCGGTCACGGCTCCCCGGCGCGGCATTGTCGGCACCGTTTCGCTCGCCGCGCTCGGCGGCATCTTCATCCCGCGCGTGCACGAGCCCCGCCTCATGCGGCAGGTCAACACCTCCCTCGCCAACATCTCCCGCGCCCTCCGCGCTCGGCCGCTTCACCTGGTGGGCGAGCGCAAGACGGAAGAGCTCTATGTCCGCCTCGGCACCATGGACATCAAGTCCTTCTGGACCATCTCCGAGCGCGAGAAGATCCCCGCGGGCCAGTCCATCATCATTGTCGGCGACCGCCGCGACGTGCAGAAGCGCTCGATCGAGCTTGGGATCCGCGCCTTGGTTGTCACCAGCAACCTTGAGGTCGACCCCGAGATCGTCGAGCTCGCGAAGGCCAAGGGGGTCAGCCTCATCATCAGCCCGTATGATTCCGCCACCACCGCGTGGGTCGTGCGCACCGCCTCGACCATCGAACGCGTCATCGACCGCAAGTTCACCACCGTCAGCGCGGACCTGCGCATCGCCGAGGTCCGCCGGAAGTTTTCCACCGGCTCGCAGCATGCGCTGCTCGTCACCGACGAGGAAGGCGCCTTGCAGGGCATCCTCACCAAGAGCGACCTGCTCAAGCCCGCCCAGACCCGGCTCGTGCTCGTGGACCACAACGAGATGACCCAGGCCGTCCCCGGCGCCGAGGAGGTCACCATCACCGAGATCATCGACCACCACCGGCTTGGCTCGCTCAACACCCAGCAGCCCATCCTCTTCATCAACGAACCTGTCGGCTCGACCTGCACGATCGTGGCCGACCTCTTCCGCCGCGAGGGCCTGACGCCCTCCCCCGAGATCGCCGGCATCATGATGTCCGGACTCATCTCCGACACGCTGCTGCTCAACAGCCCGACCACGACGCCGAAGGACGGCGTCCTGCTCGCCTGGCTTGCGAAAATCGCCGGCGTAGATCCCAAGACGCTCGCCGACGAGATTTTCAGTTCCGGCTCGGTCATCCTCGCCAACCCGCCGGCGAAGGTCGTCCGGTCGGACTTCAAGGTTTACGACGAGGAGGGCGTGCGCTTTGCCGTTTCCCAGGTGGAGGAACTCGGCTTCGGCAACTTCTGGCAGCATGCCAAGCCCCTCTCCGAGGCGCTCCAGAATCTCCGCGACGAGGAGCACCTCGCGTTCGCCTGCCTGCTGGTGACGGACATCAACACCCAGAATTCACTGCTGCTGGTCAAGGGCGACGCCGGGCTCATCAACCGCATCTCCTACGCCCACGTCGAGCAGGACGAGATCTTCGACCTGCCCGGCATCGTGAGCCGCAAGAAGCAGCTCATCCCCTACCTCGGCAGCCTCCTCCGGGAAATGGCCGCCGACGGCGCCCTTCCCGCCGGCACGTCCACCGCGCCGTTCCGGAAGAAGAAATAATTGTGGCAGCTGGGAGGAGGACGAGGGTTCCAGCGGTCGCGCAACCTGGCCGCATGCGCGCGCCGGGTTCTGGCGTCCGCGAAACTGCGGCGTTGCCTCGCGCCGGCGCGCCGCACAATTTGCCGCTTTATGACCGTTGAGCCCATCGATCCGGCCAGCCCGGCACCCAGCGACTTCATCCGCGACATCGTCGCGCAGCATGTCGCGGAAAAACGCTATCCCAAGATCATCACGCGTTTTCCTCCGGAACCCAACGGCTACCTGCACATCGGCCATGCCAAGGCCATTTGCATCGATTTCGGCATCGCCCGGGAGAACAACGGCCAGTGCAACCTCCGCATGGACGACACCAACCCGGCCAAGGAGGAGGTTGAGTATGTGGACGCCATTGTCACCGACGTGAAATGGCTGATCGCCGGCTGGGCCGACCACTGCCTCGGCTTCAAGCCCAAGGGCGCCACCCCGGCCGCCCAGACCGTCAACGGCCGCCCTGACTATCACCTCGCCGCCGCCTCGCCCGGTTCCGGCCTTGCCGACGCCGAGCCGTTTTTCGCCAGCCATTATTTCGACGCGCTCTATGCCTTCGCGGTCAAGCTCATCGAGCAGGGCCGGGCCTACGTGTGCGACCTCTCGGCCAAGGACACCGACGACTACCGCGGCGCGCCCGACCGCCCGGGGCGAAACAGCCCGTTCCGCGACCGCAGCGTCGCCGAGAATCTCGACCTGTTCGCCCGCATGAAGGCCGGCGAGTTTCCTGACGGCGCCCGCTCCCTCCGGGCAAAAATCGACATGGCCGCGCCCAACATGTGGCTGCGCGATCCGCTCCTCTACCGCATCCGCCACACGGCCCATCACCAGACCGGCGACGCGTGGTGCATCTACCCGCTCTACGACTACGCCCACTGCCTCAGCGATTACATCGAGGGGGTCACCCACAGCCTCTGCTCGCTGGAGTTCACCGACCACCGGCCGCTTTACGACTGGATCCTCGAGAGTCTCGCCCTGCCCCGGCCGCTGCCGCACCAGTACGAATTTTCCAAGCTCCGGCCCACGTACACCCTCGTGTCCAAGCGCAAGCTCATCCACCTCGTCACCGAGGGCGTCAGCGCCGGCTGGCTCAGCGGGTGGGATGACCCGCGAATGCCCACGATCAGCGGCATCCGCCGGCGCGGTGTGCCCGCGAGCGCCGTCCGCCGGTTTGCGATCGGCGCCGGTGTGACCAAGTTCATCAGCACGACCGAGATCGCCGTGTTCGAGCACGCCATCCGCGAAGAGCTGAACACCCTCGCCCAGCGCCGCCTCGCGGTCCTAAAGCCGGTGAAACTCGTCCTGACGAACCTCGCGGCCGGTGAAATCATCGCCTGCACCGCCACCAACAATCCGCAGGATGAAACACCCACCACCCGCACGGTCCACCTGACCCGCGAAATTTTCATCGAAAGCGACGACTTCGCCGAGGTGCCGCCGCCGAAGTATTTCCGCCTGAAGCCGGGCGGCGAGGTCCGGCTCAAGTACGCCTGCATCATCAGGTGCGACGAGGTCGTCAAGGACGCCGCCGGCGCGGTGACCGAGTTGCGCTGCACCGCGGATCTCACCACCCGCGCCGGAGAGCCCAATTCCGACCGGAAGGTCAAGGGCACCATCCACTGGGTAAGCGCCACCGAATGCGTCGACGCCGAGGTGCGCCTCTATGACCGCCTCTTCGCTGTGCCTGAGCCCGATGCCGACGGAGATTTCCTCAAGCATATCAACCCGCACTCGCTCGAGGTCGTGACCGCCAAGCTCGAACCCTCGCTTAAGGGCGCGACGACAGAACAATATTTCCAGTTCGAGCGCCTCGGCTACTTCGTTCTCGATCCCAAGGATGCCCAGCCCGCCAGGCTGGTTTTCAACCGCACGATCTCGTTGAAGGATACCTGGGCCAAGGCACCGGGCGGAAAATAGGGGCCACGAAGCCACACCGGCTTGAGCCGGTACGCCATTGATCAACGTCCGGTAATACGCCGGACGCTCAGGACTTCGGCTGGGCCGGAGCCGGGGTCGTCGCCTCCGCGGGCTTCTTCTTCTTGTGATGCTTCTTGCCCTTTTTCTTGGCGGCAGGAGCAGGCGTCTGCTCCGCCGGGGCCGCCGGTGTGGCCGCAGCCGGGCGCGTGGGTGACGTCGGTGTCACCGCGGGCGTCGTAGCAGGAAGCGTCACCGTGGGCGAGTCCTCGGCCACCAGATCGGTCACGGTGATGCCGAACAACAGGGAGAGAAGGGTCAATTTTTTCATTCGCGGCCAATGACGATGATATTTTCAGGAAGTTACCATCCGAAATGTTCGGCATGGTCCCTGGAGTACAAACTGCTTCAGACCGCAGCCAGCAATCGCTCCAGCCGCTGCCGAACGCGCTCCTTTCCGAGAACGCGGAACAGGCTTGTGAGGCTCGGCCCGACATTGGTACCCGACACGGCGAGCCGGGCCACGGACTGATAATCGCCGAACCCCAGGCCGTGCCGTGCCGCGAGGGCCTTGATCGATTCCTCAATCGCTGAGTCGCTGGAAAAATCAAGGGCGGCCAGCCCGGCGATGAGCTCGCCGAGCCGGGCCTTCGGGTCGCCCCTGGCCATGACCTTTTCCTTCATCTTGGGATCCGTCCCGTAATCTTCGGTGAAGAGATACTGCGTATAGGCCGGCAGTTCCTCGAGACCCTTGATCTTCGGCTGGCTGAGCAGCATCACCTCGCGAAAATAAGCGGCCTCCGCCTGCAGGGCCGGGGCATCGGCCGCGTGGAGTTGGAAATAGGTGCGTGCCCGCTCGACGAACCGGTCAGCCGGCAGTCCCAGGAGATAAACCATGTTCATGTGCGCGAGCTTCTTGTCGTCAAAGCGCGCGTTGCTCTGGTTGATGCCCGGCAGGTCAAAGAGCCGGATGATCTCTTCGATCGGCATCTTCTCGCGGTCGTCGCCCGGATTCCAGCCGAGCAGGCAGAGGAAATTCACCAGCGCCGCCGGCAGGTAACCGCGCCTCTGGTACTCCTCAATGAGCGCGCCCTGGTCGCGCTTCGACATCTTGCCCGGGCCATTTTGCTTCAGGATCAGCGGGATGTGCGCGAACTGCGGCAGCGGCGCCCCGAAGGCCTTGAAGAGCTCGACGTGTTTGCTCGTGTTCGAAAGGTGGTCCTCGCCGCGGATCACATGCGTGATCTGCATCGCGATGTCGTCGACAACGTTTACGAAATGAAACACCGGGTTGCCGTCGGACCGCACGATGATGAAATCCTCATCCTCGACCCGTTCCACCCGCCCGCGGATCAGGTCGTTGATCACGGTCGGCTCGACCTTCACCTTCGTGACCGTCTTCTGCCGGCGCTCGTCAAACACCTCCGTGCGCTCGCCGATCAGCTTGAACCAGACGGCCCCGTCCTTCTCGTAGGTGCGGCCCGCGGCCTTCAGTTTCTCCAGGTATTCCCGGTAGACGGCCGAACGCTCGCTCTGGCGGTACGGGCCGAAATTTCCGCCGGCCTTCGGGCCCTCATCCCAGTTCAGGCCCAGCCAGTCGAGGCTCTCATAGATCACATTCAGGAACTGCTCGCTGTTGCGCTCCTTGTCCGTGTCCTCGATCCGCAGCACCAACACGCCGCCCGTATGGCGGGCGTACAGCCAGTTGAACAGCGCCGTGCGGGCGCTGCCGATATGGAAGAACCCCGTCGGACTCGGGGCAAAGCGGACACGGACTTGGGACATGGCGGACGGAAATGGATTGTGGCTTGAGCTTCGCGAAAACGACCAGCAAGAACCAACGCGTGTCCGCTGTCAAAGCCGCTCCCCTCGACCCCCCCGCGCTCGCCGCGCGTTTCGCGACCGCCGGGCATGCCGCGGGCTTTCGCGTCGAGCCTTATGGTGAAAGCGACGGCTGTCCGCTCTTTGCCCTGACCAAGCGCACGCCGGGCCCGCGGCCGCGCATCTACCTCTCGGCCGGCATCCACGGCGACGAGCCGGCGCCACCGCTGACGCTTCTAGCCATGTTCGAGGCCGGGGTCTTTGACGGCCGGGCCAACTGGTTCATCTGCCCGCTGCTCAATCCCGCCGGGCTCGCCCGCGGCATCCGCGAGAACGCTGGCGGCCTTGACCTCAACCGCGATTACAAGGACCTGCAATCGCCGGAAATTCAGGCGCATGTCCACTGGCTGCAGCGCCAGCCCAACTTCACCGTCACGCTGTCCGTCCATGAAGATTGGGAGTCGGTGGGCTACTATCTGTACGAGCTCAATCCCGACCAGCGGCCGAGCCTTGCTGAGCCGATGATTGAAGCCGTCACCGCCGTCTGCCCCATTGACCATAGCCCGCTCATCGATGGCCGGGAATCCCGCGGCGGCATTCTTCGGCCGGTCAGCGACCCACTGCTGCGCGAAAAATGGCCCGAATCGATCTACCTGCGCGCCCATCACACCACGCTCACCTACACGATCGAGTCGCCGTCCGCCTTCCCCCTCGCCCAGCGCATCACGGCCCACCGCGCCGCACTGGAGACCGCGATCAGGCTCAGTGTGTAGGACGTAATCCCTGACCCGTCCTACACCGATATCCCGTGGGCCGCGCCGAATGCCAGCATATCCTCCGGCAGCGGTGCGCTGAACACGTGCTCCAGCCCCGCCGGCCGCAGGTCAATCTCCGCGCAATGCAGTGCCTGTCGCGAAAGCAGCAGCCTCGCCGCCAGTGCGCCGGTCCAGCCCGAATCGATGAACTCGAGGTACAGCCGCGCATCCGGGCCATAAATTTTGTCGCCCACCAGCGGATAGCCGAGCCACTGGGCATGGGCGCGAATCTGGTGCTTGCGCCCGGTTTCCGTCACCACCCGCGCCAGCGTAAACCCGCCGCCGGTCGCCACCGGCGTGAAATGGGTCACCGCCGCCTGTCCGCCCTCAACCACTGCCGACTTCACAAACACCGGGCTCGCCGTATCGTCACCCAGCGGCTGGTCGACCGTGACCGGACCCGCCAGCTCGCCCGTGAGGATCGACTGGTAGGCCTTGCCCACCTTCCGCTCCTGCATCGCGGTCTGCAGCCGGCTCGCCATCTTCGCATCCTTGGTGAGCACCACGATTCCGCTGGTTTCACGATCAAGCCGGAAGACCAGGTGCACCACCGACAGCCGGGTGTATTCCCGGGCCGCCCCCACGAGGCTCGACCACGGGCCCGCTTTCGACGGGTGACAGACCACGTCACCGGGTTTTGACACCACCAGCAGCCGCGCATCCTCGTAAACGATCCAGCCCGGAAGCTCTTCCGGCCCGATCATCCGCACCGGCCCCTGCTTCGGCCGCCGCGGCCAGGCCGACGCCCGCTGCGAATTGGCATGGAAGTCCACCGGTCCGTCCGGCGTTGCTGCGCTCATGGACGCACCTGCTTCAGCCGGAACCGGACGAGCACCAACGCCGCAAGGCGCGCCACCAGCGGTTTCGGCAGTTTCGAGGCGAAGAAAACGGAGACCTTGTTCTTCCAGCCGGGGACAACCTGGCTGCGTCCTGCCGCGAGGGCTCGCAACGACGCCAGCACGACGCTTTCGCACGTCATGCTCAACGCGTCCGCCACGCTGCCCGACTGCAATCCGGCCCGGCGGAAAAACTCCGTCGCCGTCGGCCCGGGGCAGACCGCCAGGGTCCGCACGCCCGAGCCGCGAAGCTCCTCGTTGAGCGCCAGGCTCCAGTGCAGCACAAACGCCTTGGAGGCGCCGTAGGCCGCCATATAGGCCGTGGGCTGGAACGCGGCCGTGGAGGCCACATTGATGATCGCCCCGCCCCGGGCCTGCAGCAGGGGGAGCAGCAGCCCGGTCAGCTCGACCAGGCCCCGGATATTCACGTCCAGCATCTCCAGCTGATGGCCGAGGCCGGGTGCGGGAAAATGCCCGTAGGAACCGAATCCGCTGTTGTTGATGAGCAGGACTCGGCCCGCTGGCACTGCTTGTGCTAGGAAAGCGGTCAGCTCGGGGACCACCCGCTCGATGTCCGCCGGGCGCGACAGATCGCACGTGAAATGGTTCAATTTTACCCCTGAAATTTTTATGTCCGGCGCCCGCCTTGAGAGATTGCAAAACTGCAAACCCGGATTCAGCTTCGCCCCCAGCTCAATGAAAGATTTTCCAATACCGGAAGATCCGCCGGTCACGATGACGGCCGAGAAAGTCTGCAAGGCGTCGCGTGGCGAGGGCATGGGATTGGGCGGGATGTTTTTAACCAGGGCGGATGCTCCGTCCTGGCTTGGTTAAACCCAGACAACACGCAGAAACAATGAACAGCCAAAACCACCACGAACTGATCGTCTCCGGCATTCATCTCGAACTGACCCCCTCCCTCAAAACCTTTGTCCGGGAGAAAGCCGAGCGATTGTTTCGTCACGAGGAGCACATCGGGCGTATCCGCGTGGAACTCGAGTGCGACTCCAAGCACGAGGTCGGCACCCGGTTCAAGGCCAAGGGCCACATCGCCATCCTCGGGCCCGCCCTCAACGCCACCGTCGAGGCAGAGGAGTGCCACAAGGCCGTGGCCCTCTTGGTCGACAAGCTCGACCGCATGCTGGCCAAGCGCCACCACCTGCAAAAGGTGAAGCGCAACCACCCCCATGCCGTGGAGTTCAACGGCGTCGAACTGCCCAAGGCGATCTGAGCCGGGCTCCTCGTAGTAGTTGAGGTAACGAAGCTGATTCCCGCGGATCACGCCGGACCAGCCTAATGAAGTCGGCTACTACCTTCACCGCGTTTTACGAAAACCCGCCGCACCCGGCGGGTTTTCTCTTGGCACACTTCCACGCAAGGCGCGAAAGGCGGGGCGAGTCCTCCGGATGAGCCGTCGTGGCGCAGGCATCCTGCCTGCGGTACTCCCATCACGACTCATCCGGCTTGTCCGCCAAAGCCCGGGCGAAAGCGGCAGGATTCGCCCCACCCTTGCTCATCAGAAGCTGCGGGCTCCCAAGCAGGGCCGCTTCTTCCTGCCAGCCGAACGTTGCGTGATGCGCCAGGATGGCTACCAAGCTGGCCATGGAAAGTGCCGAAGCCGTTGTCCCCGCAAGTCCGAGTGTGGCGGAGCAAACCGTCCTCAAGGTTCTGCTCGCCCTGAGCTTCTCCCACCTGCTCAACGACACGATCCAGTCGTTGCTGCCCGCGATCTACCCGCTGCTGAAGGAAAACTACCACCTGACCTTCACCCAGGTCGGGCTGATCACCCTGACTTTCCAGGTCACAGCCTCCCTGCTCCAGCCGGTTGTCGGCTATTACACGGACCGCCGGCCCAAGCCCTACTCGCTCGCCGCCGGCATGGGCATTACCCTCGTCGGCCTGGTGCTGCTGTCCCGGGCGACGGATTACCGGATGATCCTCGTCTCCGCCGCCCTGGTCGGCATGGGTTCGTCCATTTTCCATCCGGAGGCCTCGCGCGTCGCTCATATGGCCGCGGGCGGCCGGCTCGGATTTGCCCAATCCCTCTTCCAGGTCGGCGGCAACCTGGGCTCCTCGCTCGGACCGCTGGCCGGGTTGATCATCGTGGCGCATGGCCAGACTTCGATCCTGTGGTTCTCGGCCGTTGCGGCGCTGGGCATCTACGTCCTGGTTCAGGTCGGCGGCTGGTATCAGCGCAACCTCGCCGGTCATCTCGCGCGGGCCAAGGCGCGGCAGCACGCCGCCGCCAGCACCGTGCCGCGCCGCACGGTCGTCTTCTCGATCGGCATTCTGCTCATGCTGATTTTCTCCAAATACTTCTACCTGGTCAGCCTGACCAACTACTACACGTTTTACCTGATCGAGAAGTTCCATGTCTCCGTGCGGGAGTCGCAGCTGTGCCTGTTCGTCTTCCTTTTCTCCGTGGCCGCCGGGACCTTCTTTGGCGGACCCCTGGGCGACCGTTTCGGGCGCAAATATGTCATCTGGTTCTCGATCCTCGGCGTCGCCCCCTTCTCGCTCGTGCTGCCGCATGTCGGGCTCGCCGCCACGGTGATCCTGAGCGTGTTCATCGGCGCCATTCTCTCCTCGGCCTTCTCCGCCATCCTCGTTTACGCCCAGGAACTGATCCCCGGCAAAGTTGGACTCGTCGCCGGCCTGTTTTTCGGCTTTGCCTTCGGGATCAGCGGCCTTGCCTCCGCGGCGCTCGGCAAGCTGGCCGACCACATGGGCATCGAGTACGTCTTCTTCGTCTGCGGCTTCCTCCCCTTGATCGGCCTGCTCACCGGCCTCCTGCCCAACGTGGAAACCCGCCGGTCCGCCAAGGCTTGAGTGCCGATCATGGGCTGAAGGTGGAGCGCGTTGCCCCTGACGCGCTGGTATTTTGGAGATGCGGCGCCAACCCATACCAACGCATTGGGGACAACGCGTTCCACCCACAAAAGACCAAGCACGCCTCCGCGGTACTCGTCGCCGGCATTGCGGGCTTCGTGTAGACGGATTCCTTGTTCGGTTTTGGGATCGGTACTGTTTAGTAGATGAAGCCAATGAACGATGACGCTGCGCTCTTACGCCGGTATGCTGAAGACAGGTCGGAGGTCGCCTTTGCCGAATTGGTCCGCCGTCACGTCGACCTTGTTTACGGAGCGGCCTTCCGTCGCACCGGCGGTGACGCACACCGTGCTGCCGACGTTGCACAACAGGTGTTCGCAACGCTTGCGCGAAACGCGCGACGTCTTTCACGCCACACGGTCCTTCAAGCCTGGTTCCATACGGCCACTCGGAACGCCTCATTGAATCTGATGATCTCAGAAAATCGGCGCAAGATTCGGGAATCCAAGGCCGTCACTGTCGAAGCGACGGCCTCAGGCGGCGCATCGTCCCCTGATTGGGAGGGCATAAAGCCGATCCTCGACGGGGCGATCGACGAGCTGCCGGAACCGGATCGCGCCGCCATCGTGCTGCGGTTTTTTGAGCACCGGGAATTCTCTGAGATTGGCGCCGCCCTAAGGGTCTCTACTGACGCCGCGCGGATGCGGACAGAGCGCGCCCTGGAAAAGCTGCGGGCGCTGCTTGCCCGCCGTGGAGTTACCTCCACAGCGGCGGCACTTGGCGCCATGGCCGCAAATCAACCTTTGATGTCAGCCCCTGCCGGAATCACGTCCGCCCTGGTGTCTGCTGCGTCGGCGGGAAGCGCCGCAGGCGCCGGATTAGGGGCCCACATCATCTCATTTATGACCACAAAAATTGTCTCCATTGCCGTCGTCACCGGGGTTCTCGCACTCGCAGTTGGCATATATCTCGGCCGCGCCGGTTACGCCAGCGCCACAGTCACGAGGCCCCAACCGGCCCCCGAAAACCCCGCTCAATCGCGAACGATTGCCTCGCTTCGACAATCGTACGCAGCGCTTCAGGCGGAAATCGACCGGGTAGATGCGGTCATTGTTGAGCTCGACGCGGAGAACGCCCGGCTCAATACGAACTACGCAAAACTGGCCGCTGCCAAGGTGAGCCCCGTTGCGACTCCATCCAAGAATCTGTCGATCGGGTTGACCCCAAGGGAACTGAAGAAGTCGATCTTGAACAACCTGAGGCAGGTGGATGCGGCCCGGAAGCAGTATAAGTTGGAGAATAACGGGTCGGATCCTGCCACCGTGGAGGTGTTGGTTGGCGACAATGGCTATATCAGGCGGTTGCAGACCGTCGGAGGAGAGGATTATTCGGGAGTGTCAATGGCTGCCGGGCAGGTTTTGAGTGTGACGACGCCTGATGGAACGGTGGTCAAATACGATCCTTCCGGCTCCGAAACGACCCAGATAACTGACCCGCCGACAGCGATGGAGCTTGCCCAGGAACAGATGCAAAAGGTCGGTCCCGCAGTGAATCAAGCGTTGACTGCTTATCGGGCCGCCAATCAGGGACAAAACCCGCCCAACCCAGATGCACTGACCACTTATTTTGCAGATCCTCAGGATGCGGCAGCCTTTGCCCAAGCCCGGGAGGCCATAAACGCCGCTCGCGCGCCCAAGCACTGATTTCGGAACGACCGCATTTCCGAGAGAAGTGCCCCTTGGGTTGCCCGATGGTCCCCGATAAGGGTCGAGCTAACCCGATTCCACCCCGCCTGTATCGACACAGAGCGCCGACAGGTGTGGCGGGATTGACGGTCTTAAAATGGTGCGGCCATAGGGAGTCGAACCCCAAACCTCCAGATTCGTAGTCTGGCGCTCTATCCAGTTGAGCTATGGCCGCGCGAGGGTGCGAAAAAGCAGGGATTGGCAGCCAAGTGCAAGCGAGAATTTAGCCCTCGGCCTTGCGCCAGTCGATCAACTCCAGTTGCAGCAACTTCCGGTCGTTAAAGTGGTTCCACGTGATCTGGACCGCGAGGTCCAGCGGCACGCCCGCCGGCGGCAGGCGGTCCGCCATCTTCCACGCCACGCCGTGCAGCCGGCGGCCGCGGCCGTTGTCGAATTGAAAGCGGAAATGCTGCTGCTTGAACACCTCGGGTTGCTGCCGGAACACCACGCCGCCCACGCCAAACACCGGCTCCGGGTTGCCTTGGCCAAAAGGATGCAACGCCTCGAGTTCCGTCATGAGCTGCTCGGTCACCTGCCCCGCATCCAGCCAGGCTGCCAGCTGCAGCTCCCGCTGCGCGATGTCCCCGCCGGCATGCGCGCGCACTGTCTCGGCGAAGTGCGCGCGGAACGCCTCGAGCCGCGACTTCTCGATTGCGATGCCCACCGCCATGGGATGGCCGCCCCAACTCGCCAGCGGCGCACCGCACACCGACAGGATCTCCACGAGGCTCAGGCCGTCGATGCTGCGTCCGGAGCCCTTCGCGAACTCGCCCTCGTTGCCCAGCACCACGCAGGGGCGGTTGTATTTCCGCGAGACGCGTCCCGCCACAATGCCGACCACGCCCGGGTGCCAGTCCTCGCTGTACAGCACGATGCCCGGCGAATCCGTATACTTGGTCTCGATCAGCCGCTCGGCTTCCTCGGTGATCTTGCGCTCGATGTCCTGCCGCTCGCGGTTGAACACATCCAGCTGCCGCGCGGTCTCGGCGCAAAAATCGACGTCGTCGCTGAGCAGGAGTTCCACCGAGAGCGCCGCGTCGGCCAGCCGGCCGGAGGCATTGATCCGCGGCCCGAGCCGGAAGGAAATGTCCACCGGGTTGATGCCGTTGGCCGGCTTGACCCCGGCCACGCTCATGAGCGCGCGCAGGCCGGGCCGGGCGTTCTCTTGCAGGATGCGCAGGCCGTGGCGGGCCAGAATGCGGTTCTCCCCGAGCAACGGTACGAGGTCGGCCACCGTCCCGAGGGCCACGAGGTCGAGGTAGTCGCGCAGCTTGAAGGCCAGCGCCACCGGATGGTTTTCGGCGCGCAGCTGCTTGAGCAGGCCGTGCACCAGCTTGAACACCAGCCCGACCGTGCAGAGGTTGCGCCAGCCGGTATCGGCGCCGGTCTCATCCGCCTCGACGTGCGGATTGATCAGCAGGCCCTGCCGCAGGGCCTGCTCCTTCGACCGGTGGTGGTCGATGACAATGACCTCGATGCCCTGCGCACACAGATAGGCGACTTCCTCATGGGAATTGGTGCCGCAATCGAGCGCAATGAACAGCGCCGGCTTGCCGCCCTCCAGCGCCCGGTCGATCGCGCTGCGCGACAGTCCATAGCCATCCTCCGACCGGCGGGGAACGACAAACCGCGGGGCCAGGCCGAACGCCCGCAGCACACTGACGAGCAGCGCGGTGCTACTGACGCCGTCCACATCGTAGTCGCCCAGGACCACCACGGATTCGCGGCCGGCAATCGCCGTCCGCAACCGCGCCGCCGCGGCGTTGAGGCTGCGCAGGAGAAAGGGATCGCTCAGGCCGGCCAGCGCGGGGGCCATGAATTTCGCCGCGGCCGCGGCCTCGCGGTGGCCGTTGCGCAGGAGCAGCTCCGCCAGCACCCGGTTGACCCCGGTGCCCTGGCTCAACGCCTCGACCTCGGCGGCCGGGAGCGGCGAATAGGTCCAACGCATAAAATTCGAAGGTTAAAGCACGAAACTCGAAGCGCAGAGTTTCGAAGCCAGGAACCCAAAATCCGTGAGCCGGAAGTCAGGTTTCAATTTCGAATTTCTGCCTTAGAGTTTTCGTCGTTTACTCCGACGCCTTGCTGGAGCCGGTCCACTCGTACTTCGGGGCGACATCCGCATGCGCCTCGACGTGCTTCCGGTCGCCCTTGTGCCACCAGTAGAACACCTGGGCGGCGACAAAGATGGCGGAGAAGGTCGAAGTCACGATACCCACGAGGAAAGTGAAGGCGATGTTCTCGAGCACTCCGCCGCCGAAGAGGAAGAGCGCCAGCGCCGCGAGAAAGGTGGTCGTCGCCGTCATGATCGTGCGGGCAAAGACCTTGTTGATGGCGGAATTGATGATGTCCCGCAGCGAGCCGGTCGGGTTGAGCTTCAACTCCTCGCGGATCCGGTCGAACACCACCACGGTTTCGTTGATTGAGTAGCCGGCGATGCAGAGGATGGCCGCGACCATGGGGGCCGAGAACTGGTGGCCGGTGAGCACAAAAATACCGATGGTCATCAGGATGTCGTGCAGCGAGGACACCATCGCGCCGATGCCGAACCCGAACTCAAAGCGGAACGCGATGTAGATAAGGATCGTCAGCATGGAAACGCTGACGGCCAGCAGGGCATTCCACTCGATCTCCTTGCCGATGGACGCGCCAATATGGTTCTCACCGACCTTCTCCAGGCCGGACGAGGGAAAGGCCTGTTTCAGCGCACCCATCAGCGCCGCGGACTTGCCCTCGGGCGTCTCGATCTCGAGCACCTCCTTGCCGCCGCCCAGCGCGCTGACATAGCGCGGACTGATCTCGCCGATCCTGGCCGTGTCGGCCACCTGGCGGATCTTGGCCGTGTCGAGGCGCTCCGTGAACTGGACCGTGATCAGGTCACCGCCGGCGAAATCGATGCCATAGATGCGGTCACCCTTGTAGAGCACGACACTGACCCCCAGCGCCACGATCAACCAGCCGCCGATGAAGGCGGGCTTGCCGTATTTGACGAAATCGACGTGCAGGTCCTTCAGCATCCGGCGCATCGTGAATTTCTTCAGGAACTGGGAATCGATCAGCAGCTCCATGATCAGGTGCGCGGTGATCAGCACGGAGAACAGCGTGGAGAGCACGCCGATCGCGAGAGTCACGCCGAAACCCTTGATCGGGCCCGTGCCAAGGAGGATCATGATCGCGCAGATGATCAGCTGGACGAAGTGCGCATCGAGGATCGTCGTGAGCGCCTTCATGTAGCCGGTCTGGTTCGCGATCATAAGCGACTTGCCGGCGGCGAGTTCCTCGCGCATGCGCTCGAAGATCAGGATGTTCGCATCGACCGCCATGCCGATGGTGAGCACGATGCCGGCGAGACCGGGAAGGGTCATGGTGGCGCCGAGGCTGGCCATGACCCCGAAGATGATGACGACGTTGACCGCGAGGGTGATGACGGCAACGAGGCCGCCGGTCGTGTAGAACGTGATCATGAACGCCGCCACCAGCGCGGTGCCGATGATCGAGGCGCGCACGCCGCTGGAGATCGCGTCCTCGGCGAGCGACGGGCCGACTTCCTTCTGCTCCCTCACGATGAGGGGAAGATCAAGGGGGTTGTTCAGGACGTTCGAAAGGTTGAAGGCCTCTCGGTCGGTCATCGCTCCGCCGCTGATCTGGGCGGAAGGACTGTCGATCTCCTCCTTGACGGTCGGGGCGGAGTAGAGCTTGCCGTCGAGCACGATGGCGAGGCGGCCCACGGTGCCGGACTGGCGGCCGCCGTTGGCGATGTCACGCGTGACGTTCGCGAAATGCTGGCGGCCCTCCTTGGTGAAATTGAGGGTGACCTCGGGCTTGCCGTACATGTCGGCGATCACGCGGGAATCGGAGATCGCCTCGCCACCCATCTCGGGGATCCGCTTGACGAAGAGATCCTCGCTGTAGGCCTCGCCGTGCGGTCCGTCCTGCTCGAGCGTCATGATCTCATAGCCGGGGGGAACCTCGCCAGCCGGGACCATGGCGGGCGTCAGGGTCGGGTGCACCACGCGGAAATCGAGCCGGGCGGGCTTCTTCACGTTGTCCACTACGTCGGGGTTGTCCTTGGTGTTGACGCCGGGCAGCTGGACCTCGATGCGGTTATCGCCAATGGGCCGGATCACCGGCTCGGCAATGCCGAAGGAGTTGATGCGGGCGGCAATGATCTCGATCGCCTTGGACAGTTTTTCCTTGCGGACGTCGTCCGTGTACTTGGCGGTGGCCTTCGGGTCGACCTCGAGGGTGAAGGCGACGCCTCCCTTGAGGTCGAGGCCGAGCTGGAGCTTGCTCTTGGACCGGCGGAGCAGCTCGGTGAGCAGGATGTTATTCCGCTTGTCGATGTTGGTCAGCTTGCTCTCCAGCTGGATGTCCGGAAAGTACTGGGTCAGGTCGAGCTTGCGGTCCTTGCCGATCTGCCGGAGCGCGACAAACACGCTGGGGGCATATCCGGATTGCTTGATGGCCGAGGCCTCGTCGACGAGCTTGTCGAATTCACCCGCCTTGTTGCCAGCGTGGGCCTTGGCATAAGTGGGGAAGTCCTGGTCTTGGAGGGGTAGCAGGGTGGATACGGCCCAGGCCACGATGACGAGGCTGAGGACGATCTTCCAGAGGTTGCGACTGAGCATGGTGGGATTTTGGTTTAAAGCGGGATGCTGGCCGGCCGGGCGCGCGGGACGATGCCGCGAGGGGTCACTTCGTCTCGGCCTCGACCTTGTTGACGACGGTGCTGACGAAGGCCTTGCCGACCTCGATCTTGGTGTTGTCAGCGATGCGCACGACAAACCGGTCGTCCTTCACATTCGTAATGGTGCCATAGATGCCCCCCGTCGTCACGATTTCGTCACCGGACGTGAGCGCCGCGAGCATCTTCTCGTGCGCCTTCTGCTTCTTGCGCTGCGGCGCAATCATCAGGAAGTACATGGCGGCGAACAGGAGGCCGAAAAACATGAGCTGCGGGAGCGCACTGGCGGGCGTGGGCGCGGCTTGCTGGGCAAAAAGGGCGGGCGCGGCGGTCATGAGGGACATTTTCGTCATTGCGTGTTGAGGGTTTTGAAAAAAGAAAACATGCATCCTAACGGATTCCCCTCCAGCGATAGCAAGCCATAACTCCCCCACCCAACCTCCGCATTGAAAAGCAAAGCCGCATCCGCTTGGTCCGCCGCCAAATCCGAGGAGCATTATGGGTTCAAACGCTGGGGATCCGGGCACATCGCGGTCGATGACGACGGGTTTGTGAACGTCCAGCCCCGCGCCGACGGCCGCGGCATCCGGATCATGGACGTGGTCGACGAGGCACTCGGCATGGGCCTGAAGGCCCCGATGGTCATCCGCTTCCAGGATCTGCTGCGCCACCGCGTCATCCAGCTCAACGAGTGCTTCCTGAAAGCAATCAAGGAAGAGGGCTATAAGGGCAACTACCGCGGCGTCTTCCCGATCAAGGTGAACCAGCTCCGCGAGGTCGTCGACGAGATCGTCCTCGCCGGCAAGGACTATAGTTACGGCCTGGAGGCCGGCTCCAAGCCCGAGCTCATGATCGCCCTTGCCATGCACGAGGGCTCCCAGCGCCTCATCATCTGCAACGGGTACAAGGACCACGACTACATCCGCCTCGCCCTCCTCGGCCGTAAGCTAGGCAAAAAGATCATCATCGTCGTCGAGCAGCTTGCCGAGCTCGACGACATCATCCGCATCTCTCACGAGACCGGCGTCAAGCCGATGATCGGCTTCCGCTGCAAGCTTCAGACCCGCGGCGAGGGCAAGTGGGCCATGTCCACCGGCGACAACGCCCAGTTCGGCCTCAACACCGCGGAAATCCTCTTCGCCTGCGAGAAGCTCAAGGCCGTCAAGCTCGGCGCCTGCCTCAAGCTCGTCCACTTCCACATCGGCTCGCAGGTGCCGAACATCATCACGATCAAGAACGCCGTCATCGAGGCCTCCCGGTTCTACTGCCAGCTCGCCAAGATGGGCTTCCCGATGGGCTACCTCGACGTCGGCGGCGGCCTTGGCATCGACTACGACGGCTCGCGCACGAACTTCGAGAGCTCGATGAACTACTCGCTCGAGGAGTACGCCCGCGACGTGGTCTTCAACATCCGCGAGATCTGCGCCGCCTCCGGCGTGGCCGTGCCCGATATCGTGAGCGAGTCCGGGCGGGCCGTCGTCGCGCCCCACTCCCTCCTCGTCGTCGAGGTCTTCGAGCGCATCAACAAGCGCGAGTCCCTCGGCCACCAGCACCAGCCGAAGGTGAAGCACAAGGTCGTGACCGACCTCGAGGTCATGCTGAAGAACAAGACCAAGCTCGGCCGCCTCGAGCGCTTCCACGACTCGCTCCAGAAGAAGGAGGAGGCCTTCTCCCTCTTCAACCTCGGCTACCTCGACCTCGAAAACCGCGCCGCCGCCGAGTCCATCTTCTGGCAGATCTGCGAGCAGATCGCCAAGGAGGGCCGCAAGACCGGCTACCAGCCCGAGGAATTGCACGACCTGGACAAGCTTCTCGCCGACCAGTACGT
>CAIRTK010000001.1 GCA_903881475.1 uncultured Opitutia bacterium | reverse complement strand
TCAAGCCGCGACGAAGGAGCACCACGCCGTGGCGCTGAAGGCGCAGCAATGGGTGTCCGGCGTTGCCCTTGAGACGCGCCTCTGGCCTTACTTCGCCTGCACCACGGGCGGTTCGTTGGCGACGCTCGTGGTCGTTCATTTTCTCCGGCCGTAGCCAGGTGAATCACGTAGTCACGATTCTGCGCCACCGACGCCAGCCCTCCGCTCTTCGTCGCTCCGTTGTCGCGCCGCTTCGCGAAAGGCTGGTGGGCGAATGGGGTGCGGCACGGCGTGACCCTTCTGGCCCTCCGCTCTGGGACCGCGGCTGCGCCGCCGTTCCCTCGCTGCGGGCCAGACCGGTCACCACTCGGCCGCGCAGTGAAGAAATCTTTCTGTTTCGGGTTACGCTAGGGTCCACGCAACATCCTCCCCCGACAACCAAACCTTCCCTCCGCCGAACGACGGATGCATCTCGCAAACCACGCTTGGTTTTACCAAATCACTACGCATACCATTGAATAGCAGCCGGCCCACGTTTCTTGATTCGCCCGGCGCCACCTAACGCGAATGTCCACCCGCTTCTTCACCAACGCAGGCACCAATACCCTACTCGCCAAGCTGGAGGGCGTTTTTCGTCACAATCCTGACATCCAGCGATTTGACGCTTTGGTCGGCTATTTGCGTGCGTCTGGCTATTTCGCGCTCCGCCCTCATCTCGAAAAAGTCCCGCAGATTCGCATTTTGGTCGGCATCGACGTGGATGAAATTGTCGCTGACTACCACAAACGTGGACTCCTGTTCCTGGCGGACCCTGCCAAGGCGATGGAGGTATCTTTCATTGTTCACAGCGCCGGTTCTGGGAGCCCGAGTTCGAGGGTTCCGATTTGAACTTCGCCGGCTGGGCCAAAAAGCTTACCGGCAAAACGACCATCACCGTGGGCTCAGTCGGGCTTTCGGGCGATTTTCTGGCGGCATTCAAGGGCGAAGCCTCAAGGCCGAACTCATTGGATGAAGTCCTGCGCCGTTTTGACCGGGGCGATTTTGACCTGGTTGCCGTGGGCCGGGCGTTGCTGGCCGATGCGGAATGGCCGCGAAAAATCCACGAGGGACGCACCTCCGAACTGGTGGGATTTACGAAAGAGGCCCTCGCCACTCTTTTGTAATCATGTTTCCGGTCTCGTGGCCCTCGTCCCGTCTGTGATTCGCCCGTGGCCCGGGCCTTTTTGACTGGGTGATAGTGAAGATCGCGCCGGCTTCTTTCCGTTTTTCCCTGCGTTTTGGAAATTCCACTCAGCAGGCCTGCCAACGAAGCGCTGAACTACATCCCCATCCGCTCCCAGCCCTTCCGGCCTGGTTCCCGGGGTGGCAGGCCCAGGATTTCCCGGCCCAGATCCACATAGTAACGGTAGTTCGCCAGCGGCGTGCCGTTCGGAATCTGGTGATCCAACCCAAAGACACAGCCGCCTTCGCGCATCAGGGGCGACAGCTTGTATTCGAGTTCTCGGCGGATCGCCGCGTGATCCAGCCGGAGCACGTGCTTGTCGATGCCGCCCAGCATCGCCAGCTTGCGCCCATAGGTGCGGCGCACCTCGACCATGTCCATGCCCGCCGCCGGTTCCATGGGGTAGATGCAGGTCACCCCGCAGTCGAGCAGGGCCGGGATCACGGCATTGATGTTACCGTCCGTGTCCATTTGGAAAATCCGGGCGCCGTGGGCCGCGAGCGGCTCCCAAATCGCCCGGTAGTACGGCCGGAAGTGCTCCGCGATCTGCACCGGCCCCACCAGGGGCCCCGATTTTCCCGCAAAATCCTCATGCACGGACAGCTGGTCGATCGTCAGGTGCTCGCAGATCGGCTCCAGCACGCGCCGTGTGGTGTCGAGCAGCGTCGCCAGGATGTCCGCCATCAGCTCCGGCTGCTCGTAATACGAAAGGCAGGCGTTTTCCTCGCCCATCAGGTCGCGCGGCATGTCGAACGCCCCCGGCATGTACGCCCGGATCAGCGCCCCTTCCTCCCGGGCCCGCCGCGCCGCCGCCACGTCGTCCCAGTTTATCCGGTCGGGGGCGAATTCGTAATGCGGCTTCACCCGCAGCCAGTCGTCCATGGTCTTTACCGGAAAATCCATCGGCAGCGCATGCGTGGCCGTCTTCTTCAGGAGCATGAGGGTGCGCCCCAGGAAATCCCGCTGCACCCGCTTCTCGTCGGTCTCCTCCAGCGTCACCGGTGCGGCCCCGCGGGGCAGCGGGTTCCCGCCGAAATCAACGATCGGAACGTAATCCCAATCAAACGCCGTGAGGTTGATCTCGTCCTCGGTGGCTCCCTGAGCCCGCCATTCCTCCTCCAGGCCGATAAGGGGGCCGAAGAGCTCCACAAACATGGGCCGGGACGCCGGCCCGAAGGTCATGAGGTCGAGATACTGGTCGCGGTGAAAGCGCATGGCGGGGTGGCGTGCAGGCTCATGGAGGCGGGGATGGCCCTGACTGGCTAGGCCTTTCGCACACCCGGACCCAATCATTATGCGTTCGAATCCGCTCCGGCCTGCCACGCGGCGGCGGCCCGCGCCAAAACCCAAGAAACGATCAGGCATTTCTTGGCCCGCCGGGGATGATGTTCGCTTGTCACCCCGTGCGACCAGCGCTTCATAGCACCGTGCCCGTCCGCCCACCTCCGCTTGGCAACACCCGCTGACCACACGCCATGCTGTTCTGGCTGAAAAAAGCCGTTTCCTACTGGCTGATGCCGTTGCCGCTCTGCCTGGGCCTGATGGTCGCGGGGATCCTTCTCCTGCGGTCATCCCGCCGGCCCCGGGCCGGACGGATCCTGCTCGCGGCCGGCGCACTGCTCCTGCTCGTCCTGAGCAACAAGCAGGTCGGGGCCGCCCTCTTGCGTCCGCTGGAGAGCCAGTATCCCGCCCTGCCGGAATTTGCCCCGGGTGCCACCCTGCCTCCGTCACTCGCCGCGTGCCGCACCATCGTGGTGCTGGGCGGCGGCCATGCCGACGCGCCCGGACTCCCGGCCACGGCGAAACTCAGCACCTCCGCGCTGGCGCGACTCGTCGAGGCGGTCCGGATTGCCCGTTTGCTGCCCGATGCCACCCTGCTCGTGTCGGGTCCGGCCGCCGGCTCCGGCGCTACCCACGCCTCGGTACTGGCCATGGCGGCGGCTTCACTGGGGATTGATCCGCACCGGATCGTGCAGATCGACACCGCCCGCGATACCGACGACGAAGTCCAGGAAGTCCGGCGCCGGCTCGGCCCCGGCCATCCTTTCGCCCTCGTCACCTCGGCCTGGCACATGCCCCGCGCAGTCGCGCTCATGCGCCGGTCCGGGCTCGATCCCCTGCCCTGCCCGGCCGACTTTCTCTCCCGGGCCAACGCCGATACCCTTGCGGGCGACTGGCTGTTCGATGTTTCGGGCCTCGAGCACAGCACCTGGGCGATCTATGAGCGCCTCGGCACGGCCTGGGCCCGTTTGCAGGGCAAAATCTGACCGATCCCTCGCCGACCATGGGTGAAGGACCGGCCATCCGAATTTTTAACTACGGATTTCGCGGATTGGATCCGGATAAAACCCTTCTGCCTCGGACTGCTCATCTTTGTTCATTCCGTTGAATCGGATTAGTAAAATTGGCGCTCTTTCGCGGGCAAGTGCCTTGGGTATCAGGTTAGGATTCCATATCCGTGCCATCCGTGAAATCCGTGGTTAAAATCCGGGTCCTGACCTTCTTTTTTGCCGATTCGGTCGCATCTTCGCTGGCCAGCGGAACGGTTTCCGTTTGATACTCGGCAGGCTTTCACCCCAAACGGCCGTCCCGACCGGTTTTTCCCCTCGCAAACTACCCCACCCCCGATACCCCCAAACCCTACCATGATATCGTGGCTTAAGAAAATTTTCGGCCAAGAGGACAAATTCTTCGATCTGCTTGAGGCGGGTGCCGGCGAGGCCAAAACCAGCGTCAACCTGCTCGCCAGCTACCTCCAGACGCTCAGCGCCGGCGGGCCCCCGGCCAATCTCGACGATTTTGTCCAGTCGCGCCGCAAGGAAAAGCGCATCCGCCATGAGATGACCGAGCAGCTCAGCCGCACGTTCGTCACACCCCTTGAGCGCGAGGATATCGAGGCCCTCTCGTTCGCCCTGTACCGGATCCCGAAGGCCGTCGAGAAGATCGTCGAGCGCCTGTCCATCTACCCCGGCCGCGTCCCCCATGCCGCCTTCCAGCGCCAGGCCGAGCTCCTGAACCTCGCGGCCGATGCCGTCATGTTCATGGTCAAGGAACTGCGCGGCGGCACCCACATGGAGAAGATCCGCGAGGCCAACGACCGCCTCCAGTATGCCGAGGGCGAGGCGGACAAGGTGATGCTGACGCTGCTCAAGGACCTCTACCACGGGCCGTACGACGCCAAGGAACTGGTCATCCTGCAGGAAATTTATGAGATGGTGGAACAGGCCGTGGACCGCTGCCGGAACGCCGGCAACATCGTCGTCCAGATCGTGCTGAAGCACTCCTGAGCCGAGCGCCCGCCCCGCCGTCATGACGCTCTTCCTGCTGGTTCTGCTGGCTGCGCTCGTTTTTGAGTACATCAACGGGTTTCACGACACGGCCAACGCCATCGCGACCGTCGTCTCGACCAAGGTGCTGACACCCCGCTGGGCCATCGCCTGGGCGGCGGTGTTCAACCTCCTCGGCGCCCTGATGGGCACCGCCGTGGCCACGACGATCGGCAAGGGCCTCGTCGACACCCACTTCGTGACCATGGCCACGGTCTTGGGCGCCCTGCTCAGCGCCATCATCTGGGGGCTGTTCACGTGGTGGCTGGGGCTGCCGTCCAGTTCCAGCCACTCGCTGGTGGGCGGACTGTGCGGCGCCGCCCTCGGCACCGCGCGCGGCGACTGGAGCGTGCTGCACTGGTCCGTCACCGACAGCCATGGCGCGAGCAACGGACTCTGGCCGAAGATCGTGCTGCCGATGGTCGCCTCGCCGCTGATGGGCTTCGTGGGCGGCGCTACGCTGATGTTTCTCCTCACGGTCATCCTGCGCAAGGTCACGCCCCGGATGGTCAACCTGATCTTCGGCAAGGCCCAGCTCCTGAGCGCCGGTTTCATGGGCTACAGCCACGGCTCCAACGATGCGCAGAAGACCATGGGCATCATCGCGCTCGCCCTGTTCACCGGCACGACGCAGGGCGCCTTCAAGGACCTCCCGGCCTGGGCCTCCTTCCTGCGCACGCCCGAGTTCACCGTGCCGTACTGGGTGATGCTCACCTGCGCCCTCACCATGGCCGCCGGCACCGCCGCGGGCGGCTGGCGCATTATCCGCACGATGGGACACAAGATGGTCAAGCTGCAGCCGGTCAATGGTTTTGCCGCCGAGACCACCGCCGCACTCATCATCCACGCCGCCTCGACCTACGGCGTGCCGGTCTCGACGACCCATGTCATCGCCACCTCGATCATGGGCGTCGGCGCCGTGAAACGCTTCAGTGCCGTGAAATGGGGCCTCGTCGGCCGCATCGTCTGGGCCTGGGTGCTCACGCTGCCGATCACCGGCCTGCTGGGCTACGGCCTGGTCAACCTGCTCCGGCTCGCCGGCGTGTGATCCCACGACCTCCGGAAGGGATGGCCACAAACAGGCCCAAAGGGACCGGGGCTGCGAAGAGGACTTCATTGCGCCTATCGGCGCGCGGGAGATTCGATATCGAGCCTCGGAACGCTTGTGCCTCTTTGTGGCCAACCTGAATTGAAATCTACCCCGCCGCCGGCAGTGTGAAATAAAACGCCGCGCCCTGCCCTGGCTCGCTCTCGACCCTGACCTCGCCGCCGTGGGCCTGCACCGCGTGCTTCACGATGGCGAGGCCCAGGCCCGTGCCGCCCTGTTCGCGCGAGCGCGCCTTGTCCACCCGGTAAAACCGCTCGAACACCCGCGCCTGCGCCTCGCGCGGGATGCCCGGACCATCGTCACGCACGCACACTTCGATCCACGGGCCTTCCAGCACCCGGCCGCTCACGGCCAGCACGCCGCCGGCGCGGCCGTACTTGATGCCGTTGTCCACCAGGTTGGAAAGCACCTGCCGGAGCCGGTCGGGGTCGGCCTGCGCGACCAGGCCCGCCGGGACGGCGTTTTCCAGCCGGACTTCGCGACCACGCGCGCGCTTCGCGAGGTCGTCGAATACCTCCTGCGTCGCGGAACGCAGCGCCGACGGTTCCGGATGCAGCTCGATCCGGCCCGAGTCGAGTTTGGCGAGCAACAGCAGGTCGTCGATCAGCAGCGTGAGCCGGTCCGCGTGCCGGTCGATGATCTGCAGTAGCCGGTCCAGCGCCGCCGGGTCTGTCTTGGCGCCGTCCAGCAGCGTCTCGGCCGCACCCTTGATCAGGGAAAGGGGCGTGCGCAGTTCATGGCTGACATTGGCCACAAACTCCTGCCGCGCGCCCTCCAGCTCCCGCAGCCGCGTGAGGTCGTGGAACACCAGCATGGCGCCCGCGCCAACCCCGGCGGGGTCCCGCAGGGCGACCGCGTTCACCTGCAGCACGCGCGGCGGCGGCCCTTCCAGGCGCAGCTCATGGTCGAGGATTGCGGACTCCTTGCCCAGCCGGGCGGCGACCGCCGCGACTTCATGATGCCGGACCGCCTCTAGCAGCGTGCCGCCGATCATCTGCCGCGAAAACCCAAACAGGACCTCGGCTGCGCGGTTGGCCAGCGTGATCCGGCCGTGCGGGTCCAGCACGACCAGGCCCTCGATCATGCTGTCGAGGAGCGTCTCCAGCCGGTGCTTGTGCGCCTCCAGCGCCTCCGCGTGCCGCGCCTGCAGTTCCGCGAGTTCCTGCGCATGCCGCGCGGAGTCGGCGCTGCGCAGCCGGCGCACCTGCCACCACGCGGCGAGGGCGGCGAGGGCAAGGAGGGCGAGGAAGGCGGTCACGGCGTGAACAAAGACCGCGGCCGTGTCACGAGTCAGCCTTGAAACGGTAACCCACCCCGCGGATGGTCTCGAGATACTCCGCCGCCGGCCCGATTTTCTCGCGCAGCCGGCGCATGTGCGTGTCAACCGTGCGGGTGTCGATCGCGGTCTCGTAGCCCCACACGTCCTGCAGCAGCCGTTCCCGCGTCTGCACGCGGCCCCGGCGCTTCGCCAGCACCGCGAGCAGATTGAACTCCGTCGCGGTGAGCGTGACGGCCTTGCCGTCCACATGCGCCGCGTGGTGCGGCACGTCGATCTGCAGCAGGCCGAACTGGAGCCGGTCGCCGTTGTCCTCCGCGGCCTTCGTGCGCTTCAGCAGCTTGCGGATGCGCAGCACCAGCTCGCGTGGGCTATAGGGTTTCGTGACGTAGTCGTCCGCACCGAGCTCCAGCCCGACCACCCGGTCCATTTCCGCCGCCTTCGCGGTGAGCATGAGCACGGGAATGGCGGCGGTGGAGGGATCGCGCCGCATGAGCTTGCAGACTTCCAGGCCGTCCAGCTCGGGCAGCATGAGGTCAAGCACGACGAGGTCCGGCCGCTCCGCGCGGACCGCAGCGAGCGCCTTCAGGCCGTCGGTCGCGAAGATCGGCGTGAAACCGGCCTCGCGCAGCTTGAAGCCGAGCACCTCGAGCGCGTCCGGCTCATCGTCAACGACCAGGATTTTCGATTTCATTGTTCTCCTTGAGTCCGGCGTGGCGGATATCCCGCGCCTCGTAAAGATAAACCACTTCCTCCGCGATGTTCGTCGCGTGGTCGGCGATGCGCTCCAGGCACTTGGAGATGACCATGAGCGCAAGGCAGCGGGAAATAGTGGTGGGCCGCTCGACCATGTAGCTGGACAGCTCGCGGTGGAGCTGGCGGTTGAGGTCGTCCACTTCCTTGTCCCGCGGGATGACCGTGCGGGCGAGCTCGGGCTTGCGCTCGACGAAGGCCGACAGCGCATCGCGCAGCATCTCCAGCGCCATCGTCGCCATGCGGGGCAGGTCGATGTAGGGCTTGAGCTGCGGCTCCTGCCCGAGGTCATGCGCGCGGCGCGCGATCGAGCACGCCTCGTCGCCGACGCGCTCGAGATTCTGGGAGATCTTCATCGCGACCGTGATGAAGCGCAGCTCGGTGGCCAGCGGGGCCTTCGTCAGGAGGTGCAGGGCGATGTCGTCCACCTCGATCTCAAACTGGTCGATGATGTTGTCGTCCTCCTGGACCTTCAGCGCGAGGCCGTCGTCGCGTTCGACGAGCGCCCGCATCGCCCGCGCCACGGCGGATTCGGAGTGGCTCGCCATCGCGAGGATCGTCTCCTTCAGCTTGTTCATTTCTTCGCTGTAATGTGTCATGGGAATGCGGGGTGGATTTGAAGGGCGCGGCGCCGGCGGCTCAACCGAAACGGCCAGAGACGTAGGCTTCCGTCTGGGCGTTGGCCGGATTGGTGAAGATATTCCGCGTGTCGGCGTATTCGATGAGTTTCCCCATGTAGAAGAAGGCGGTCTTGTCCGAGCAGCGGGCGGCCTGCTGCATGTTGTGCGTGACGATCACGATCGTGAACCGCGTGCGCAGCTCCTGGATCAGCTCCTCCACCTTCGCCGTCGCCACCGGGTCGAGGGCCGAGCACGGCTCGTCCATGAGGATGACCTCCGGCTCCACCGCGATCGCGCGGGCGATGCAGAGGCGCTGTTGCTGGCCGCCGGAGAGGCCGAGGCCGCTGGCGTTCAGCCGGTCCTTCACCTCGTCCCAGAGCGCGGCGCCGCGCAGCGACTTCTCCACCACCTCGTCGAGGCGCGCCTTGTTCGTGACGCCCTGCAGGCGGAGCCCGAAGGTGATGTTCTCGTAGATCGACTTGGGAAACGGGTTGGACTTCTGGAACACCATGCCGACGCGCTTGCGCAGCTCGATCACGTCGACGTCCGCTTGGTGGATGTCGACGCCGCGGATCTTGATCGAGCCCTTGGCCACCCGCGTGCCGTCAATCAGGTCGTTCATCCGGTTGAGGCAACGCAGCAGCGTGGACTTGCCGCAGCCCGACGGCCCGATGAAGGCGGTGACCTTTTTGTCCTCGATCTGCAGGCTCACGTCATGCAGCGCCTGGGACTGGCCGTAGAAGAAATCGACGTGGTCGATGTCGATCAGCGTCTCGGCGGCCGGTGCCGCCTGGCCGGCGGGCGCCGTGGCGGCCGGTGCCGGCGCCGTCGCCGGACGAATCGTGGGCGCGGAGGGAAGGGTATCCATGAGAATGGGGGCGGTGATTACCATTTGTAGCGGTTCCGGAGGCGGTTGCGGAGCACAATCGAGGCCGTCGCGATCAAGGCGACGATCAGCAGGAAGACGAATGCGGTGCCGTACTGCACGCGCTCGGTGTATTCGTTCTGGGGAATCTTCGAGCTGACGACGTAGATGTGGTACGGCAGCGCCATCACGCCCTGGAAGAAAAAGTCGGAGAACTTGTCCACCTGCCACGGCAGCTTGTCGCGCACGACATAGGCCGCGGTGAACATGATCGGCGCTGTCTCGCCCGCGACGCGCGCGATGCCGAGGATGGAGGAGGTCAGGATGCCCGGCAAAGCGTAGGGCAGCACGTTCTTGATGATGGTCTGCCACTTGGTCGCGCCGAGCGCGAGCGAGCCCTCGCGGAACCCCTTGGGCACGGCCTTGAGCGATTCCTCGGAGGCGGTGATGATCACCGGCAGCACCATGAACGCCAGGGTGAACCAGCCGGCAAGGAGCGAGACGTTCCAACCGAAGAAAATGACGAACATGCCGAAGCCGAAGAGGCCGAAGACGATCGAGGGCACGCCCGCGAGGTTGAGGATGGCGAGGCGGACAAAGCGGATGAACGTGCCGTCCCGCGCGTACTCGTTGAGATAGATCGCGGCGCAGACCCCGAGCGTGAGCGCGATGGCCATCGAGCCGACCACCAGCAGCACCGTGCCCACGATGCAGGGGAAGATCCCGCCGGCGGAGTACACGTAGCTGTCCGACTTCCCCTTTGCGACGTCCGGATGGGCCGCCTCAAAGGTCCGGAAGGCCGCGTCCCCCAACTCCATCTTCCGGCCCTGGTACTGGAACACATGGAGCGACTCGGGCGCCTCGGTGAAGAACGTGGTGTTGATGAACGGCGCCCGGGCCTGGAAAACCGTGCCGGCCCCCCGGACCACGATCGTGCCGATGACCACGGCCCCGCAGAGCAGGACGAAATAGGTCGCGGCCCCGAACAGGAAGAAAATGAAGCCCTCGCGCCGGCGGGCCGAAGTCAGCTGAGCCCTGAAAACGTGGTGGGTGGCGGGCATGGGATCAGCCGATGGAGATGCGATAGCGGCGCACCACGATCTGCGCCACGTAGTTGATGCCGAGCGAGAGGAAGAACAGCAGGATGCCGACGACAAAGAGCGCCCGGTAGTGGATGCTGCCCTGCACCACCTCGCCCATCTCCTGCGCGATGATCCCGGTCATGGTGTGCACCGGCTGCGTGACGACCGCGAGGCCGGCCGAAAAATCCGGGATGGCGATGCGGTTACCCGCGCACAGCAGCACGACCATGGTCTCGCCGATCACGCGGCCCAGGCCGAGGAGCACAGCGGAAATGATACCGGAGAGGGAGGCCGGCACGATGATCTTGATCACGGTCTGCAGGCGGGTGGCGCCGAGGGCAAACGAAGCCTCCTTGAAGGCGCGCGGCACGTTGTTGAGCGCGTCCTCCGCCAGCGTGAAGATCGTCGGCACGGCCATCAGGGCCAGCAGGCACCCGGCCGTGAGGATGTTGAGCCGCTCGCTATAGGGGAAACCCGGCACCCACGACAGCCAGCTGGCCTGCGACAGCGCCCGCAGGGCTTGGCCCAGCACCGCGATGCCGAAGAAGCCCAGCACCACCGAGGGGATCGCCGAGATGAACTCGATGCCGGGCTTGATGAACTTCTGCTCCGCCGGCGTGGCGATCTGGTTGACATAGATCGCCGCCCCCACGCCGAGCGGCACGGCGAGCAGCAGTGCGACGGCCGAGACCATCAGCGAGCCCACCAGCAGCGGGATCACCCCGTACCAGTCCTGCCAGAAGCTCGCCGTCAGCCATTCGCGGCCAAAAATAAACGAGGTGAGGGCCTGCACCGCGGGCACCGGCTTGGCATAGTCCCAGGACTCGAGATGCGAGACCACCGCCGGAAACCCGGAGAGGTACTCGCGCGTCAGCTGCTTGAACCGGTCCATCCGCACCTGCAGCTCGGGCGTCGGCAGTACCGGGGCCGTCGCAAGGACCTGCTCGATCCGCCTTGAAAATTCGGCGCTCGCCTCCTTGTAGGCCGGCAGGGTGCCAATGATGGGTTTCAGTTCCTCGGCAAAGTTGACGGGCGTGATGATGACGCGATCGGCATCACCCTTCCTGCCCTCGGCCATCAGCTGGCGGCGCTCCTCCTTCTTGTCCTCCATCACCGTGAATTTCTCCTTGATCGCGGAAGCCTGCTCGGTGAGGTCGGAAACCAGCGTGCGGATCGGCTCCACCGTGTCGCCGAACTGGCCGGCGAAATCGTCAAAGACTGCAAGCTTTGCGTTGGCGTCCGCCACCGGCAGCTTTGCCTCCTGCGTGTAATGGCGAAATTGCCGCAGCCGCAGGTCCGACAGATAGCGCGTGAGCGCGGTGTGGTCATCCTGCTGCGCGCGGATGAAATCGATGTATTCCAGCCCAGCTTGGCGGTAAACCGTCAGGTTCTGCCGGTTCTGGCCGAAGAACCCGGCCCCTTCCCGGAAGAGAAAGTAGGTGATGAGCGCGAGGACGATAATCGAGACAATCGCGTTGCCGCCGAAGAACACGCGGATGCAATCATCGAAACTCAGCCCGAAAAGCCGGATGCGGCTCTTGTTGACCAGTAAGTGCGAGGCGGGGGACGAGGCTTCCATCTTTGCAAATCCGATGAGACGAAGGGGCGGAAAATTTCCTGAGCCAAATCAAAGCCCGCCGGTCCTGGACCGGCGGGCTGAATTCAAGGGGGGCCAACCGGACTCAGTTGGTCACCGGAGCGACAAACCCGATCTTCTCGACGATCTTCTTGCCCTCATCGCTGAGGGTGAAGTCGATGAAGTTCTTCGCTTCACCCGTGGGTTCGCCATTGGTGTAGTAGAACGTCGGTCGCGCATAGGGATATTTCTTCGCCAGCACGGTGGCCTTGCTCGGCACGGAGCCGTCGATGGCGGCGGCCTTGATTCCGGGTTCGCTCATGTAGGCAAGTCCGACGTAGCCGATGCCATTCGGATTTTTGGCCACTTCGGCGACGATCTGCTCGTTGCCCGCCATCTTCTGCGAGGAGGAGGCGTAGTCGCGGTTCTTCGTGGCCAGGGCCTTGAAGTCCGAATAGGTGCCCGAGGACGTGTTGCGGGTGTAGATCGAGATCGTGCCCGCCGCGCCGCCGACCGCCGACCAGTCGGTGATATCGCCGGCAAAGATCTGCTCGACCTGGCGCTTCGTCAGCGCGGAGACCGGGTTGCCGGAATTGAGGATCACCGCGATGCCGTCGTAGGCGACGATCGTGGGCTTCATCGAGACACCCTTCGCCTGCGCCGCGGACATTTCGGTCGGCTTCGCCCGGCGGGAGGACATGCCAATCTGGGCGGTGCCATCGATGATGGCGGCAATGCCGGTGGTCGAACCCTCGGCCGCGATCTCAAAGGAGACGCCGGGATGGCTCGCCTTGTATTCCTCGGCCAGCGTGGGGACGAGCTTGGCCCCGAGCGTATCGGAGCCCTTGATGACAAGCTTCTGGGCCCAGGCCGTGGCCGTGGCGAAGATCGCCATGGCAATGAGAATGATTTTTTTCATGTTGGTATTTTATGTAGATTGAAGTGCGTAGCGGATTAGAAATTAACCTGCATCTGGCTGCGGACACCGTCGGTCTTGGCGTTGGCCGTCCCGCCCGTGACGGTGTCGCGCGACTGGGCGTGCACATAGCCGAGCTGTAGCTTCACGTCATTTCCACGGAAGTAATAATTTCCGCCGAAATACCATTCATCCGCCTTGTTCATGGTACCGCCGCTCGGCGATGAACGCGTGGTGTCGCTGAGGTTCACACCCCGGCCATCCGAGTCGATGGAGCTGTAACGGACGACCGCTTCAAGGTTCGAGGTCAGCATGTAGGCCGGCTGGATCCAGTAGCCTGAGGGCTTGGCGTCCCGCGTGCCTGCCGCGTTTCCATTCTGATCCTTGCCGCCGAGATATTCGGCCGAAAGGTCGAAGGGCCCGGTGTTGAGGACCCCGTAGACGGAGTAGACCGTCAGGTTATTTCCCTTGCCCAGAACCAGACCGCCTTGGTCGGGAAGATCGCCGACGGAAGCACCGAAGCGATACGTCCCGGCCTCGCCGAACTTACCCTTGTAGCCGCCATTAACAAAGTAGGCCAGATTGTTATTGGCCGCGGTGCCCGCCGACTGGACGCCGGGATCGGAATTGCCGGTAAGCGAGGAAAACTCGTCGCGCTCGGGGTTGGTGATCGCGACATTGTAGAAGAAACCATCCTGCGTCCCGCCCACAAAGATGCCCGTACGGTAACTGGCCGCACCAAGGCGCCGGCCGTTGTTCGACTCGACAAAGTAGCGCGTCGCGGGCGAGCGCTCGATGGCCTTCAGGCTGCCGCTTGAAATATCCCATTCCTCCAAGCCGAGCGGGGCCTTGCGGAAACCCACGTCGACCACCAGCTGGTCGCTTTGCCGCCAGGTGATGAAGGCCGCGTCAAAGCTGGCGCCGGCGAAGTCGTAATTGAGCGTGCTGCTCCAGCCGTTTCCAAGCTCGGCCTTGGCCCCCAGATAAATGCGGCGGAGGAAGAAATGTTCCGTCGACACCGGATTTGCCGCCACGCCGTCGATCGAGGTGCCCAGCCCGGCATATTGGATTTGCAGGCGGCCGCTGATCGAAAGCCCCACGGTGCTCTTGCCGCCGGAGATGGTCGAAATGATGCCCGAGGCCGCATCCTTGGTCAGGTCGGCGCGCAATTCTTCCGCCTCCTGGTCAGTAAGCATGCCTTTCTTTACGAGCACATCGATGAGCGGGCCGCTGTCCTGCGCGAAGGCAGAGCCGGCGGTCAAGAAGGCTCCGACAAGCAGCGCGAGCCATTTGGATTTCAGGTGAAACATGGTGGTTTAGTTCAGGGTTAGGTTTTCTGGAACCCCGCCATCATGCCCCCCGATTGTTACGATTGCGTGGCGGCCTCGTGACAAACGGGCAAAACACCCCCCGCCACTACCCGAGTTTGCCTAAACCGCCGGCTCCGGTTTTTTCCGTTTTTCCACCAGCACCAGGAGCAAATCACCCTTCGACAAGCTGCCCAGCAGGCGACCCGTGACCGGGTCCACCACCGGCAGCCGCTCGGCCGGGAGGCCGAGAAACCGGCCCAGCGCCTCGGCCAGCGATTGTTGCGGTCCGATGCGCGGAAAGTCCTCCCGCATGATGTCGCGCGCGATCACTAATTCCGCGAGGTCCGGCTGGCCCAGGTAGGGCTTGATGTCGTGCAGTGACACCGCGCCCAGGAAACGGCCGTCAGCGTCGCACACGTACAGGTTGTTCACCCGGACCGAGAGGAACATCTCCGCGATCGCGGCAAACCGCGCGTTCGGCGCGATCACCGGCGGATTGGCCTTCATCAGGTCCTGCACCCGGCCCGCCGCCAGGTCCGGATCGGGCTCCGCGGCGGTCTTCCGCTTGAGCGACTCGCTGTAGAGCGAATTCCCCGCAATGCCCTTCGCCGTATAGTAGGCGATCACGCTGCACAGCATGAGCGGCAGGATGATGTCATAGCTCAGCGTCATCTCGAACAGCATAATGATCGCCATGACCGGCGCCCGGCTCGCGGCCGCGAGAAACGCCCCCATCCCCACCAGCGCGAACGCCCCCGGGTTCGCCGCGCCCACCGGCCACACCGCGTGCACCGCGGCGCCAAAGAGGTAGCCCGCGCTCGCCCCCATGAATAGCGACGGCGTGAACACGCCGCCCGGCGCCCCCGAGCCGAACGACGCCATCGTCGCGAGCCACTTGCAGGCGAAGACCCCGAGCAGCACCTTCCAGATCACCGGCCCATTCAGGATCTGCACGACCACGCTGTAGCCGTTGCCGCAGACTTCCGGCACGTTGACCGCCATGATGCCGACCGCCAGCCCGCCCAGCGCGAGCCGCGCGACGATCGGCAGCCGCAGCGCGAGGAAAAATTCCTCCGCCTGCCTGAGCGACCGCAGGAACATCGGCGCCAGGGATCCCGTGACCAGCCCGAGCACCACGTACGGGCCCATTTCCCACGCGGAGTTGAGCTGGAAGGACGGCACGCGGTACATCACCTGCGCCGACGTCAGCACGCGGATGGTCAGGGTCGCGACGACCGCGGACACCGCCAGCGGCCCGAGGCTTTCCATTGCGATCGAGCCGAGGATGATCTCCGCCACGAAAAAGGAACCGGCGATCGGCGCATTGTACGCCGACGCAATGCCCGCCGCCGCGCCGCAGGCCACCAGCAGCCGCAGCTGCGGGCCGGTGAACTGCCGCCAGCGTCCGAGCATGGATGCGACCACCGCCGCCAGCTGCACCATCGGGCCTTCCCGGCCGATCGAGCCGCCCGAGCCGATCGAGAACAAGGCCGCCGTGCTCTTGACCAAACTTGCCCGCACCGGAATCCGGCCGTTGCCGATGGCGATGGCCTCCATGTAGTCGGTCGAACTCTGCGCGCGCGCGAGCCGCTGGCCGTAAAGCAGCACCAGTCCCGCCGCCGTGCCGCCGAGCGTCGGCACCAGCAGGCAGCCCCACCAAGGCAGGTGCCGCATGGATTCCACGACGCCGGCGCTGGAACCGGTCAGCACCTCGTGCACGCCCTCGGCAAAGGCGGAAAAAATGAGGGAGGTCAGGCTGCCGAGAAACCCGGCCAGCGCCGCCCAGAGCAGCGTGACCTGCCATTCGGTGAGCTGGATCCTCTCCTGGATCCAGAGCCGCCAGCGCAGCAGCCGCTGCAACCGCTGCAGCAGGAGTGCCGCCGGATCCGTGGCCCCGGTCCCGCTCATCGCTTGGTCCCGCGCGCCAGCAGGGCGCGAAACTCCGCCTCCGTGCGCGCCGCCAGCAGCCCGTCGCGGATGCCCTCGGTTTTCAGCAGCCGCGTGATCGCGGCCACGGACAAAAGGTACTCCTCCACCTGCTGCTTCGGCGTGCCGACCATGAACACCAGCCGGACCTGCGGATGCTCGGCGTCAAAGCCCACGCCCGGCGGCGCGATCCGCGCCACCCCGATCACCACGCGCTCCACCGCCGTCGTCCGCGCGTGCGGCAGCGCCACCTCGGGCGCGATGCAGACCGGGGCCAGCATCGCCCGCTCCAGCAGCCCGTGCAGGAACAGCGGCGCATCCTTCACTGCCGGACTCTTCGCCAGCTCCGCGTGCAGCGCACACAGCGCGGCTTCCCGGGAATTCGCCACCAGGTCCAGGATGAGCGCATCCGGCTGGGCGAGAAATTGGGTCGGCAGGTCCACGTTCCCCCAACTTAGGGCCGCCGCCCGGCAAAACAAGCCGCGTTTGAATTTCCGCGCCGGAATATTCTGTGCATCACCGGGCGCACGGCCTCCCGTCGCTTCCCCGATGCAATCACGAAGGCGGTCCGGAGTGCTCCGCGCCCTCTGCGTTCTCTGTGGTTAAAAATCCGGCCGGCGGTCCCTCAGGACTCGTCACCGCTCTTTCACCTCGTCCGCCTCGGTTTCCTCCGGCTCCGGCTCAACCGTCATCGCCGGTTCCGCCACCACCACAGGCGGCGCCGCTGGCTCCACCACTTCCGGCGCGAGTTCCGGCACCACCTGCGCCGTCAATTGCACCAGCCCGCGCAGCGAGGTGAAATGCTGGCTCAGGTCGAAGTCGCCGCCCAGCCCGCCGATCAGCTTGTCGAACAGATCCTTCTTTGACGCCTTCAGTGCCTGGATCCGCTCCTCGATCGTGCCCGCCGTGACCATGCGGTAGACGAACACCGTGCTCTTCTGGCCGATCCGGTGCACGCGGTCCACCGCCTGCGCCTCCACCGCCGGGTTCCACCACGGGTCGAGCAGGAAGACGTAGTCCGCCGCGTGCAGCGTGATCCCGGTGCCCGCCGCCTTGAGCGACACCAGCATCGCGGCCGAGCCCTGCGCATTCTGGAAGCCCTGCACCGGCTTCAGGCGGTCGAGCGTCATGCCCGTCAACTCGTACCGCGGCAGGTCGGGAAAATTCGCCGCCAGCGCCTCGCGCACGCGGTCGAGCAGCATCACGAACTGCGAGAAGATGACGACCTTGTGCCCGCTGCCCACGATCTCGGCGAGTTTCTCCACCAGCAGGTTGATCTTGCCCGAGTCGCTGAGCGGCGACTTGAGCCACGGCAGCATGTCGGGATCGCAGCAGGTCTGGCGCAGCCGCGTCAGCAGCGCGAGGAAGCCGAAGGACTTCTCCCGCATCGCCGTGCCCACGTCGTCGCCCAGGCGCTCCAGCCCCTCCGTGCAGATGCGCGCGTACTCCGCCCGCTGCACGTCCGTCATCGGGCACAGCAGGTCCATCTCGACCTTCGGCGGCAGCTCCGTGGCCACCTCATTCTTCGTGCGGCGCAGGATGAACGGCGCCAGCTGCGCGCGCAGCCGCTCCAGCGTGTTGACGCGGTCGGCGTTGAGCGCCGCCTCGAAGCCGCTGCGCGACCCGAGCAGGCCGGGCAGCAGGAAGCGGAAGATGCTCCACAGGTCCAGCTGGCGGTTCTCCAGCGGCGTGCCGGTCAGCACCAGCCGGTGGTCCGACCGCACCGCAAAGCAGGTCTGCGTGATCTTCGCGTCGGGATTCTTGATGAACTGGCCCTCGTCCAGCACCGCGTAGCCGAAGGTCTGCGACTCCAGCAGGTGGCGGTGCTTGCGCAGCTGCGTGTAGCTCGCGAGCCAGACCACCGGGTCGGTGCGCTGGGTGAAGTCGTGCCCGGTCTTGAGCACGTCGACCGGCAGGTCGGGGAAGAACTTCGCGATCTCCTCGCGCCACACCGGCACCACGCTCGCGGGGCAGACGATGAGCGTGGACTTGCCCGGCACGCGGCGCGTGGCGAGCACGGTCAGCACCTGCAGCGTCTTGCCCAGGCCCATCTCGTCGGCCAGCAGACCGTGGCAGCCCACCTCGCAGAGGTGCGACATCCACTCGACGCCGCGGCGCTGGTAGGGCCGGAGGATTTCCGGCAGCGCCGGCGGCTCGGGGGGCGGCGCCAGCACCTGCCGCCGCCAGGCCTCGATCTCGGGCGAAAGCGTGAGCTTCAGGCGCGCATCGTTGAACAGGGAGAAAATGAGGTACGGCGACAGCGTGCCGTCGGCGTGCGTCTCGGCGATGTTGCGCCGCCACGCGCTGAACGACTCCCAGCGCTCGCCGCTCAGCGCCACGATGCCGAGGTTGGGCAGGATCACCGGGGCGCCGCCGCGCCGGAGCAGCGTGTTGACCTCGGAGTCGGTGAGCATCCGCTCGCCCGCGCGGAAAATCCAGCGGAGGTTCAGCCCGGTGCCCTCGCCCGCGCCGCCCGGCGTCCCGGCCGGGGACCGCTCCGCCACCGCCTCGATCTCGACCGTGCGCGTGCCCTTGAGCAGGTGCGCCGACCGCTCGTCGAGCTCGACCGCAAACATCTTCCGCCACGCCGGCAGCGTGGTCTTCAGGAAATTCGGGATCTCCACCAGCGACTCGAGCACATACAGCCCCGTGTCCTGGTGATAGTGGAAGTGCGCCTTCCGCGCGTAGGCCGCGAGCCCGATGAGCTTGGCGCGCTCGCCGGAGGTCACGTGGCCGTTGCCGTTCACGTGCGCCGCCGTGCCCAGCGCCGGGTGGCGGACCTCGCCGCCCCGCTCCGACCAGTAGGCCTGGAAGGTCAGCCCCGAGGTCTTGGTCTTGAACACCAGGAGCAGCGGACGCGAGGCGCCGTTGGCCCCGGCGGGCGCCGGGGCCGTCTTCGACGGCGGGTGGGCCGGGTCGTGGCCGGACCCATTCCCGTTCGCCGCGCCGTTGCCGTTGGACCGGAAGGAACGCGGCGGCTCGCCCGGCAGCGGGGAAATTTCGTCGGCCACCAGCTCCTCGATCTCGTGCAAACCGGCGACCGCCAGCGCGTGGGCGACATCGAGGTCCGTGGTCGAGGACCGCACGGCCAGGCTCTGCCCCTCCCATTCGATCACGACGTATTCGTCCTTCTTCTCGACCCGCCGGTGGATAATCGCGTCCTTGGCCGTCAGTTCCAGCTCGCGGACCTCGCCATCACGGTAGATCCGGCGGCCTTCCTCCAGCTGGGCCGCGCTAAATGCAGTGGCCCAGTCATTTTCGAGTCGGTCGAACCAGGATTCGAGGGAATGAGGAGTGTAAACGCGCTTAGGTCCGTGCGATTGCATCCGCTTAAAAGAGGGGACCGTAGGCCGCGCATTTTTTCGGGCAATCAAAATCTCGGACAATTTCGCCGGCGATTCACTTCCCTGCGTCGGGCGGGGCTCCGACCCGCCCTTGACCCGGTTGTCCTTCTGAGCGCGGCGAAGAATCCAATTGGATGGCATCGAAGCCTGCGGCGACCTCTCACGGGATTCTTCGCTGCACTCAGAAGGACAGAACCGGAAGCCACCCGCCGCGCCCTGGCCCGTTCCCGCCCGCATTTCCCGGAATCGTAACTCCGGCGTCACGTGTTCGCCACACGGGCCCGTCATGTTACGGACCAAACTCCGCCGCCCTCCCAACCATGTGAAGCTCACGATCGTCACCGAAACCTTCCCGCCCGAAATCAACGGCGTGGCCATGACCTTCGGCCACATCGCCAGTGAACTCGGCCGGCGCGGGCATCAGGTGACGGTCTGCCGGCCGCGGCGGGACGATCTGCCCAACGGCGCCGCCCACCCCGAGTTTCATGAGGTCGCGCTCCCCGGGCTGCCCATCCCGGGCTATCCGTTGCTGCGGCTTGGCCTGCCCGCCGGCGGCCGGCTCCGCCGCCGCTGGCAGGCCGAGCGGCCGGATCTCGTGCACGTTGTCACGGAGGGACCCCTCGGCACGTCCGCCGTCACCGCCGCCCGGGAACTGGATGTGCCGGTCACCTCAAGCTTCCACACCAATTTCCACGCCTACACGCGGCACTACGGGTTCGCTCCGCTGCATCGCGCCGCCCTCGGCTGGCTGCGCCATGTGCACAACCGCACCGTGCGCACCTTCGCCCCGACCGCCGAGCTATGCACGGAATTGCAGGGCCTCGGTTTCAGCGGGCTGCGGGTGCTGTCGCGCGGCGTCGACACCACCCAGTTCAATCCGGCCCACGCCTCGCCGGCCCTGCGCGCCACCTGGGGCGCCGGCCCGGATGATCCTGTCGTGCTGCACGCCGGCCGCATGGCCGCGGAAAAAAACTACCCGCTCCTCTTCCGCGCCTTCGCCGCCCTCCGCGCCGCCCAGCCCCGCTGCCGCTTCGTCCTTGTCGGCGACGGCCCGCTCCGCAGCCGGTTCGAGCGCGCGCATCCGGAATACCGGTTCACCGGCTTCATTCCCCGCGAGGAACTCGCGCGCCACTACGCCTCGGCGGATCTCTACGTCCACGCCAGCCTCACCGAGACCTTCGGCAATGTCCTGACCGAGGCCATGGCGAGCGGCCTTGCCGTCGCCGGCTTCGACTATGCCGCCGCCCGCCAGTTCATCCGCGACGGCGAAAACGGCCTCACCGTCCCCTGCGACCGGCCCGATCAGCTCATCGCCGCCGCCGTCCGCCTCGCCGCCGACGCCCCACTGCGCACCCGCCTGCGCCGCGCCGCCCGGCTCACCCTCGAACCCCAGTCCTGGGACCACGTCATCACCCGCTTCGAGGCCGACCTGCTTGCCGTCGTCGCCGCCCACCGCCCCTCATGACCAAGATCCTCATCCTCACCGCCGGCTTCGGCGAAGGCCACAACGCCGCCGCCCGCGCCCTCGCCGCCGCCATCGACCGCGAGGCCGGCGAGGGCGCTGCGGTGGTCGTGGACATTTTCGCCCTCGCCGCCCCGCGCTTCAATTCCCTCGCCCGCCGCGGCTACCTCACGCTCATCAACGGCGCCCCGCATGCCTGGAGCCGCCTGTACCACTGGATCGACCGCTCCCACGTCGTCGAGCGCCGCCTCTGGTTCTTTGCGCGCGAGACCCGCGTGCTCCGCCGCGTGCTCGCCCGCGAGCGGCCCGACGCCGTCTGCTGCACCTTTCCCGTCTGCACGTTCCTGCTCGACCACATCGCGCGCACCGGCGGCCCCGCCCTCCCGCGGTACAACATCGTCACCGACTCCATCAGCATCCATTCGCTCTGGTACCGCGCCCCCTGCGACGGCTGGTTCCTGCCCAACGAGGACTCCGCGGCCGTCGTCCTGCGCGCGGGCCTCGATCCGGCCCGCGTGCACGTCCCCGGTTTTCCCGTGCCCGCGATATTTGCCCGGCAGGCCGGCGTGCTCACGCCGCCCGAGCTCGCCACCGGCGCCGCGCCGCGCGTCCTGCAGATCATCAATTCCGGCAAGCGCCACGCGGCCGAGACTGCCCGCCGGCTGCTCGCCGAGGACGACTGGGAGATCACCTGCGCCGTCGGCCGCGATGAGCGGCTCCAGCGCCAGCTCACCGCCCTCGCGGCGGGCCGCCGGCGGCCCGCGACCATCCTCGGCTGGACGCACCAGATTCCGCACCTGCTCATGACGCATCACGCGGTCGTCAGCAAGGCCGGGGGCGCCACCACGCAGGAGGCCATCAACGCCCTGTGCCCGATGGTCGTCAGCCAGGTCGTGCCGGGCCAGGAGGAGGGCAACTACGAGCTGCTCCGCCGCCACCGCGCCGGGGCGCTCGCCCCCACGCCCGACGCCGTCATCGCCACGCTGCGCCACGCGTTCGCCGACCGCGGCCGCGTCTGGCGCGAGTGGCGCGCCGCGCTCGCCCCGATCTCCCACCCCGAGGCCGCCCGCGACATCGCCCGCCACGTCCTGGCCGCCGTCGAACCGCGCCCCGTCGTCTCGCTCGCATGAAAACCCGCTTCATCCTGAATCCCGTCTCCGGCCGCAATGTCCGCCGGCCCTGGCTTGCCCGGCACGTCCGCGACTTCATCGCCACCCGCGGGCTCACGGCCGACCTGGTCCTGACCGAGTGTCCCGGACACGCGACCCGGCTCGCGCAGGCCGCCCTCGCCGCGGGCTGCGACCGCGTCATCGCGATCGGCGGCGACGGCACCATGAACGAGACCGCCCAGGCGCTGCTGCATTCGCCGGCCGCGCTGGGCCTGGTGCCCTGCGGTTCCGGCAACGGCCTCGCGCTCCATCTGGGCATCCCCACCCGGCTGCCCGAGGCCCTCGCCCTGGCTGCGGATCCCGCCGCCCGCGTCGCCGCGATCGACACCGGCACCGCCAACGGCCGGCCGTTCTTCAACGCCATGGGCTTCGGCTTCGATGCCGAGGTCAGCCGCCGCTTCAACCTGCTCACCCGCCGCGGCCTCGCGGCCTATGCCCGCACCGGCTTCGCCGCGTTCCACGCCCGCGAGTCCGAGTGGACCGTCATCCATGGCGGCGGCCGCACTGAGGCGCTGTCCACGTTCCTCGTCGCCATCGCCAATTCCGACCAGTACGGCAACGGCGCCCTGATCGCCCCGGGCGCCCGCGTGGACGACGGCGAACTCGACCTCGTGGCCGTGCGGCCCGTCGGGTACGCCGCCGCCGTGCCGCTCATCGCCCGGCTGTTTCTTGGCCGCCTCGGCGCGAGCCCGCGCGTGGTGCGGCTGCGGGGCGCGCATTTTCTCATCGAGCGCGCCCGGCCCGGGCTCATCCACACCGACGGGGAAACCCATGCGGCCGCGGCCACCGTCGAGGTCCGGGCTCAGCCCCGGAGCCTCCGCCTGCTCGTGCCCGTGCACGCCCGGGTCACCCCCGCCGACGACGCCCGCGCCCCCGCCGGCTTCGCCTTCTCCCCGCCATGATCCCGCCCACCCGCTCAGACCAGTGTCATTTGTTAGATGACACTTTCCCGGCTGAAGCCCTCCGGCAATGTCACTTAATAAGTGACATTGCCGGAGGCACGGCCGGGGGCAAACGGGGGCGGAAACTTCCGGCCCTCCCATGAAACCCACGCTGCGCGTCCGCACCGTCATCCTCTCCGACGTCCATCTCGGCACCGCGGACTGCAAGGCGCGCGAGGTGAATCATTTCCTCCGCCATGTCCGTTGCGACCGACTCATCCTCAACGGCGACATCATCGACGGCTGGCAGCTAAGGCGCGGCGGCCAGTGGACCAAGGCCCACACGCGCTTCATCCGGATCATCCTGAAGAAGCTGGAAAAGCGCGACACCGAGGTGGTTTACCTGCGCGGCAACCACGACGACATCCTCGCTTCGTTCCTGCCCCTCGACTTCGAGCAGCTGCGCATCGTCGAGGACTACGTGCACGAGGGTCCGCGCGGACGCTACCTCGTGCTTCACGGCGACGTGTTCGACTCCGTCACCAAGAACTTCGTCTTCCTCGCTCATCTCGGAGACTGGGGCTACCGCGCGCTGCTCCGGCTCAACCGCGCCTACAACGCGTGGCGGGCCTGGCGCGGCAAGGAATACTGGTCGCTCAGCCGGGCGATCAAGGCCCGCGTCAAGGAGGCCGTCAGCCACGTGTCGAACTTCGAGGACCACATCGCGCAGCTCGCGCAGGAACGCGGCTGCACGGGCGTCATGTGCGGCCACATCCACACGGCCGCCGACAAGATGCTGGGCGGCGTCCACTACCTGAATTCCGGCGACTGGGTCGAGTCGCTCACCGCCATCGTCGAGCACCTCGACGGCCGCTACGAGCTGATCGAGTACACGAACTTCATCCGCGAATTCCCCCCGGAGCCGGAGGCCGTGGAGGAGACGAAGGTCGAAACCGCCAGCGCATTATAGCGCGGGTCGGCAAACCAGCCCTCGATTCCTGCCGGCTACGCCACCGCCCGAGCCTGTCGCGAAGGCCGGACTGGCCCGGCCCCGTGGCTGCGCTATCCCCGATTCTGCCCCGGAGGCAAATTCGGCCCGCGACTCCAATCAAGGCGGGTCTTCAGGTCGTGCCACCGCTCTTGCATCCAGCTGCCTTCCAGCGCGCCGACCTGATCGAGCTCCTCGAGCAAGGCCCCATACGTCTCGCCGTCATCGTAGTCTCGCTCATTGGCCCGGCCCTTGGCTTCAATCCAACGGGGCTTGCACGTTGTGCCCCGCAGGCGCTCCTCCTCATCCGCCGCATCGAGCAGTGCGAAGAGCGCCTTCGCTTTCTCCAGGGAGGTTGCTGAGTCAGTTTCGGCAGAGAAGCCCATGGCAATAGGTGGATTGAATATGAACACGGCCACGGCGGATACAAACCCACCAATGTTACAATCAGCCACCTTCAGGCCGATATAAGCGGCACACCACTCTGGCACCCCGCCCCTCTCTCTGCCGGGGCTCACCCATTGCGGAAAATCCCCGGCGCCAGGGCAGGTCGCCCGCCGCGTGACCGGGCGCACCCAGCTTTGGACAGACAGCGCCTTCCATCATTCGCCCTCCCATGATAACGCCCGGACCTGGGTGATGCGCAGTTTCACTCAATCGTTACGCATCGCGGTGGCATGCAACCGATGGGTTCGGACAAAATGCCCTATGCATCCGCATGTTGCTTCATACCCTTCCCTGTCAGCAGTCGTTTCGGCCCATTCCGACTGGACAAGCGCGCCGCCGCCGGTTCCGGAACCCAAGCTGTCATTGCTCAAGGCCGAAGGCACTCCCCTCGAGTCGCTCGTGCACCATCGCGAATTTGTGGCCGCGGGCACGCCGCTGGAAATCGCGCATCGGGCTTTTCAGACGCAGCGGGTGGAGTACATGGCGCTGGTGGACAACGACCGGGTGGTCGGGCTGTGCGCCCGCGGGCAAATCGGATTCATCATGAGTTCGCGCTTCGGCTTTGCCCTCTACAGCCAAAGCCCGGTCGAGTCTGTGCGCGTTTCGCATCCCCTGATCGTGCCCTGCGACATGCCGGTGCGCGAGTTGCTGAATCGCGCGATGGCCCGGCAGAACGAGGAATTCCAAGAGGAAGTCGTACTCGTGGACCGTGAGTCCCGGCTGCTTGGGCTGATTCCGGTCGGGGCCCTGGCCCAGCTGCAATCCCTCCTGGTCGAGCAGCAACTTGAGGAATTGCGGCAGCAAAATCTCGAGTTGTTCCGCACGAACCATGCGTTACGGCAATCGCAGGGCCTGTACCTGGGCTTGTTTAAGAGTCAGATTTTGGGAGTGGCGTTTCTCGACGTGCAGGGCGGACTCCATGAACATAATCAGCGGCTGGCCGCCCTGCTGGGCCTGGATCCCGATTCAGCCGCCCGCATCCCGTTTGTAAGCTGCGTCGTCGCGGAGGAGCGCGCGGAGTTCCTCGCGCTGCTGCAAAAATGCATCCGGGGCGATTCGCCGCCGTTGACCCGCGAATTCAACCTGCTTGTCCCTCAGCGCGGTCCCCGCCTCTTCCGGTGCTCATTCGACTGGATTCGGGAAACCGGCCAGGTCTGCACTTGCCTGGACGACATCACTGACCAGCGCGCCCTCGAAAGGAACCTGCTGCGCCAGGAAAAGCAGACGCTGCTCGACACCTTGGTCGGCGGTATCGCGCATGAGCTGAACAACAAGCTTACCCCCGTCAGGGGTTTCGCGGAATTACTCTCCGACTGTCCAGCCAGCACCGCCCAGAGCTACCTCGGGTTCATCAAGAAGGGCGCGGCCGAGGCGGCCGAGATCGTGCGCCAGCTGCTCCAGCTCTCCAAGCCCGCATCACCCGTCATGGCCACCGTGGACCTGCGGCCGATCGTCGAGGAGGCAGTGGCCATCCTACGCTACCAACTGCGGGAGAGCCGCTGCGAGATCCGCACTCTGCTGCCCTCGTCACCCACCTGGGTCCTGGCCGAAGCCGCCCAGGTCAAGCAGGTCGTCATCAACCTGATGTTGAATGCCATGCACGCACTAACGGGGCGGCCTCATCCGCTGCTGGTGCTGGAACTCAAGGCCGGCGACCCCCTCGCCACCTTGACGGTGACCGACAACGGCTGCGGCATCTCCGGGGAAAACCTCCGTCGCATTTTCGACCCCTTCTTCACCACCAAGGGACCGGAGCATGGCACCGGCTTGGGTCTTAGCATTTGCTACAGTGTGGTGCGGCAGCACGGAGGCGAAATCCACGTAGAGAGCCAGTTTGGCAAAGGGACGTCTTTCACCGTCACTCTGCCATTGGAGAAGAGGTCTCCGCTGCTGTCCGCATCGGAAGCGCCCCAACCGGCCACATCCGCCGCGGCCGGCGTCAGTCTGCACACAACCCGGGTACTTATCGTCGAGGACGAGGAAGTCGTCTGCCTGTTGCTGCAGGAGGTCCTGCGCACCCAGTTTCGCTGCCAAGTCGATATGGCGGCGAATGGGGCCGAGGCCCTGTTGGCGCTCGAACGGGGCATCTACAACTTGATCCTCTCAGATATCAGGATGCCGGTCATGACCGGGCCGGAACTTTATGTGCGCATCCGCGAAACCCATTCCAAGCTGGCACCCAATTTTGTCTTTATCACCGGGCATCCGGGCGAGTTCAGGATGGAGGATGAAATTGCTCAATGGAATGTGCCGGTAATCGCCAAGCCCTTCACCATGGCGGAAATCACCCAGGTCTGCTCGCCTTATCTGCGGACCGCGCCCGCGAAGTCGCCGCCCCTTTGACGGCGGGTCGCGCCTAGCCCAGCTTCGCCAGCTCCTCGCGGATCACGGCGAGCGTGCGATCCATCGCCCCGGCATTGTCGCGCTGCCACCCGCCCGCCGCCGCCGAGAGGCTGGCGCGTTGCGCCGCATCGTCCAGCAGCGATGCCGCCCGTTCGGCCAGCGCCGCCGCATCCGCTACCTGGACCGCGGCCTGGCGCGCCAGCAGGTCGCGCGCAATCAGCCGGAAATTGCCCATGCCCGGCCCGAACAGCATCGGTTTTTCCAACGCCGCGGACTCGACGGGCGTCTGTCCCTCGGTGTGCGGCGGCAGGCTCTTGCCCACGAAGACCAGGTCCGCCAGCTGCAGCAGCTGGCGCATCTCGCCCGTGGTGTCGGCCACCGCCACATCCACTTCGCCGGCCGCGGGGCCGCGCGAGCGGAAATGAAACCGCAGGCCCGTGTCCTGCAGCAGGCGCCCGAGCTCGGCCCGGCGCTCCGCATGCCGCGGCACCAGCAGCAGCGAGCAGTCCCGTCCGCCGGCCCGCGCGCGGCGCAGTGTCGCGACCAGCGCGGCTTCCTCGCCCGGCCACGTCGACGCACCCATCAGCACGAGTCCCGCCGGCAACCCGAGTTCGCGGCGCAGGTCCGCCTTCCGCTTCGCCGTCAGCCGCGGAATCGTGACATCGAGCTTGATGTTGCCGGTGGTTGTCAGCCGCCCGGCCGGAAATCCCAGCTCCCCGAACCGCGCCGCGTCCTGCGCCGAGCAGGGCAGCAGCCGCGTGATCCCTTCCAGCATGAGCCGCGCCGCCGGGGGAAACGATTGCATCCGGCGAAAACTCCGGTCGGACAGCCGCGCGTTGATGCACAGCACCGGCACGCCGCGCACCGCCGCCTGGTGCATATGCTCCGGCCAGCGTTCGCCCTCGGTCAGGATGACAAGGTCCGGCGCGATCTGCCGCCAGCTCCGGCGCGCAAACGGCCACCAGTCGAGGGGAAAATAACCGATGCCGATGGTCTGTCCGCCATACCGCTCCCCCGCCAGCCGGTAGCCCGTGCTGGTGGTGGTCGTGAGGTAGATTTCCACGCCGTCCGCCTGCTTCAGCGCCGCGATCAGCGGCGCGATGGCGAGCACTTCGCCGACGCTCACCGCCTGGAGCCAGATCCGCCGGACGCCCGGACGCTTCGCCGGCAGGCCCCGGTGCGCCCCGAACCGGTGCAGGAAATTCTCCCGGTAGCCGCCGCGCCGGCGCATCCGCCACAGGTAGGCCGGCGCCAGCACCAGCAGCATGGGGAAATAAAGAATGCGGTAAAGCCAGAGCATCAGGGTGGAAAGGGTGCCCCATGGGGCCGCCGGCCCCCCGTGTCATTCTGAACGAAGTGAAGAATCCAGTGGGGCCGTGCCGCGTCTATAGCCATCATCCCACTGGATTCTTCACTTCGTTCAGAATGACAATCCCCGTTTGCAAACACCCGCGTAGTCCAAAAGGACCAAAACCATTTGCCGAGACTTTTGTGCTTTTGGTTTCACCGCCCCGGCGCAGTCTGCCCCTTATGCCCAAGCTAATCCGCCTCCTCGCCTTTTTCCTGCTGGCCATCCCCGTTTTCGCCGCCCCGCCGGCTTCCGCCCCGTCGCTGCCGGGCTTCGCCCAGGCCACGAGCGACCTCATCCCCGACCCCGCCGCGCGCTTCGGTACGCTGCCCAACGGCTTCCGCTATGTCATCTATCCCAACCACGAGCCCAAGGGCCGCGTCTCCCTGCGCCTGCTCGTGCTCGCCGGTTCGCTCCAGGAGACCGAGGAACAGCGCGGGCTCGCGCACTTCCTCGAGCACATGGCCTTCAACGGCGGCACGCACTTCAAGCCCGGCACGCTCGTCGAGTTCTTCCAGCGCATGGGCATGAGCTTCGGCGGCGATACCAACGCCAGCACGTCCTTCGACCGCACCCTCTACCAGCTGGAACTGCCCGACACCAAGGCCGCGACCCTCACCGAGGGCCTCAGCGTGCTCGCCGACGACGCCGGCGGCCTGCTCCTGCCACCCGACATGATCGAGAAGGAGCGCGGCATCATCCTCAGCGAAAAGCGGACCCGCGACTCCGTCGGCTACCGCATCTTCGTCTCCCAGTTTGAAACCACCCTCGGCACCACCCTCCTGCCCAAGCGCGTGCCGATCGGCCTCACCGAGGTCATCGAGCAGGCGAAGCGCGACCGCTTCGCGGATTTCTGGAACACGTGGTACCGCCCCGAGCGGATGGTCGCCGTGGTCGTGGGCGACATCGACCCGGCCGCCGTGGAGAAACTGGTAGTCGCCGCATTTTCCCCGGCTACCGCCCGCGCCCCGGCCCGCCCCGAGCCCGATTTCGGCGCCATCGCCACGTTCACCGGCGTGCGGACGAACTACCACGCCGAGCCCGAGGCGCCCAGCACCACCGTTTCCCTGACCTCGGTCACGCCCTACAGCCATGAGACCGACACCGCCGCCAACCGCCTCAAGGACCTTCCGCGCGACCTGGCCGTCGCCATCCTGAACCGCCGCTTCTCCGAGCTCGCGAAAAAGGAGGACGCGCCGTTCAGCCAGGCCGGCGCAACTGTTTCGGAGGCGTTCGATTTTTACCGCGAGGCGGATATCGATCTCACCTGCAAACCCGGGCAATGGGCCGCCGCCCTCGCCGTCGGCGACCAGGAGCTGCGCCGCGCCCTCGAGCACGGGTTCTCCGCCGCCGAGCTGAAGGAGGTCGTCGCCACCTACGAGAACGCCCTCGAGCAGGCCGTGAAGACCGCCTCCACCCGCCGTTCCGACAGCCTCGCCGACGAGATCGCCGAGGGCGTGTTGCACCGCGAGGTGTTCACCACGCCCGCCGCCGATCTCGCCCTCTTCGGGCCGGCGCTGGCCAAAATCACCCCCGCCGACTGCCAGGCCGCGCTCCGCGCCGCGTTCAATGTCCCGGGCCGCTACGTGCTGGTCGCCGGCAACGCCGCGATTGCCGGCGACGCCAATGCCGCCATCGCCGCCGCCTACACCCGCTCCCAGGCCGTCGCCGTCCATCCGCTCGCCGCCGTCACCGACCTCGCCTGGGCCTACCCGGACTTCGGGCCCGCCGGCCGGGTCGTGCAGCGCGAGCACGTGGCGGACCTCGACCTTGACCTCATCACTTTCGCCAACGGCGTACGCCTGAATCTCAAGAAAACCGACTTCGAGGCCGGCCGCATCCGCATCTCCGCCCGCGTCGGCAGCGGCATGATCACCGAGCCCGCCACCGAGCGCGGCCTGGTCGGCCTGGCCGGCGGCACGTTCGATGCCGGCGGCCTCGGCCGCCACAGCGCCGACGACCTGCGCCGGATCCTGGCCGGAAAAAATGTCGGCATCAGTTTCCGCCCCGGCACGGATGCCTTCGAGTTCAGTGGCGGAACCACCCGCGAGGACCTGCTCCTTGAACTCCAGTTTCTCGCCGCCAAGCTCACCGATCCCGGCTACCGCCCCGAGGCCCTGCGCCAGGCGCGCAAGGGAATCGAGCAGCTCTACCTCAGCTTCGACCATACGCCGAACGGTCCGTTTGCCACCGAGGTGGCCAATCTGCTCGCAAGCGGTGACCCCCGCTTCGGCCTGCCGGCCAAGGAGGTCCTGCTCGGCCGAACCCTCGACGAGGTCCGCGTCTGGCTGGCCCCGCAGCTCAGCCACGGGTCCATTGAGCTGGCGATCGTCGGCGACCTCGATCCCGACGCCACCATCGCCGCCGTCGCCCGGACCCTGGGCGCACTCCCGGCGCGCCAGCCCAAACCCGCACTCGACGACCTGCGCCACGTGGTCTTCCCGGCGCAGCCGTTCAGCAAGGACTACACGATCGTCTCGGAAATCCCCAAGGGGGTCGTCCGCCTCTACTGGCCCACGGCCGACGGCTTCGACATCAAGCGCACCCGCCGCCTGAATCTCCTCGCCAGCGTGCTGAACGACCGGCTCCGCGTGAAGGTGCGCGAGGAACTCGGCGGCACCTACTCCCCGCAGGCCGCGAGCAACGCCAGCGATATTTTCCCCGGTTACGGCTATGTCCTCGCCCACATCGACGTCGCCCCGCCCACCGCCCGGAAGATCACCGACCTCGTGCTGGCCATCGGCGACGACCTCGCGAAAAACGGCGTGACCGAGGACGAACTCACCCGCGCCAAGCAGCCGATTCTCACGGCGATCAAGGAATCGCTCCGCAACAATGGCTACTGGCTCGGCGCCGTCCTTGCCCGGGCCCAGGAGAAACCCGAGACGCTCGACTGGTGCCGCTCCCGTGTGGCGGACTTCGAGTCCATCACCACCGCCGAGCTGAACGTCCTCGCCAAGGCGTACCTCGGTCGCGAACACGCCTCGCGCGCCACGGTGCTGCCCGCGGCACCGGTCGCGCCGCCGGCGCAGTGAGGTGGCGGCGCATCTTTCCGCGTGACAGCGCGGCCGGCCGCTAAATCGTAGCCGGCATGACCCGACACGCCGGCCTCCTCCGGTTAGGTTTGCTGTGCCTGCTCGCCGCCACCGGCTCGGCTTCGCCCTGGGGCGCGCTGCACAGCGACCTGCCGCTGGATCCGGCCGTGCGGTCCGGCACCCTGCCGAACGGCCTGCGTTATCTCATCCGCCCGAATGCCGAGCCGCGGGGCCGGGTCTCGCTGCGCCTGCTCGTCGCCACCGGCTCGCTGGAGGAAACCGGCAGCGAGCGCGGCCTGGCGCATTTCATCGAGCACATGGCCTTCCGCGGCACCGCCGCCTTTCCCCACAGCTCGCTCACCACCGCGCTGGAGCGGCGCGGCATCGGCCTCGGGCCCGACTCCACCGCCTTCACCTCCTACGACTACACCGTCTATCACCTCGAACTGCCCGACGTCCGCCCGGACACCCTGCGCTTCGGCCTGAACGCCTTCCGGGAATACGCCTCCGCCGTCACGTTCGCGCCGGAGGACATCGAGCGGGAGCGCGGCGTGGTCCTTAGCGAGCAGGACACGCGCAACACGCCCCAGGAACGCCTCTTTGAGGCCAACCTCCGCTTTCTCTGGCCCGCCTCGCGCCAGAGCCGGCGCGCCCCGATCGGGCTCGAGGCCTGCATCCGCAGCTTCACCCGCGACCAGTTCGTCGCCTTCTACGACGCGTGGTACCGGCCCGAGCGCATGGCCGTGATCGTGGTGGGCGACATCGACCCGGCCGGGATCGAGGCGCTCGTGCGGGAAATCTTCGGCCCGCTCGCGGCGCGCGCCCCGGCGCGGGCCGAGCCGGCCGACCTGGTCCCGGAGCGCGCCGCCCGGCCCACCATCGGCATCCAGTCGGACGACGGCCTGTCCGGCGTCAGGATTTTCTTCACGCACCCGCAGCCGCGGCCCGATCCGGTGGACACCCATGCGGTCCGGGTGGCGGCCCTGCACCGGTCGCTGGCCTTCGCGATGTTCGCCAAGCGGCTCGAGTGGGACGCGCACCGCCGCAACGCCGCGTTCGTTTCCCCGGCCGTGACCACGGACACCTACCTGCCCGGCTGGGAGGTCGTGAGTTTCTCCGCGGCTGGCCAGACCGACCAATGGGCCCGGGTGGCGGCGGAGCTCGAGCAGGAGCACCGGCGCGCCTACCTGCTGGGCTTCACCGCGGACGAGCTCCGGCTGGCGAAGACCAGGCTGGCCAATGACTATGAGGAGGCCGTGCGGTCCGCCCCCACCCGCCGCTCGGAATGGCTCGCGGCCCAGGCCGAGAGCTACCTGCTCTACGGTGGCGCCCTCGCCACGCCGGCTGCGTGGCAGCACGATCTCGCCGCGGATTTGGAAGCGGCCACGCCCGAGGATTGCCTCCGGGCCTTTCGCCGCGCGTGGACGGCCGACGCCCTGCATGTGCTCATCGCGGCCAACTCCAAGTTTACCGCCACGGCCGGGCAGGTCGGCGCCACGCTCAACGCCAGCCGGCAGGTCGCCGTCCATCCGCCCGACAACCAGCCGGCCATCGAGTTTGCCTACACCACGTTCGGCCCGGCCGGAACCCTGGTGCGCGACTCCTATCTCGGGGACATTGACGCCCATCTGAGCGAGTTCACCAACGGCGTGAAGCTCAACTTCAAGCCGACGAAGTTCGAGGCCGACATGGTCGAGGTCAGCGTGCGCGTCGGCACCGGCAAGCTCAGCCAGCCGGACACGGAGCCCGGGCTGGACCTGCTCGCCAACTACGGGCTCATCGGCAGCGGGATCGGCCGGCACACCACCGAGGAACTCGACCAGGTGCTCGCCCGTCACCTGCTCAGCGTGGGCTTCAGCATCGAGCCCGACGCCTGCTGCTTCACGGCGCATTGCACCCGGCGCGAGCTGCCGCTCGCGCTGCGGGTGATCACGGCCTACCTGACCGACCCCGCCTTCCGTCCCGAGGCCATGACCGACACCCGCGCCGCCCTCGGCTCGCTGTACAGTTCCCTCAACGCTGCCGCCAGCGGCCCTCTCTCGCAGAATGTCGAGCGGGTGATGACCGGCTTCAATTCCCTCGTCGGCCTCGCCGCGCCAGACGAGGCCTATGCCCGCATTTTTCCCGAACTCGCACACTGGCTTAAGCCCCAGTTCAAACACGGCGCGATTGAACTGAGCGTGGTCGGCGACACGACTTGGGCGGAAACCGCGGCCGCCGTCGGCGAGACCCTGGGGGCGCTTCCCTCCCGCGAACCGTACGCGGTGCCGTCACTCGCGGAGCCGATCCGGTTCGTCTCGGCGCCGCCGAAGCCCTTCATCTACGATCTTCCCACCAGCATCCGGCAGGTGGCGCTCGGCTGGTACTGGCCGGTGAAGGACCTCGCCGACGTGCACCAGGAACGGCGCTGCCGGCTGCTCGCCGCCGTGCTCGGGGAACTGCTCAACCTCCGCCTCCGCCAGGAACTCGGGGCGACCTACACGCCGTCCGCCGACTTTGTCCAGTATGACGGCTGGCCCGACTTCAGCTACTTCAGCCTGCGCGCCGATGTCGCCTTCGCCGAGGGTCCGCATGCCGCCCGCATCATCCGGCGCGAACTGGAAGCCATGCTCGCCCACGGGATCGATGACGACGTGTTTGAGCGCGCCAAGCGGCCGTTCCTCACCGCGCGCGAGGAGGATCTGCGCAGCAACGGCTACTGGTGCCACACCGTGCTCGGCGATGCCCAGCTCCGCCCCTACCGCCTCGCCGCCGCCCGGGACCGCGCGGCCGACACCGCCGCCATCACCCGCCCCGAACTCGAGGCCCTCGCCCGCCGCTACCTCGACCCGGAGCGCGGCTTCCTCTTCGTGGCCGAGCCGGGCTCCGACCACTTCTGGGGCCGGAAATGATCGGGCCCCTTCGGGTCACACGCGGCTGACCACCAGCGACGCGTTGGTACCGCCAAAACCGAAGCTGTTGGCCAGCGCCGCGCGCACCGTCCGCTTCACCGCCACGTTCGGCGTGAAGTTCAGGCCGGTCGCCGCGCACTCGGGGTCGACATTCTCGAGATTGATCGTCGGCGGCACGATGCCGTCGCGGATCGCCAGCACCCCGGCGAACAGTCCCATCGCCCCCGCACCGCCGAGCAGGTGGCCCGTCATCGATTTCACGCCGCTCACGTTCAGGCCCGCCTTGTTGTCGGCAAACACCGCCGCGATCGCCGCCGCTTCCTCGCCGTCACCGCCGGGGGTGGAGGTCGCGTGGGCGGACACATAGTCGATGTCCGTCGGCGCCAGACCCGAGCGGGCGAGTGCGGCGCGCATCGCCCGGGCCGAGCCCTCGGCGCCAGGCGCCAGCGAGGAAAGATGATACGCATCGGCCGACGCGCCGTAGCCGCGCACCTCGGCATAGATGCGCGCCCCGCGCTGCACTGCCTGCCCGTATTCCTCGAGCACAAAGACCACCGAGCCCTCCGCGAGCACGAACCCGTCCCGGTCCTTGTCGTAGGGCCGCGAGGCCCGCTCGGGCGCGTCGTTGCGCGTCGAGAGGGCCCGCATCTGCGCGAAGGCCCCGATGGCCAGCGGCGTCACGGTGGACTCGGCGCCTCCCGCGATCATCACGTCGACATCGCCCCGCGCAATGGCCGCCGCGGCCTCGCCGATCGAGTGGCCGCTCGTGGCGCAGGCCGAGGCCACGCTCATGTTCGGTCCGCGGAAATCGAGCAGCAGGCTCACCTGCCCGGCGAGCAGGTTGGGCGCGATCTGGATGATGAAGAAGGGCGAGATTTTCCGGTAGCCGCCCGCCTTCCAGGTGTCGTGCATCGCCTCCATCTCGGGCAGGCCGCCCAGGCCGACCCCAAGGTTCACGCCCATCCGGTCGGAGTTCAGGGCCGCGCGGTGCGCATCGAGCCCGGAATCGGCGTAGGCCTCGACCGCAGCGGCCGCGCCGAGGTGGGTGAATCGGCCGAATTTCTTCACGTCCTTTTGCGTCATCGACTGCGCCAGTGGCTCGGCCGCCGGCCCGCGCGGATGCAGCACCGCGGGCAGCGCCCGGGCAGGATCGAAGTTCTTCACCTCTCCGGCGATCTGCGCGGAGCAGCCTGTGGGATCGAACCGCGTGATGCGGCCGAGGCCGCTGCGGCCGGCGATGAGCGCGGCCCAGGTCTCGGCAGCGGAATTGCCGCAGGGCGTGACGGCGCCGAGGCCGGTGATGACGACACGACGGGCGGGAGTGGCAGGCGGGTTGTTCATGGGGAGGAGGCGAAGGTTTTCCGGAGCATGCGGCGCGAGGAGGCCAGCAGCGCATCGCTGCGCGCGGAATCGTTCATCGCGCGGGCAAAGATCAGCGCCCCGACCAGCGAACTCATGAGCTGGGTCACGCGGTCGCGGTTTTCGCCGGAATCGCGCGCCAGGCGCAGCGCGTCGCACAGCCGGTCGAGGTGACGCACAAAGCCGCGCGAGTAGCCGTCCCGGGTCGAGCCCGTCAGCCGCGCCATGTCCGCCCCAACGGCGACCACAAGGCAGCCCGAGCCGCGGTTGTCGCGGTGGTGCGCCGACAGATAGCTGTCGATGAGCAGCCGCGCGCGCTTGGCGGCGGTCGGCTGGGCCGAGATGCGGCTGAGATTGACCACCGCCTCGTCAAAGGCCTCGACGCACGCCTCCGCGACCAATTCGGATTTGTCGCGAAAATGCGCATAAAACCCGCCGTGCGTCAGCCCTGCCCGGCGCATGACTTCGTCCACCCCCGTGCCTTCCACCCCGTGCTCCCGAAACGCGGCGCTCGCGGCCGTGACGATGCGGCAGCGCGTGGCGTGCTTGTGGGCGGGTGGATAGCGCATGGGAAAACGTGAAATGACGCTCGTCATATCAAACCGCAAGGGGAATGTCGTCCTGCGGAGGCCCCTCATTGTCCGTCAGCCTACGCGGCTCTCACAAAAACTTAACCATATGGATTTTAGGTCAACCAAACAGGCGTCGGTCCCATGGCCATGCAGACTTCCGGCCGGCTGAATTTCTCTCCGGCACCCGAAATCCGCCCTCCGCCGTCGCACTGGGCTTTGACTTTGCCCGGGGCGACCTTTTTGCTGCGCGCCCTTTGAACATGCAGCAGCTGCACGCTTACTGGCGCATGGCCTACATCGAGGCCCCGCGCTATCCCGCCGAATTCAAGCGCCCTTTCAGCGAGCTGCCGGCCCTGGGCGATGACCGCGCCGCCCTGATCATCCACCGCTCGGCCTTCACGTATCTCGTTCTCAACCGCTATCCCTACAACCCCGGCCATCTGCTCGCCGTGCCGTTTCGCGAAGTGACCGACCTGGAAGAGCTGACCGTGGCCGAGCGGGCCGACCTGATGGAGGAGATCGCGCTGGCCCGCCGCCTGCTCGCCGCCGCCTTCAAGCCCAACGGCTTCAACATTGGCTTCAATCTCGGCTCCGCCGCCGGCGGCAGCATCGCCCATCTTCACGGTCACATTGTGCCGCGCTGGAACGGCGACAATAATTTCATGCCGGTCATCGGCTATACGCGCGTCCTGCCGGAATCGCTTAGGGCCATGTGGGACCGCCTCAGCGGCGACGCCGCCACCCTTCACCTGAAGAAGGCCAAATCCCGGGCCCGCAAAGCCGCCTCCCGCCGGCCCAAATCGGCTTGAGAACTGCTGCTCCAAGGTGGCGGCCCCTCCGCCCTGTCCGGTATCCGCCATCCGAAATCCGCCATTGAGCAAGACCCTCCACTTCCCCAGCCCGCGCCACCTTCACTCGCTCTATGCGGGGCGGGAGGAGAACCTGACGCACGCCGAGCGCGTCCTGGGCGTTAAGCTCGTGACCCGCGAGGACTGGCTCAAGATCGAGCCGCCCGCCGGCGCCACCGCCTCGTCCGCCGCCGAACCCATCCGGCGCACCGAGGCGCTGTTCCATTTCCTGAACGAGGCCCGCGGCCAGGGCATGACGATCCGCACGCCTGATTTTCACCGCATCACGGACGGTTTCGCCCGGGGCGAGGGCGAGCAGATGCGCGCGCTGATCGACGAGCCCCTGGTGATCGCCACCAACCGCAAGAGCATCGTCCCGAAAACCCTCGGCCAGAAACTCTACCTGCAGTCGATGCTGGCGCACCCCGTCGTCTTCGGCATCGGTCCCGCCGGCACCGGCAAGACGTACCTCGCCATGGCCGCCGCCGTGTCCGCGCTCCTGCGCAACGAGGTCGAGCGCATCATCCTTACCCGTCCCGCGGTCGAGGCCGGCGAGACCCTCGGCTTTCTCCCCGGCGACCTCCGGGAGAAAATCCTCCCCTACCTCCGCCCGCTCTATGACGCCCTCGGCGACATGCTCGACCCCGAGGACACCGCCCGGCTGACCGAGAAGGGCATCATCGAGATCGCCCCGCTCGCCTACATGCGCGGCCGCACGCTCTCGCGGTCGTTCATCATCCTGGACGAGGCCCAGAACACCACGCCCGAGCAGATGATGATGTTTCTCACGCGGCTCGGCGAGGATTCGCGCATGGTCGTGACCGGCGACATCACCCAGATCGACCTGCCGCGCGCCAAGCAAAGCGGCCTGCTCGAGGTCCGCCACATCCTCGCCGACATCCCCGGCATCGACTTCCATACCTTCAGCGGCGCCGACGTCGTCCGCCATCCGCTCGTCGGCCGCATCATCGACGCCTACGAGGCCTACCGGAATCCGATGCACCAGGAAAACGGCACCGCCGGAAAAGCCTAGTCCGCTTCGCCGACCCGAAACTCCAATTTCGAATTTCGTATTTCTTCCTTCGAATTTTCCGCACCATGTCCGTTCGCAACCAGCTCAAGCTCCTCGTCGGCGGCCTCAACGCCCGCCGGGCGGGACGGCCGGTGCCGGCCCACTCGGCCACGCGGGAGTTCTTCGACCGGAGCCGCGCGGTCGCGATGCTCATCTTCTTCGCCACGGTCACCGCGATCGTGCTCATCAGCTCCGCCGGCCTGACCACGCTCAACGTCCCGGTCCTCCCCAACCAGCTCGCGACGGTGCGCGTCGTCGCCCGCACCGCCTTCACCTACGAAAGCGGCGAGAAGACCGCCGCACTGCGCGAGCAGATGGCCACCCGGGTCCCGCCGGTTTACCGGCTCGATCCCGAGCCGTTTCAGCGGTTCGAGGCCGCCGCGCACGACCTGCTCGTGCAGCTGGAGGCCTTCGAGCGCACCCACCCGGGCAACGTTTCGCTGCTCGGCAACAGCCGCGCCGACCTCGCCGGAGTCGTTGACGCCTTCAACGCCCGCGGTCCCTATCACGCCACCGTCGAGGACGTCGCCGCGGTCCTTGCCGCCGGCGACGCCAAGCAGCGCGCCGCCCTGTTTGAGAACGGGCTCTCCGCCCTGCGCGATCTCGCCAACGAGGGGGTCCATGACGACGGCCTCGGCAGCGCCAGCCCCGACAGCGTGCTGGTTTTCCAGATCGCCCGCCCCAACGGCGGGGTGGCGGTCCATTCCGTGCAATCGCTGGAGGACGCGATGACCTTCCTGCGCGTGAACCTCGCCGTCGAGGGCCTCCCGCGTCCGGCCTCCCTGGCCCTTTTCCGCCTTTTCCGGGTCGGCCTCGCGCCGAACCTGGTATTTGACCGCGAAGCCACCCGGCAGCGCGAGGCCGAGACCGGGAGCCAGATCAAGCCGGTCATGGTCAGCGTGGCCCGCGGCCAGACCATCATCGAGCCCGGCGAGCGGGTCGCACCCGAGCAGTATGAAATGCTCATGGCCTACCGCCGCTTCGTCCGCGAGCACACCGACTCCGAATTCAGCGAGAACCTCACGCTTTTCGGCCGCATCCTCCTGGTGCTCGCGATGGTCATCGCCAGCGTCATCTACATCCGCCTGGAGGACCGCGAAACCCTCCAGAGCAACGGCCGGCTCGGCCTCCTCGCCCTCGTTGTCATCGTCAATCTCGCGCTCGTCCGCCTCGTCTACTCCCTCGGCGGCGCGGACTTCTTCATCCATGACGGCTCGTGGGCTTCGACCCTCCCCTACGTCGCGCCGACCGCGCTCGCGCCGCTGATCGTCGCCATCCTCATCGACGCCGGCTCGGCCATCTTCATGGCGCTGCTGATCTCGATCTTCACCGGCGTCATCTACGGCAACCGGCTCGACCTGATCGTGCTCACCTTCCTCGCCTCGCTCGTGGCCATCTTTGGCTGCCGCGAGGTGCACAAGCGCGGGCGGGTCGTCCGCGCCGCCGCCGCCGGCGGCCTCACGCTGGCACTCTTCGCGCTGCCCATCGGCTTCGCCGACCAGGTGCCGCTCGCGACCCTGGTCCGCCAGATGACCGCCGGCGTCGCCACCGGCCTGCTCACCGGCATGGCCGTCGTCGGCGTGCTGCCCGTCCTCGAGTCGCTCTTCAAGCGCACCACCGACATCACGCTCCTCGAACTCACCGATTACAACCACCCGCTCCTCCGCCTCATGCAGCTCGAGGCGCCCGGCACCTACCACCACTCGCTCGTCGTCGCCCAGCTGGCCGAAAACGCCGCCAACGCCATCGGCGCCAACCCGCTCCTCGCCCGGGTCTGCGCCCTCTTCCACGACATCGGCAAGACCCCCAACGCCGGCTACTTCACCGAGAACCAGCGCGACCGCGTCAATCCCCACGACTCGCTCCCCCCCGCGGAATCCGCCCGCATCATCAAGCACCACGTCACCGCCGGCGTGGAGCTCGCCCGCCGCCACCGCCTGCCCCGCGCCGTCATCGACGTGATCCAGCAGCACCATGGCACCACGCTCGTGCGGTACTTCTACGACCGCGCCGTCGCCGCCTCGCGCGCGCCCTTCGCCAGCCTCGCGGGGGTGAAGGACAGCGAAAGTCCGCTCGGTCATCTCATCAGCACCGTCCCCGAGCAGGTTTACCGCTACGACGGCCCCCGGCCGCAGTTCAAGGAAAGCGCGATCATCTCGCTCGCCGACGGCACGGAGGCCGCCACGCGCTCCCTGCGGTCCATCACGGCCGGCCAACTCGCCCCGCTGCTCGACCGGATCTTCCGCGACCGCATCGCCGAGGGCCAGCTCGACGAGGCGCCGCTCACCTTTGAGGAACTCGCCAAGATCAAGAACAGCTTCCAGTTCACGCTGCTGAACATGCTGCACGCCCGCGTCGCGTACCCCGTCGAGCAGCCGCCCGCGAGCGAGGCTAATGCCTGAGGCCGGCGAAAAAATTCGAAAGTTGAAACCCAATATTCGAAAAACCATCCGTTCCGCTGTTTCGCCCGCGCAGCCTGCAGGGAATCAAAAATCGGGAATCAAAAATCGAAAATTCCTCCGGACGGTCTTCATTGCCAACCGCCACCCGCGCCTGAAGCTCGGCCGCCGTGACGTGACCCGCGCCATTCACACGCTCGACGCTCACTTCGATGCCGCGCCCGCCGCCAAAGCGAAAATCACGGATCGAAAATCGAAAATCCCCCCCGGGGATCTCTCCCTCGTTTTCCTGACCGACGCCGCGCAGGCCCGGCTTCACGCCGACTTCCTCGCGGACCCGACCCCGACGGATGTCATCACCTTTGAAGGCGATCCCGCCCACGGCACGGCCGGCGAGATCTGCGTGTCCGCCGACACCGCCGCCGCCTATGCCCGGGAGCACCGGCGCGATTTTAGCGCCGAACTCATCCTCTATCTGGTCCACGGCTGGCTGCATCTGGCCGGCTATGACGACCTCCAGCCCGCCAAGAAGCGGGTCATGCGCCGCGCCGAGGCCCGCGCCGTGCAGCTTCTGCAGACCGCCGGAGTCCGCCCGCGTTTCTCCCTGCGGCGCTGAGTGAGAATCAGCCGCCCACCCGTAGCAGCCGACGTGAGGAGGCTGGGCTGGCGTGGCCCCTCGACCCAGCCTCCTTACGTCGGCTCCTACCGGCCAAAAGCAACTGGCCGTTTGTCACCCAATAGGTGACAAACTCCCATTCCCCCGGCGTAGCAGACCGGCGGTTTTCATAAAAAACTTTTGCGTCCGCGCTGCTTTGCGTGACCTTGGGTGCGCACCATGTCCGCCCGCCCCCCCGATCAAACCGTCACCCTCCGCACCGCCTTTTTCTCGGGCCTCTTCCTGCTCGCGCCGCTCGGGATCACGGTCTGGGCTTTTTTCAAGATCACCGGGATGGTCGGCGGCAGCTTCCGGCCGCTGTTCGACACGATCATCCCCAGCCGCTTCCAGGACATCCCGCTCGTCTGGGAAATCGCCGCCACCCTCGTGGTGTTCGCCCTCATCACGCTGTTCGGCTTCGTCTCCCATTATTTTTTCGGCAAATACCTGCTCGACTTGGGCGAGCGCGTCATCCTCGGGATCCCGGGCCTCAACACGGTTTACAGCTCCGTCAAGCAGGTCGTCGCCACCTTCGGCTCCCAGAACCGCAATCTCTTCAGCCAGGTCGTGCTCGTGCAATATCCCCGCACCGGCGTCTGGACCCTCGGGTTCCTCACCAGCAAGACCCAGGCCGAGGCCCAGGCCCGCGCCGGCCAGGAACTCTGGTCAGTCTTCGTGCCGACGTCGCCCAACCCCACCAGCGGCTTCGTCCTCTTTTTCCCGCCCACGGAAATCACCATCCTCGATATGTCCGTCGGTGACGGCATGAAGATGGTCATCTCCGGCGGCGCCGTCGTGCCACCGTGGCCCGCCCTGAAGTCCCCCGGCCCCGGGGCCTGATCGTGTGCCCGGCCTCCCGCTCCAGACCGACGCCTTCGTGCTGCTGAAGCGCCCGCCGTCGGACGCCTTTCAGGGTTTCAACGTCTTCTCCGCCGGCCACGGCGCCCTGCTCGTGCACCAGCGCATCTCCCGCAAGGCCGCGGCCACCTCCGTCGCCCTGGACCTGTTCGACGAGGTCGCGCTCCGCCTCGAGAGTTCCAACCAGGGCCAGACCTGGTTCGTGCAGGAGGTCCGCCTGCTGACGCGCCATGCCGACCTCGGCCGCAGCTACGGCACGCTCCGCCACGCTTCCGCGCTGGCCGCGCTCATCGCCCGCAATCCCGTGCACGAGGACAGCCGCACGCAGGTCGCCGCGCTGCTGCGCCAGGCCCTCGCGTCCTTCGCCGCCGGCGCCCGGCCCGAACTCGTCTGGTTCAAGAGCCTCTACTGCTTTGCCCGCGACGAGGGTTATCCGGTGAAACAGGACTGGCTCGCCTCGCTGCCCGCCGCGCTGCGGGCGGCCGCCGAGCAACGGCTGCACACCCCGCTGGCGGAGCTGGGAGAATCCGCAGCCGAAAATCCAAAATCCGAAACCCTGATCCAGCACCTCGAAAACTACCTCCGGCACCACACCGAGGTCCTGCTGGAATGAATTTCCCACCGGCGGAACCAAGGGCCCCCAACCCAAGCCACGGAGGTTTTGCCGCAAAGAGGCACAAAATTTCCAAGGCTTCATCTCAAGTTTCCATTGCGCCTATAGGCGCAATGGAGGCTCCTTCGCAGCCCCGGATCCCTTGCGTCTTTTTGCGGCCAACTTCCAGGATTGGCCTTCCTCGGGTTTCGTGTCGTTCGTGGTGAACCGATGGAATTCAACCTCGACCAGCGCAGCGCCAGCCTGAGCGTGGGTGAATTCTCGGAGTTCACCACCGGCCCGCATGATGCCGGCGGCGGTTCCGCCGGGATCTGGCGGGCGCAGCTCGGCACCCACTGGCACAACGAGCTCCGCGCCCGCGCCACGGAGGAAACCCCCGGCGCCGAGTTCGAGGTCGCGATCACCGGCCGGATCTTCCACGCCGGCTGGACGCTCACCCTGACCGGCCGCATCGACCAGCGCGTGCGCCTCGCCGGCGCCGTGACGCTCCGCGAGATCAAGACCGTCACCCGTCCGCTCCCCGCCGACGAGTCCGCCCTGCGCGCCGACTACCCCGGCTATTTCGTGCAGCTCGCCAGTTACCTCACCCTCGACCGGATTTCCCCGACCGTCTTGGGCTCCTCTTTCCTCGACACTCGTCCCTCCTCCCTTCGAGGCGAACTCGTATTCGTGGAGACCGGCAGCGGACTCGCCCAAACCGTCCTGCTCACCTCCGCCGACGAGGGCCTCTTCCGCGCCCAGCTCGAGCGCGTGGCCGAATTCCTCAACCTCCGCCTGCGTGCCCGCGAACGGCTGCGCGGCCTGCGCTTCCATTCGCCGTTCGCCACCCTGCGCCCCGGCCAGGAAACGACCCGGGCCGAGCTCACCGCCGCGTTCGAGCGGCAGCCCCTCGTGTTCTTCGAGGCGCCCACGGGTTTCGGCAAGACCGGCGTGCTGCTCGAGTTCGCCCTCGGCCAGCTTCGCGCCGGCCACTTCGACCGCGCGCTCTACCTCACCAGCAAGTCCACCGGCCAGCTCCAGGTCGTCCGCACCCTCGCCGCCATGACGGCGCCATCCGGCGCCAAAGGAAAATTCCAGGCTCCAGATTCAAGGGCATCTGCCGCTCCGGTCTCTTCCCTCTTGAATCCGGAATCTTTGATCGCAGCGGCCGCCACGCCGGTCGCGGTCTGGCATGTGCGCAACAAGGGCGAGCACTGCATCAACGCCACGTTCCATTGCGTGCGCGAGTCGTGCGGGTACCTCGACCGGCTGGAGGCACGCTGGCCCGCGAGCGGCCTGTCGCGGTTCTACCTCCTGGAAAACCACCCGCGCGACCTCGACACCCTCCGCGCCGCCGGCCGCGACGCTCGCATCTGTCCCTACGAGATCACCCGCGCCGCGCTCGCCTTCAACGACGTCTGGATCGGCGACTACAACTACGTCTTCGCGCCCCGCACCCGCCCGCTCTTCTATAACCAGCCCGGCTTTGATCCCGCGCGCACCCTGCTCATCCTCGACGAGGCGCACAACCTGCCCTCGCGGGTGGCCGACGCCCACTCGCACGCCGCGCGGGCCGACGACGCCCGGGCCCTGCTCGCGGAGCTCGACCACCTCCACGCCCCGGCTCCGCTGGTCCGGGCCTGGGAAAGCTGGTCCCGGCTGCTCCTCGCGCTCCAGCCGGTGGACGCACTCGACCCCGCACTCGAGGCCGACACCGCCGACACCCTCGCCAAGATCGCCAGCCTGCTCGCCGACCTGCCGCTCGACTACGCCGCGCTCGGCCCGCATTTCAGCGGGCAGCTCTGGCAGGTGCAGGAACTCAACGACTGGCTGGCCGATGGCCGCCTCAAAAAACTGCTCTGGTGCCCGCGGCCCGGCGAACTCGCCTTCACCTGCCTCGACGCCGCCGACGCCATCGGTGAAACCCTGCGCGAATACGGTGGCGTGGTCCTGGCCAGCGCCACGTTGACCCCAGCCGACAGCTTCGCCGAATCCTGCGGTATCTCCAATCTCGGAGTGCGGATACCGGAAACCAGAATGATTTCGAACCCCGCATCCGCTGCGGAACTGTCCGGCAGCCCGATCTGCGATCTGCGATCTACGATCTCCGAAGTCGCGCACCTGAGTGCGCGGACTCCCTGGCGCGACCACGCCTATGACATCGCCGTCGACGCGCGCGTCGACACCACCTTCCAGCAACGCTCCCGTCATTTCGCCACGACCGCCGCCACGATTGCCGCCCTGCAGGCTTCGGCGCGGGGCCCCGTGGCGGTGTTCTTCCCGAGCTATGCCTACGCCGAGTCGGTCGCCCGCGAACTCGAGCGCGCCGCCCCCCTGCGCGTCGCCGTCCAGCCGCGGTTGCACGATCTCGCGGCCCAGACCGCGTGGGTCGAGCAGTCGCTCGCGTTCACAGACGCGCTGTTCCTCGTGCTCGGCTCCAGCTTTGCCGAGGGTATCGATGCGCTGGGCGGCCGCGTGACGCATGCGATGGTCGTCGGGCCGGCTCTGCCGGAGGTCAACCCGGTGCAGCGCGCGCGGCTGGCGGAATTTTCCCCGCTCGGCCGCGAGGCCGCCTTCCGCCGGGTCTATCAGATTCCCGGCATGACCAAGGTCAACCAGGCGCTCGGCCGGCTCGTCCGCGCCCCCGGCCAGCGCGCCCGCGTCATCCTGCACTGCCGCCGCTTCCTGGAACCCGCCTACGCCAGCCTGCTCGCCCACGACTACCAGTTCGGTTTCAATGTCCTCGAGGACGCCGATCTCGCCGCCTGGCTCGCGCGGCCGGACTGAGCGGGCCAGCCGGGCGGAAATTATTCCACGCATCGTAACGGCAGCACCGGGTTTCGCCGTCATGACAGGCTCATGCCCGCACTGCGCCATGGTCCATCCGACGGTTCGCTTTTCCCCTGCCCAGTTCCTTCCCTTCCTGTGATGGCGGCAACCCATCCGGAGCTTGCCTCCGCTGCGGCCTGAGCGGATCGTTTCTCCCAGAATTTAGCGCACTTTCCCCGCCGTGGTTGGTCAGATCAGGGCGATCCCTCCTTTACCCTCTTGAAATCCATCTTCCTCCGGCTTGCCGGTCTGTTGCTGCTCATCGGGTCGTTCGCCAGCGCCGCCCCCCAGGGTTCGGCGATCACCGCCAAGGAAATCGCCCAAGGCTACCGCGATTCCGTCGTCCTCGCCATGCCTCGCGCCTCGGTGCGGGCCAGCGTGGACGCGGCCGAGGCCGGCGAGGGCCTGCATATGCGCCGCAAGTTCGCGCGCTTCGGCGACCTGCGGGTCCTTGAGCTGACCTCCACCGAGACCGTCACCCAAGCGGTCAAGCGCCTGCAGGCCACCGGCCGCTACGAGTACGTCGAGCCCGACCATCTGATCCATGCGCTTAAGACGCCCAACGATCTCCTGTTCGCCACCAAGCAATGGTCGCTCAGCAACACGGGCTCGAACGGCCCGGGCAGCGGTGTGGCCGGCGCCGACATCGGCGCGGTGGCGGCCTGGGATACGATCACGGACGCTTCCAGCATCGTCGTGGGCGTCGTCGATTCCGGCGCCCGGCTGACGCACGACGATCTGGCCGGCAACCTGTGGAGCAACCCCAGCACGACTTTCGGCGTGTCCGGCACCCACGGGATTGATTCCACCGTCTCCTCCACCAGTTCCGGCTACTACACACCCACCGATCAGGCCGGGCACGGCACGCACGTGTCGGGCATTATCGGCGCCGTCGGCAACAACAGCTACGGGATCACGGGTGTCGCCTGGAAAGCCCAGCTCATGGAGCTCAAATTCATCGCGGCCAACGGCTACGGCTCCGAGTCGGATGAGATCGAGTGCATTGACTTCGCCATGTCGAACGGGGCCAAGGTCATCAATGCCAGCTTTGGCAGCAACACCTACTCCAATTCCGAGTTCAGTGCGATCCAGACCGCTGGCACCAAGGGCATCATCTTCGTCGCTGCCGCCGGCAATGCCTCCCTGAACAACGACACGGCCCCCTTCTATCCCGCGGACTACCCGCTCGACAACATCGTCTCAGTCGCGGCGACCGACAATACCGACGCCCTGGCGAGCTTCTCCGACTACGGACCGGGCTCCGTCGATCTCGCGGCCCCGGGCGTGTCGATTTATTCGACCTGGTATGAGGATTCAACCGGGGCGGGCAGCGACATCTCGTTCGCCACGGAGAGCGGCACCTCCATGGCCGCGCCGCATGTCACGGGCGCGGTCGCTTTGCTGCTAGCGAAGTTTCCCACCGACACCTACCGCCAGACCATCAACCGCCTGCTGCGCTCGGTGACGCCGATCGCCGGACTCAGCGGCAAGGTCCAGAGCGGCGGCCGGCTCAACCTCGCCAACGCCATCACCTCCACGTCAAACACCCCGTTCAACGACAACTTCGCCAGCCGCGCTATCGTCACTGGGGCCAATGTCACCATCCGCTCCAACAATACCGGCGCGACCGAGGAGACCGGGGAACCCCAGCATGCCAACGTCGCCACCTCTTCTTCGCTCTGGTGGTCGTGGACCGCTCCCGCCACCATGTCGGTCTTCTTCGATACCAGCGGCAGCGCCTATAGTGCCGTCGTCGCCGTTTATACCGGCAGCTCCCTCGGCAGTCTGTCGCCCGTCGCCTACAACGACTCCACCACTTCAGGCACCAGCCGGCTCACGATCAACGTGACGCAAGGGACGACCTATCAGATCGCCGTCGCCAGCAAGGGTGCCAGCGGCGCCACCGGGTTGACCATGCTCGCCATCGGTTCCATCCCGGCCAACGACAATTTCGCCAATGCCCAGCTGGTTACCGGTTCGAGCTTCGTGCTCACCGGGACCACCCTGAGCGCCTCGCGCGAGACCGGCGAACCCGACCCCACCGCACCCACCAATTACGCCGCCGGTCATACCGTCTGGTACCGCTGGGTTGCGCCCACCAGCGGCCACTACGGCCTCTCGGCCTACAGCTCGCTGATCGACATGCTCGCCGGCGTTTACACCGGTTCCTCCGTTTCCAGCCTGACCAAGATCGCGTGGAATGACGATGCCGCGTCCAACGCCGGCACCGGGGCCGACAACACCAACAGCTATGTGTCGTTCACCGCGACCGCCGGCACCACCTACTATTTCCAGATCGACACCACCAATGTAAATCCCACGGGCGGCGACTTCACGCTGTCGCTCGCGGACTCCGCCTGGCAGTACCCGGTCCTCGGGGGCGTGGTCTCCTCGCCGGCCATCGGCAGCACCGGCACCATCTACTTCGGCGCCGGCACCACCATCACCGACCAGCCCTTGACTAGCGGCAGTTACCCCGAAACCAGCATTTACGCCCTCAACCCCGACGGCACCAAGAAGTGGAGCTATCCGACCGGCCAGCCGTTCGAAATCGCGTCGCCCGCCGTGGGCAGCGACGGCACCGTCTACGCCGCCTCGGGCGACGACAAGCTCTACGCCCTGAATGGCACGACCGGGGCGCTCAAGTGGACCTACCCGGGCACGACTCCGTTGCTCATCACGCCGGCGATCGCCGCGGACGGCACCGTCTATTTCCGCGACGATACCACGCTCTATGCGCTCAAGGACAACGGCACCAGTGCCACCTTGAAATGGAGCTTCGCGATCAGCGGCAGCACCTACTCCTCGCCCGCGATCGCGGCCGACGGGACCGTGTATGTGGGCGCCACCGGCGGCTCCTTCTATGCGGTGAATCCCAGCACCGGGCTCCAGAAATGGAAATTCACCGCCGACAATGACATCTATACCTCCCCCACCATCGCGACCGACGGCACCATCTATTTCGCCACGCTCTCGGGCAGTCTCTACGCTTTGAATTCGTCAGGCTCGCAGAAATGGAAATGGACGGGCACGGGCGGAAACAGCATCACGTCCTCGCCCTCCCTCGGGACTGACGGCACCCTTTATTTCGGCGCCTATGACAACAAACTCTACGCCCTGACCGACACCGGCAGCGGCGCCACGGTCAAGTGGACCTACACCATGGGTGACCAGGTTCGCGCCTCCTCGCCGGCGGTTGGCACCGATGGCACCGTCTATATCGGCGATTATGACGGCAAGGTTTACGCGGTGAATTCCAGCGGCGCCCTGGTGCGGGTCTATTGCACCGGCGCCCTCATCCGCTCCTCGCCCATGATCGCCAACGAGCTGCTCACCTTCGGCAGCGCAGATGGCCAGCTCTACGCCTTCAACCTGAATGCCTCCGCCAACCAGGCGCCCGCAGCCTCAGCTTGGCCTGTCTTCCACCACGACGTGCAGCGTACCGGTCTGTACACCTCCAACTTCGTCTCCATCACCACCTCGCCGTCGAGCCAGACCGTCGCCATCGGTGGCACGCTCACGCTTAGCGTCAGCGCCACGGGCCCCGGTTCACTCTCGTACCAATGGTACTACAACGGCTCCGCCATTAGCGGCGCCACCGGGTCGACCTACACCCTGGCGAATGCGCAGACCTCCAATTCCGGCACGTACACGGTCACCGTCATCAGCAGCTCCGGCCCGACCGCGACTTCGACGCCCGCGGTCATCACGGTGACCAACGCGATCTCCGGACGCCTGACGAATCTCTCGGTCCGGACCACTGCCGGAAGCGGGGCGCAGACCCTGATCGCCGGCTTCGTCATCAGCGGCGGCACCAAGTCCATGCTCATCCGTGGCATCGGCCCGACCCTGGGTACCTACGGCGTCACCGGCGTGCTCCCGGATCCGTTGTTGCAGATCTATACCCAGGGAAACTCCACGGCCCAATATTCCAATTCGGGCTGGGGCAGTGTCAGCTCCGCGACGACCGCGGCGCTCGACGCCGCCTTCGCCTCCACCGGCGCCTTCACCCTCCCCGATCCCACGTCGAAGGACGCCGCCTTGCTCGTGTCGCTCGCCCCCGGCGTCTATTCGGCCCAGATCACGGGCGCGAGCGGTGACACCGGCATCGCCCTGGCCGAGCTCTATGACGCGGACGGCACCTATGCCACGGGCCAACTCACGAATGTCTCCGCCCGCGCCCAGGTGGGAACCGGCAACGGAGTTCTGATCGCCGGCTTCGTCATTTCCGGCACCACCAACAAAACCGTGCTCATCCGCGGCATCGGTCCCGCCCTGGCCACCTATGGCGTGGCCGGCTTGCTGCCCGATCCCCGTCTCGATATCTATGCGTCCGGTAACTCGACGCCCATCTACACCAACATCGGCTGGGGCACCGGCGGCTCCGCGAACACCGCCGCACTCACCGCTGCCTTCACTTCGACGGGCGCCTTCCAGCTGACAAACACCAGCTCCAACGATTCCGCGTTGCTCATCTCCCTCCCGCCCGGTGTCTACTCCGCCCAAGTCAAGGGCGCCAGCGGCGACACCGGCGTCGCCCTGATCGAGGTCTACCTCGTACAGTAAATATCGGGTAGGGTATTCCGAGTTAGGGCGTGTCATCCGTAACGCGCTGAATTCGGCCGGCCAAAGCGGACAACTCCCTTCGTGCTTTCAGCGGCAAGGCCCGTCCCTCCTATCCAAGGCGGGTTAAGGATAACCCGCCCTGCCTCCATCACGGCGCCTCCGCCGGCTCCGCCTTTGGTTTCGGCGGCTCGCTCAGCCGCTCGACCTTCAACGTGCGGCTGAAACGCACGGCGTCCGTGAAGCCCACCAGCGCCAGCGTGGTCGCGTCCACCCAGTCCGGTTGCCCGGCCACCCATTTGCCGCCTCGTACCACGCGCGGTGCCTGAACCTCAATCCGGGCCCACGTGATGCGCACCCCATCCACTGCCACTGAGTAGCCCATCCCCATGCTTGCCAGCCAGCGCACCATCCCCTGGGAGCGGTTGACTTCCCAATACCCAGCCCCGCCATCGATGCCATAAGTCCAGTCACCACGAAATATTGGCCACCACCACCTCGCAGCGTTCAGGGGGTGGGTCTCCACCACCCAGAGAATCCGGTCGGTCGCCCAAACTTTGACCGGGCTTAAATCGACTTTGGCTATCCGGACGCTACGTGCTGCCTTCGCTTGCCGCAGGCCTACTTTCAACGGCATATCAAGCAACGGCAGGGGGCGATCCAGCTCCAAGTCAGTCGTAAGTTCACCCTCCTGCAGTTTGTCCGGCAGCTGATCCGCGAGCTCAGCCTTCAAGGTCACCGTGGAACGGAGATAGGCATCCCCTGGTACCGCAACGGGAGGAGTCGCAGGCATCTGGTGGTCGCGCGCATGAGCTTCAGCCTGCCTTAAAGCCACAAAGCGGTGCGTTTCTTCGTCCACACGTTCCGGAGGAATCTGCAGCACCCGGCGCAAGGGAAGATCCAGAGGACCACCTCTAGTCCACCCCACTGCATTCAGCCATGCGCCATCGGCGCCGCGCCATGACAACCTCGTGACGGATGCGCTCAACACGCGATCCTCGGGTACCCCGTGCGCATGGAGTTCAAAGAGGATATGAATCGACTTTGTATCTGCGTAGTTGGGCCCACGATCGATCGAGGGGCGCTCCAAGGTCAGTGAAACTCCGCGGGCCACTTCCGGGTCCGGCCCCATCCGATGTAGGACGATGTCCCACGGCCACACACTCGCCGCCACCATCGCCAGCCCGATGGCCGCAAGGCCCAAACCGCCCGAGCGCCATGTCCGCAAGGTGAGAAACTGATGGACCACCACGCCGACGAGTCCCGCCAGAACCAGCGCCAGCACGACCAGCACCCGTGATTCCTGCACCGTCGGCGACGGATGTCCCAGGTCCGGCAGATAGGCCACCTGGAGCAGGCACCCCACCGCCACCACGAAGATCACCGCCAGCGTCAGCGTGAAATACCGTGAAAAATTCTCTGACAGCACCGCCAGCGCCAGCGATGACAGCACGAACAGCGCCTGCCAGACGATGCTCTCGAGTATGGCATCGCCGATCTCGTGCACCCCAAAGCCGCACATCAGCCACCAGGGCAGGCTGATCAGCACGGGGAGCACCCCAAAAATCAGCAGCGTCCCCAGCACTTTCGCACCGAGGAGGCGTGCGCCGGAAATCGGCCGGGTCTTCCAGCCGGCCTGCGTGCCGACGAGCGCGTCGCCGTGGATCAGCACGGCCACCAGGATATAAATCATCAGAGCGTCCAGCCACGTGCAGAGGTTCACGTAGAGTTCGATCCGGCCGAACCAGGTGAAATCCACCCCGTCGCCGGCGCGCAGCGCCACGCCCAGCCCGATCTTCGCCACCATCAGCAGCACCCACAGCGCGAGCGGCAGCCGCATCCGCACCAGGTCCTTTTTGACGATATGCCAGATGAGTTTCATGCGGCGGCTCCCTTGAGGGTTTCGCTGCAACCCGAGCGGGCCAGCGTCAGGAAAATTTCCCGCAACGCCATCGGCCGCGCCACCACCGTCCCGCCCGGAAAGCGCTCCCGCCAGGCGCGCTCAGTGGCTTCGCCGGCATAGGCAGGGTCAGTGAACCGCGTTAAGACCCCTGCCCGCTCCCACTCCAGCCAACCCGGCGCGGGCCCCGTTTCCGCTGCAGCGCCCGTGACTTCCACCCGTCGGAACCGTCCGAGCAGCCCGTCGGCGGATTCATCCAGCCGCAGCCGCCCCTGGTCCAGCAGCGCCACGCGGTCGCACAGGCGCTCGACTTCCTCGATGTCGTGCGACGACACCAGCACCGTCCACTCGCCCGTCGCCGAAACCTCGAGCAATCCGCGGACAAATTCTTCCCGCACCAGCGGATCAAGGCCGCTGAAAGGCTCGTCGAGCACCAGCAGCTTCGGCCGGTACGCCAGCGCCGACAGCAGCGCCGCCTTCATCAGCATGCCACGCGAGAGGTGCTGCAGCTTCCGGTTCTCCGGGAGCGCAAATTGTGCCAGCAGGGTAGCCTCCAAGCCGCGGTCCCACGTCGGGTAAAACGGCCGGCAATAGTCCAAAAACTGCCGCACGTTCATCCACAGCGGCAACTGCTGGTTCTCCGATACATACCCGATCTGGGCAAACTCACGCTCGCCGAGCTTCCGCGAGTCCGTGCCCAGCACCCGCGCCTCGCCCGCCGTCGGCGCCAGCAGGTTCATCAGCAGCTTGAGCGTCGTGGTCTTGCCCGCGCCGTTGGGTCCGAGCAAGGCGCACAGGCTGCCGGCCGGCAGTTTGAAATCGAGTCCGTGGACCGCCTCCGTCCGCCCGAACCGCCGGGTGAGATTGTGGGTTTCAATGATGTTCATGGGGAAATTTCGTCCGCTCATTTGCCGCCGAGCTTTTTCCAATGCGCCGCCAGTGCCGCCTGCACGTCATCCAGGCCCAGCCCGAGCTTTCGCGCCTCGACCACCAGCCACTCCACCTCCGCGCCCAGCAGCTCCGCGCGCTCCTTGCGCCCGCCAAGCTCGCGCTCCGCCACCACGCTCCCGACCGCCGGCGTGGTCACCAGCACGCCCTCGCTCACCAGCGCGGCGACGACCTTGTGCGCCGTGTTCGGGTTCACCTTCAGCTCCTGGCTGAGCACTCGCACCGAGGGAAACTTGTCGCCCGGCCGCAGCTGCCCCGTCACCACGGCTTTTTTCACCGCGAACAGGATCTGCTCCGCCACGGGCAGGCCCGGCTTGAGTTCGATGGAAAAGGGAAGCACACTGTTATAGTCGCACTAGTACGGATGGTACGGCAAGCAAATTCTCAAAAAAAACTTCCCTCGTCTCGCGCGAGGCGTCACAAACGGGGCACGTGGCCACGTCCAAGACCATTGGTTCCGGGGAGATTCACGCTGCGATCGAGCGGCTGGCCGCAGCCATTTCCACCCGCCATGGACCCGGCCGGCCCCTCCTGCTCCTCGGCATCGCCAACGGCGGCGTCGAGCTGGCCAGAAGGCTAACCCTGAGCCTGTCGCAGGGCTCCAAGTTCTTCAAAGCCCCCGCTTTTCAAGCCACCGCCGGCGTCCTCGACATTTCCTTCCACCGCGACGACATCGGCCGCCACCCGATCCCCAAGGAGTTCGCCCCCACGCACATTCCCGCCGATGTCCACGGCGCCACCGTGATCCTCGTCGACGACGTCCTGTTCTCCGGCCGCACCATCAAGGCCGCCCTCGACGAGCTCTTCGACCACGGCCGCCCCGCCAAGGTCGAGCTCGCCATCCTCGTCGACCGCGGCGGCCGCCTGCTCCCCGTCGCCCCCGACTACACCGGCCTCACCCTCGCCCCGGGCGAAAAGGAAAAGGTCACCGTCCTGCTCCACCCGAAGAACCCCAAACTCGACCTCATTCGCCTCGTGCCCGCCCAGCCTGGGAAATCCGGTATCCGCCATCCGCAATCCGCCACTCTCTAATGCCCTGGACCCGCCGCCACCTGCTCACCCTCGAGGAGCTTTCCCTCGCCGAGATCGACCAGATCCACGCCACCGCCGCGGCGTTCAAGCGCACCCTCTCGCGCAGCGTGAAGAAGGTCCCCGTCCTCCGCGGCAAGACCATCGTCAACCTCTTCCTCGAGCCCAGCACGCGCACCCGCATGGCCTTCGACATGGCCGCGAAGCGCCTCAGCGCCGACGTCATCTCCCTCGACGGCAGCAGCTCCAGCACCTCCAAGGGCGAGACCCTCCGCGACACCGCGCAGAACATCCAGGCCCTGCAGGCCGACATGATCGTCATCCGCCACGCCGCCGCCGGCTCGCCGCTCTACCTGTCGCGCATCCTCAACATCCCCGTCATCAACGCCGGCGACGGCGCCCACGAGCATCCGACGCAGGGCCTCCTCGACACCTTCACCATGAAGGAGCATCTCGGCAGCCTGAAGGGCCGCAAGGTGGTCATCCTCGGCGACATCCTCTTCAGCCGCGTCGCCCGCTCCAACATCCATGCGCTGACGAAACTGGGCGCCGCCGTCACGCTCGTCGGCCCCTCCACGCTGGTGCCGCACTGGTTCACCGACCTCGGTGTGAAGGTGTCCCACGACCTGAAGTCCGCCCTCGCCGACGCCGAGGTCGTGATGCTCCTGCGCATCCAGCACGAGCGCCAGGCCAGCAGCCACTTCCCGTCGCTCGGCGAGTACACGAGTATGTTCGGCCTCAACAAGACCCGCGCCTCGTGGCTCAACCCGAAGGCAATCATCATGCACCCCGGCCCCATCAACCGCGGCGTCGAGATCGACAGCGAGCTCGCCGACGGCGAGCGCAGCGTGATCCTCGAGCAGGTCACCAACGGCATCGCCGTCCGCATGGCCGCGCTGTATCTCTGCCTGGGCGGCCAGCCGGAGAATGTCTACGCCGGGGCGGACCCGCGATGAGCCCAGGAAACCCGAAGGTCCAAACCCGAAACTCGAATGAAATTCCAATGAGCCATTTCCTGATCACGTGGCCAACCGCTCCCCTACTCCCCAAATCCGGAGCTTCACTCCAATTTCGTGTTCCCGGTTTCGGATTTCGGATTTCGAGCTTCGAGTTTCGTGCTTCGTGCTTCGTGCTTTGACTCTCATGCCCTCCCTCTGGATCAAAAACGCCCTCGTCATCGACCCCGCCGCCAAGCGCAATGCCACCGGCGATGTGTTCATCGCCGACGGCAAGTTTGTCGCCTCGCTTTCCGCCGCGGCAAAGAAGTCCGCCCGGAAGATTGACGCCAAGGGCCTCGTCGCCTGCCCCGGGCTCGTCGACATCCACGTCCACTTCCGCGAGCCCGGCCAGACGCACAAGGAAACCATCGCCACCGGCTCCCGCGCCGCCGCGGCGGGCGGTTTTACGACCGTCGTGTGCATGCCCAACACCGCGCCCGTCGCCGACAACGCCGGCACGATCCAGTTCATCAACGACGCCACCCGCCGCGACGCCGTCATCAAGGTCCTCCCCACCGGCTGCATCACCGTCGGCCAGAAGGGCGCCGCCCTCGCCCCCTTCGGCTCGCTGAAGCGCGCGGGCGTCGTCGCCCTCACCGACGACGGCGACTGCGTGCAGAGCAATGAGCTCATGCGCCGCGCCTGCGAGTACGCCAAGATGTTCGACCTGCCGATCATGGACCACTGCCAGGACGCGTCGCTCACCCAGGGCGCGGTCATGAATGAGGGCGCCGTCTCGACCCGGCTCGGCCTCCGTGGCTGGCCGCACGCCGCCGAGGACATCATCGTCGCCCGCGACGTCATCCTCTCGGAGTACACCGGCGCTCACCTCCACCTGCAGCACATCTCGTCGCGCTATTCCGTCGGCATCATCCGCCGCGCCAAGACCCGCGGGGTGAAGATCACGGCCGAGGCCACGCCGCACCACCTCGCGTTCACCGACGACGAGCTCGGGACCTACGACACGAACTTCAAGATGAACCCGCCGCTGCGCACCGCGGCCGACCGCCGCGCGATCATCGCCGGCCTGCGCGACGGCACGCTCGACTGCATCTCGACCGACCACGCGCCCCACACCGACTACGAGAAGGACAAAGAGTTCGACTACGCGCCCAACGGCATCCTCGGCCTCGAGACCGCGCTGGCCGTCGCGCTCGACGTGCTCGTGCGGCAGAACAAGTTCAAGCTCGCCCACGTCGTCGACCTCATGACCCGCCAGCCCGCGCGCATCCTCGGTCTGCCCGCCGGATCACTCAGCGCGGGTGCCGCGGCCGACCTGTGCCTCTTTGATCCGGCGGAAAAATGGCGCTACGACGCCAAGGCCGGTTTCAGCAAGTCGAGCAACTCTCCCTGGCACGGCCGGACCCTGACCGGCCGCGTCAAGACGACCATCGTCGACGGCCGGATCGTCTTCGACCGCGGCCGGATTGTTTAACCGCGAAGAGCACACTACGCTCTGCCCGTAAATCCCGGAGGGTTGGCCACAAAAAGGCACAAGGGTACAGGGGCTTCGGAGGAGTCTCGATTGCGCCTATAGGCGCGCGGGAGATTCGAGCCGGAGCCCCGGAAATTTTGTGTCTCTTTGCGGCTAACTTCCGATGGCTCGGCCTTCGTGCTCTTCGTGACCTTCGTGATGACAATCCGGAACGAATGACCCGCGACCCCGCACTTGGCGTTGCGCGACCCGAGGTTTTCCTTCGCACTGGGAGCCCATGTCTCCCGCCGTTTCCTCCGCCGTCGAGGCCGCCCAGTACGTCCTGCTGATCGGCGGCCTGTTCCTGCTGTGGCGGCTGGGACTGAGCCCGGCCGCGCGCCGCGCGCCCGCCGGGTTGCCCGCGTGGGACGTTTCAGCGACAGATTTTTTCCTGTTCCTCTGGATGGCAATTTGCGGCGGTATCCTCGCGCCGTACGCCGCCGGGCTGTGGTTCAGGCATCACGCGCTGACCAACGACCTCCGCGTGGTCCTTGGCACGGCTGCTTTCCAACTCGGCCTGCTCGCCGGCGTGCTGGTGTTCAAACTCAGCTTTGGCCGGCACGCGATTCCACCCTCACCGCCAACGGCGGCCTTCAACCCGCTGCTGGCCGGCGCAGCCACCTATCTGGTCGCCCTGCCGGTCGTGCTGGTCACCAGCCTGATCTGGGAGGCCCTGCTCAAGGTCTGCCACATCCCGGCCCCGAAACAGGATGCCATCGACCTCCTGCTCCGTTCCCACGACCTGCCAACCGTCACAGGGCTGCTCCTCTGCGCTATCGGCATCGCCCCCGTCACCGAGGAACTGATCTTCCGCGCCGGGATCTTCCGGTTTGTGCGCACCCGGCTGACGCGGTGGGCGGCGCTGCTACTGCCGGCCCTCCTCTTTGGCGCCCTGCACTCCAACCTGGCCAGCTTCGCGCCCCTCGTGGCCCTCGGCGTGGTCTTCTCCCTGGCTTACGAGCGGACCGGCCGCATCAGCACCACCATGGTCGCGCACGCCCTTTTCAACCTCACCGCCGCGCTACTCACCCTCGCCGGCGTGGACACCTGAGCTCGGAGCATCCATTGACCGCTGCTCTTCGCTCATTTCCACTCATCATCCCCGAGGTCAGTTCCTTGTTTTCCCATTAGTGTAGATTAGCGCTCATTAGCGGTTAAAACGCACTGGATCTTATCGTGCATCCTTTCACCCGACATCACGCGGACTCCGTCTCGGCCCTCGGCGAGGAAAAACTCATTGCCGCCATCCGCCGCTGGCTCGGATCCGCGTCGCCCCGCGCTCCGTTTGGCATCGGCGACGATTGTGCCGTGCTGCCCGCCGCGCGCGGCCGCCGGCTCATCACCGTGGATCCTGTCATTTATGGGCGGCACTTCGACGACACGGTGCCGCCGCGCGCGGTCGGCGCGAAGCTGCTCAAGCGCAACCTCAGCGACCTCGCGGCGATGGGCGGCCGGCCCACCGCCGCCGTGCTCGCCCTCACGCTCGACGCCGGCGTGAGCCGGAAGTGGCTGGAGCAATTTTACCGCGGTCTCGCCGCCTGCGCCCGTCACTACCGCGTGCCCATTGTCGGCGGGGACATCGCCCAGGCCGATGGGATCATCGCCGCCAGCCTCACCTTGGTCGGCACCGCCTCAGGCCGGCGGATCGTGACACGCACCGGCGCGCGGGCCGGTGATTGGATTTACGTCACGGGCCGGCTGGGCGGCAGCCTGCGCAGCGGACATCACTATCGGTTCACCCCGCGGCTCGCCGAGGGTGCGTGGCTGGCCCGCCAGACTGGCGTCCGCGCCATGATGGATCTCAGCGACGGTCTGGCGAAGGATCTGCGCGCCCTGACTCCTCCCGGCGCCCTGCCCGCCCTCCTGCCCGGCAGTCTGCCGCTCCGCCCCGGTGGCACGGTGGCCGCCGCCCTCGGTGACGGCGAAGACTACGAACTCGTGTTCGCCCTCGCCGCCCGGACCGATCCCACCGGCTTCGAACGCGCCTGGCGGCGCGCCTTCCCGCGCACTCGGCTTACGCAGATCGGCCGGTTTGTTTCCCCGGGAAATAGTCCGCCCGGCATCGTGAACCTGACCAAGTTCCACGGCTATGAACACCTGAAGGGATCCCGGCGCTCCTGATGAAAACTCCGGAATGGGTTGGCCACAATGAGGCCCAAGGGTACCGGGACTGCGAAGACGTCGCCATTGCGCCGATAGGCGCGCGGGAGATTCGATCCGGAGCCCACATGTCCTCGTGCCATTTCGTGGCCAACCCCCGCCCATGACGATCCTGGAGCAACTCCGGGCCGGCGTTACCACCGCCTCGGCCGCCGAAACCCAGGCACTTGCCGCGGAACTCGCCGCCGGGCTGCCGGCCGACACCACGCTCGCCCTGCACGGCAATCTCGGCGTCGGCAAAACGACCTTCGTCCAAGGCCTCGCCCGCGGCTTCGGTCTCACCGAGCCCGTGACCAGCCCCACCTTCAACATCTACACGGTCCATCGTGCTCCCGGCCGGGAGCGGCAAAAATCCCACGGCGGGGCCAATCCGGGCGAAGCCGGGCCGGCCTCGCGCACCCTCGTGCATCTCGACGCCTACCGGCTGGAAAGCGCCCGGGAAATCGAGGACCTGCTGCTGGAGGATTTCCTGGTGTCGCCGTGGTGCCTCGCCGTCGAGTGGCCCGACAAAATCGCCGCGTGGCTGCCCGCCGGCGCCCTGCACCTCGAACTCGGCATCGCCCCCGATGAGCGGCACACCCTCCGGCTGCGCTGAGTTGGAATTAACCGCAAAGACGCGAAGGGCAAACCAAGGTCCTGAAATTAATCACAGCTGCCTTTCTTCCATCCGGACTTCGCTCTCTTCGCGCCTTTGCGGTTAAACTCAGTCTGCCCTTCCTCAGCTTCCCCGGACCGCGACGTAGTCGCCGGTAAACGCCGCGGCTTTCCGGCCATCGCATAGCAGCTCCGCCGTGAGCGTCACGCGGGCCTTGCCATGGCGGTCCAGCGTGCGGAGAAACCGTTCGAAGTGCGCCGGCGGGACGCCCGGGCACCTCGCCTCGAACGCGCCGGTGATGGGCAGCAGATAATCCATCGTATTGTGCTGGATCACGAGCCGCGAGGTGTGGCCGGCCCGACGCAGCACGAAATACAGGTAGGTCCACGCCGAGAGAATGGACACCGCCGAGGCGCTGCCGCCAAACACGGTGGCATGGTGGTTGATGTTGGGAGCCAATGGCGCCCGCAGCGTCGCGCCCGCGGCATCGCAGGCCACGACGCGCACGCCCATGTCCGCGGAAAGCGGGATGTGCTGGTGCAGATAAGCCTCAACCTCCGCCAGGGAGGGAACCGGGCGCATGGCGCGGGGCGGCTCAGTCCGTGTGGGTCGGTGCTTCCGGGGCGGGCGCCTCGGCCGATGGCGCGGGCAGTTCCACCGCGGGTTCGGCGGCCGGAGCCGCGGCGACCGCGGGCGGGGCCTCAAACGGCGCGACCGAAGGCGGCGCTTCCGGGAAATTCTCCGGATCGTGCTCCTCGGACTCGACTTCCTTCTTGCGCGCCTCGGCCATGGGCGGGGCGGCAAACAGCCGGCCGTCGATGAACTCGGTCACATAGCCCTCGGTCACGAGCCAGCGCAGGTCGCCCTGCATCCGGGAAAGCTTCGTGCGCTCCTCGATGGTGAGCACCGGCTCGACGGGCGCGGGCGGGGTGTCGGTGGACGGCGCGGCCTTGACCGGCGCCGAAACCTTGATCCCAAGAAACTGCGTGGAGAGTTCGCTCGCCTTGATCATCGGGTGCGCCTCGATGAACGAGATGAGCGCGCCGATGCTGTCGGCGAAGGTCTGGCCAGGCACGCGGAATTTGCGCTTCACCGCGCACACGTAGGAGACGCCCTTCGAGCCCTTCTTGAAGATGGTGAACCGCTCGCGCCGCAGCCGGCCGCGCAGGGCGTTGGCGGTGTCGAGCGGGAAGCGGCGCTGGCGTTCCAGCGCGCCTTCGGTCGCACGGCGGATTTCACCGTCGGGCAGTTGCTCGGCAATCTTGCCGTGGAAGCGCGCGGAATCGGTCTGGCGCACCAGCTTGTCCTTGGCCTGGGCGAGCAGATAGGTGCGGGCTTCCTCGAACGTATCAAAGGTCAGGGCGTCCGCGGCTGCGGGTTCGGCCGGGGCCGGGGTCACGGCCTCGGGTGTGGCCGGGGCCGCCGTCTCCACGACCGGGGCTTCGGCCGCCGGCGCCTCTGCGGGGCTCGCGGGCGGTTCCGCGGCCGGTTCGGAGGCGGCTGGCGCCTCGGTTGGGGCCGCCACCGCGGGCTTCGCGGGTTTGCCGGCGGGTTTCCACGTGTAGCGCGTGGTCTTCTTCATCTTCTCGAGCCATTGGGCCACGACCTCGGGATCGCGGATGGTCTCGATGCGATTGCGGTAGGCCTCGAGCGACATGCCGCGGATCTTCGCCGTGTGATGCTGCTGCACGATCTGGTTGTAGCGGTGGTAATTCGGCGGCCCGAGCAGCTCGCCCGTGACGGTGCACTTGTTGATGACCAGGAAATTCCCCTTCGGCGGCTCAATCTCCGCCTCGGCCCGGTCAAAGAACTTGTCGAGATGCGTGCCCAGCACGTGGGCGATGGCCGCCTCCTCGCTCTCGAAGGGCAGGCCATCTGGCACGGAAATGTAGAGCGGCGCGGGCTTGGCGTCGGGCGCGCCCGCGGGCTTGCGGGTCAGCACCACGACGAAACGGTCGAGCTTGTCGATCACCGTGCGCGCGATCTCGAACAGCTCGATCGTGCGGCAGGAGGAGCGGATGGTCTTGGCGAGCGCGTTGAAGCTGGTGTCCTCGGGATAGAACGTCGCGCTGAAATACGGGCTGTCATACGGGCCGCGATCCTGCGGCTCACCGCGGTCGGGATAGCGCGAACTGCGCTCGCCTCCAGCCGGGCCGTCGCGGCGCGGGCCGGGGCCGCCTTGGTAAGCCTGGCGACGGTCGCCGGTCTGCCGGCGGTCCCCGCCGGGATATTCGCGGCGCTCGCCCGCGCCGGCGTCCGCCGGACGGCCTTCCGGACCGCCGGTCACGGGACCGGTGGGCTTGCGGAAGGCGCGGCGGTCGCGCGGGGTGTCGCGGCGGTCGCCGCCCTCGCGGGGCGGACGGTCCCCGCGCGGTTCACGCGATTCAGGCGCGGACGTCTTGTCTTGGGCCCATTGGGTGCCGAAGCTGAATCCCTGAAGCTGGCTCAGGTCGAGTTTGTTGAAATCCTTCGCGGGATTTTCCTTGGCGGGCGTGTCGTCCATGTAGTCTGAGGCAAAGCGGGTGCGGACCCGCGGTGGTTTGCTGAATGCGCGCTGGGCGCCGGTGTAGTCGGTGCGGAGTGTTCACGCGCCCCGGGGTGAGGCAAGCGATTTCCCGGCGGCGAATTCGCGCGGCGGGGGGAACTTTTGCGCGGCTGTCTTCCGGCCGCTGCGTGGCGGCAAAAATTGGTGCCCGGGACAGGACTCGAACCTGCACGCCTTACGGCACACGCCCCTCAAACGTGTGTGTCTACCAATTCCACCACCCGGGCACTGAAAAACAGGGGAACGCGGACTAAGAGGAATCGCCCGATCCTTGTAAAGCCCTGAATCGGAGAGGTGAATTCAGGAGATCGGAGTTCGATTACCAGCCGTAGCGAGCGCAGGTTCACGGTGCGAGGCCGATCCATGGACTGCACAGCAACCTCGCAGACGGTTCCGAAAAAGCCGCCGCCGGCCTGCTTCTTCCACCGATCTTCGAACTGCGATCTCCGTTGCGCGCAAGCGCGCAACCTACGTCCGCTGCCGGTCGGCGAGCGCGCGGGCGAGTTCGCCGACGAAAAACGGCCCGCGATAGACGAGGCCCGTGTAGATCTGCACCAGCGTGGCACCGGCATCGAATTTCTCGCCGGCCGCCGCGGGATCCATGATGCCGCCGACGCCGATGATCGGCAGCCGGCCGTGGGTGGCGCGCGCGATGTAATTGATGATCTCGGTCGACCGCCGGCGCAGCGGCGCCCCGCTCAACCCGCCGGCTTCGCTGACCGCGGCCAGCGCGCCGGGCCGCTCCAGCGTCGTGTTCGTGGCAATGATGCCATCGAGGCCGTACTCGGTGATCGCGGCCAGCACCGCGTCGATCTGCGGAAAGTTCAGGTCGGGCGCGATTTTCAGCAGCAGCGGCTTGCGCACCTGACCCGGCTGCGCGGCCCGGTCGCGGTTTGCGGCCGTGATCGCGCCGAGCAGCTCGCGCAGGCGGTCGCCGTCCTGCAGCTGCCGCAGTCCGGGGGTGTTGGGGCTGCTGACGTTGAGCACGAGGTAGTCGGCATGCCCGGCGAGGAGGTGGAAGCTCGCGAGGTAGTCCGCGACCGCCTGGTCCAGCGAGGCGACCTTGGACTTGCCGAGGTTGATGCCCAGCGGAACGCGCCGGTGGCCGGGACCGGGCCGGCGGGCCAGCCGCGCGGCCACCGCCTCGGCGCCCTGGTTGTTGAAGCCCATCCGGTTGATGACCGCCTCCTCCTTCGGGTAGCGGAACATCCGCGGCCGGTCGTTGCCGGGCTGGCGGAGCGCCGTGACGGTGCCGATCTCCACGTGGCCGAAGCCCAGCGCCGCGGCGGCGGGCCACGCGCGGGCATTCTTGTCAAAGCCCGCCGCCAGGCCGACGGCATTGGGGAATTTCAGCCCGAACGCCTCGACCGGGCGCGCCCCCGCCTTGGGCAGCCGGTTCCAAGCCTCCAGCAGCCGGCAGAGCGGCGGCAGGGCGGCCAGCAGCGCCATCGCATCCACGCCCAGTTCGTGCGCGTGCTCGGAGTCGAGCTGGAACAGCGCGGGACGGACAAGCTTCTCGTAAAACAGACCCATGGCCCGCAACTGTGAAAATCGCCCGGCCAAAAGGCAAGGCCCGCAAGGCTAAACACCCGAAAGCAAAGGATTTTTGCAGCTGGGCCTCTCCTTTTTCCTCCTCGTAACCCAGCGGCTTTTTTGTGCTTGTTTTTTAGGTGCCCCCTCGCACGCTGCGCCAAAAATCTTCCCCGTCTCCTCTTCTATGGCCAAAGCTACTTCTACTCTCGATTGGTGCGTTGTTCGTCTCGGCGAAGATCACAATTGGTGGGTCAGTGAAACCAGCGATCCCGTGCGCTGGGATGTTGACGGCCTCAGCATCATCGACCCCCGCCAGCGCGACCACCTCATCGAGCTCGTGGATCCGCTGCGCGACTACGGCTTCGACCAGGATGTGATGGAGCGGGCCTTCATCCCCTTCCGCATCGAGAAGGATCTCGGCGGCGGCAAGGTCCGGCTCAAGCGCACCAAGGAGTCGCTCTTCGAGTCCGAGGAAAAACTTTTCGTGCTGCCCGACATCCTCGACGAGGAAAACGGCCCGTACGCCGACCTGCTCGACCTCCTCACGCGCTGCCGCGTCAAGATGCTCAACGACCTCTTCGAGTTCGAATCCAAGCTCACCGTGGACGAGGTCGAGGACGAGCTGCGCGAGGCCCAGAACAGCCATTTCATCGAGGGCAAGGCCGTCCACTCCTTCGAGGAGATCACCGCCATCCTCGACTTCATGCCCGCCGGCTACGAGTCCGATGACGAGAAGCCCGTCAAGAGCACCGAGGAGGACGACGACCTGCCCGAGCTCGACGAGGCCGAGGAGGAGAAGCTCAAGAACGATGATTCCCTCAAGTGGGATGAGGACGACGAGGACAAGGACGAGGACGAGGAAAAGAAGGACAAGGACGACGAGGACGAGGATGACGACGAGAAGCCGGCCAAGAATGACGACGAGGACGAGAAGCCCCGGGCCCGCTCCCGCGGCAAACAGTAACGTTGCGTTTTCCGGCGGCCGGGCCCATTCCTCCCGCTTCATGGTTTCTCCCCGCCGTCCCCTGCTGTTCTGTCTGGCCGCCGCCCTCCCGGTGTTTTTTTCAGGCTGCGAGACCGACGGCGTCTCCGACGCCAACCCGCAGGTTCCCGCCGCCGCCACGGCCTCGGCCCAGCTGCGGCCCGGTGACAGCCTGACGGTCGCCCTGCAGGGCGTGCCCGATCCCAGCATCAATCCGGTGCAGATCGATGACCGCGGCACCATCACCCTGCCCTACATCGGCATCATGAGCACCGCGGGCACGACCCCGGGGGAGCTGGCGCAGCGCATCCGCGAAACCTACGTCGCCAAAAAAATCTACCGCACCGTCGACGTCTCCGTGAGCGTCACCGAGCGCTATGTCTATGTCGGCGGCGAAGTCGCCCGCCCCGGCCGCATCGTGTGGACGCCCGACCTCACCGCGAGCAAGGCGATCCAGGCCGCCGGCGGCTTCACCCTCTACGCCAAGGAGACGAAGGTGAACCTGACGCGCGAGCAGAAGGCCTACGACGTGAACATCATCCTTGCGCAGAAAAATCCCGCGCAGGACATCCACCTGATGCCGGGCGATTCCGTCCAGGTGCCGCGCTCGCCGTTTTAACGTTCCGGCGGTCAGCCATCAGAATTCAGCCCACAACCGCGAGGCTTTCGGATTTTTCGCCACCAAGAGGCGCAAAATTTCCGAAGCTTCGTCTCTAATCCCCCGCGCGCCTATCGGCGCTAGGGTGATTCCTTCGCAGCCCCGGCACCTTTGTGCCTTTTTGTGGCCAAAGATCAGCGGCCCAACTCTGCCGCCATCTCCTTCGCGAAATACGTCAGGATCATGTCCGCGCCCGCGCGTTTGATCGCGATCAGCGATTCGTGCCGGCAGCGGGCCAGGTCGAGCCAGCCGAGTTTCGCCGCGGCGTGGATCTGCGCGTACTCGCCGGAAATCTGGTACGCCGCGACCGGCTTCCGGGTCACCTCGCGGATGTCCCGGATGATATCGAGGTAAAGCCCGGCGGGCTTCACCATGAGGATATCGGCCCCTTCGGACTCGTCGAGGAGCGCCTCGGCGATGGCCTCGCGGCGGTTCGCCGGGTTGAGCTGGTAGGTGGCCTTGCTCAGCAGGCGCGTGCCCGCCGCCTGGGCGCTGCCGACCGCGTCGCGGAACGGGCCGTAGTAACCCGAGTTGAACTTGGCCGAGTAGGCCATGATGCCCGTGCCGGAAAAACCCGCCGCGTCCAGCGCCCGCCGGATCGCCCCCACGCGCCCGTCCATCATGTCCGACGGCGCCACCAGGTCCACGCCCGCGCGGGCCTGCATCACCGCCATCCGAGTCAGGATGCCCACCGTCCGGTCGTTCTCGACGTCGTCCATCTCGGCCGTGAGCACGCCATCGTGCCCGTGGGTCGTGTACGGGTCGAGCGCCACATCGGTGAGGATCGCCAGCTCCGGCACGGCCTGCTTCACCGCGCGCACCGCGCGCAGGATCAGGGACTCCTCGTTCAGGGCCTGCGTGCCCTCGTGGTCCTTGAGCTTTGGATCGAGCTTCGGGAATAGCGCCACGGCCCGGACGCCCAGCCGATGCAGCGCGCAGCACTCCTTGACGAGGTCGCCGATGCCCAGGCGGAAGACGCCGGACATGGATTTGATCTCCTCGGGCCGGCTTTTGCCGTCCACCACGAAGAGCGGCGCGATGAAATCGGCCGCGTGCAGCACCGTTTCCTCGGTGAGGGCGCGCAGGCTGGCCGTGCGGCGCAGCCGGCGGGGACGGTGGATGAGATCGAGCTTGAAGTTGTCGGGCATATTCGCGTTCTTCGGCGGACTAGAGCACGCCATGCCCCGGTTCGCCACACGTTTTTGCACCGCCTCGCGCCGTACCACCACGACGCGAACGACGCGTTGCGGTTGTTGAGTCCGACAACCGCCGGCGCCCGGTCGCGCCGCCCGCAAAAACAGCATTCCGCCGCGGCGGAATTTACTTCAGCGTTCCACCCTTCCTCCTTCCCTTTTCATGGCCCTCCAGCTTTTCGACTCGCTCAAGCGAGAGACTCGCGAACTCCAGCCCTCGCATCCCGACGGCGTTTTCCGCTTCTATAATTGCGGACCGACTGTCTATGCGCCCGCCCACATCGGCAACTTCCGCACCTTCGTCGTCAACGACGTCCTCCGCCGCCTCCTCGAGCTTGAGTTCGGCCCGGGCAAGGTGAAGCACGTCCGCAACCTGACCGACGTCGACGACAAGACGATCAAGCGCGCCCGCGACGAGGGCCGCCCTCTCGCCGAGGTGACGAAGCAGTGGACAGACAAATTCCACGCCGACTGCGCTGCCCTCAATTGCCTCCCACCCCACGTCGAGCCCACCGCCACCGGCCATATCGACGAGCAGGTCGACATGATCGACGTGCTCATGAAGAAGGGAAACGCCTATCGCGCGCCCGATGGTTCCGTGTATTTCAAGGTCTCCTCATTCGACCATTATGGCGAACTCTCGCGCGTGAAGGAGCGTGTGCTCCAACCTGGCAGCGCCCTCAAGGCGCTGGCCGCCGACGCCGACGAGAAGGAAGACGTGAGCGACTTTGCGCTGTGGAAGGCGCACAAGGACGAGGACGGCGCCAACAGTTGGGAAAGCCCGTGGGGCCGCGGCCGGCCCGGCTGGCACATCGAGTGCAGCGCGATGATCAAGAAGCACCTCGGCGAAACCATCGACCTCCACACCGGCGGCGTAGACCTGCTGTTCCCGCACCACGAGAACGAGATCGCCCAGAGCGAATGCTGCAACGGCCAACAGTTCTCGCGTCATTGGTACCACAGCGAGCACCTCCTCGTGGACGGCAAGAAGATGAGCAAGAGCCTCGGCAACCTCTACACCCTCGATGACCTGACCGCGAAAGGCTTCTCCCCGATGGCCCTGCGCTACGCCCTGCTCATGGGCCATCCGCGGAAACAGCTCAACTTCACCCTCGATTCGCTACATGCAGCGGAGAGTGCGCTCTTGAGCATCCGCGATCGGCTCGAGGAATATGCGGATCGAGCAGGAATCTCTTCCCAGCGTGAAGCGCTAGACAATGTCATAGCCAACGATGAATCACTCGAAGGCGGATTCGGAGCGGCATGGACCAACCTGTGCGACGATCTCAATACACCTGCGGCCTTGGGAACAGCGTTCACCATGATAAAGGCAATCGCGAATTCACCTTTCGCGGCATCCGATCAATCTGCGGAACAGCGTAGTCGGTGGTTAACCGAGTTTAAAGCTGCTCACCGGCTCTTCAATCGTGCCTTTGGCCTTAACATAAAAGTGAGAACCCTTGGTGAAAGAACCGCTGAGAAGTCGAACCAATCGGTTCCTTCGTCTATCACCGCCCTCGCCGAAAAGCGCTGGACCGCAAAGCAGGCCAAGGACTTCGCCGCCGCCGACGCCCTCCGCAAGGAACTCGCGACCGCCGGCTGGTCGATGCTCGACCGCAAGGATGGCTATTCCCTCGAACCCATCAAAAGGTAATCGTTTTTGAATCGCGAAGACGCGAAGGCGCCAAGTTCGAACCCATAACCCATCTTCCATCCGACCTTAGCGCCTTCGCGTCTTTGCCATTAATCTGATCCGTCTCTCTCTTTCTTCTCATGTCCTCGCCCATGTCCCCGCTCGAAGAACTCCGCCACTCCGCGTCGCACATCCTCGCGACCGCGATCCTCCGCCTCTGGCCGGACGCCAAGCTCGACATCGGTCCGCCGACGGAGACCGGCTTCTACTACGACATCGACCTCGACCACAAATTCACCGCCGAGGATCTCGTCAAAATCGAGGCCGAGATGAAGAAGGTCGCCGACGAGAACCAGCCGTTCCTGCGCAAGGAGGTTTCCCGCGAGGAGGCGGTCGAGATCATCAAGTCCCGCGGCCAGGAGCGCTACAAGCTTGGCCGCCTGGCCGACATCCCCGAGGGCGAGAAGATCTCGTTCTACCAAAACGGCGAGTTCATGGACCTCTGCGCCGGCACGCACGTGCGCTACTCGTCGAAGCTGAAGGCGTTCAAGCTCCTCTCCATCGCCGGCGCGTATCACCGCGGCGACGAGAAGAACAAGCAGCTCCAGCGCATCTACGGCACCGCCTTCCCGACCAAGGACGAGCTCGCCGCCTACCTGGAGCAGCAGGAGCAGGCGAAGCTCCGCGACCACCGCAAGCTCGGCAAGGACCTCAAGCTCTTCGTCATCGACGAGGACGTCGGCCAGGGCCTCATCCTCTGGACGCCCAACGGCTCAATCATCCGCCAGGAGCTGCAGGACTTCATCGGCGGCGAGCTGCGCAAGCAGGGCTACTCGCAGGTCTTCACACCGCACATCGGCAAGCTCGAGCTGTACAAGACCTCCGGCCATTTTCCCTACTACAAGGAATCGCAGTTCTCGCCCGTGATCGAAAACGAGTCGCTCGCCAAGGTCATCCATGAGGGTTGCTCCTGCGCCGAGGTGTACGCGCGCCTCGAGGCCGTCTCCGCGCGCCTCGCCTCGCAGGTCAACCAGCGCACCGGCCGGGAAACCATCACGCCCGATCGTGTGAAACCCGACGACCAGCTGCTCGACGGCTTCATGCTGAAGCCGATGAACTGCCCACACCACATCAAGATCTTCGCCTCGCAGCCGCACTCCTACCGTGACCTGCCCGTGCGGCTCGCCGAGTTCGGCACCGTCTACCGCTGGGAACAGTCCGGCGAGCTCAACGGCATGACCCGCGTCCGTGGCTTCACGCAGGACGACGCCCACCTGTTCTGCACGGAGGAGCAGGTCGCCGCGGAGGTCCTAGGGTGCCTTTCGCTCGTGAAGATCGTGCTCTCCACGCTCGGCATGGCCGACTACCGCGTGCGCGTCGGCCTCCGCGACCCCGACTCCAACAAGTATACCGGCGACGCCGCCAACTGGGACAAGGCCGAGCACGCCTGCCGCGAGGCCGCCAAGACCCTCGGCGTGCCCTTCACCGAGGAGCCCGGCGAGGCCGCGTTCTACGGCCCGAAGATCGATTTCGTCATCAAGGACGTCATCGGCCGCGAGTGGCAGCTCGGCACCGTGCAGGTCGACTACAACCTGCCCGTGCGCTTCGACCTGTCCTACATCGGCGCCGACAACCAGCCGCACCGTCCCGTGATGATCCACCGCGCGCCGTTCGGCTCGATGGAGCGCTTCTGCGGCGTGCTGATCGAGCACTTCGGCGGCGACTTCCCCGCGTGGCTCGCGCCCGAGCAGGTGCGGCTCGTGACCATCAGCGACAAGCTCAACGAGTACGCGCACACCGTCCTCGCCCGCCTGAAGGGCGAAGGCCTGCGCGCGTCGCTCGACGAGCACAGCGACAAGCTCGGCGCCAAGATCCGCCGGGCCGAACTCGACAAGGTGCCCTACACGCTGGTGATCGGCCAGAAGGAGGCCGAGGCCGCCAGCGTCTCCGTCCGCAGCCGCGCCCGCGGCGACGAGGGCGTGATGACCGTCGACGCCTATGTCGCCAAGCTGAAGACCGAGGTCACCACCCGCGCCCTGCCGGCGAAGAAAACCTAACAAGTCCCGGGTGGAGCGTATTGCCCTCAATGCGCTGAGCAGCTCCGTCCGAGTCTAATCGTGGACGGGGCCAAATAACGTATTGCGGGCAATACGTTCCACCCGGGTACGGGAGAGCTCAAATAGTTTCCTGTCATGCACCATCTGCTCCGCCGGCAGCAAGCGTCCCGCTCCACCAATAGGTCCACGAATCCTCATCCGGACATAATTCCTTCACGACCGGGTTCCGTCGGATATAGTGCCACGTCTCCGCACCGAGCTTGTCGCTGCGGAGACGGTGATCGAAGAAGTTCTCCTGCCATTTGACGCGCTGAAGTCGGGCCGCGCCCCGTTTCCATTCGCGGATGGTCGCCGCCATGCCGGGTTCGCGTGGAAAAGCCAGCAAGGCATGGAGGTGATCCGGCATGAGCAGAAAGAGGTCGCGCCACCATTTGCCGGCGGCGTGGTAGAGCTGGACGGATTTCAACAGATCAGTCGCCAGCGCTGGCGTCGTCAGTAAGGCTTTCTGACGGAGATCAGTCCGAATGCGGATGTGAAAGATCGATCCGTCTTTCACCCAGCTCGGTGCTTTGTGGTGCAGTCGGAACGGCTAGTTTGCCACGCTTCAAACGCGTTGAGGGCAACGCGTTCCACCTACAAACCATTTCGCGTCCACTCGCCATTCACTAGCCGCAGTAGGCCAAATTTATTCGCGTTCTGCAGTTCCGGCGGCAGCAGTGCATCAGGAAAACCCTGGTAGCAGACCAGCCGGGTCCAGCGCAGCAGCGCCCGCGTGCCGACCGACGTGCTCCGGCCGCCGTCGCTCGTCGCGGGATACGGTCCGGCGTGCACGATGGCCGGGCTGACCTCCAGGCCCGTCGGGTAACCGTTCAGGATCAACCGGCCCGCCTTGGCCGACAGCAGCTCGATTAACTCGCCCTGCTCCGCCGCCTCGCCCGCGCCCGCGTGCAGCGTGGCCGTCAGGCTGCCCTCGAGGTGACGCGCCACGTCCAGCAGCTCCGCCCGATCATGGCACCAGACGACCAGTGAGCTGGGCCCGAAGATTTCACCGGAGAGTCCGGGATTGCCGAGGAAAGTCCGGGCATCCGTCTCGAACCACACCGGGGCCGCGCCGCACGCCATCGCGGTTTTCCCCTGGGCGATCACGGTCACGCCCGGTTGCTGCGCCCGGGCCGCCGTGTTGGTGGCAAATGCCTTCCGGATGCCGGGCGTGAGCATGGCCGCCTCGGGCGTGGCGGTCAGTTTGTCCGCCAGCGTCTTCACGAATCGTTCGGCATCAGCCGAGCGCTCCAGTACGATCAGGCCGGGATTGGTGCAGAACTGACCGACGCCGACCGTGGCCGAGGCATGCAGCCCGTCGATGAGCGCCGCCGCCCGTTCCGCCAGCGCGCCCGGCAGGATGAAAAACGGATTGATGCTGCCCATCTCGGCATAGACCGGGATCGGCTCGGGCCGCGCCGCGGCGAGATCCACCAGCGCCCGGCCGCCTTTCAAGGAGCCGGTGAAGCCGACCGCCTTCACCAGCGGGTGCTGCACGAGCGCCTGACCCACTTCGAAACCCGCATCAAACAGCAGCGAGAACGAGCCCTCGGGCAGGCCGCATTCCTGCACGGCCTCGGTCACCAGCCGGCCGACCCCTTCACCCGTGCCGGGATGCGCGGGGTGCGCCTTCACGATGACCGGACAGCCCGCGGCAAACGCCGACGCCGTGTCGCCGCCTGCCACCGAATACGCGAAGGGAAAGTTGCTGGAGCCAAACACCACCACCGGTCCGAGCGGCCGGAGCATCGAGCGGTGGTCGGGCTTCGGCAGCGGCTGACGCTCCAGCTGCGCCGTCTCGATGCGCGCATCGAGCCAGTCGCCCCGCTCCGCCGTCTCCCCGTAGAGCCGCAACTGGCCCGAGGTCCGGGCGATCTCCCCGGTGCACCGCGCCACGGGCAGGCCCGTTTCCTGCGCCGCCCGCGCGGCCAGCGCCGCGGCATGCCGGTCGAGTTTGTCCGCCACTAGGCGAAGGAAGCGGTTGCGCGCCGCGCCGGTCAGCTTCGCCCACACGGGCGCGGCACCGGCCGCCAGCTGCACCGCCCGCTCGAGCTCACCGCCTGACACCGCGTGGAACGCCGGCTCCAAGTCCGCCGCCCGCGCCGGGTCAAACGCCCGGAACACCGCGCCGCCCGGCGCCCCGCTGGCGAACCCGATGAGTGAAAGGCCGCGTAGCTCCATGTATTCAAACCTGACAGGATTGGGCCAAAGTGGCGAATGCCATCGGCAAAATTACTCCGGAGGTGTTGGCCACAAAAAGGCCCAAATGGGCCAAGGCTCCGAATCGGATCTCCATTGCGCCTATAGGCGCGATGGAAGCTCCTTCGCAGCCCCGGTACCCTCGTGCCTTTTTGTGGCCAACCATTCCGAAGCTCACGACTTGGGCCGCGTTTTCAGCGCCTTGGCCAGCACAGCCTTCGCGTGCGCGAGGTCCACGCCCGCCAGCGGCAGCCGCGGCGCACGCACCGTGGGATTCCCCCGGCCGACCTCCGCCTGCACCCATTTGATGAGCTGCACGAACTTCGGCACCGTATCGAGCCGCAGCAGCGGCAGGAACCACGCGTAGAGTTCGGCCGCGCGCGCCTTGTCCCCCCGGCTCGCGTAATCGAACAGCTCGACCGACTCCTCCGGAAACGCATTCACGAGGCCGGCGATCCACCCGACCGCACCCGCGTAAATGCCCTCGACGATAGCGTCGTCCATGCCGACCAGCACATCCAGCCGGCGTCCGCACGCGATCCGGATGGCCGTCACCCGGCGGGTATCGCCGCTCGATTCCTTCACCGCGTGCAGGTTCGGATGATCCGCCGCCAGCTCGGCAATCTGCCAGGGCAGGAAGTCCGTCTTGTAGGCCGGCGGGTTGTTGTAGAGCAGGCAGGAAAGCTTCGTGGCGGAGATGACGGCGCCCACGTGGGCCTTCATCTCGCGCCAGTCCGTGCTGTAGACGTACGGCGGTAGCACCATCAGGCCTTCGCAGCCCGCCCGCACCGCGCCTTTGGCGAGCGCCACCGCCTCCGCCGTCGACAACGCCGCGATGCCAAGCACGACCGGGGTCCGGTGGCCGACGGCCTTCACGCAGGTCGCAGCCACGGCGAGCTCTTCCTTGGACGACAGTGTGGCCGCCTCGCCGAGCGAGCCGCAGCACACGATCCCGGTGCAGCCGCTGTCGATCATCCAGCGGCAATGCCGCGCCAGCGCCGCGTGGTCGACCGCGCCATCGGCGCGAAAATTGGTCGTGATGGCCGGGATGACGCCTTTCCAGTTCATGGGATGGGAAGATTCAGAGGGTTGGCCGCAAAGAGGCACAAGGCAGCTAGGGCTGCGAAGGAGCCTCCATTGCGCCTATAGGCGCGCGGGAGATTCGATTCAGAGCCTTGGTAACCTTGTGCCTTTTCGTGGCAAACAACCCGTGGGATTGGGTTGGGCATTTACGAAAACCGGTCGGGACTGAGCATTGCGAGCGGGACCGATGGCTCGCGGCCGCCGAGGACCTCGCTGACCAGCAGGCCGGTGATCGGGGCCATCGTGACCCCCAGCATCGCGTGCCCGCAGGCGGCGGTGAGGTTGGGATGACGGCCGAAGCGGCCGATGTAGGGCAGGCCGTCCGGCGACACCGGCCGGTAGCCGAACCATGGTTTGATCCCGGCAAAGTCGGCCGGCGTGAACTCGGGCAGAAAAGCCTGCGCGCCCGCGATGATCTGCTCCACCCGCTCGGGCCGGATGCGGTCACTGTGGCCGGCGATCTCCATCGTGCCGCCAAAGCGCAGCTTGTCGCCCATCGGGGTGACCGCCACGCGGCGTTCCGTGAGGATCATCGACTTGGTCAGCTTGAAACGCGGCTGGTCGAGCGTGAGGCTGTAGCCCTTGCCCGCCTGCAGCGGCAGCCGGATGTCCAGGCCGGCGGTCATCGCCGCCGACCACGAACCGCCCGCGAGCACAAACTCATCCGCCTTGAGTTCGCCTGCGGTGGTCTGAACCGCGACCACCCGCCCGCCTTCGGCAAGCCACCCTTCCACACTCGTGTTCCAGCGAAAGGTCACACCCATCCGCTGCAGCAGTCCGGTCAGTGCCGGCATGAATTTCCGCGGCGTCAGGTGCGCATCGCTGGGAAAATAGACCGAGCCGATGACATCGAGCCGCGTGCCCGGCTCGAGCACCGCCGTTTGCTTCGCATCGAGCACGCGTGCCTCGACGCCCAGTTCGTTCGCGAGCGCGGCGAGGCCGTGCGTCTCGTGATCCAGGGTTTCCTGCGTCTGGCAGAGGTTGAGCAGGCCCTCCTGCTTCAGCTCGAACGCGTCGCCCGTGGCGGCGGCCAGTTCCAGGAACAGTTTCCGTCCCCCCAGGCACAGGTCGCGCAGCACCGGCGCGGCGCGGCGGGTATGCTGTGGTGTGCAGGACCGGGCGAACAGCCAGCCCCAGCGCAGCAGGCCGGCATCGAGCCGCGGCTTGATGTAGAACGGGCTGCGCGAACTCAGCATCCACTTCAGGCCGTTCGCCACCATGCCGGGCGCCGCCAACGGAATGACATGACTCGGTGAGATGTAGCCCGCGCTGCCCTGGGCACAGGAATCCGCCCCCTCGGCATTGCGCTCCACCACCGTCACCGCCCAGCCGTCCCGGGCCAGATAATAGGCGCAGCTAAGGCCTACAATGCCGCCGCCGCAAATGATGACAGATTTCGATCGGGCCGGAGTCATACCGGTGTGCCCGCGAATGGCCGCGAATAAGCGCGAATTTCGACCGATGAGAGATTTTTTGATCGATCCATGAAGTCTCCCGCATGGAACGGAACTATCCATACCTCGCGATGGGTTGTTTTCATTCGTGGCGATTGGCGGCCATTCGCGGGCAAACTCATTTTAGCGGATCCCCCAGCAAAACGGATCGCGCGGATCGAGCAACTGTTCGCCCTCCGCCATGATGAAGGCCGTCCCCGTGATCACCGGCGCCACCTCGCCCTTGGCGCGGTCCAGCCAGCGATAGCGGCCCGTGAACGTGCTGCCGATCACGCTCTCCTGCACCCACGCCGCCCCCTCGGCGAGTTTCCCGTCGGCGGCGAGGCAGGCCAGCTTTGCGCTGGTGCCCGTGCCGCAGGGCGAGCGGTCGTAGGCCTTGCCCGGGCAGAGGACAAAATTCCGGCTGTGCGCCCCGGTCCGGGGCGACGACCCAAAGAGTTCGACGTGGTCCACCTCGGGAAACCCCTGCGCGTTCACGGCCTGCCGCACCCGCCAGGTGTACTCCGTGAGGCGCTCAAGATTCGCCAGGTCCAGCGTCAGGCCGTGTTCTTCGACGAGGAAAAACCAGTTGCCACCCCACGCGACGTCGCCTCGCACCGCGCCGAGTCCGGGCAGCGTGACGGCGACGCCCCGGGCGCGGCGGTAGCTGGCGACGTTGTCGACCGAGACCTGTCCGTCCGGGTGCAACTCGGCCCCGACGGCACCGACCGGCGTGTCGATGTTGACCCGGCCGGGAGAAATCCGGCCGAGGTGCGCCAGCGACGCCACGAGGCCGATGGTGCCGTGGCCGCACATGCCGAGCGGGCCGACGTTGTTGAAAAAGATGACGCCCCACTGGCAGTCCAGGCGATGCGGCGCGACCAACAACGCCCCCACAACGGTGTCGGAGCCGCGCGGCTCGTTCACGATCGCCGTGCGCCATGAGTCGAATTTTTCCCGGAATCGGGCCACCCGCTCGCCAAGCGGACCCGGGCCGAGATCCGGACCGCCCTCCACCACGAGCCGGGTCGGCTCGCCGCCCGTGTGGGAATCGATGAAACGGATGCGATGGAGGCCGGACATTACGGACAGTGAAAGCAGGTTTGGGAGAATTTCGACGGGATTTTTCCGGCCGGGTTGAAAGGTAGGGCGGGACCGCCCAACAAAAACGCCGGCCCCGTTTGCACGGGGCCGGCGGTGTCTGTCGTTGTGTTGTAGTCAGCCTGACACGCTGTCAGGGAAGGGGCTACAGGGCGGCTTCGCCCCGCTCGTCGGTGCGGATGCGCACCACCTCCTCCACGGGGAGGACAAAGACCTTGCCGTCGCCGATCTTGCCGGTCTTGGCCGCCTTGATGACAGCGGCGACCGCCTTGGCGACGACTTCGTCGGCCACGCCGATCTCGAGTTTCACCTTGGGCAGGAAGTCCACGGTGTATTCGCTGCCCCGGTAGATCTCGGTGTGGCCCTTCTGGCGGCCGAAGCCCTTGACTTCGGTCACCGTCATGCCCTCGACGCCGATTTCGGCCAGGGCGGTTTTCACTTCCTCAAGCTTGAACGGCTTGATGATCGCAATGATGAGTTTCATGGGAGTGGTTGGGATGATTAACTGGCGTAGCCTTCCTCACCATGCTCGTTGAGGTCGAGGCCCTGGCGCTCGACTTCCTCGGTGGGCCGGAGGCCCATGATGGCCTTCAGCGCATAGGCGATGACCACCGTGGCGGTGATGGAAAGCAGCAGCGTGAAACCGATGGCCTTCAACTGGGCGAGCCAGAGCCCGCCGTGCGTGACGAGCCCGGCAAGGCCGCTCTGGGTGGCCGCGGGGCCGGTGAGGTTGCCGTTGACCGAGGCCGTGGCGAGCAGGCCGGTCAGGAGGGCGCCGAGCGTGCCACCGATGGCGTGAACGCCAAAGGTGTCAAGGGCATCGTCGTAGCCGAAAACCGCCTTCAGCTTCGTGCAGGCGAGATACGGCACGACCGCGGCGACCACGCCGATGACGACGGCGCCGGTGGAGTCGACAAATCCGGCGGCGGGGGTGATAACGACGAGGCCGGCCACCGCGCCCGAGCAGAAGCCCAGGATCGAGGCGTGGCCCCGGAAGATCCGCTCGATGAGGCCCCAGGTGAACGCCGCAACCCCGGCCGCGAGAGTCGTCGTCATGAAGGCACTGGCGGCCACGCCATCAGCCGCAACGGCCGAGCCGGCATTGAAGCCGTACCAGCCGACCCACAGCATGCCGGTGCCGACCATGCAGAGCACCATGTTGTGCGGGGCCATCTTTTCCCGGCCGAAACCGAGCCGCGGCCCGAGGATCAGGCAGAGGATGAGCGCGGACCAGCCGGAGCTCATGTGCACTACCGTGCCGCCGGCGAAATCGATGGCCGGGATCCGGGCGTCGGCGTTCCACACGCCGTTCATGAACCCGTTTGCGCCCCACACCATGTGGGCGAGCGGAAAATAGACCACGAACATCCAGACCACAACAAACGCGATGATGGCGGAGAATTTCATGCGCTCGGCAATGGCGCCGACGATCAGCGCCGGGGTGATGATGGCGAACATCAGCTGGTACATCGCAAAGACGTTCTGCGAAACCCAGTAGGCGTAGTTCGTGTTCGGCGCGGACGTGACATCCTTCAGGAAGAAGAACTCCGAGCCGCCGAGGAAGGCGCTGCCGAAGCTGGTGCCGAACACCAGGCTGTAGCCGAAGGCCCACCAGAGGATCGTGACGAGGCCGGTAATACCCAGGCACTGGGCCAGCACCGAGAGCACGTTTTTCCGGCGCACGAGGCCGCCGTAAAACAGCGCGAGGCCGGGGAGCGTCATGAAGAGGACGAGCGCCGCGCTCGTCATCATCCAGGCGTTATGGCCGGGGCCGGGGATGCCGGTGAGCGTCTTGCCCGGGTCACCGTTGGTAACGTAGGCCTCAAGGGCCGCCAGGCGTTGCTCAGTCGTGGGTGCGGGGTGCGCGGGCGCGATGGCTGAAGCGGTCAGGCAGGACAAACCGGCCAGACACGCGAAGAGGCAATGGCGTACAATACGCTGGGGGATATGCATGGTCATCAACTATCTCCAAGCATCACCCATGCCACCGGGCAAGCCGTCAGGTCATTGCCTCAAAAACCAAGGACCGGCTCCCCGCGGAACCAGCCTGGAGGCAGTGGTGGGCGGGCACGTCCCTGTGCCCGCATGCGTGGGTCTTGATCGGTAGAGTCCGGAGCGGCCAGTCAGGACGATGAAGCCCTCCCATGCGGTCATGGGACGTGACCGCCCAGCCTCCAGACTGCAGGCAGGATGCCTGCGCTACCCGCCCCGACCGTCCTCAGACGGCCGACTCGCCGCGCTCTTCGGTCCGGATGCGCACCGCTTCCTCGATCGGAACGACGAACACCTTGCCGTCGCCGATCTTGCCGGTCTTGGCCGCCTTGACGATGGCTTCGACCGTCTTCGTCGTGACGTCATCGGCCACCACGATCTCCAGCTTCACCTTCGGGAGGAAATCCACCGTGTATTCGCTGCCGCGATAGATCTCGGTGTGGCCCTTCTGGCGGCCGAAGCCCTTCACCTCGGTCACGGTCATGCCCTCGATGCCGATGGCGGCGAGGGCTTCCTTCACTTCCTCGAGTTTGAACGGCTTGATGATCGCGATGATGAGTTTCATGGGATGGAAATTTCCCGCATTGGATCGCCGAAGGGGCGATGGAGCAAGAACGAAGGCGGTCTCAGAAGCCCGAAGGGTAAAATTCCAAATCCGAAACGGCCGCCCCGCCAAAGCCGCAAACATTAATTTCGGATTTCGAGCTTCGGATTTTGAGCTTCTTACTCCGGCATGACCACCTGGATGTGCAGTTCCTTGAGCTGCTTCGCCGTGACCGGCGTCGGGCTCTGGGCCATGAGGTCCTGGCCCTTCTGGGTCTTCGGGAAGGCGATGACGTCGCGGATGCTCGTCGTGCCGCAGAGCAGCGCCACCATCCGGTCGAGGCCGAACGCAATGCCGCCGTGGGGCGGCGCGCCGAAGGTGAAGGCCTTGAGCATGTAGCCGAACCGGCTTTCCACGACATCGGCCGGGATTTTCAGCACGTCCTCGAAGACTTTCTTCTGCAGCGCCGGCTGGTGGATCCGGATCGAGCCGCCGCCGAGTTCCATGCCGTTGAGCACGACATCGTAATGCTGGCCGCGGACCCGCTTCGGGTCGCTGTCGAGGAACGCCGCATCCTCCGGCACCGGAGCGGTGAACGGATGGTGCGTCGCCACGTAGCGGTTCTCCGCCTCGTCATGGCTCATCAGGGGAAAATCCACGACCCAGAGGAATTTCCAGTCGTCCGGCCGCAACGTGAGCTTGCCGCGCTTCTGCAGTAGCGCCGCGGCCTCCAGCCGGAGCCGCCCAAGGATGGCGCAGGCCTTCTCCCAGGGCGCGGCCGCGAAGAACACGATGTCGCCATCCGCGATGGCGAGCTTCGCTGTCAACTCGGCCTTCTCGGCGTCGGTGAAGAATTTCACGATCGGCGACTTCCATTCGCCGCCCTCGACCTTGATGAAGGCGAGGCCCTTCGCGCCGAGCGATTTTGCAATCTCCTCCAGGCTCTTGATCTCGCCCTGCGTGAGGTCGGCGAGGCCCTGGGCGTTGATCGCCTTGATCACGCCACCGCCGGCCACCGTGGACTGGAAAACCTTGAAGGCGGAGTTCCGGAAGGTCTCGGAGAAGTCCACCAGCTCCATCGCGAAGCGCACATCGGGCTTGTCCACGCCGTAGCGGTTCATCGCGTCGTGAAACGCCAGGCGCGGAAACGGCGTGGGCAGGTCGTGGCCGAGCACGTCCTTCCAGACTTTCTTCAGCATGCCCTCGAACAGCGCATAGATGCCCTCGCGGTCGATGAACGAGGCCTCGACGTCCACCTGCGTGAACTCCATCTGACGGTCGGCGCGCAGGTCCTCGTCGCGGAAGCAGCGGGCGATCTGGAAATACTTCTCCACGCCCGCGACCATCAGGATCTGCTTGAACTGCTGGGGCGACTGCGAGAGCGCGTAAAACTGGCCGGCATGGATCCGCGACGGCACGAGGTACTCGCGCGCGCCCTCGGGCGTGCTCTTGAACAGCGCCGGTGTCTCCACCTCGATGAACTCCTGGGAGTCAAAGTAGTCGCGGATGGACTTGGCCGTGCGGTGGCGCACCTGCAGGTTCTTGCGCATCTTCGGGCGGCGCAGGTCGAGGTAGCGGTAGGTCAGGCGCAGGTCCTCGTTGACCTTGTCGCCGCCGGCGTCGTCGAGCGGGAACGGCGGCGTGTCGGAGACGTTGAGGATCTCCAGGTGGTTCGCCGCGACCTCGATCTCGCCGGTGGGCAGCGCCGGGTTCACCGTGCCGGCGGGACGCGGGACGACCTTGCCGGCGATGGCGATGACCGACTCGGGCTTCAGGTGCGCCGCCTGCGTGCCCAGCGCCGCGTTGTCCTGCGGGTCGAACTTCACCTGGGTGATGCCCTTGCGGTCCCGCAGGTCGATGAAAAGGATGCCGCCGTGGTCGCGAATGGAGTCCACCCAGCCAAGGAGCGCAACGGAGGCGCCGAGGTTGGCGGAGGTGAGCTGGGCACAGTGATGGGTGCGATTCATGGGAAAGTTCCGGGAGGAACAGGAGAGCTAAGCGGAGGGCCGGCCCCACGGGCAAATAGAATTTCGGTCATGCACCGGGCCGGTAGCAGCCGACGTGAGGAGGCTGGGTTGGAAACGCGAAGGCGGAAGAGCCCTTAGCGAACCGAGCTCTGACCTTGGAGGGATGGCCACAAAAAGACGCAAAAAAACCAGGGCTTCGGCTCGAATCCCCATACGCGCCCCTGGCGCAATGGCAGCTCCTTCGCAACCACAGGCCCTTTGTGCCTTTTTGTGGCCAACACACTCCGGCCGATACTGCCGAAGCGGCTTGCGCCAGCCTCCTCACGTCGGCTGCTACCGGCTGAACCCGCCCACCCTCACTTCGCGTTACCCGCCTTTGGCGGCAGCGAGAACAGGGCGATACGGAAACCGACGTTGGGATGGGTCTTATCCGGGGCCTCACCGGTGCGGTAGGAAGCCCTGCAGCAGAAAGCGATCAGGTCGTAGGCTCCGCCGCGGATGACCCGCTGTGCGCCGCTCGCCGGCCCGGCGTAGTCGGTCTGCATGCCTCCGGGATAGGCGCCCAGCCAGTCAAAGCACCATTCGGCCACGTTGCCGCGCATGTCCTGGAAACCCCACGCGTTCGGCGCCAACTGGCCGACCGGGTGGTCATGGCCGCCGCTGTTCGACTGGTACCATCCGGTGCGCTTGAGCTCATCCTCCAGACGGCCCTCCCCGCCGGCCAGGCAGGCGTACTCCCATTGCGCCTCGAACGGCAGGATATAGAAATAGCCCTCGGGCAGGTGTCCCACGGACCGCTCGTGCCTCGTCAGGCGCTGGCAGAATTCCATGGCATCAATCCACGAGACACTCGTCACCGGCCGGTCCGGGGCCGGCTCCTTCGAAGGATTGGTTTCCATCAGGGCCAGCCATTGCGACTCCGTCACTTCCGTCCGGCTCAACCAATACCGGCGGGAAAGCGTGATGCGGGTCAGCGGCCGCTCGTTCCGGTTGCCCAGTTCCGTGCCCATGATGAAGCTCGCGGGCGGCACCGCGATCATCGTGATCCCGATCTCCGGGATGACAAAACGCGGAGCAGCCAGCGGATCTTCCCGGGTGGCGGTCCTCTTTGGATCGGGGGAAACCGGTGCCGGTCCGGCCGGTGGGGCGGCAGCCGGATCCGGTGGACCGAGATCCCGCACCTTGCCCTGGGCGATATTCACACTGAAACGGGTCGCCTGCCCCGCGGTGATCACAAACGTGTGCGACACCTGCCGGTTGTAGGCGCTGAACGTGGCGGTGTAGGTCCCCGCCGGAACGCCCGCCAGCTGGAGGTGGTCCTTGGGCGCGTCGTCGTTAACGCCCAGTTCCGGGATCGAAATGCGGCAGGCCATCGGGCACTGGATCGTCAGCGATCCGGCGGCCGGAGGGGTTTGGGCCCGCAACACACCAGGTACCGCGCAGCTCATGAGGCCGGCCAGCCAGAAAACCAAAAGTGGAACCCGTCCGACCGGTGTTTTCATTCGCATCAATCAGCGGCCATTCGCGGGTAATCCGGTCCGGCCAGGCTCAATCAATTTCATCCGCCAGTCGGAGCAACTGCTGCGCGAGTTCCCGCGCCGCATCGGCCGTCAGCTCGACGGGGTCGTCGAAGGTCGCCACGGCCTTGAGCCGGATCACCTCCGCTGACGGATCGCATTCGAGGGTCAGGTCGCCATTGGCATCCGTGTAGGTCATAGTCGGTCGGTCTCCTTGATGATCGGGGCTTCGTAGCTGATGATGAGCGTGGCGACCCCGTGTCCCTGGGGCGCCCAGGACAGCCGGATGACGGTTTTGACCGCCTTCCAGGTGACCTGGATATACTCGGAGTTGAGCGTGGAGTATTCCAAGCCGTATTTCCCGCGCAGGAGGATCCGGAACTTCTCGAACTCCTTCGCCGGAATCTCCCCGGTCTCGCCGAGGGCCACATACGAGAGGAGCCGCTCCTTGAAGAAAAACCTCACAGTGAACGTGTGCCCGGCGACGACCGCCTCGTCGAGTTCCAGCAGCTGCACGCCGCGCTCATTGGGCAGTTCGACCGGGTTCTCCGGCGCATGCGCCGCCGGAAATTCGCGCTGCACCTGATCAACCGTCATCCCCGCCTCCGTGCCCGGCCAGAGCATCTGCGCCCGCACCGCGGCCGGCAGCGCGCCGAGCAGGGCAAGGAGGAGAATGGATCGCTTCATGAGGAACAGTGTTACCCGACTCTGACCCATGATGACCGGACGGGCGAGAATTTGATTTTTCGGCGACTGAGGGTGGAACGCGTTGCCCTCAACGCGTTGTTGGACTCCGTCTGCGACCAAACTCGGCAGATCTGCTCAGCGTGCTGAGGACAACTCGCTCCACCTTCCGATCTGGTCAGTTCGTCTCAGCCTGCCAGCACCAGGTTCTGCCCGGTCATCTCCGCGGGCTTCGGCAAACCCATCAGCGCCAGCACCGTCGGCGCGATGTCCGCCAGCCGTCCGCCGGTCCGCATCCGCGTCTTACCCGCGATCAGACCCTCGCCGATGACAAACACCTCGACGAGGTTCAGCGTGTGCGACGTGTGCGGCACGTTGTGCACCGGGTCCCACATCTGCTCGCAGTTGCCGTGGTCGGCGCAGATCACGGCCTTGCCGCCCTTCGCGGCGAGCGCGGCCAGCAGTTCCCCTACCCCGCGGTCCGTCGCCTCGACTGCCTTGATCGCGGCCGGCAACGAACCCGTGTGGCCGACCATGTCGGGATTCGCGTAGTTCACGACCAAGAGGCCGTACTTGCCGGACAGGATCGCCTCCTTCGTCAACCGCGTCACCTCGGCCGCAGACATCTCCGGCTGCAGATCATAGGTCGGCACTTTCGGGCTTGGCGGACACGCGCGATCCTCGCCAAGAAACGGCGTGCCGCGGTAGTTGTTGAAGAAAAAGGTCACGTGCGGGTTCTTCTCCGTCTCCGCGCAGCGGAACTGCGCGATCCCGGCGTCGCTCACCACTTGCCCGAGGATGTTCTTCAGCTGCTCGGGCTTGCCCGAAATCACATGCACCGGCAGGCCCGCCTCGTACTCGGTCATCGTCGCATAATAGAGGTCGAGCTTCGGGCCGCGGTCGAAGCCCTTGAAGTCATCCAGCACAAACGCCTTGGTGATCTCGCGCGGACGGTCACCGCGATAATTATAGAACAGCACGGCGTCGCCGTTGCCGATCGTCGCGAGCGGGCGCCCGTCGGGTCCGGTGATCGTTGTCGCCGGCACAAACTCGTCGCCCTTCTGGGTCTCGCTCAGCGGGTGCTCGTAATAATTCCGGATCGCCGCTTCTGCGCTCGTCGCGGTGGCCCCGGCCTTGCGGCCCGTGAGCATGTCGTAAGCCTGCTGCACGCGCTCCCAGCGGTTGTCGCGGTCCATCGCCCAGAAGCGGCCGCACACCGTCGCAATCGTGCCGAGGCCGATCTCGCGGCATTTGGCCTCCACCTGCTGGATGAAACCGAGCCCGCTCTGCGGCGCGGTGTCGCGCCCGTCGGTGAAGCCGTGGATGAAGACCTGCTTTGGCGTGAGGCCGTCCTCCTTCGCCTGCCGCAGGATGCCGTAGAGGTGCTCTAGCATGCCGTGCACGCCGCCGTCGGACACGATCCCCATCAGGTGCAGCTTCGCCGTGGGCGAGGCCTTCACGCGCGCCACCACCGCGTGCCAGACCGGATTCACGGCGAGTTGCTTTTCGGAAAACAGCTTGTTCAGCCGCACGAGTTCCTGATCCACGATGCGGCCCGCGCCGATGTTCTCGTGGCCGACCTCGGAATTGCCCATCTGCCCGTCGGGCAGGCCGACATCGAGCCCGCTCGCGGCGATCAGGGTGTGCGGGTACTTCGCCTGCAGGGCGTCGTCGCAGGCCTTCTTGGCGAGGAAGACAGCGTTGAACTTATCCTGCGAAGGATCGGGATTCTTGCCCCAGCCATCACGGATGACGAGGAGAACGGGCGGGCGCGGAGTGCTCATGGAGGGATTCAGGGAAACCACGGAAGGCCGGGGATCAAAGGCAAAAATCATAGCCGGCCGCCATTGCTCCAATCATGGCACAGTTCCGCGCGGGTCGCGAATCGGGCCAAGGCTGCGCAGCTTTCAGCAGTCAGCTCCTCAGTCCTGTCTCTCCGAGGGTGGAACGCGTTGCCCTCACCGCGTTGGTCTGCAGAAAGGCCTTTGATGGGGAAGCGGCGCGAATTTTCAATCCAGCGCGTTGAGGGCAACGCGCTCCACCTATCAATCCCCGCATTTCGCCGGAGAATTCGGGACAAATCGTATGACTCCGGCTAAGGCACCTTGAACGGATCCACCTTTTCGAGCCACCTTCAGAGTCGGTCTGGATGGTTAATTGATGTTGATACTCCTGACGCTGGTTGTCCATCCCTGGCGGAGGGAAGGC